>CACGAG010000005.1 GCA_902571005.1 uncultured Pelagibacteraceae bacterium
AAATCAGGGAGATGATCATGAAGATGAGCATGATCATGAAGATGAGCACGATCATGAAGATGAGCATGAGCATGAAGATGAGCACGATCACGAGGATGAGCACAATCATGATGAACATGAGGAAGAAGCTCATAATGAGTTTGTTGCTCACTATTCATTTACATGCGGTAATGTAAAAGAAATTGACAGAATAGACTTTCCATATTTTACTACTTTTCCTAACTCTGGAGAGCTTGAAATACAATTTGTATCTGAAGTTGGATCCACGAGTTTTGAAGTGGAAGGAGATAGGCCTTTCATAGACTTAAAAGGAAAAATCTAATTGGATGAAAATATTATTAAAATTGACTCTGTAAGATTTCATTGGTCAAAAAAAAGTAGCTTTAAAATATTTGTCCCCAATTTCGAGATCAATAAAGGTGAAAAGGTTCTTTTATTGGGAGAGAGTGGCTCAGGCAAGACAACTCTTCTTTCATTAATTTGTGGGTTTTTAAACCCTTTATCTGGAAGCATATCAATTAATGGAAGTACGATAAATAAGCTTTCTTCTAAAACTAAAGATGAACATCGAGCAGATAATATAGGTATTATTTTTCAGCAATTTAATCTACTCCCATATGCAAATGTTATAGATAATATTGTTCTGCCTCTTTATTTCTCAAAAGTAAGATCTGCTAATGTAACTAATCAAAGAGAATCGGCCTTAAATATTTGCAAACAATTGAGATTACCTGATGATATTGATCAATATAAAGCAAGTAGTCTTAGTGTTGGGCAGCAACAAAGAGTAGCCGTGGCAAGAGCATTGATAGGCAATCCTTCCTTAGTTATTGCAGATGAACCCACATCTTCGCTAGATACAGATGCACAACAAATTTTTTTAGACCTCATGTTTGAACAGATTTCGAATAACAAATCAACTTTACTTATGGTATCTCATGATAAATCTCTTGCTGAACGATTTGATCGATTAATAGATATCAATGAAGTGTTAACCCGAGAAGATTAGATATGTTGTTAAAACTTTCATTGAGCTCTCTCTACGCAAGACTAGTAACTGTAGGCATGACCGTTATTGCAATTTCTTTTTCTCTAATGCTTTACATGAGTGTAGAAAAATTAAGAACATCTGCTTACACAAGTTTTACAGATACAATTTCTCAAACAGACTTAATTATTGGTGCAAGAGCAAGCTCAGTTCAATTGATGCTCTACTCTGTATTTAGGATTGGCAATGCAACCAATAACATCACCTGGGAAAGCTACTTGGATATTGTGAATAAAGAAGAAGTTGATTGGGCAGTGCCAATTTCACTTGGTGACAGCCATAAAGGTTTTCGGGTTATGGGAACAAATAAAGATTTCTTTGCTCGTTATAAGTATAGAGGTGGTCAATCAATTAATATTGATAAAGGATACTTATTTGAAGATCTTTATGACGTAGTGTTGGGTGCTGGAGTAGCTGAAAAACTAGGATATGACATAGACACGCCACTAATCGTAGCGCATGGCCTTCAATCATTTTCAGAGCATGACGATCAACCATTCAGAGTTTCTGGAATATTGGAAAAAACGGGTACGCCAGTAGACAATACTGTGATTGTGAGTTTGGCTGCAATTGAAGCAATACATGTTGATTGGTCTACTGGAGCAAAAATTCCTGGGCAAGAAACGCCCATCGAAGAAATCCGAAAAATGGATCTTACTCCTAAAAATATTACCGCCGCTCTCATTGGAGTGAAATCAAAATTAACAATCTTTAATCTTCAACGATGGATTAATGAGTACCCTGAGGAAGCAATGACAGCGATTCTACCTGGTGCAGCGCTGCAGGAACTCTGGCGTGTTGTTGGTGTGGTTGAAAATTTATTGTTGGGGATATCAATTGTTGTCATATTTACAACATTGATTGGCATGACAGCTATCATGTTTTCAAGTTTAAGTGAAAGAAGACGAGAAATGGCAATTTGGAGGGCCATGGGAGCATCACCTAGAACTGTTGTTGGGCTCTTGATGCTTGAGGCAATTTTTATTTCAGTGCTTAGTATATTGTTAAGTGTTATTTTATTATTCTTCTCATTATCTATCTTACAACCTTGGATCGATTATAATTATGGTATTTTGGTGAATGTTGAAATGTTATCTTTACGAGATATGTATGTTTTTATGACATTTATTTTTGCATCTATACTAGTCAGCTTATTGCCTGCAATTAGGGCGTACTGGTTTTCAATAAATGATGGAATGACAATCAAAATCTGATGAGTAAATTAAAATATTTAATATTACTTTTATTATTTATCACAACCGCCGCATATGCTGTTCCCAAAGAAATAGACTGGGACGATTTGATTCCATGGACTTCAGTCTTTAGTCCCGGAGAAGTAAAATTCAACAAAAGCTTGGTTGATAAAGAAGTTAAAATACCAGGATATGTTCTTCCTTTAGATACATTTGGACGGGGAGTGAATAGCTTTCTGTTGGTTCCATATATTGGAGCATGCATTCATGTTCCACCTCCAGCACCTAATCAACTGGTTTATGTTGAAGCAGAAAACCCATGGGAAGGTTTAGCGTGGTGGGAACCTGTTTATGTTACTGGAAAAATGAAAATAGAAACCCAAAATATCGAGGACCTTGCAGTTGTTGGCTATGAGATGGCTGCAAGTAATATTGAATATTACCGTGGAGAAACTGGTGTTCATGGGTTTTTTGACTGGTAACAGCGTTTACTCATATCTACTGTTATAGACATCTTGTATTTGTACTGGCCATTCTTGTCTGATGTAAGTAATCAGCTGCCAAACCTCATCTTCACTTAAACTATCATTGCCAAGCATCTTTCCCTCATAATTTGGATCGAAACTTGGAAAGCCATATTTAATAACTTGAAATAAATATTCTGGTGAATGGTGCCACGTGTGACCAGTACCATTTAATGGTGGTGCTAGCCGATGTCCATCTTCATCTAGAGTATTTTGCCAACCTTCTTGACCCTGTAAATTAACCCCGTGACAAGAAGCACAATTATTTTGATAAGCGACTATAGTTTCAGGATGAATTGGCTTTTGAGCTTGAGCAACTTCTTCTTCTATCGTTTGATTACTAAAGGCCTGATATAGAAAAAAAGCAATAATTAATGCAACTATAATTAGTACAACTGTTCTCATAAAAATGTATTAAGTTAAATAAAAATTCTTTTTAAATTTTCAATTTATTTCTTATACATTTCCTCGTCAGAATACGGAAACCACCAGAAATCTTGTGGCTGACAATCAGGATCAATCATCACAGTCTTGGTATCTCTGAATGTCTCTAATCCCTCCGCACCTAATTGTCGACCCATACCAGAGAGTTTTGTTCCTCCAAAAGGGCCAGCATCATTATCAAGCAACGGCGCATTTACCCAAACCATTCCTGCCTGGAATTGTTCTGAAGCACGAATTCCCTCTGATAAATCTTTTGTATAAATGTTAGCACCAAGTCCATATCTAGAGTTATTTGCTTTCTCCATAGCCTCTTCAAAACTAGATACTTTACAAATTGGCGCAACTGGACCAAAGCTTTCATTGTTAAATATACTCATTTCATCATTGCAATCAACCAGGACAGTTGGTGCAACAAACCAGCCTTTATTAAACTGACTTAGTCGCCCTCCACCCTCAACAGCTTTTGCGCCTTCATCTAAAGCTTTGCGTAAAACATTCTCGTATCGGTCTCTCTCTTTTGATGAAACAATTGGACCCATATCTACCTTATCAAGACCATTACCAACTCTAATCTTTTTTGTTTCTTCAATTAATTTTTCAACAAACTCATCATGAATTTTTTCATGCACAAAAAATCTTTCAGCTGAAACACATATTTGTCCACAATTCATATATGCAGAAAACGCTGCTGCTCGTGCAGTGATGTCCATAGGAGCTGATGGCATAACAATGAAGGGGTCATTTCCAGAATTTTCAATTAATGATCTTTTCATAAGTTCACCACACTTGGAAGCAATGCTTACTCCAACTGGAACGCTGCCTGTAAATGCAACCATATGCGTATCTTTGTGCTCAACTAATGATTTTCCAGCAGCAGCTTCACCTGTTACAACTTGAAATAATCCATCTGGTAATGCCTTGAAAGCTTCAGCAAATAACAGTGTAGTTAGAGATGTGTATTGTGAAGGCTTGATAATGACAGCATTTCCCGCAGCCAAAGCGGCACTTGCTTCCCATGCAAGTAACACCATTGGATAATTAAATGGTAAGATTAAGACGCATGTACCCAAAGGTTGTTTGAGTGTGTAATGAAACTGTCCTTCAACAGCAGAGCCTATAACTTTTCCTGTTTCACCTCTGCCCATCTCTGCATAAAAACGAATATTGTGAATACTCCAATGAACTTCATCCATTGACTCCTTGTAGGGTTTTCCCATTTCTCTTGTCAGAGCTTCAGCAAATAGTGGTGCCATTTCACCCATTTTATTTGCAACTTCATGGAGGACATGACTTCGATCAAGTGGAGATTTTTGATTCCAAGCCTTATGAGCTTTGTTCGCAATAGATACAACTTCATCAATTTCAGATTGTGAAGTTTCAGGAATTTCTCCAATTTTATTTTCGGTTGCAGGGTCAATCACATCAATTGAGTCTGTTGATTGACTTTTATAAAATTTACCACCCATGTAAATTTTTGAACTGATTTCACTGAAACGATCTAAAACTGACATTAATTTTTCCCCCGGTTATTCATTAAAATTCTAGATAAAAGATGAATACGAGACAACTAATATTATTGATCTGAAGAAAATTTTTAATCTTTTCGGTACCAGTACAACCGTACCGAAAGGATTTTAGCCACTAATGGAGAAAAACATCAAGCCAAGAAAACCTGTCGCGATCACAAAGCTTGATAAAAGTTTAGGGGTTCTAGAAAGTTTAAGCTTTGTGGTTGAAGGTATAATCACGAGAGTCGATTCACCATTATAGGATTGTCTTCTTATGTACTGAGGTTTCATCTTCGACTTTTTCATGTTTGATAAATATGTACCTAAAAAGCAAGGCTTAATTTTGATAAAAATATGTTCAAAACAAGATAGAAGTGTTTATTTTCAAAAATTTGCTGGTATAAGGGACCGATGCAAAATGTCGTCTCAGTAAAAAATTTATCTAAAACTTACAGTAATGAATTTCAGGCACTCAATAATATTAATTTAGATATCAAACAGAATGAAATATTTGCACTTCTTGGACCTAATGGTGCAGGAAAAACAACTTTGATTAGTATTATCTGTGGAATTGTAACACCAAGTATTGGGACAGTTGAGGTTGGTAACTACGATATTATTAAAGATTATAGAAAAACTAGGTCACAAATTGGACTTGTACCTCAGGAGCTAACCTTAGAACAATTTGAAATTGTTTATAACAACGTATCCTATACTAGAGGCTTATATGGTAAGCCTCCTAATCCTCAGTATATTGAAAAAATACTAAAAGATTTAAGTTTGTGGGATAAAAAAGACTCCAAAATTAATGAGCTTTCTGGAGGAATGAAAAGACGCGTCTTGATTGCTAAAGCTCTTTCTCATGAGCCTTCAGTCTTATTTCTTGATGAGCCATCAGCTGGTGTTGATGTCGAATTAAGAAAAGACATGTGGGAAGTCATCAAGAATTTAAGAGATAAAGGTGTTACAATAATTTTGACAACCCATTATATAGAAGAAGCAGAAGCAATAGCTGACCGAGTTGCAGTCATTAATAAAGGTGAAATGATAGTAGTTGATGAAACATCCAATTTAATAAAAAGTTTAGGCCAGAAAACTCTAACAATTGATTTACATGAAACAGTTAAGACATTACCTGAGTCACTAAAAAATTATAAACTTACAATAGTTAATGATGGATTATCAATTGATTACCAATACGATACACAAAGTAAACAAACTGGAATAACATCTCTCTTACAAGATATGAAAGAAGCTGGATTAAAACTAAAAGATTTAAATACAGAGCAAAGTTCACTTGAAAAGATCTTTGTGGAACTGGTAAAGGAAAAATAATGAATTTTTACGCAATCAGAGCAATTTATTTTCATGAAATGGATCGAATGAGAAGAACCCTTTTCCAAAGTGTGCTTTCGCCCGTGCTTTCGACTTCTTTATATTTCATTGTATTTGGTTCAGTTATTGGGGGTATGATTCCGCAAATTGAAGGTGTCAGTTATGGGTCATTCATCGTACCTGGTTTATTGATGCTGACTTTGTTAACTCAAAGTATATCTAACTCTTCATTTGGAATATTTTTTCCAAAATTTACCGGATCGATTTATGAAGTCCTTGCGGCACCTATTTCCTCTTTAGAAATTATCATAGGATTTGTTGGAGCCAGTGCAACTAAATCACTTATTGTTGGTGTCATTATACTCATTACTGCAACTTTCTTTGTTGAACTAGAAATTCAATATCCCTTATTAATGCTTTTTCTTCTGGTATTAACATGTCTTACATTTAGTCTTTTTGGATTTCTTATTGGATTGCTCAGTGAAAATTTTGAACAGTTGCAAGTTGTGCCACTTATCATCGTCACCCCTTTAGTTTTTTTAGGTGGTAGTCTTTACACCGTAGAAATGCTTCCAGAATTTTGGCAAAATGTAACTTACTTTAATCCAGTTTTATATCTTGTGAATGGCATGAGATGGTCCTTTTACGGGGCATCTGATATTAATATCTGGGTCAGTGTAATTTCTTTAGTTGCTTTCTTAAGCATTTGTGTTGCTGGCGTGGCAATTGCTATCACAAAAGGCTATGGTACAAAAGAGTAATTTCTATTAAGCCCCTATCGCTTAATAGTAAAGCAGGTCATTGGTAATGATCAGCCGCTGGAGCGTAACCAGCTAGGGGCACCACTAAAATCCACTTTCTCTGATTAACGTTGAAGAAATCAATTTAAATAAATTTTGAAAAATATTATAGTTTTCAGTCTGAATTTTTACTTTACCTGCTGTTTGCCATTGAACAGTCTCAACTTCTGTACTAGTAGAAAAATTAAGCTGGTACAAAGCTTCTTCTGGTCGATAAACAACTTTTCTATCTCCCTTAACTTCACGTGATGCAATTGATCCACCAAAAGTGGATACTAGTGATAAGTAGGGAAGTTCTTCTGTTGATGTATTATTTTGTGAAACCAAGACAACTTCTGCTTCATCAAATTCATTATTTTTTGGAACAAAATAGCCGCTTGTATTACCTTCAAGTTTGTCCAAATCATTCTCGCTTATAAATGCAACAACTTTAGTGTCATTGAATTGAACAATAGAAAATAGTTTTTCTTTTATATTCACCCACTGTCCATTATTTAAGTACTTAAGATCTTTTATCACCCCACTCATTGGTGCATAAATTGATAGATTTTCATTTTCTTCTTTAAGACTTTTAAGAATTTCAAATTCTACTTTTAATTGGTTTTCTAACACCATGAGATTACTCATATCAGCCTCTGATCCAATTCGACGATCTAGTTTTTGCTGTATCATCTTTACGCGCTCAATTGCTTTATCAACTTTATTTGATAAAGAAGGACTCATCATAGTAATTAATAAATCACCCTTTTCGACTTGTTGATCTGAAATAACAAAAATCTCTTTTATCTCAGAATCCTCTGTTGGATAGATATCAACCACTTCACCTCGATCAATCACCGCTGGAAGACTGAGTGAACTTCGCCATGGCACTAACATTGCTGCCAAAAATACTGAGAAAATAAAAATTGATCTTAAAGAAGTCCAATTAAAACGCATGTACCTTCTAAGTCCCCACCACTGTTTAATTTCTCTCCAAATTGGTAGTAAAATGAACCAAACAATCTCAATAATGAACAGAATTATGCCAAGAATTTTGAATGTTAAATAATAAACCAATAAGGCAATTCCAATAAATATGAAGAAGCGATATATCCATGTCATCCAAGCGTAAATGATGAAAGTCCACCGTCTTTGACTCATGAGCTGTTCCGGTGGTTGGAATTTAAATCCAAAGATCCATTCTCTAATCTGCCATCGACCTAAAGCAAAAGAGCGCGGTTGAAGATTTTCCGCCCTAAGAAAATCTGAGAGCACATAGTAACCGTCAAATCGCATAAACGGGCTAATATTAATTAGAAGTGATGATATCCAGCTTGAAGTTGCAATAAAAAATGAAGCACTTTTGATAATGCCTTCAGGGCTTACAGCCCAAACAAATGTAGCAAGAAGGGCAAGATGCAATTCAGTCAGCATGCCAGCAAAATTAATCAGTAAGCGTTTTCGATGATCAGTTAATTTATAAGCATCGGTTGTATCTGTGTACAAGAAGGGGAAAAAAACCAGCATTGCAAGACCAATTGAAGAAACTTTACATTTATAATAAGTGGCAACATATGCATGCCCTAGTTCGTGCAAGGCTTTTACAAAAACAATCGTTACACCAAACAAAATCAATCCATTAAGATTAAAGAAATAAGAAAATGTTGTTAAAAATGTTTCATAGTTTTGGATTGTTAAAAAAATACCAATGATCCCCAGAATATAAATTATAAGTCTGCTGGTTTGCGATCCGAGAAACAATGCAAAAGGTAAACTGTTTTCAAGACCATTTCCTGGTTTAAATATTGGAATTTTAAAGAACAAATAATTATGAATAATTTTTAACAGCCAGTGTTTGTTAAGTTTCTCTTTTTGAACAACTAAAGATTTAACTTCATCACCTGTTTTTTTAATGGTTAAATTATTCAAATTCAGAAAACTGATAAATTCTTCAATTTCTTCTTGTGTAATAGACAGATTACTTTTTTTTATTTTTTCAATAAATTCTGTCGTCTCAATTCCACTTGACCAATTTTTAAGAAGATCAAATGCTTTTTTATTTATCGAAAAGTATTTATTTCTTAAGGAGTCATAAAGAAGCCATGACGCTGAACCGTCCTCTTTCTTGGGTCCCTCACTGAGTTTTAAATCTTGTCGAATAGACGGTACAATCATTTATATTCCCAAAAATTGTCGACTGATATTAATTGGAACTCTGAAGATATAATAAAAAAGAGATGTCCGATCTCCATAAATTTTTGCAGATCCTCTTAATCCAATACGCGGTGGATCAATATTATCCTCAAGGCTAGCATGAATTTTATAAGCTAAAATATTCTCAGCTGTTAATTCAGGTTTGTAAGAAGTTCTTAATATTTTACCTTCAATTGAGTTTAGTGGGCTGCTGTCCAAAAATACTTTAACTCTTGCTGATTTTTCAATAAATAGTGAGTCTTTTGTTGGCAAGTAAATTAAGAACTCAATATCATTTGAGTCGGCAATCGTTAGTATCTTTTCACCTATATTTACAGGACGACCTTGCCAATCAATAAAATCTTCAACAACTGCAACTCCCGAAACCTCTGCTTTAATAACGGAATATTTTAATTGTTCTTCGGCATAAGCAACTTGCTTTTTCTTCAACGCAACTTCAGTTGATAGCTCAACCAGCTTTGCTTTTGCCTCATCATTCGTGAATGAGGATTGCTTGGCTCTAAGTAATTCTGCTTCAGCAACTTCTAATTCCTGTAAGTTTATTTCATATTGAGATTTAAAATTGAGATCATCTAATTTTATAAGCTCCATACCAACATCAACAGCATCATTTGTGTTAACTAATACTTTTTTCACTACACCGTTTACTGGCGATGTAACAACTGACGGATTTTTAGCGATAACCTCGACTGGAGCTACTGCGGATATGTTAATTGGCATAAACATTGCAAGTGCAATTGCTGATAATATTAACCACTTTAACCAACCTGAAAAAATTCTACCAATAAATGGTATTACCGATCCTCTTGATAAAAATGAATCCAATGCATGGCTGAATGTTTCAGCAATATGCTGCAACAGTTCTTTTTCTGAATTTGAAACTTTAGCAGATCGTACAATGACCAAAGAGCCTAAGTCGCCCTTTGTTCTTGAAATTAATGGAACAACCATTAACTCATTTGGAAAATTTTCAGGTAAGTCTAAATTTGAACCATCTTCTCTTAAATCACTAATTGAAACTTCTGAAAAGACTCCCGTTTCAACCTTCTTTTTATTTATTAATCTTTCAACAAAAGTAACTGTCGGTGCTGTTCTATCAACGACTGAAATATCAGAGATAGTTTGGACTTTCTGTCGACCTGTTGCAGATTTATTAAGAAAAAATAAAAAATTATAATCAACAACACTTCTTAACTCATTTGCACAAACGAATCCTAGCTCGGATAAGTTTTCTGCAGTCCGAAATTTTTTCTCAAGAGTAATTAATCTTGCTATTTTTATTGAAGTATTATCATTCAAAACGTTGCTGTCCCACTCATGCCTGGCAGTAATGTATCATAATTTTCATCAAATTTTGCAGTAATGTCGATGGTTTGGCTAACAGGATCAATATCAACGCCGATAGTATGAATTTTGGCGCTATATGTTTGTCCATTTTCATCAATGCTGATTTTCATTGGATAACCCTCATCAATCCAAGCAAGCCATTTGCTTGAAACAATCAATTTGGCCTCAAGAATACCAGAACCAATGATTTCGACCAATGGCTGCTGCCTTTCAATGCTCTCAAACTCATTAACAAAAACTTTAGATACTTTACCATCGTAAGGGGCTTTAATTATGCATCGATCTGTATTGAGTTTAGCAATCTGTAATTCAGCTTCTGCACGCTTTACATCGATTTCTGATAAATGAACCTCATATTCACCAATGGATCTCATCAAGGCAAGGTCTTGATTGCTCTTTAGAGTTACTCTTGCGCTCTCTAATTGTGCTTCAACAACTTTTCTTTGTTCTTCAAAGAATGAACAATCAAACTTAATTAAAATATCAGACTCTTTAAATTTAGATCCTTCATCAATTGGAATTGACTCAACTTTTGCAGCAAGTTCACTTGAGAGTGTTGCCTCTTCGGTTGCAGTTACTAAAACACGTGTAGAATATTCTTCTGCTGACAAAATATAAGGCAATAATATACAGCATGCTGTTACCGCAAATGTTACAAATTTGTTCATAAAGGTATTTATTAACTTACTAGAGATACAATCTTTTCGCCATAGCTATCTGCTACTTTAGCGTGTAGCTTTAATTGTTCATCAAGTGGGATGAAGGAAACTTCATCATTTGTCTCTGAATTTTCAACATCTGACTCAGTTTCTGTTATTTCATTGAGATCTATCTCAACTTCAATAATTCTTTCTTTACCATCTTCGTCTTCAGCAATAATTTTTAGTTCGAGAACTTGGAGGCTTTCGGTTAAGAAAGCTGGAGCTGCTAAACCTGTTCTTCCTTTTGAAGGATCAGCAGCAATTTTTCCAGTTTCTGGATCAATTGTTATCCAATCAGGAAGTTCGCCGCCGCCCTTTAACTCAGCTTTATACATTTTCACATTTGACTGGTTATCATCTATTACGTCTATTGTGTATTGGCCCGCATCCATTTGAAGACTGCTTAGCTTCATGGTGCCTTCAAAATCTGTTTGAGCATTCAAATTATTATTTGCTGTATTACTAGATGCATTGTTGTTATCTCTGATCAAGTTTACATTTGAATCATTATCAACAACTACCCTTGCCTGATCAACGGCTCCCCTCGTGAAATCTTGGTCACTTTTAATTTTAGCTTTATCTAAAACAATATTAATATCTCTCGTGTTTCCGTCCTTATCAAGCGCTACCAACTGAACCTCAATCGCTTCAACACCTTCTGGTATATCAGCTGTTGTTTCTCCAGTTTCAGGATTGACACTAATCCATTCAGGTAAAGCTTCACCGTTAGAGAGCTGACCTGAATACAACTCTACATTTTTCTGATTATCATCATTTAGTTTAACTCCAACTTTTAGATCAGATTCTGTATCGCCTGAAACTTCGTTTGCAACAGCATCCATTAATCTCAAACCACCGTTAAATTTTAGCGGTTTTGAAAGAGAAGCAGTATCAGCAATTGAAATCGTATCAAGAGTAAAGCCATCATCGCTGATTACTGGCGCCTCAGTAATGGTCTCTTGAACAGCTGCTAAATAATCTTTTTTTGGTTTAATTACAATTGGTTTGGATGGAGATGTTGGTTCTTCATCAGGTGTCTCTTTTTCAACTATTTCTCCTGGTTTGGCATTTACAGTGATTGTGAAAGTGTGGTCTGCATAGAGCCCTTCTCCATCTATTGCTCTAATAGTGATCGAATATGTTCCAGGTGTGCTAATGGATCCATGTATTTTATTTTGCTTTAATCTTAATCCATCAGGAAGACTTATTTCTGTTCCATCTTCAGGGTCAATAATCTTATATTCTGCAATATCATAAATACCTGTGTCTGGATCATCAAAGATCTGTTTGTGCCTGATTATAAATGGCGTACCAGTAGTGGTATTTGGATCTCGAACAGGATATAAGACTTCAGGTGGATCGTTTTTACCTGTTACGGTAATTGCGATTTGAGCTTCAACTGAGGACTCACCGTCAGTTGCAGAGTAAGTAAAATATTCTGTAGCAGTTTCACCTGGATTTAGTGCTTTTGCATTGTTTGCTTGATAGATGTAACTTCCATCAGAATACATCGTTAAATCACCATATGTACCGGGTAAGGCTGTACCAATGGTACCTGATGTACCCGTTTTATTTTCTTCACCAGTTCTAATGCTGTCCACTGATAAAGTATCTCCATCAGGGTCAGTATCATTTATCAATACCCCTTGATTTGCGCCTTTTTCTGTTTGTGCGCCAGCGTCAATATCTAGTGTATCAACCACTGGAACAGGTGGATCACTAATACCATTTACAGTAATTGAAAGTAGTCCTGTTGAAGTTCTTGAACCATCAGATACGGTATAATTAAAATGCTCAACTACACTTTGTCCACGACCAAGGTTATTGATCGAGTCCTGATCAGCAACGTATTTATAACTACCGTCTGCTTGTAACGTTAATGTTCCGTATTCACCTACCAGTGGTTGCCCTATGGTTCCAGCATCACCCCCACCTTTGTTATTGCCTTTTCTAATTTCTGTGATTGTTAATGTATCGTTGTCAGCATCTGTATCATCAATAGCTAAATCAAATGCAGACCCATTTGTTCTATCTATAGTTGCATCTCTATTTACAGTGTCAGTGTCGTCTACCGCAACCGGATCGTTATCATTGATACCTGTAACAGTAAATGAAAGTTCAGCAGTAGAAGTGTCATTTCCATCACTAACTGTATAGGTGAATGTATCTGTACCTGTTTGACCTGTGGTAAGTTGATCTGATTTATCTTGGTCAGCAACATAGGTATATGAACCGTCTGCATTAACAGTCAGTGTTCCAAATTCACCAGTTAGCGCCACACCTACTGTCCCATCAGTTCCTGTTCCATCTTTTGGACCAGTTCTTATGTCTGTAATTGTAAGACTTCCACTTACATCATCTGTGTCAACATCGGTATCATCATGGTCCAGTTCTTGATCGTCACTGATTAATCTTGTAACTGTACCGTCCTCATCAACACTGTCTGTATCGTCAACTGCCACAATTGCATCATTCACTCCAGTTATTGTAAATGTAAGAGTTGCAGTACTTGAGTTAACGCCATTGTCATCTTTTACCGTATAGGTAAAGACCTCAGTAACAACATCATCTTTATCCAAAGCTTCTGCGGCGGCTGTATCCGGTGTATACGAATAGCTTCCATTAGCGTTAATAGTTAAAGTACCATAAGTTCCTAAAACACCTTGACCAGCAGTGCCAGTATTGCTGGTATCATTAGATGAAATATTAGTTACAATCAAATTCTCAGTATCTCCACCTGAATCGTTTGCTAGCACCCCATTTGCTTCATTTTTTTCAAGTAAAACATTCTCATTCACTGAAGCAGTATCAGCTGAACCAACAGGTCCCTTACCGGTTACCACAATAGTCAAAGTTGCAGTAGCAGTAGCGTTCTCGTTATCTGTGACTGTATAAGTAAATACATCATTTGCCGTAGCGTTGTGTGCCAATTGGTCTGCAGCTGCTTTGTCAGCAGTATAAGAATAACTACCATCAGAATTAATTGTCAAAGTACCATAAGTTCCATCTGTTGATCCACCAACTGAGCCTGCTGAGGCGCCGGTAATTGCTGTCACCGTCATGCTTGAACCCGTGTCAGCATCACTATCGTTGGACAGTACTCCCGCTCCAGCATTTTTTGATGCTGTAGCATCCTCATCAACAGCATCGGCATCATTGCTTGCGCTTGGAGCATCATTCACACCTAAAATGGTAATGGTTATGTCGGCAGTATCTGTACCACCATTGCCATCACTGACTGTATATGTGAAAACATCAGTTGCAGTAGTATCTTTTGCTATCGAGTTTGCATTGTTTGCATTATAGGTATAGCTTCCATCACTTTGGATGGTTAATGTTCCGTATGTTCCAGTTGCACCTCCAGCTCCAACTGATCCTCCTGAAATAGCTGAAACAGTAAGTGTATCACCGTTAGCATCGGTATCGTTATTTAAAACATCCCCCGTGTTATCACCACTTTCGTTATTGTTATTACTGTCGAGACCGGTAACTCCTGTGGAACCATTCGTAACTGTCAATGTTTGATCTTCTAAAATGTATCCCGTTCCAGCGTTACCATCATTGTCTGCAACGGGAGCAGTATTATTTGAACCAGTAATTGTAATTGTAAGTGTAGCAGTATCTGTATCACCTCCAGTGTGATCTCTTACTGTATAAGTAAAGACATCATCTGCTTCGACACCGTTTCCTAGACTTGTTGAACCGTTTTGATCAGCTACATAAGTATAAGAACCATTTGCATTGACTGTTAACCTACCTTTTGATGTCGTAATTTCTTGACCAGGGTTATAATCATCAGAACCATGTCTGATATTGGTAATAGTAAAGCTACCTGATACATCATCACCATCAGGGTCAGTATCGTCGTGATCGAGTTCTTGTGTATCACTTTCACTTCGAGTAATTGTAGATCCTGCATTTACATCATCCGTATCATTAACCGCAGTAATTGGGTCATTTGCTCCAGTTACTGTTATTGTTAATGTCGCAGTACTTGAGTTTTTATTATCATCATCCTTTACCGTGTAAGTGAAAACATCATCAACTTGTTCACCTGGATCAAGAGCATCGTTAGTTGCCGCATAAGAATATGTACCATCTGCATTCATTGAAAGTGTTCCATGAGTACCGGTTGTGTCACCCCCAACCGTTCCAGATGATGCTCCAACAATTGCAGTTACAGCAAGACTTTCTTGGTCAAATGATGCGTTATCATCATCGTTTGCGAGTACTCCATTTGTGGCAGCATTATTGTTGGTTACTGTTGCATTTTCAGTAACAGATGCTGTGTCCGCTACACCTTGGGGACCAATACCTTTTATTGTAATTGTAAGAGAACCGTTACTCGTTGCGCCAGCTCCATCACTTACAGTATATGTAAAGACATCAGTTTGAACTGCACCTGCTGCTAGTCCGTCCGCGCCACTCTGATCTGCAACGTATGTATAGCTACCATTTGCGTTTAAAGTGAGGGTACCATAGGTTCCATTCACACCTGATCCTAAAGATCCACCTTGTATTGCAGAAACAACAAGAGTTGCACTCGCATCTGCGTCAGTATCATTAAGCAAAACATCACCTGTGGTATCACCGCTTTCATTATTATTGTTGCTATCAGTTCCCGTAACAGCAGAGCCACCATCTGCTACAGTCAGTGTTCCATCCTCATTGATATAACCTGTATCATTGACAGCAACCGGGTCATCGTCAACACCTGTTACCGTAATCGTTAGGGTTGCAGTACTTGAATTTTTATCATCATCATCTTTTACAGTGTAAGTGAAGACATCAGTAACAATATCATTTGCATCAAGCGCTTCAGCTGCTGCTGTGTTTGCCGTGTAGGTATAAGTACCATCAGCTGCCACAGTGAGCGTACCATAGGTACCAAGAACTCCTTGGGTTGCACTGCCGCTGTTTCCTGTAGAGTTAGAACTAACGTTCGTAACAGCTAAACTTTCACTATCATAGGCAGCATTGTCATCATCATTAGCCAGAACACCAGTTGAAGATGCATTGTTTGCATTTATTGAAGCATTTTCGTTTACTGAGGCTGTATCATTGACACCTAGTGGTCCTATCCCTATTACCGTGATTTCCAAATTTACTGTGCTTGTTGCGGTGCCATCACTAACGGTGTAAGCAAATGTGTCTGTTGCAGTTGCATTAACAGCAAGTGCGTCTGCAGCACTTTGATTGGCTATATAGGTATATGAACCATTTGCATCTAAATTTAATGTACCATACGTTCCT
This sequence comes from uncultured Pelagibacteraceae bacterium, assembly GCA_902571005.1. Classification (GTDB taxonomy): domain Bacteria; phylum Pseudomonadota; class Alphaproteobacteria; order Pelagibacterales; family AG-422-B15; genus CACNXQ01. The sequence goes on from CACGAG010000005.1 coordinate 16,347, forward strand.
GTAACATTTGAGCCAACATTACTTGCTTGTCCTTGCACAGCAGATACTGTTAAACTTGCACTCGCATCTGGGTCAGCATCATTAAGCAAAACATCACCCGTAGTATCACCGCTTTCATTATTATTGTTGCTATCAGTTCCCGTAACAGCAGAGCCACCATTTGATACGGTCAAGGTTCCATCTTCTTTGATATAACCTGTATCAGCTGCTCCAACGGGCGCATCATTCACACCCGCAACAGTAATTGTGATTGTTGCATTAGCAGTATCGCTTCCATCAGAAACCGTATAAGTAAAGGTATCAGTTTCTGTATCACTTGCATCTAATTCATTCGCAGCATCTTTATTAGCTGAGTAACTGTATGAACCATTTGAATAGAGTGTTAATTGACCATAAGTCCCATCAACTGGCGATCCAAGGGACCCTCCATTTATTGCGCTCACAAATAAATCAGATCCATCACCACCAGTATCATTAAGCAAAACATCACCTGTGTGTTCTCCTGATGTGTCTGGCGTGCTATCATTTGCACTTGCACCATCAGAGACACTTAATGTTAAATTTTCATTAATATAACCAGAATCATTATTGCCCACTACGGGATCAGAAGCTACTCTGGTAACTACCCTGATAAAGTCTCCTTTAAGTCCATTATCTGAAGCCAAGGTTAAAACTTTATTGGACCCCGATACAGAAAAGGCATCTCCTGAACCCATTGTTCCTGGTGCACCACCAGTATATTCAAAATCCCTCATCTGAACTTTTTTAGAGCCAGATGTTAGAGGATAAGTTCCAGTCGGCATGTCATATCCAGACATTGCGATTGTATTTTCTGGAATGGTGAAAATACCGAGAATTTCATTATCAAAGGTTACAATACCTCTATCTGACCCATATCTTCTATTTACATAGTCATTCAGGTAAACCATATAAACATTAACAGCGCCGTCATTGTCTGGATCATGACTTGACGTGGCTACTGCGTAATCAAAAACTAAATTACTTCCAGTTGTTACATTGGCTCTTTCAAGAGTAACGATATACCGGGTTCCCCCTGGATCTGTTTGACCGCCGGTGTTGTTTGTATAGCTTCCACCACCTGCCATGAAATTCATATTTGAATTATGTATCTCAACTGCATTTTGTGTTGCTGTTACACCGTTATCTAGGGCATATTGATAGCCTACAACTGTAGCATTTTTAGTTTCAATAATACCTGTTTGCTTTTCAAGATCCCAGTCTCCTCCTTTACCTGTTACATCGTCCGATGCTGCTACATCAGCGTCAGTAATCTCGGCAATTTGCTTAATTAAAATCTCACCGCTTTCATTGGCTGCAATGTTACAACCGTAGAATAAGATATCACCATCAGCGCTTAAGCTTGCGCCAATGTCTTTTAAAGTTTGTTTGTATTCATTTAATGTTTCACTACTTAAAATCGCATCGCCAAATGCAATCTGACCTAGACTACCGTGACCGATAACATGAATGCCATCAATGTTTTTTTCATCAGCGAGAATATTTTGCATCTCTTTAAAACCATCCACATCACTTTGAATGATGTGAACTTCAGTATTGTCATCAAAACTTTCGATTAATACTTCAATGTCATCGACCGCACTATCAATGAACACAAATTGTTTTGTTCGTGTGTTTTGATTAATACTTTCACGATTTACAAATGGAAGTTTTGTATCTTGGTCGGTTTTAAAATTATTTTCTTTTAATTTTTGATCTAAATCAGTTTTGTTCGCATTTGCTAAATCATCAATAGAATCGATTGCGGTTGCAACTGCAGCTCCATCGAGCATCATACGTGGTTCTAGTGCCTGAATTAGTTTTTTGGTCATGTTAATTTATATAAATAAAATTTAGTAATTTATTGATAAATATACCTTTTCTGTATACAGCAGTAATGCTACTAAATGTAGCAAGATCGCAAAAAAAACCCAAAATGAGCGGTTATATATACACTGAAATTACTAAAGTTTGGTATTACTTGCGCCGGATACGGTTACCCGTTAAGACAGTATCTTGGTTTTTATAAAAACAAATAAATGGTCAACCCAATAAAAAAATTATTTATAGTTTTCATATGTTTGGCGCTCGTTGCTTGTGCGCGATCTCCAAGAGAAATTGATGCTGAGTCATTAAGTTTTTCAATTGCTGAAGATATTTCTGAACTTGAAGTTGATGCGTCTTTTCAAAATATTGACTTGCACACCGCAATTGCAATTGCTGTCAGAAACAATCGCGACTTAAGAATAAGTGTGATGGAGTCTGCTTTAGTAAATAGTCAAAAAGACCTTCAAAAATTTGACATGCTTCCTGATATTGCATTGAGTGCAGGTTATTCTGAATTTACGAAGCTTCAACCTACTACAAGTAAAACTGTTACGACTGATGGCGGCACTGCCCCATCACTTGACGGGACAGAAGGTTATACAATCTCAAGGGACAAAAGTCAGGAAACAAGAGGTATTGAATTTACCTGGAATGCATTGGATTTCGGTCTTTCGTACATTAGAGCTGGGCAACAAGCTGATAGGTACTTAATTGCAAAGGAGCTTGAAAGAAAGGCTATTCAAAATATCACTCGTGATATTATTAGATCATATTGGAAAGCTCAAGCATCAGAAAATCTTCTTAAAAAACTTAATCCACTTCTTCAAAGAGTTGAAGATGCACTGGCAGACTCTCAATATATAGAAGAGCTTTTAATTTCAGCGCCAATGGACTCTTTACTTTATCAAAAAGAGTTACTTGATGTACAACGAACACTTCAAACACAGCAACGTGCGCTTATAAATTCAAAAAATGAATTAGCAACATTAATGGGGCTGCTTCCTAATCAAAAGTTCACGCTCGCTGATAATGATACATACTTAACAAATCTTAAAATGGATATCCAAACCATGGAGGAAATTGCTCTTATTTCAAGACCGGAGTTGATGGAAAGTCGTTACCAAAAGAGAATTTCAAGCAAAGATACACGTGCTGCAATGTTGGCTCTAATTCCAAGTTTGAAGTTCAATGCAGCTTACGGTTACACTAATAACAATTACCTGTTCAACCAAGACACATACGAATATGGGGCATCCATTGGAGGAAATTTATTTGATATTTTCTCTGTTGGAGCCAACAGAAAAGCTTCAAAAGCTAATCAAGAAATGATTGCTGAAAGACATTTAGCAATTGCGATGACGGTTCTGTCTCAAGTTCATTTATCAAATATCAATTACGATCTAGCTATTGAAGAGTATGACACCGCCCAAAGATATTTAGACGTTGCAAAAAGAATAAGTAAACAGGTCCAGAATGCCCAAAAAGTCTCAAGATTCGGTGAGCTTGAAGTTATTCGAGAGGAAGCAAGTCTTTTAGTTGCAGAGCTTAGAAAAGATTTAGCCTTCTCTGAGATGCAGCATAGCATTGGCCAGATTTATGCATCAATTGGTAAAGATATACTTCCTGAAAATCATCAAAACATGTCTATTGAGGATTTAAGTAACAACATTAAAACCAATTTGGCTGAGTGGGGAGTGACTTATCAAGCGGAAGTAAATGTTCCTTTGGATGAGCAAAGTCCACAACTGCTAATCATTAACGACCCAATTAATACGACGCAAAAAAGTAATAAATTTAAAATATCTAATGATACATTCTCTATCACTGGTCCAGGAAAATTGAGATACTCAGTGACACAAGAAGATGGCAGTGATTTACCTCGATGGCTTGCATTTCTAACATCAGATTTATCGATAGTTGGTAACCCACCGGAGGATGTATCAGGTATAAAACTTAAAATGACAGTTGCAAACGCCCTAGTATCAGCTGAGGACAATTTTGTTCTAAGATTTGTTGATGAAGAAACTTTCCTTGCAAATGAAAGTCAGAAAGCAAGAGAAGAACTTGCGCGAATGAGCAGTTTAAGTAACGAAAATGAAACTTTACCCGTCGAACAGGTTGAAGAAAATACAATTGAGACAACAGAAATTGATGAAGCAATAGAAGTAGAAAAAACTTTACCTGAGCCAATAGAAACAGAATACGAGTTTAGTAATGTATCGGCTGAGGATTTAAATAATCTTTTAGACTCAGTTGATCAGCTACTTGAGGGGTCGCTTGACCAATTAAACGAAGAACCGGCTACACTAGAGTTTAATAATCAAGTTTTTGATGAAAGTGCTGATGCCAATACTGATGGGGAAATCGACAATGCAAATGAAGCGACTGCAAATGCAGCTGAAGAAAATAATATTTTACCAACAAAAAAAATTATTCAAGAAAACAAACAGCTTCTAGCTGATAATGAGCAACTTCTAGCTGACAATAAGCAATTGCTCTCTGAAGCGGCTGAAGCAAAAGAAGAACTAGCTCAATTTGTTGAAGAAAATAAACAAAAGGAGTTAGCAGAAAAAAAAGCTCAAGAAGAACTTGAAGAAAAATTAGCAAAAGAGACTGAAGAGGCTTTAGAGAACTTAAATGAACTTATGGTCTCAGGCATTGATACTGAAACTAATTCTTTCAGCGCTCAGGCAAGTGAGGCAACAACGGCATCAGACGGTAATCTCTCAGAAGTTTCATCAGATGCTGAATATGCTTATATTAAGATAGGTTCATACAAACGCGGAAACTCGGCAAATAGCTTAATGAATTACATATACGATTTAATGGGCTTTGATACTCGTTTCCTCAAATATGATATTAATGTTGAAAAATTTGATAAAAATGACTTCTCAGTAGTAATCGGCCCAGTTCCTATGGTTGAGGCTAAATCGATGTTAGAAGAACTTGATACTCAATTAAGTTCAGAGAATAGCTCAATTATTGACGCTGAGCTTACTTGTAATGAAGAAGTCATTCTAATGTGTTCAATTTAACTCGTTATATCCTCATAAATATTGAAATAAAAGTTCATCATTTCTGTAAAATTTAATTCTTTAAATTTTAAAAAAATATCTACCTCTCCATTGAGTTTTGGGTAATTAACTCGGTAAATATTTCTCCCTTTTTTTTCAAGATGTTTCAATTCAATTAATTTCTTACTAGATCGTCTTACAGTTTCACGAGGCATTTTTGCTGCCTCAGAAATTGAAGATAGGTTTGTTGGAAGAAGATGTCCACTCTCATATAAATCTTCAATGGATTTATACTTTAATATACCGTGTCTGTTTTTAAAATATACCGCAGCTGAGAGTATTATACGATCAGCTGGTAAAAGTGATTGATCGCTACCTTCTAATGTAAGAATTCTTACCCAGAAGTGATATAAATGCAATCGTACCCTGTTCCATTTAGATTGTGAAAATTTTTTTGCATTGATTGAAGTTAGAGGCTTTAAATTAAAATTAATTTCAAAATAATCTTCAAGATTTACTATAAAATCATTCAATGAGCGCATTACTGATTTGTAAATATTACTTAATGAATTCGTAAATATATATGCTTGATAAGCGTCAAAATTTACAAGATATCCATATTTTGAATTCTTGGTTATCAAATCACTTTCTAAAACTGAATTTAAATATCTTCTCATACTTTCTTTTGGAATATTGAAATGATCTGAAAGTGAACTGATCGTAATTTTTTTACCAATGAATTGAGTAAATGATGACTGATAAATTGAATTATTAAGAAAATCTTCTGGATGCATTGCTAAAATTTCATTTCTATGTTCTTTGAATAAATCTTCATCGTGGTATGCATTTGTAAATGAAAAAAGTATTATAAAAGACAAAATAGCAATTACTTCATCTTGCAGTCTTTGATCTTTTGTAATCCAACCTGTTGGACTATCTTCCCAATCTGACGGTTCGTGAATGAATAGATTTTGATGACGAGAAAGTTGAATTAATAACAATAATGCAAGTTGGTCATCGTCCAACTTTAGAGTGTGCTCTACGACAGAGTCTCTTATTTTTTTTAAATTAGGATTCATTCTTAATTATACCCAATATGGGTTTTTTTTACTTAAATATCAACAAACATTTACCTATTGAATAATCATCAATGCTGCGCATAATTATTTCAATGTTCAAAAGCTTAAAAAAAATCGCAAAGCAAAAGAAAATCAAATATTTCTTAGTCACATTTGTTGATCTTTTTGGAGTGCAAAGGGCAAAACTCGTGCCTACTCGAGCTATTGGAGAAATGCAGAAAACAGGTGCGGGCTTTGGAGGATTTGCAACGCACTTGGATCTTTCATTTTCTGAACCTGATATGTTTGCTTTGCCTGATCCAGATAGCCTCATTCAATTACCTTGGCAACCTGATGTTGGTTGGTTAGCAAGTGACCTGGTTATGAACAATAAATTGATGGATCAGTGTCCCCGTGTGATTTTAAAAAACCAAATTGAAAATTTAGATAAGTTAGACCTTACGATGAAGACTGGCGTTGAATGTGAATTTTTTATCTTAAATGAAGATGGCAGTGAAGTTGCTGACGCTCGCGATGATGCTTTAAAGCCTTGCTATGATGTTGCTGCTTTAATGAGACGCTTTGATGTATTGAGTGAAATTTGTGACTCTATGATTAAATTGGGCTGGAACCCTTATCAAAATGACCACGAAGATGCAAACGGTCAGTTTGAAATGAATTGGGACTATACAGATTGTCTCACAACTGCAGATCGTCACGTATTCTTTAAGTTTATGGTAAAATCAATTGCTGAAAAGCATGGATTGAGAGCGACATTTATGCCCAAGCCATTTAGTCAACTGACAGGCAATGGTTGTCATGCACATGTGTCAGTATGGGATAAAAAAAAGAAAAAAAATTTATTTCATGACTCTTCTGACGAATTAGGTCTATCAAAAATAGGTTATCAATTCATTGGCGGTATAATGAAATCGGTAGACTCTTTTGCTGCATGGCTAAATCCGTGTCTTAACAGTTATGAACGATTAAATGCAAAAACAACAAATTCTGGATCAACTTATTCTCCAACTGCTGTAACGTACTCAGGAAATAACCGTACACATATGATACGAATTCCAGATGAAGGACGATTTGAATTTAGAGCTGCAGATGGTGCCGTTAACCCTTACCTGCTTCAATCAGGAATTATAGCAATGGGTCTCGATGGAATGAAAAACAAACGAAGCCCTGGAAAACGCCTTGATATCAATATGTATACACAGGGTCACAAACTAAAAAGGGTGAAAAAACTACCAAACAGTCTAGAGAAAGCTATTAAAAAATTTAGCAATGACGCAGTTGTTAAGAAGTCAATTGGCGCAAAAGTTGTCTCGAAGTATGTAAAATTAAAGAAACGTGAGTTAAAAGAATTTAGTCAAGTAGGCGAAGCAAACAAAACAAGTTGGATGCGTAAAAATATAATTGATTGTTAAAATTATTTTGTGCCTAGAACAGTAGCTACCAGGTGAATTCTATCTTCTTCTCCACCATTAATAGCTGTGTGATATTTAGTGTTATCAGTTAAATAAATATTTCCATCAGCAGGGATATGATGGCCAGTATGTTCAATGAACATTCGAGCTCCGTAATTGGTTTTGATTGCTATATGAAGTCTTCTTTCCGGATCTCTATGCCAACTTAAAGTGGTGCGTGGTGGCATTTTAATCACACGACATCTGCCTATTTCAAAAAACTCATTTATTTTTTCATAAACATACTTGAAGTAAGTATTGTTTAATTTTGGGTTAAAGAGCGTGTACCTTGTTTCATCAATGTATGGCTCCCTCTCCATTTCTTCAAATGACGAATCTGGTTTAGTCCAATATTTACCTCTAATATTGCCACCAAACCATTCATCCAGCTCTTTCTCATCATAATTAAGGCAAATAGCATTTGATTTAAGCATGCCTGGTTTTTGTTCAGAATTTTCAAAAGGTCTGATCTTTATTAAATCGCTAACAGCTTCATTTAATTTATCAACGTCAAACGAGATATTCTCAAGCCTTTCAATATATTGGTTAATAGGTGTGTACATTTTTTTTGCTAGTATCCAAGTTTAATATAGTATTTTCTATGATAATTAAAAGATCTACAGAGAATGAACCATGCTTAAATTGTCGCAGTTTTCTAAAAAAAATAGAGAAAATTAGGTAAAAATTGCAATTTATTTGTTTGCATTGGACCCTTGGTAAGAGATAAGTAAGAGTTATAACTCAAAAACTATTTTATGAATTATAGAATCGATAATCTTCAATATTGTAATTGGAATGAAGATGTATTTAAGATTAATAGGCAAGCAAAATTAGATGCCGTTCATGTCACAATTGCATATCATGAAGACTATGATGAAGTTAAAAAAAATATTGAAGAATGGGACACTAATTTTGAGAAATTCAATAAACTAATTTTTCACGGTAAGTCGTATAAAGATATTGAAAAAGCTAATGCAGAAAATAAGACTGCTATTTTCTTTGGTTTTCAAAACTGTTCACCTATTGAGGATGATATAAATTTGGTTGAAGCTGTTCACAAAATGGGAACAGTATTTATGCAATTAACTTACAATAATCAGTCTTTATTAGCTACAGGTTGCTACGAAGAAAATGATAGTGGCGTTACTAGAATGGGTAAAGAAGTAATTAAAGAAATGAATCGTGTTGGAATCATAGTTGACATGTCGCACTCAGCAGAAAAATCTACTTTGGATGCAATTGAAATTTCTGATAAGCCCATTGCCATAACACATGCCAACCCCTCTTTCTGGCATGAGGCAAAAAGAAATAAATCTGAAACATTACTTAGAGAATTGAGTCAATCAAATGGAATGATTGGACTCTCACTTTACCCCCATCATCTGTCGAACGGCACATATTGTACTCTTGCGAGCTTTTGTGAAATGGTTGCCCGCACTGCCGACATTATGGGAGTAGAGCATATTGGTATTGGATCTGATTTATGCTTAAACCAACCTGACTCAGTGGTAGATTGGATGCGAAACGGAACTTGGACTAAGACAAAAGATTATGGTGAAGGCTCAAAAGATAATTCAGCTTTTCCAAAACAGCCAAAATGGTTCAAAAATGCTACTGGCTTTGACAATATTGCGAATGGATTAAAAAGTGTGGGGTTTAATAAAGATGAGACAAATGGCATCTTAGGCAATAATTGGTTTAATTTTTATAAAAACTATATTGGTTAATATATGACAATAAATGTTCAACACAGAGATCCAAACCAAATCATGAAGCTCAGTCGATTAGGTTGTTTCCATCAATCTAAGCTATCATTTTTAAGAAGTTTTATAAGAGAATTTAAGGATTGGGAGTTTAAAAGCCAGATCTTTGAGCTTGATAAAGAAGGTTATGGAACTGCTGTTTATTCTGTTTCAAATAAGGAGCGCACATACTCTCTTGTATGCTTTGCAAATAAATTAGATGACGCTGAAAGATCTGATCGAGTGATAGCCACTAAATGGGATGCAGCATTTGTAATTCATGATGGACTTCCTAGTAAAGATGATATTGAAAGACTTCGTGAAAATGTCCCAAAACAAGAAGTGGGAAGATGTTCATTTAAAGAACTTGCTTTATCAAGAGCAAATCGATCTGTTAGAGTTTTCAACCATGTAATTGATAGTCTATCAAATGGAACACAGCCTGATAAAAAACTACTTACTGAAGTTGGCTACCTTTATAGAACCACTGCCGTTTATGGGTCAGGTAAGTTTGGTTTAGCAGATCGATATAGAATTAAAGACCGTCCTGAAATAAATGGTCCATTTAGAATTGAAATGATGCTTGTTTATTTGGTACGTCAGTTTACGTTTGATCAAGTTAATCACATTGCTTATAAAAAAAATCCCAATAAATCTGTTAAACTAGACCTTGAATTGTCCAGGCAACTTGGTATTGGCAACTCAACTGGGCTTGGAATGGCTCCCTTTATTATTAATCATCCTGCTCTTCTACATCAATGGATTTATGTGAGAGAGGAAGCTTTAAAGCAAATTAGAGAAATTAAAAATGTATCAAACAATGATATTGAAATGTTTAAAAAATTCTTAGAACTATCAAAGAAAAATATAAAAAATTGGAATACAGAAAGCAACTATCAAAATATAAAAATTACTCAATTAAAAGAAGATATTAAAAAATTTGAGGAGAACTATCTCTGCAATATAACTTTTGATGAAGAATATTTTTGGGATGAAATGTATAAGTGGGTTGAGAAGAATTTAACTCATGAGGGCTTAGAGTATATAGTTTCTCTCATGATGGAACCATACGATAACATTATTAATTTACTAGTTCCACAAATGAGTTCTGATGAAGATCAATATTTTGATATACCTACAAATAGAAGCACAGATCAATTAAAATCATTAATTGAAAAATCTTACCCAGATATAATTAGAATGGACTTCTCAATAGATAAAAGTAATGAAAATTTTTGGTATATTTCAAAAAATAAGGAAGAGCCTCGACTGGCGCGTCGCTATCACGAGCCGGGATCGGAATTAGAGCAACCTCTAGCGATTGCAAGAGATATTAAAGAACTTCATGCAAGATTATCATCTTATAAAAATGAAGAATTATCTAAATTTTTAGCGGAAAATAGCGACCTAAGACATGTTGTTAGAAGGTGCCACATTGTCGAAAAGTTGCCTTACGCAGAAATTCAAGACAACTCTATTGGTTCAGAGTTGACGCCTATTGATATGCTTAGACTAAAACTATCTTTTTTTGGAGCCCAAAAATTTGATCCTCGATCGGATAAGTGGCTGAGAATTTGCATGTATCAGGGAGCGCCATTGATGCACGAAATAAACAAATCAAATGACACATGGATTTACAATTAATGCAATCATCAAGTGAAATTAATACCATATCAAAGAGAGCTGCAAGAGCGGTTGGTTATTCATGGGGAGTAGCAGAGGAAGTTGGTAAATGTATAAGTTCAATAGAGATGTTTGGAATTTCTGGAGTAGAAAATTTAAATAATTATTTTAAAACCATCAAAGGCATTGAACCAGAAGGTCCAAAGCAAATTGAAAAAACTAATAAATTGAGTGATAAAAGTCTCTGCCCTATCTATACAGGATTGAAATTAATTGATAACTACAAATCTGTAGATGAAATAAAGGCATTAAAATTTATAAACCTGAATTATCCATTGTTACTTTTACCTTTCGTAAATAAACTTTCATATTTAATTGGTAAGAGAATTGAAATTTCTATTGATGATATCAATACAGAATGCAATCTAAACATATGTGTACTTGCTGATCATCAAATCAAATCTTTAATTATTAAAAAAGCTAATACAGTGAAAATCAATATTTTAGAAAATGAAGATAGTTTTTCCAGCAAAACTTGGAATGAGCTATATGAGTTGTCAACAGAGACCTTTGTTGAGGAAACAGAACAATCAAAACAAACTGGGGCTGGGGCTGGTCTTCGAGATAACGATTAATATTTAAAGTTGTATACCAACGTTCTTCAACTGCAGGTAGCTTTTAATTGCTTGTTGGCCTTTCTCACGACTGTAACCTGATTGTTTATAGCCTCCAAATGGAGTTGCGATACTTCCTGTGAACCAACTATTCACGTAAACTTGACCACCATTTAAACGTGAAGCTGTTTTTGTGGCCATGTCAACATCTTTAGTAAACACACCAGCCGCTAAACCATAATCTGTGTCATTTGCAATATGGATTGCTTCTTCATGATCTTCATAATCTAAAACAGATAAGAATGGTCCAAAAATTTCTTCCTGTGCAATTGTCATATCGGGCTTAACATCTGAATAAATTGTGGGTTCAAAGAAGAAACCTTTTCTATCTACTCTGTTTCCACCTGAAACGGCTTTTGCACCCGCTTGTAAACCGGAACGTGCGTAATTTTCAACTTTTTGTAACTGTTCTTCAGATATGACAGGAGTTAGGTCAACACCTTCTTCGTCACCGGGACCTACTTTTATCGAAGCTGCTAACTTTGATAATTTCTCGAGCACTTCATCTTTAATGGATTTATGGACTATCATTCTCGACATTGCAGAACAAATTTGTCCAGCCTGGCTGAAAATTCCAACCTTGGTTGCATTAACAACTTTATCAATATCCGCATCTGGTAAAACAACAGCAGCAGATTTTCCTCCCAACTCAACAACAGCAGGCACAGCTCTTTCAGCAGCAGCATGTAAAATTGCTTTTCCAGTTTTTACAGACCCAGTAAAAGTTATTTGAGCGACGTCCGGATGGGCAGTCAGCGCAGCTCCAGCTTCACTTCCATAACCCGTGACTATGTTTATTAAGCCTTTTGGAACTTCAGCATTATGAATTGCTTGGGCAAAATAAGATGTGGTTGCTAAAGGTGTTAATTCTGCAGGTTTTATGACTGTAGAGTTTCCTGCTGCAAACGAACACGCCAAAGAACGAGCGATCATTGCAATGGGAAAATTCCAAGGAACAATATGTCCTGACACTCCATAAGGTTCATAAACTGTATAATCCATAACCTGACTGTTTACAGGAATAGTTTGGCCTTCGATTTTATCTGTTAAGCCACTGTAGTAATCAAAGTAGTTTGCTGCATCAACAAATTCATATTCAGAAGCGGCAAGTAGTTTCCCATTTTCTGAACAAAGTAATGCCCCACCTTCTTTACTGACCTTGCGAAGCTCTTCAGCAATGCGTCGCATAAGTTTTGCACGTTCCATCGGATTCATATCTACAAGAATTCGAGACTCGTATGCTTTTTTAGCAGACTCTACCGCTTGATTAATATCTTCATCTTTTGCACAAGTTACTTCACCAATGACCTCTTCATTCGCAGGATTAATAACTGGAATAAGGTCTTTGCTTGAGGCATCGGTCCATTCACCGTTAATATAGTGCTGGTATTTTTTCATAAGTTAGAGTCTTTCTTGTTAAATACTGATCTATTTTTGTAATAAGGTCAGCTTTAATTTAGTTCAAAAATTCCTAGATTCCCAACTATTTTTACCTTAGTCTTACCGACATGAATTCAAAAAAGTCTGATTTTGTTAAATTTGAACAAGTCGATAAAAGTTATGATGGAAAAGAGCTTGTAGTTAAAGGACTCGACTTAGATATTGCAGAAGGCGAATTTCTTACCTTACTTGGGCCATCTGGATCTGGCAAAACAACAACTCTCATGATGCTTGCAGGTTTTGAAACTCCTACGAATGGAGAGATATATTTTGATGGACGTCCGATAAACAATATCCCACCTCACAAACGTGGCATCGGCATGGTGTTTCAAAATTATGCTTTATTTCCTCATTTATCGGTTTATGAAAATTTAGCCTTTCCTCTTAAAGTAAGAAAAGTGGATAAATCAGAAATTGAAGAGAGAATTAATAAAACTTTGAAAATGGTTTCATTAACAGGTTTTGAAAACAGGATGCCCGCTCAACTATCTGGTGGTCAGCAACAGAGAGTTGCTGTTGCTCGCGCGCTTGTGTTTGATCCTAAACTTGTATTAATGGATGAACCTCTTGGAGCTCTTGATAAAAATTTACGAGAGAGTATGCAATATGAATTAAAGCACATTCACGAGTCATTAGGAGTGACTGTCGTTTATGTTACACATGATCAAGGTGAAGCTCTGACCATGTCAAACCGAATTGCTGTTTTTAATGACGGTAAGGTTCAACAGCTTTCTGGACCAAATGAATTATATGAAACGCCAGTGAATTCGTTTGTTGCAAGCTTTATTGGAGAAAATAATACTTTCACTGGAACTGTAAAAGAAATCGCATCTGGTTCAGCAAAGATTGAAACTGACTCTGGTGAAACTATTGTTGCCAATCCTATTGCTGTGAGCTCTTCTGGAGAAAAATCCAGAATTTCTCTTAGACCCGAGCGAGTGAGTATTGACCCAAATGAACAACTTGAAAATAAATTCACAAGTGAGATCCGCGAGATTATCTACCATGGTGACCATACAAGAGTACGTGTAAATCTTCTTGGTAATGATGACTTTATTTTAAAAGTTCCAAACGCGAGTAGTGATTTAAAGCTTAACGTAGGCGATAAATTGGACCTTGGCTGGTCATCTCATGACTGCAGAGCTTTAGATTACTAATTCTTTGATACTACATGTAGATTCAATATTAATTTGTTGAAAAATAATCTTTTTTTTTGTTGCGTTTTTGCTCAAGGCCTTGTGTAATATTTCTTTATATAAAAAAAGGAGACGATTAATCATGTCTAGATTAACTAAACTAATCTCTTTGGCTGCTTTATTGGTGGCTCCATCTATGGCTACAGCCGCGGAAGTAAACGTGGTGTCATGGGGAGGCGCTTATACAGAAAGTCAAAAGCTAGGTTACGGGGACCCATATCAAGAAATGAGTGGCGTTCAAGTAAACTGGATCGACTACAGTGGAGGTTTGAGTGAAATTAAAGCTCAGGTCGAGTCTGGAGCGATTACTTGGGACATTATCGATGTGTATGCACGTGATACAATTATCGGTTGTGACGAAGGATTGTTTGTAGAATTCGATTTCGATAACGACTTCCCTGCTGGTGTTAACGGTATGAAAGCAAGTGACGATTTTTTTGCTCCAATGCCTAGTGATTGTGCTGTGGGTAACATTCTTTATTCATGGAACTACGCTTACAACACTGACAATGTAAATTTTGATGGAAGTTATCCAGATTCAATGGAGGACTTCTTTAACCCAGATAAATATCCAGGAGTAAGATCTATCTACTCTTCAGCTATGTCAAACTTAGAGTTTGCTCTAGTTGCTGATGGTGTTCCTGCATCTGATGTGTATGACTACATGGAAGATAATGGAATTGATAGAGCCCTTGATAAGCTTACAGATCTTTGCACAAACCCTAACGGTGGATGCATTTTCTGGTCAGCTGGTGCACAACCACCTGAGCAGTTAGTATCTGGTGAAGCTATCATGGCTACTGGATGGAATGGACGTCACTTCAATGCCATCGTGAACGAAGGTTCACCAATGAAAATGGTATGGGATGGTCAGATCCTTGACTATGAGTACTTCGTACTTGTTAAAGGTGGACCAAACCAAGAAGAAGCTATGAAAGCTCTTCAGTACTTCACTAGTTCTGAAGGTTTAGCTGGAAGTGCTAAGCACATTGCTTACGCTCCTTTCCGTATCTCATCTCTTGATGTGATCATGGCTGATGAGCCGTGGTTCTATTCTGAGCAAGCAGGTGCTGTTGAGATTATGCCTCACATGCCTACTGCTCCAGCAAATACTGAGAACTACGTTCTTATGAACCCTGAGTGGTACGCTGATAACAACACTGAAATCAACGACGCTTGGGAAGCTTGGAAAGCTAACCTATAAGGTTTAAACTTGGGCAACCTATGGGTTGCCCAAGTACCTCAAATTAAGTATCCTTTTAAATATGACTGCCGAAATAAGAACCTCGGATGGAGAACTTCTATCCGTCAAACTCAAAAAAGTTGAGAGAAGACGCAGAACTACTGCTTTTTTACTGGCCGCACCGCTTCTGTTCTTCATTGTTTTTGCATACGTAATTCCTATTTTCCAAATGTTGGGGCGAAGCATAGATAACGCTGAAATGAACTCATTTCTTACAGAAACACACGAGGTCATGCAAACATGGGATGGCAGTGAAATGCCTGGTGAGGATGTAACATCAACATTTTATTATGAATTAAAGACTGCTGTAGAAAATAAATACCACGGTAAGATTGCAACTCGTTTAAACTATGAAAAAGGTGGCTTTACAAGTCTTATTAAAAAGACGTCACGTAAACTTAAAAACTTTGATGAAAATGCTAACTTTCTAGACCAATTCATTGATGTGCATAAAAAATGGGGTGACATTGAATATTGGCAAGCATTAAAAAGAGGAACTGACGCTTATCATTTTCGAAAATATTTAACGACATTTGATTATGAACAAAAGTTTGATGGCTCGATTGAAAGGATTCCTGAAAAGCTTAGAATTAATGTAACCTTGTGGCTACGAACAATATTTGTTGCCGTTGGAGTAACTTTTTGCTGCTTTATTTTAGCTTACCCGATTTCACACTTACTTTCAGTCTTACCAACTCGTTATTCAAATCTATTGATGATCTGTGTCCTTTTGCCCTTCTGGACATCACTACTTGTTAGAACATCCAGTTGGATGGTTCTATTACAAAAACAAGGAGTGTTAAATGATACCTTAGTGTCGCTTGGATTTGTTGCAGACGAGTCGAGACTTGAGCTAATGTATAATATGACAGGTACATTCATTGCAATGACACAAATCCTATTGCCATTCATGGTTTTGCCTCTTTATAGTGTAATGAAAACAATTTCACCAAGTTTAATGCGCGCTGCAACGTCAATGGGTGCAACACCTTTTCACGCTTTTAGAAAAATATATTTTCCTCTGACATACGCAGGAATTAGTGCAGGATCAATTTTAGTATTTGTTTTAGCGATTGGTTATTACATAACACCTGCATTGGTTGGTGGAGCGAAAGGAATTTTAATTAGTAATAGAATAGCATATCACATGCAGCAATCACTAGACTGGTCTCTTGCAACGGCGATGGCAACAGTTCTTTTAATAGCAGTGCTAGTGGTATACTGGCTGTACAACAAGATTGTTGGCATAGATAACATGAGGCTTGGATAATATGGCATTACCAAAATATACAGAAATGAGATACAGAGTTTGGCACTATTCTTATTTAGTAATTTGTACTGCAGTTTTCGTATTTTTGATTGCACCTCTTTTTGTGATCATACCATTATCATTCAATGCTGAGCAATATATCCACTTTTCTGACGGTATGCTTGCATTGCAGCCAGAAGCTTTCTCACTGAGGTGGTATGAAGATATGATTTATGGAACAAAAAATCCTTGGGGAATAGCAGCTCGAAACAGTGTTTACTATGCATTTTTCTCAACAATTGGAGCGACCGTACTTGGAACTGTTGCAGCATTGGGTCTAAGCAGTCGTTACATGCCTTACAAACAATTAATCATGAGTGTACTAATTTCACCAATGATTATTCCACTGATTATTTCTGGCTCAGCTATCTTTTTTTCACTTGCAAAATTGGGGTTAGCTGCAACTTTTCCTGGCATCGTCATTGCACATATTATTTTAGGTACACCATTTGTTGTAATAACAGTTACTGCAACTTTAAGTGGATTTGATGACAGTATTACACGTGCAGCATCAAGTCTCGGCAGCACACCAACTAATACTTTTTTTAAAATTACATTGCCTCTAATAACACCTGGCATAATTTCTGGTGCTTTATTTGCATTTGTAACTTCTTTTGATGAAATTGTCGTAATTCTATTCGTGGCAGGAGGAGATAGAAATCTTACAACTATCCCACTTCAAATGTGGACTGGTTTAAGAGAACAGCTCAGCCCGACGATCATGGCTGTCGCTACATGCCTAATTGTGCTTTCAACATTAATCCTGATTGTGACTGAGTTGTTAAGGAGAAGATCTGAGAGGATAAGAGGGATTTCAGCTCAATAAAAGTTAAGACAATTCGTTAAATATACTATAACTCAAGTCCATCTTTTTTTAATGATCTTAAAAGATCATTGAATCGGTCTTGCCCGAAGAAAAACTTGTCTTTATAGACTGTTAATGGAACTCCATGATGACCTGCTTCTAATTGTTCCTTTTGGTTTAATTTTATTTCATCAATCAAGCTTTGCTCAGCCTCAGTTCGTTTTTTTTCAATATCATTATGATTTAAGCCTAATTTTGATGATGACTCAGAAATTGAATCATCAGAATTCCAATTCTTCATGCCACTCCAAATCTTACTTGAAACTTCTACGGCAAAATCAAGTTGTCTATCTTTTTCTATTGCCTGACAGTAATGACATAATTTAAATATACGTGGCTGATCATCAGAAATTTTACCGGTTAGCATATTTTGTTTTATTGGATCTGGATTTGGTGTTTTAAATACCATGCCTAGTTTTTTTGACTGTAAAAAATAATCAAATCGTTTTAGAAGAAAATATGTAAATAAGTTCTTACCTTTAAAGAATTCTGGTTCTCTTATTGCTAACGGATAGACTTGTTTAAAATTTATATCAACACCGTGCTTATCTCTTAACAAAACGATACGTGGTAGGATTAAATAAGAGTATGGGCTTCTAAAAGAGAAATATAAATCTACTTTCATATCTAAAATATTAACCTTTCACATCCAGTATCTTTAAGAAGATCATTCACTTTTATCTGATCATTATCTTCAAGCATTTTATATTCTTCGTTAAGCCACTTTAAACACTTTGCCTGGTAAGGAAATGATTTTTGTTTCCACAGACATCCATCAATCTCTGTTTGCCATTCTTTATCGCCATTTTCTATTGCTTTAGCGTTTGCTAGTTGTGCAGGCACATAACCCTTACCAATTTCTGCAAGTAATTCCTTTACCGTTGACGGTAAAGTATCAATTGATCCCCATTGTTCATCATCTACCTCAATACCAGATTGATCTTCAATTAAACCAACCCACGCGACTGTCCTAAGAGATACTTCATGACAAATTTCTCTTGGCGTGGGATCAAAGTTTACAAGTTGAGACAGTTGACCATACATTGCAAAATCACTTGATGAGGGTCTATTGCTTATCAAATAAGGTGTTGATGTGAAATGTTTCTCAAGTATACCCAATAAACGTCTGAAACTTGCGTCTATGATAGGAGCTGTATCATTGTTGGAACCCACTACCCATAACCTGTCTATTTGCCTTTTGCTTATCATTCCCTTTAAATTATCTAGCATTTCATTTGGCATCATTCCTACGGTTTGAAGAGGTAAAATTGTTCCTGCATTTTCAGCATCTTTTTGATCATGCCATCTATAATGAAACATATATTTCGTCCCCCACTCATCAGCAAAATCTTCAATTAAATAATTTATAAACGCAAGTGCAGGATCAGATGGAATAGTGCTTCGCCTACTAACCTCTTTATCAATCCTTCTTATTAACGGAGTCGAATCTGTTACAGCTTTTAAATTTCCATTTTCATCAGGTAGGACAAATGTTGGCAGTAATCCAGGCTTGGGCTTTTCAATACCCTCTTGATCAAGATATTTTGAAGGGTCTCCCCAAATCATTTTATGAGGAATGCGTTTATACCTAAGATATGAGAGCATCTTACGCGTATAGGGTGAGCCAACACCGCCGAGAACAACTAATGGATTTGGTAAGCTCATCATTATCCTCCTACTTCTGAATAATTTTTGAACCAGTATCGGTTAGATCTTTTGACTGTTTCATATTTCTCATCAACTCCATAATATCAATTGGTACTGCAACACCTTTTTTGCAAGCCGGTCTATCTTCCATCATCTGCATCCATCTTTTTACACCTTCAAGACCATCGATATTCACACCTGACCATTTATATGTTCTTACCCAACACCAATTTGCAATATCAGCTATACTAAAATCATCAGCGAGAAACTCATTATCTTTTAAACGTGTCTCCATAACTTCAAACAAGCGTCTTCCTTCGTTTTGATAGCGGTCAATTGCTGGTTGTATTTTTTCTCCAGGCCAATAACGAAAGAAAACATTGGCCTGCCCCATCATCGGACCAATTCCTCCCATTTGAAACATTAACCACTGAATAACTTTTGAACGTGCAATTGACTCTGTAGGCAATAATTTGCCTGCTTTCTCAGCTAAATAAATTAGTTGTGCACCACTTTCCATTATTGAAAGGTTATCGTTTTCAGTATCAACTATGACAGGGATACGCCCGTTGGGATTCATTGCTAAAAATTCCGGCTTCTTTTGCTCACCGGCTTGTAAATTCACGACATGAACATTGTAAGGTATTTCCAACTCTTCAAGAGCTACTGAAATCTTATATCCATTTGGTGTAGGTGAAGTATATAATTCAATCATTAATTTCTTTTGTTTCAATGTTTAATTGGCCTGCTAATCCTGCTTCGCGGTGCTGATAAGCTTCAAGATATTCTGGATCACTGGGCATCATATTTTCACCCATTATTTTTCTTGAAGGCCATTTTGCAATAGCAACAACGTCCCATAATTCCTCAACTTTACCAACCGCTAAACGTTTTACATCTGTATGCAAAACTAATTCCCCTCCAATTTCCTTTAGATGTTTATCCATAAACTCAGCATAAATTGTATAAGCCTCTCTTCCAGTTAGATTGGTTTCTCTCCCATCTTTATATTCCGCTTTCTCTTTAAACTTGAGAAGATTGAGCATGTATATTGGTTCATTGTCATCCGTATTCTCAAAAAAACCTTTCATTTGTTCTCTATTTGGAAAAACACGATTCTCTACTTTCATTTCTGTTTCCTTTCAATGGTCGAGATAAAAAACATTAGAAGTGTAACAAATAACATGACGCTTGTCCCAACTAAACCTCCTGGGGCAGTTGAAGTGAGATAATCCTGATCTAAATTATGTATCGTCATCGTTATAATTCTTAATATGTTATCAAATACGAAAACTAGCCAGGCTAATGATAAAAGGCTTTTATATTTTATAAGAATTATAATTGATATAAAAAGTACTACGATCTGTGATCCACCCCATAAAGAACCTATAAGATAAATTACAGTATTAGGATTTAAATTATTAACCTCCGGAAAAATTATAATTGAAGCAATTGAATTTAAACCAGCATCTTGAGCGAACATGTGAGTAAACGATCTGAACGCTACTAATGCGAGATATAAATAAAAAAACCAAAGTGCAAACTTTAAACCCTGATAATTGTTGTTTGCTTCCGTGGGTAATAGGCTGATGAACTTCATTTAATTTGCAAAATTGTGATTTCCCATTTTTTTACACACGTCATTAAACTGCGAAATTGTTTCATTGATAATTTCTTCAACGCCTTTGATCTCATCAATTAAGCCCATCGATTGACCTGCCAATGCTGGTGCTGCGTTCATGTCACCCTCAAAATAAAGTTTCTTAATACCAAACATTGCGGACATATCCATTTCACCTTTTTCATAAATACCGTGAGTGAAGTCAGTTTTAATTGCACGAACACAAGGTTTGGATTTTTTATTTAATATGTAAGTTCCTTGTTCGTCTGAATCTAAAATTGCTTGCTTATAATTTTGATGAACCGGACTTTCTTTAGATGATACAAACCTAGTCCCCATTTGTATTCCCTCAGCTCCTGCTGCAAATGCTGCGGCCATTCCTATGCCATCAACTATACCTCCAGCCGCAACCATCGGTATATCAGAATGCTTTCTAATAGACTGCAATAATACGTAAAGTCCAACTTCTTCAGGATTTTTAAATCCGCCCCCCTCAGTCCCTTCAACTACCAAGCCATCCACACCAGCTTTTATCGCTTTTAACGCACCTGCCAAACTTGGTACAGCATGAAAGACTTTAATGCCTGCATCTTTTAATATGTGAATATATTTTGCTGGATCACCAGCAGATGTAGTTACAAATTTTACTTTTTCTTCGATAACCAAATTGATCATACTTTCATCACGTAAAAAAAGAATTGGAAGATTCACACCAAAAGGTCGATTGGTGAGTGTACTCATTTTTTTGATTTCCTGCTTACACTCCTCAAGCTCACCTGATGAAGTTTCAATAATTCCAAACCCTCCAGCATTAGAAACCGCTGAAGCTAATGCACTTCTTGCAATCCATCCCATTGGGGCCTGTATAATTGGATATTTAGAACCAAGTATTTCTGTAATTCTATTCACGAATTTTATATTTTTAATAAAGCCTAAAGTATTGACATAAACACTGTCAATAGATAATTTTTATCTATGGTAATTACACCAATTGTTAACGATGGACGCATCAACAGAAGTAAAACAACATTAAATAAAATTGTTGCAGCCACTATTTCTTTATTAAGAAAAAATAATAACGGTCAAATCCCAACCGCTCAGGAAATTGCTGTAAAATCTGGAGTTGGAATAAGAACTGTTTTTAGACACATTGACGATATGGAAGGATTAATTGAGGAAGTAAATCGTCGTTATTTACACGATCTTGAGAGCTATATTGCAAAAAATAATCCAAAACAAAACAGCAAAGATCAGAGAATTGAACATGTAATTAAAGAGCGTTTTTA
Source organism: uncultured Pelagibacteraceae bacterium (assembly GCA_902571005.1). Classification (GTDB taxonomy): domain Bacteria; phylum Pseudomonadota; class Alphaproteobacteria; order Pelagibacterales; family AG-422-B15; genus CACNXQ01. Next base: position 38,382 of record CACGAG010000005.1, read on the forward strand.
TTTATATAACACATACCAGCACGTATTTAATTTAACTATTACAAGTTTAAACAATTCTAGTGCAATAAGAACAGGATTTATAAAATTTAATCATATTTTGAGACAGAGATTCGAAGATTTAATACCTGAAATTAAAATGATTAACAAAGATAAACAAAATCTTATTGATACCCTAATTTCATACGCAGCATGGTTTCGTATGACCAAATTTAATAATACGAAAGAAGAAAGACTTATTGAAGAGTTAAAGTTACTATTTTTAATGAAACTTAAGTAAGAAAATTATGTATCAATCAACAGTTAGAAAAACTTTATTATCTCTAATTTTTATCGTCATTACAGTAATTATTCTTTTGCCATATATTCTTAAAAACTTGGGTTTACATCCAGACTATGAGGGAAATACATTTGATTTATCTGGAAAAAAAGCTCTTATAATTGCAACAAGTCATGGGGTTTTAAATTATCCGGGAGAGTCATCTGGTAAGCCCTCGGGTCTCGCGAGTTCTGAATTAACTGCTCCCTATTTCGAATTTATAGATGCTAACATAAGTGTTGATATTGCAAGTATCAAAGGTGGAGAAATTCCAGTGGATCCACAAACAACATCATATTTCGTGAGGTCTTCATCTGATAAAAGATTTTATAAGGATGCTGAGGCGGTAAACAAACTTAACAATTCAATCAATATTAATGAAATAGATTTCTCTGTGTATGATATTGTATTTCTTGCTGGTGGATGGGGAGCTGCATATGACTTGGGCTTTTCAGATACCTTAGCTGCAGGAATTTCTAAAGCATATTACTCAGGGAGTATTATAGGTGCAATTTGTCATGGTCCTTTAGGGTTAATTAATTCAAAAGATAAAAACGGCAACATTCTCATTGCTGGAAGGAAAATGACTGGTGTAACTGACAAACAAGTTAAAGAACTTAATATTACAATGACACCATTACATCCAGAAGAAGAATTAAAAAAAGCAGGCGCATTGTTTGAAGCTAAAACCAAATTTCTTGACCAGTTTGCTTATCATGTAGTTGTTGATGATGAAAAACGATTTGTAACTGGCCAAAATCAAAATTCAGGCCATGAAACAGCACAAAGAATTATGAAAATAATAGAGGAGTCATCATGAATAAATTTTTAATTATTCTAAATACAATAAACGGATTTATATTTATTGTACTTGGTCTTGTTTGGATAATATCCCCTTACGATGCTGGAGCAAATTTTGGTATATTAGTAATTCCAGAAGGATTAGGTCGAAGCAGTCTGATTGGCGATGTTGGAAGTTATTTCTTTTGCATTGGTTTGATGATGATACTTGCAGCTTATACTCTAAAAAGTATTTGGTTTTATGCTCCTGCAATGCTTTTAAGTGTTACAGCAATATTTAGAGTCATATCGTGGGCAGCGCATGATGCAACTTTTGCAACACAATTTATTATTATTGAAATTGTTCTTGTTGCAATATTGCTTATTACATCCAGAAAGGTTTCTGGTAATTAACTATGAGGAAAATCTATTATTTCTTAATAGTTGCAATCTTAATATTTGTTGTTGGGTTCTTTGGAATAAGAAATACATCAGTTCAAAATTTCTTTATCGACTTAATTTTTGAATCTCAGTTAAATAATCAAGATAAATTAGTTACCTTTGAAGGTGATTATATTATTGGACTTGTCTGTGGATCACGAGGTCCATTACCTGGTAAAGGAAGAGCTGAGCCATGTATTATGATCAAAACACCAGACCATATGTTTATTGTGGATACCGGAGATGGAAGTAGGCAAAATCTAATAAATTGGCAGATAGATCTAGGTAATTTAGATGCCGTACTGTTTACTCACCTGCATTCAGACCATATTTCTGATTTGGCTGATTTTCATCTTTATTCATGGGTAACTCAAAATAGAGAAGGAAAACTTCCTGTTTATGGACCAGAGGGAACACAATTAGTTACAGAGGGCATAACAAGGGCTTACGAGCTTGATTATGAATGGAGAACGCTGCATCATGGAGAGGAAGTAGCACCATCTGATATTGCCGGCTTTGATACAAAAATAATAGATTTAAATAATCCAGTTATTTTTGACGATGGCAGTCTGAAGATAACAGCATTTGAAGTTGAACATCTGCCAGTTTATCCCTCATTGGGATTTCGCTTTGATTATAAGGGCAGATCAATCGTAATTAGTGGGGATACGGATTACAGTACAAATTTGATTGAACAATCAAAAAATGCTGACTTACTTTTTCATGATGCTTTGTCATATAATATGATAGGTAGAGCTGAGGATATATCAGAGATTATACAGCCTCAACTTTCAAGAGTTTTTTATGATATTCAGGGATATCACGCCTCACCTGTTGAAGCTGCGCAAGCCGCAAATGAAGCAAATGTAAAAGAGTTGATTTTTTATCACCTGATACCAGCTCCTGATAGTTTTATTGCTAAAATAATTTTCGTAAAAGGGGTAAGCGATGTTCGACCTGATAACTGGACATTAGCTGATGATGGCACCATAGCTATTTTACCAGTTAATTCAGAGGATATTACAATTACAAATATCGAATAATGATTAAAAAAATATCTCTTTCAGTTTTTTTTATTCTTATTCTTGCTTTAATCCTATGGACATACAAACTTCAAATATTTCTTTGGTCACTACCAACTATATTTGAGTTCACAAGACCAGTTGCTGAAAACCGTGAGGTCATTTGGCCAGACGGTCCATCAGAAAGAGATCCTGCCTTAGCTGATAAACCAAATATTATTTTAATTCTTGCAGATGATTTGGGCTTCAATGATGTATCGCTTTATAATGGCGGTGCTGGAGATGGCAGTTTAATGACACCAAACATGGATCGTATTGGTTTAGAAGGTATAAAATTTAATAATGGTTATGCGGCAAGTGCAAGCTGCTCTCCTTCACGTGCTTCAATTATGACTGGTCGCTATTCAACAAGATTTGGATTTGAATTTACCCCTGCATTTAAATCACTCATTACTATTACAAAATGGGGTGAAGAATTAAACGATACGGGTTTTCCTATAATTTTTGATGATGAAGCTGAACTTACTGCTTTGGATAATGACGGTAATATTGGATACCCAGGAATGCCATCTAGTGAAATAACTATTCCAGAAGTACTAAAAAATGAAGGATATTACACTGCAATAATTGGAAAGTGGCATCTAGGAACTGCTCCAAGTTATGGTCCAACTGATCAGGGGTTTGACGACAGCCTTCAACTAATGGGCGGACTTTATCTTCCAGAGAATCATCCAGATGTTGTAAATGCTAGAACTGGGGAAATTATTGACGAGATGGTTTGGGCCAGTACTCAATACGCTGCACGAAATAACAAGAGTGAACCATTTGAACCTCGTGGATATATTACTGACTACTACACAGATGAAGCAATCAAAGTTATTGAAAAAAATAAAAACAGGCCCTTCTTTTTATACCTATCTCACTTTGCGCCTCATAATCCACTTCAAGCTCTTAGAGAAGACTATGATCATTTTCACCATATCGAGGGTGAATTCAGTGAAGAATTAAAAGTATATTCTGGAATGTTAAAAGCTCTTGATAGAAGTGTTGGCAGAATATTAGATACACTTGAAAAGAATAATCTAGCAGATAATACACTAATTGTATTAACCAGCGATAACGGTGGAGCTAACTACATTCATTTATCTGATATCAATAAACCTTATCGTGGATGGAAACTAACTCATTTCGAAGGTGGTTTGCATGTTCCATTTATGGCTAAATGGCCAAATAAAATTAAACAAGGAATAGAATTTAACGCCCCTATTCACGCAAATGATATTTTACCAACATTTGCTGCTGCAGCTGGAGCAGAATTACCAGATGATAGAATTATTGACGGAGTAAACTTATTGCCCTTTTTACAAAATCACAATTCAGACATGCCTCATGAAACACTATATTGGCTACAAGGTCGCCTTCAAACTGTTCTTCACGAAAATTGGAAGCTCATTACTGATCACCGAACTGGTAAAGACTGGTTGTTTAATGTTGAAAGTGACCCCTATGAGAGAATTAATCTTGCAAGCGAAATGACTTTAAAAGTTGAAGAGCTTAAAAGACTATTAAATGATCATAAAAAGGTTCAACCTCCTCCACTATATGATAACACAATGTCTGTTCCTATATTAATTGATAAACACAATGGGTATGCATTTCAAGATGGCGACGAGTTCACTTATTGGGATAATTAAATAGTATTTTTTTTAAAATTTAATTAGACGATTGCTCTATTTGCTGTAAAATTTTTTCTATATGAGCGCAACAAATTCACTCCTAAGATTTTGGGAAGAACAAATGGGAACGTCACACCGCTCAAGTAAGCACTTTTTCAGAAAGACCCCGTCTCATTATCATATGATGCTCCTTGTAATGTCAGCTCATCAAAATAAAGAAAAGCTATGTGTTGAAGAATTAAAGACAAAGCTCTTTCATACATCTCGGCCTAAGTCATCTATGATGATTAATGAGGCTTGTGACAGAGGTTTCATACATTTAGAGAAAACAGAGAACGATAAAAGACGAAAAACAGTAAAACCAAGCTCTGAATTGATAAATGAATTTAAGAATTATCTTAATTCAATGAAAAATATCAATTGGAAGTCTGAATAATAATTTCAAGAAAAAATTTTTTCAAAAAAATAAGACATCTCTCGCCATGAGTGCTGATCCGCATGCGCATCGTAGAATAATCCTGAGTTTCGATCATTAGCTTCAGGATTTGTAAAAGCATGTCCAACATTGCCGTAAGCATGAATTTGCCAATTTGCTCTTTTTGAATTTAATTCATCAGCTAAATCAATCATATTTTGTGGAGTGGCCATAGGATCATCGTACCCATGTAGAATTAAAATCGATGAGTCAATTTTTATTGATCCTTTTAATTGCTTTCCTGAACTTGCCGTTGGTGCGTCATATAATCCATGAAAACTTACAACCCCTTTAACATCTTCACCTGCCCTAGCCAAATCAAGTGCACATTTTCCTCCAAAACAAAATCCAATTGCTCCGGTTTTGTTTTCATTAACTCTATCAAAATTCTTGAGGGTTTCAAAAGCATGGATCATTCTTTGTTGAAGCAATACTCGGTCAGAATTAAATTCATTCATCAACTCCATTGACTCTTGGGGGTTTGAACCTCTTCTTCCCTGTCCATATAAATCCATAGCAAATGCAAAGTACCCAAGCTCAGCAAGTTGTTCTGACTTCTTAATATCAAAATCAGAATGGCCTCCATAAGCATGACATACGAGAACTCCTGGTCTTGGTGTATCAAAACTATCTTCATAACTTATTGAACCTTCAAATTGCACACTAGAATTTGCAGAACCATAAACTAGTTTTTCTGTTTTGATCATAATTATAGAATACCCTCATATGAGTTAATGTAAAGTTGCTTCATTTCATCAAGACTTATATCACGTGGGTTTGGTCCAGTGGATGGATCTTTCAAGGCCATTTCACTGAGTAGTTCAAAATCAAATTCTTGATTTAGCTCCTTCAGTGTATGGGGGATAGCGAGTTCATCTCTAAGCTTCAATATCCACGACAGAAAACTATCAAATGTAGAATATTCTAATTCTAAGTACTTTGTTAAAAGTTGTATCCTCTGACTTATAATCGGTTCATTAAACTTAAGTACATATGGCATAAATATTGCATTTGAGAGACCGTGATGAATATCATTAACTGCATTTATAGGATGTGAAAGAGAATGTATTGCTCCTAGTCCTTTTTGAAATGCAGTTGATCCCATTGATGATGTTACTAACATTTTTGATCTTGCAAATATATCATCTGGATTTTTATAAGCACTTAGAAGACTATCTTTCACGTTCTTTATCCCTTCTATTGCAATACCATCCGCCATAGGATGAAAACCTCTAGCACAGTATGCCTCTAAACAATGAGCTAATGCATCCATACCTGTTGCAGCTGTGAGATGAGGTGGAAGAGACAAAGTTAGATTTGGATCAAGTATTACAAGGTCTGGTAAGAACGAGGGATGAAATATTATTTTTTTTGTCTTATCACTTTCGTCCAAAATAAGTGATGCGCGGCCTGTTTCAGAACCTGTGCCAGCCGTAGTTGGTATCGCAATTACTTTTGGAAGTTGATCTGTAATTGCCCTTGTCCAATTATCCCCTATATCTTCGAAAAACCACAGGTTTTCCTTTTGTTTTGTCATAAAGGCAATTGCTTTACCAGCATCAAGAGAACTTCCTCCACCAATCGCAATTACACCATCGTTATTGTTAGACAAAAAGTGTTCGACACCGTCCATTACGTTCTTGCCAGTTGGATTTCCTTTTATATTTGAAAAAATTGAGTGTTTGATTTTATTATTTTTTAATAATTCAATAATTTTTATAAAGTTTTTATTAGAGGTAAATTCTGGATCGGTAACAACTAAAGGATTTTGCATACCTTGAGCTTCTAAGGCATTTGGGATCTCAAGGGAACGGCCTAAACCAAACCATATTGGGGTAGGATAATTCCAGCTAACATTATCAATATCACTCATACTTTTCTATAGCGTTGGCGGTGTAGTTTTTTTTGTAGCACCAAAAGCATAAAAACTTATAGCAATGATAATTACCAAGCCACCCATTAAAGTTATATTTGAGGGAACTTCGTTTACTCCAAATAAAGGTATCCAACACCAAATTACTCCTCCCACAACTTCTGTTAAAGAAAGTAACATAAATTCTGCTGCAGGCAGATAGCGCGCACCTAAACTTAAAAGTATAAGTCCAATCCCAACTAAAGTTCCATGTAGCATACTTAATAAAATATTTTGTAACGGCATTGAGTAACTGTCAGCAAATAAAACAATCATAATCATTGAAAAAAGCGAGCAGGCAATACCAGCAATAATGATTGTCGTAAATTTCGGTGTGGCTGGTTGCCATCTGAGCGTTGTTGCAAATATTGCAAATCCAATAGAACAGAATAAACCAAATACCCAACCTAAAAAGGTTCCTGCATACCAGTCATTATAAGCCATTAGAAAGATCCCAAACAAAGAAACAAAACACGCTATCGCAGTTGTGATGCCGATTTTTTCTTTTAGAAAGATATATGCAAAGAGCCCTGCAAATAATGGTTGTGTACCGATCATAAATAATGTGGTAGCCGCGGAGGTATAAGTCATTCCAAAAATAAAAAATATAAAAGCTGCAGCAAGACCAATACCGCCCAGTAAACCAGATGATCCAACTCTATTAAAATTATGATAGAAAGATATTCCTTCGTTATAAATCAAATATATCAACAAAATTGTTGCTACAACTATACCTCTATAAAAAAGGTAATGCCATTGATAGACCTGAGCATCTAACATGTATCTAACAGTAGGAGCTCCAAAACTCCATATCAAACCAGCGGATAGTGCCAGTATAAAACCTATTAAATATGTTTTGTTATTCTGCTCTGTCATATAATCTACTGCAGAATATATAAATAATAGCCTTATGACACTATAAATGACCACAGAAAATGAGATAACAGCATTGGGTGAGTTTAATAAAAAGTTCGAAAACACTTACGAATTATTCAAGAAAAACTTAGAAAATGATGAGGAGGTGGGTGCATCATTTGCCGTTTATCAAAATGGAGAGGTTTTGGTGAACCTTTATGGCGGCTATCGGGATCGTGATAAAAAAAACAAGTGGGACCAAAATACAATAGTAAACATCCATTCCACCAGTAAGGGAATTGTTGCGATGATTGTTGCTAAATTGATTGATGAAAACAAACTAGATTTAGAGAAAAATGTTGCTGATTACTGGCCTGAATTTGCGAATGGCGGAAAAGAAGGTATAAAAGTAAAGACATTACTCTCGCATCAAGCAGGGATGTATGGATGGAGACAAACTATAGATGAAACCGATTTTTACAAATGGGACTATGTAGTTGATCTGCTGGCAAATCAAGAACCATATCACAAAGCTAATGAAAAAATATGCTATCATCCAAAGACGATCGGTTTTTTAGTTGGTGAATTAATTAAACGAGTGACTAATAAATCAGTCGGTAAGAACTTGGAAGAGTTACTAAATAGTCCTCTTGAAACTAAATGTTTTATAGGTACACCTTCAGTATATCATGACAATATTGCTGAACTAATAAGTTCTGAAAGCCTAAGAAAAGCTTTCAGTGATCCGACAAATGTAGATGAGTATCTAATTACTGCGTTTCTTAATCCTGCAAACAGAACAAAAACAGCAAATACAGCTGAATGGCGACTTGCAGAAATTCCAGCTATGAACTGTCACTCTAATTCAAAGTCACTTGCAAAAATTTATGATTTTTTCCTATCACATTTATCTAATAAATTTATTTCATCAAATACCTTTGAAACCCTTACTACAGTTGCTGTAAGTGGAGACGATCATGTAATGAAGTCACCTATGCAGTGGTCACATGCAGGTTATAGTGTCGGTGGTGGAAAATTATTTGGTAAAAGCAGTAAAGCATTTGGTCATACTGGATGGGGTGGCTCCATGGCATTTGGGGATCCTGAAAATGGAATTAGCTGCGCATACACAATGAATTTATTAACTGGTTCCATGCTAGGTGATCAAAGAGCACTTAAATTAGTTGAAACAATATATGATGCCTTATGAAACTAAGTTTTAGATCAAAATTGTTTTACGGTGGTGGTGATTTTGCCATTAATATAATGTGGCAACTAACTGTCTTTTATTTACTATTTTTTTATACAGATATTTTTGGGTTATCACCTGCAAACGCTGGGTTAGTTTTCTTTTTAGCAAAAATCTGGGACGCATTTACTGACCCGATTATGGGTTACATTGCAGATAATACATCGACCAGATGGGGGAAATTCAGACCTTATATCTTGTTTGGGTCAGTACCTGCACTAATAATGATTATTCTATGTTTTACCTCACCTGATTTATCACAAACGGGTAAATTTTACTGGGCACTTTTTACATACATCACATTCACCACTTTATATACAATCATTGCTATTCCAGTTGGATCGCTCATTCCAGCGATGACTCAAGACAGAGACGAAAGAACATCACTCGCATCATTTAGATATTTAGGAGCCAGCTCTGGATCAATTGCTGTTGCAGTTCTAACATTGCCTTTAGTTGGCCTTTTTAGCTCACCTCAGTTCGGATTTCCAATTGTAGTAGGTTGTTTGGCAGTGCTTGGAGCTATTTTTGCATTTCTGTGTTTTTTTAATACTAAAGAAGTTTATTCAAAGCCATACGAAGAAACCATTGGTATTAAAAAAGTTACTAAAATGGTTTTTAACAATTATCCATTACATTTCGTAATATTGGCACTTTTAACAACTTGGGTTGCAAATAATATAAAGCAACTAACAGTTGTCTATTTTGTAAAATATAATCTTCAATTAGAGGCTTACTTTAGTCCAATTTTGCTTGGTGTGATTTTACAAATTATGTTTGGTGCATATTTAGTTAACTTAATAAAACATAGGTTTGAAAAAAAGACTTTATTCATGATTGGAACATTTCTTTACGTAATTACAGATTTAATAATCTATTATATTACTGGTTATGAAAACTTTTGGTTATTAGCTTTTATTGCAACCTTTGGCTTCATTGGTTTTGGTATGGCAGGTGTCATGGCCTGGTCAATGATAGCTGATACAATCGAGTACGGGGAGTGGAAATCTGGATTTCGTGCTGAAGGAGTCTTAAACGCGGCTCACGTATTTGTTTTTAAATTAAGTGTTGGTTTTAGTGCATGGCTTGCTGGAGTAATTCTTGAAAGCACAGATTATGTGGCAAATGCAATAGATCAAAGCCCGGAAACATTGAATGGTCTATTTATTATGGGATATATTTTTCCAGCTGTTGCCGGAACTATAGCAATAATAGTTACGTACTTTAATAAGTACGATAGTAACTTTTATGAAAGAATATTTTCTGAATTAAAACAAAGACAAAGTTAAGTTATGAACACGGTCTCGATTGGTGAGGGCTTTGGCAGAGTTAACCTCATTGGAGAGCATTTAGACTATAATGGAGGACATGTTTTACCGTTACAAATCAAGAACTCAATTATCTGTGAGATCGTTGAAAATAAAAATAGTGAATCTATTTCAATAGTTTCAGATAAATATAAAGATTCTTTAACTGTTAAGAAACTCGAAAAAAGAAATAATTGGGCAGATTTCGTTATTGGATCATGTCTTTATTTTGAGAAGAAGTTTTCAGTTAAGATTAACAATATCTCAATTTATATCAAAAGCAGCCTTCCGTTGGGAGTCGGTCTCTCTTCCTCTGCTGCTATCACAGTTAGTACTTTAAAATCACTAAGTTGCTATTTTCAAAAAAATTTGGCAGATGAAGATTTAATTAATTTAGCATTTGAAGTTGAAAATGATTTTGTTGGTGTGGGCGGTGGAGTTATGGACCAATTTGTATCGGTCTTAGGAAATCATTATGAAGCTCTTTTTCTTGATACTTTCAATAAAAATTATGAATTGATACCAATTTTTCAAGATTATCAATTTTTAATAATTGATAGTAATACACAAAGGATTTTATCAGATAGTGAGTTTAACAAAAAAAAAGAATTATGTCTCAATGCTGCGAAAAAAATGAAAATTCAAAACCTCTGTGCGAAAACAAAAATTGATGAAAATGATATTCAATTACTTTCTGATGAAGAGCTTAATGTTAGTAAACATGTAATTGAGGAAAATTTGAGAGTTGTAAAAGCAGCTCGATATTTGAAAGATAATAAAGCTGAAGAATTTGGAAAATTAATGACTGAAAGTCATATTTCTTTATCACAACACTATAGGGTTTCAACTGATGATTTGAATAAGTTGGTTAATCTATCTAATTCCTTTGGCGCTTTAGGATCTAAACTTACTGGAGCTGGTTTTGGTGGGGCAATCGTAACTTTAGTAAAAAAAGAGCTGGTTGAAGAACTTAAAAAGTATATTCTTGATGGGTATCCAAATGCTAAATTTATATAGTTATGAAACTTAATTTACCAAAAGACTTTATATGGGGTACAGCGACTGCTGCTCATCAAGTAGAAGGAAATAATACAAACTCAGATTTTTGGCTGCTTGAAAATACAAAAAATACCACATTTGCTGAACCGTCAGGAATTGCTTGTGATCAATTGAATAGATATGAGGAAGATATAAAACTTATGTCATCTCATGCAATACAGTCCTATAGACTATCTATTGAATGGGCTCGTATCGAAGAGTCCGAGGGAGAATTTTCAAATGAAGCAATTGATCATTACAAAAAAGTTTTGGATTGTTGTCATGAAAATAATCTTCAAACGTGCGTCACATTCCAACACTTCACTTCCCCACTTTGGTTTACAGCTAAAGGAGGTTGGGAAAAAAAGGAAAACGCAGATTTATATGTCAAATATGCTGAATTTGTAACAAAAGAGCTGGGTGACCGTATAGATACGGTTTGTACAATAAATGAGGCAAATCTAACTGCATGTTTTGCACACACATTTCCTAGCTACCCTGAACAAGGTATGAAAACTATCATGCCATTTGTTGAAGATGCTGCTAAATCATGCGGGTCAACTCTGAATAATTTTGGCCCGTTTCTATTTGGCCATCCCTATAAAATACGTGACTGTATGATGGCGGCGCACGTAAAAGCGTTTCCAGTTATCAAAGGTCTACTTACAAAAAATCAGCCTGTTGGTATTACACTTTCAATTATGGATTACCAAGCGGCAGAAGGAGGCGAGCAATCACGCGACATTGCTCATGCTGAAACAGTGGATGTGTGTTTGGATCAAACTAAGGACGACGATTTCATTGGTATTCAAACATATACACGTCACACCTATGGTCCTGAGGGCATCATGAAACCTAACGTTAATGATGAAAATATGCTTGTTATGGGATATGAATATTATCCTGAGTCATTAGAAAATGTATTAAGGTATGTTGCTCCAAAAATAAATTGCCCAATGATTGTGACTGAAAATGGGATTGGCACAGATGATGATAATCAAAGAATAGAATATATCACTACAGCATTAAAAGGACTTCAAAGCTGTTTAGATGACGGTTTAGATATTCGAGGTTATTACTATTGGTCATTTCTGGACAACTTTGAATGGATATATGGCTACAAACCGCGTTTTGGTTTAATCGAGGTGAATAGAGATACTTTAGAAAGAAAAAGTAAAGAAAGTCTAAAATTTTACGAGCAAATTATCAGAAACTCTCAATCCTAAATTTCGTTACTCTCTGCCTGAGTAAGAAAACAACCATTAATCAGCCATTCACCGTCATCTTGTTGCTGCATTGAGTAAATTGCAGTTACGAATTCACCTTCAGGATCAACTAAATATACTTCTAGGGAAGGTACTCCATCTCTAAGTGATATCTTACCAAAGTTCACACTTTTGGGACGATAAACGGCCTGGTACTGACCTACAACCATTTCACCAAACGCTTTTGGACTTGGAAATATTTTCTTAATAATTGGCGAGGCGAAAGAATAAGCTTTTTCGAAATCATCATTTTGAAATGCTTGCAGCTGCTGACTTACAACAGAAATAATCTCTTGTTCGTCCTGATCAGTAAGTGAAAATGCAGATGTGCTTATTAAAAGAACAACTAAAAATGGAAGTACTAATCCTTTGACAATCTTAGTCGTCAACATCGGAGAATATTTTAAGCTTTCTTGCTTTTAATATAAGAACAGCTATGGCAATCAATAAAATGGCACCACCCTCGTAAAGCAACATGCTTGGATCCATAGTTTTGCCCTGTAAGATTATTAAACGTGCAACAGCAGTAATAGCAATAAACAGCGGTATACTTATTCTAATTCTATTTAGTGTCCAATATTCTCTAATCATTTGTATAACTTCGAGATAAATAAATAATAAAAGTAAGTCTGCAAGTTCAACGAGATTTTTTTCATACATTGCATATATTTCATAGCCAATAGCTATAACTGTAGCAAAAATAATTATTACCAGAGCTATTTTTTCAATGTATTTAATTGTATCTATCATAAAATCTCAAAAAGACCTGCTGCTCCCATTCCGCCACCAACGCACATTGTTACAACACCGTATTTAGCGTTTCGTCTCTTACCTTCGATTAAAATATGTCCTGTCATTCTAGAGCCGGTCATACCATATGGGTGTCCAATTGAAATTGATCCTCCGTTCACATTTAATTTCTCATTATCAATTCCTAGCTTATCTCTACAGTATAAAACTTGAACTGCAAATGCTTCGTTCAGTTCCCATATATCGATATCATCTACCTTTAAGCCGTGTTGCTCTAGGAGTTTTGGTACAGCAAATACTGGTCCTATACCCATCTCATCAGGCTCACAAGCTGCAACAGAAAGTCCTCTAAAAATTCCCATAGGTTCAATATTTCTTTTTTCTGCTTCTTTAAGATCCATTAACAAACATGAAGATGCTCCATCTGACAGCTGACTAGCATTGCCCGCAGTAATATATTTATCAGGTCCCATGACTGGCATTAAACCAGCAAGGCTCTCAAGTGTAGTTTGTGGTCGATTACACTCATCTTTATCAACTGTTACTTCTTGTTCTGTAACTTCCTTTGTTTCTTTGTTCATTACATCCATTTTTGTCGTTAAAGGAACAATCTCGTCTTTGAATTTTCCTGCAGTTTGAGCTGCAGCTGTTCGTTGTTGACTTTGCAGTGAATATTCGTCTTGGTATTCTCTGCTTACTTTGTATCGATCTGCTACAACATCAGCAGTATTAATCATAGGCATCCATAATGCTGGACAAATTTTTTGAAGTTCAGGCTCGATAAGATGTTTCATGTTCATGTTTTGCTGTGTCATTGATATTGACTCTACTCCCCCACCTATAGCTACTTTAATTCCATCAACAATAATTCTTTGAGCAGCTACCGCTATTGATTGTAAACCCGATGAACAAAAACGATTTATTGTAGTACCTGGCACAGTTACGGGGCATCCACCTGCAATTGCAACATTTCTTCCAATGTTATGACCTGTTGCTCCCTCTGGTTGTCCGCATCCAAAAATTACATCTTCTACTTCACCAGCTTCAACTCCTGCTCTTTCAATAGCATGTTTAACAGTATGGCCACCCATTGTAATGCCGTGAGTTTTGTTAAATCCACCTCTCATAGCTTTTGCTAATCCAGTTCTTGCAGTTGAAATTATTGCAGCTTCTCTCATACTATATTGCCTTTATAAATATTTAGAAAACCGTAAGATAGACTTTTTATATAAAAAAAAAAGTTTAATTTTATTTAAAAATACATCAAAAATACCCTCAATTTTGGCAAATATTTTTCTTTATTCTGCTTGACCATATCCGAATTGAAGTCTAGAAAGTCGCATTCTTTGAATTAGGGAGATTCTCTATGGTCATGTTAAAGACGGAAGTATCAGCACCAAGCTGGGTTCCAGAAGGATACAAAAAACTTGGATGGCATGCTGGCTTTGATGTCTTAATTGGACCAATGTATTTTAAAAAAGAAGAGAATAACCAATATAAATTCATTACTAAAATTTTGGATAAACATCTCAATGCTCATGGTATTGCGCATGGTGGTTACTCTATGTCATTAGCAGATATTTTCTTAGGATCTATGGTATTTGCTGCGTGTGGAAAAAAACCGTGCAGTACTATTTCACTGAATTGTAACTTTGTAAGTCCAGGTCTTCAGGATGATATTGTTGAATGTGATGCTAAGGTCACAAGAACTACGAAATCACTCGTCTTTATTGAGGGTAATTTGATCTCACAAGATAAAATTATTTTATCTGCCTCAGGTATTTGGAAAATATTAAATCAATAATAATTCATAAATCGATCAAGGCTGATATAAGTTTTCATATCATTAATCTTATTAGTTTTAAGTAGTCTTCTTACTTCTTGGACTGAATAAATTTTTGTCTCAATAACCTCATCTTCGTCAAAATTTGTCTCACTCTTCTTATAGCAATGAGTTAGATAGCAGTGCACTAAGCAAGTGTTATATGCTGGGGTTGAAAAGTATTTGCCTATCATTTTCCAATTTTTTCCATGATAACCGGTTTCTTCAATTAATTCTCTTTTAGCACAACTTAATGGCCTTTCTCCTGGGTCAATAGTCCCTGCTGGGACTTCAAGCATAATTTGATCTGATCCGTATCGATATTGTTTGAGCAAAACTATAAATTTCTTATCAATTATTGGAACAATACAAGTTATACCATTGTGTACAATAAGATCCCTAATAGTTTTGTTTCCATTTACCCATTTAACTTCATCAAAATGTAAATCAAAAACATTCGCTTTAATTTTTTTCTTAGTTTTAATAAATTTTGCTTTTCTTAGAGTCATTTTTGAAAATCTCTCATCTTTATAAATCCGACTTTTGAATGATGCTGTTCAATCAGATTTATCAGGTCATTCGGAGCTATCGACACTGTTGACGTATTGATTAAAGGATGAAAATTCACAATTTCATACTCCATAAACTCTTGATCAAAGAAAAATTTAACTTTTTTTTCTTTATCGTTTAATAATCCAAATGGAGATACTGATCCAGGTTTGATACCTAGAATATTCATTAAATAATCCTCATTTGCAAAAGATAATTTTTTGGAGTTTAAAGGTACTGATGCTTTTTTTAAATCAGCTATAATATCCTCAATAAAACTTACTAAAAAAAAATTATTTTTTTTATCTTTCAAAAAAAGATTCTTTGAATGCGCGCCATCAATTGAACCTCGAAGATTTTTAGAATCTTCGACTGTAAACAGCGGTTTATGTTCAGTAATTTTGTAACTAATAGAATTTGACTCTAATAAATTTATTAATGAATTTTTATCAAACATTAAGCAAGTGAACTTAATTTTTCTTTATACTTTGAGTCGGGCATTTGATTAATAAGAATTCTAAGTTGTTTCTTTGTAATCCATCCATTTAGGTATGAGTCCATTTCGATAGATCCAAATAGCTTTTTTTCTTTTATTTGATATTTGTTAATATAATTTGAAGCTTCAAGCATTTCTTCAGCATCACCAGTGTCAAACCACTTAACATCTTTTTTTAATGTAAAAACTTTTAAAAGCTTCTTTCTTAGATAAGATTGATGAACATCAACTATTTCTAATTCTTTTCTTTTGGAGGGCTTTAAATCCTTAACAATTGATATGGAGTCCTTATCATAAAAATAAAGACCGGGTATTGTAAGATTACTCTTTGGTTTTTTTGGTTTCTCAATAATTGATTTTATATTTTTTTCTCTATCGTATTCAATAACTGCTGATTTGTGTGGATATTTTGTCTTTACAGCTAAAACAGCCGCTCCGTCCTTGAGCGACTGAACTTTTTTTAGAGTTGATGTGAAGCTCTCACCAACAAATAAATTATCAGCTAAGGCTAAAACAAATGGTTTTTTATTAATAAATCTTTTGGCAATATTAACTGCATCAGGAATTCCAACTTGTTTTTTTTGAAATGTGTAACTGAATTTCATGCCAAGCTGTTTTCCCGAGCCAAATAGTTTTCTAAATTCTGGTATATCTTTCTTTTGAGATATAAATAGTACCTCGCGAACACCAGCCTTAATTAAGTTTGATAACGCGTAATAAAGTAAAGGTTTATCATATAAAGGCAGAAGAGGCTTCACTGTTACTTTTGTTGCAGGCGAAAGTCGAGTTCCCTTGCCGGCAGCGAGAATAATGCCTTTTTTAAATCTCATTAAAATTTAATTTATTAAAAATACTATTTACTTGATTTATGTTTCAAGAAATTTTTATCTCTTAAATTTCTATACTCTGGCTTTTTCTTTTGCATTTTTGACATCATTGTAGTCATTACATCTTCTTTATGAAGCGTAGCTGCATTCCAAAGCGCTACATTATCTAATCCTTCTTTAACAGAGTGATCTCTTGAATAATTGAGAACTTCTTTTGTAACCCACATCGCAAGTGGTGTTTTTGATGCTAATTTTTCAGCCATTTCAAAAGCACTATCAATCATTTCTTCATGACTATCATGCAAAGAGCTCACAAGGCCTACTTCTTTTGCTCTTTCAGCAGATATCTTTTCTCCCATCATAGTCCACTCACGCGCTATACCAGCAGGTATAATTTTTGGTAATCTTTGTATAGTTCCAATATCTGCTGCCAAACCAACATTTATTTCTTCAATTAAAAAAAATGCATCTTTTGTGCAAAGTCTTATATCAGCGGCAGTGATTAAATCGATACCTCCACCAATACATCCTCCTTGGACAGCAGCAACAACTGGAAATCTCGCATCCTCCAAACATGAAGCGGCACGTTGCAGAAACTTTAACTGTTGAATAAAATACCCCCTACTTCTGCCAAGCTCTTGGTTTGTTTCGTGTTCAACAACATCATCTTTAAACATGCTAAGGTCTATTCCAGCGGAAAAGTGTGGTCCCGTGGAAGATACAATTAAAGCTCTAATCTCGCCACTATCATCTAGCTCTTCAACTTCCTTTGGAAATAATCTCCAGAAATCCTCGTTCATTGAATTTCTTTTTTCAGGCCTATTGAACCTGATATGAGCAATTGAATTATTTATTTCAACATCAAAGGGTTTTGGCATGTTTTTTTCCTCGCTTTAGATAAGTGATCTATATAAAGTATATATACATTTAAAAATTAGAGAAATACATAAAAAATGGCTATTAATTACGAAGAAATAATGTCCATGACTTCAGAAAATATAGAAGTTTCCTATACTGATAAAGACTCAATTCTCTATAGTCTAGGCGTCGGTATTGGGAATGACCCAATGAATTTAGATGAATTAAAGTTTGTCTATGAAAATTCACAAATTGCATTGCCGTCAATGGCTACTAATTTTCAATATCACTCACCATTATTGCTGAAGACAAATATTAATTTCATTATGGTTGTTCACGGTGAACAAAGATTATCAGTTACTAATCCTTTACCTGTCTCAGGAGATTTTATATCCAACGCAAAAGTTATAGGTTGTTATGATAAAGGTCCTGGTAAGGGTGCAATTATTGAGGTTGAAACAACTGTAAATCTTAAAAAAGATAATACGGAAATCTGTAAGCTCGTTAGTACAACATTCGCTAGGGGGGATGGTGGCTTTGGTGGACCTGAGTCTCCAAAAAAAGAATTAGTAAGACCTGAGGGTAAACCAGATTATGTGCATGAAATAAATACCAAACCTGATCAAGCATTAATTTTTAGACTTTCTGGTGATTACAATCCATTGCACTCTGATCCAAATTTTGCAAAGTCTGCTGGTTTTGAACGGCCAATTCTACATGGCATGTGCACATACGGTATCGCATGCAGATCAATTATAGAAAGTGTCTGCGATAGAGATGTAAAGAAACTTAAAAGATTTGATTGTCGTTTTTCTTCACCTGTATATCCTGGAGAAACAATAGTTACAGAAATGTGGAAAGATGGTAATAATGTTTATTATCAATGCAAAGTAAAAGAACGTGATAAAATGGTAATTAAAAATGGAGTTAGTGAAATAATATGATACCAAAAGTTGGAATTTCTGAGGGTAAAGAACCTCTTTTTTATAATGAATCTCATCATGCATGGAGAGAAGAAGTAAGAAAATTTGTTTCAAAGGAAATAGCTCCTTTTGTTGAAGAATGGGAAGAAGCTGGTGAGTTTCCAAGAGAACTCTATAAAAAAGCTGCTGATGTAGGTCTAATGGGAATGGGCTATGATGAAAAGTATGGCGGTACAACAGAAGGTATTGATATTTTTCACGGTATCGTAACAGCTGAGGAGTTCGCCCATGGATGTGGCGGTGTTTCAGCAAGTCTTTTATCACACAATATTGCAATACCATTGATACAATCTTTGGGTACAGAAGAGCAAAAAGAAAAATTTATTCCTCCGGTGGTAAGAGGTGAAAAGATAGCAGCTCTTGCAATGACAGAACCTTCGGGAGGATCAGATGTTGCAAGTTTGAAAACTAAAGCAGTTAGAAAAGGCGACCATTTCATTGTTAATGGCTCAAAAATGTTCATTACAAGTGGAATGCGTGCTGATACATATGTGGTTGGAGTAAGAACCGGTGGTGAAGGTGCTACTGGAATATCAGTTCTGGTTATTGAAAAGGATACGCCTGGTTTCACGCAAACACCTCTCAAAAAAATGGGATGGCTCAGCTCCGATACAGCTGTACTTTATTTTGATGATTGTAAAGTACCTGTAGAAAATTTGATTGGTGGAGAAAACAGTGGCTGGATTGGTGTCATGAGCAACTTTAGTCAAGAAAGGCTTGGCATGGCAGCTGGTATGAATGCATATTCTCAAATTTGTATCGATGAAGCAGTAGCTTGGGCAAAAGAACGAAAAACATTTGGTAAGCCATTGATTGATAATCAAGTGATAAAACATAAACTTGTTGATATGAATAGAGCAGTTAAAACGTCAAGGGCTTGGACCGAATTGCTGTCTTGGAGAGTAATGAATGGTGAAAGTCCTATTGCAGACTTGGCAATGCTAAAAGTACATGCAAGTAAGGCGATGGAACTATGTGCAAGAGAAGCAATGCAAATACTTGGTGGAGCAGGATATCTTCGAGCTAATAGCGGACCTGGAAAAGTTGAGAGAATTTATAGAGAAGTAAGGGTTAATGCAATTGGTGGTGGATCAGAAGAAATAATGTACGATTTAGCTGCAAGACAACTGGGATATAGGTCTTAATTAAAACTCTGCAACTTCCATATCCATCATTGAAGACTTGCCAGCTTGCACCTTCTTTGAGTACATAGTTAGCTCTGGCATAATCTTTTCTACAAAATAAGTTCCAGTTTTTATTTTATTTTTATGAATTGGTTCATTTTTGCCAATAGAGAATTTTGCCATACGCGCCCACATATAAGTCATCGACGATAGAGCCACTAAATTTAGGTAATCAGTAGCAGAAGCAAGGGCATTTTCAGGATCCTGCATGCCGTTTTGCATTAACCACATTGTTGAAGCAGTAACTTCATTAAGAGCATTTTCGAGAGGTTTAACAAATGAGGATATTTCTGGATTATCCTTATTTTCAGAGAGAAATTTTTGCACTTCTTTTTGGAAATTTTGTAACAACCGTCCCTGATGCATTGTTAATTTTCTTCCAACTAAGTCTAACGCCTGAATGCCATTTGTACCTTCATAAATCATTGTAATTCTTACATCTCGCATGTACTGTTCGAGAGGATATTCTTTTGTAAAACCACTACCACCTAAGACTTGTAAAGATTCTGAGCAATTTAAAAAACCCCTATCAGTGCAGTAAGCTTTAATTATTGGTGTCATCAATGCAGCAAAATCATCAGCTTCCTGTCTTACTTTTTCATCAGGATGATCTTCCGCAAGATCAATTTTCATTGCTGTATAAATGCATAATGCACGCATTGCTTCAGTTGTTGCTTTTACATTCATTAACATTCTTCTTACGTCAGGATGAACGATTATATTGTCAGCTTTACTATCTTTATCTTGCTTATCCTTGACAACAGACCTCATTTGTTTTCTTTCTTTTGCAAATTCTAAGGCGTTTTGGTATGAGATCTCAGACATTGCTATACCTTGCAGTCCAACTTTTAAACGTGCGTCATTCATCATCAGAAACATTGCTTCCATTCCTTTATTTTTTTCTCCAACGAGCCAGCCTTTTGCGTTTTCAAGATTCATGACGCAGGTTGGTGATGAATTAATTCCAAGTTTATGTTCTAAACCGCCACAATAAATTGTATTTCGAGAATTATCATCCAGTCTCTTTGGTACAAGAAATAAACTTATTCCTTTAATACCCTCAGGTGCGTCTGGTGTTCTTGCAAGCACAAGATGAATAATATTTTCTGTTAAGTCATGTTCACCAAATGAAATCCAAATTTTTTGGCCTGTTAATTCATAATGATCATCTTTAGGAACTGCAGTTGATTTTATTAAGCCAAGGTCAGTTCCACATTGTGGTTCTGTCAGACACATAGTACCCATCCACTCACCTGAAGTCATGTTGGGTAGATATTTATCTTTAAGTTCCTCTGTGGCTTTTTTTAAGATGGTCTTCATTGCACCATGACTTAATCCTGGACCCATATAGAATGCCATATTAGCAGCTATACCAATCTCACCTGCAAGAATGGCAGTTGTAAACGGTGCTCCACCGCCACCATATTGAGTGGGCATAGTGGCACCAACATAGCCTGACGACTTTACTGCATCATACAATTTTTTAAATCTTTCAGGGGTATGAACTTCAGGACCTTCTGCTCCATCAGTTACATATTTTAATCCCTCTCTATCGCCAATTTTATTACTATCTAGTACTTCTTGCTCATTAAGGCGCCCTATTTCAGAAACTACACTCATGAGTGTTTCAGAATCATATTCCTTGAACTTCTCTATGCCAGCAATGACCTCGTCGTAGTTAAGCATAGCCAGATTGTATTTGAAATCTTCTATTGGACTTTTGTACGACATAGGTTTAAGAATAATTATTGTAGTTTTAATATATATAACCTTTGTCTCATAAATTGCAAATTTCTAATTTTGTTGACCATATCAATGGGGAAAGTCTGAAAAGTTTAGAATTATGAGTATTTATCTGCCTATTGCAGAGCTCTCAGTTAACATTTTTCTATTATTGTCTTTAGGCGGAGTTGTAGGATTTCTATCTGGTATGTTTGGTTTAGGTGGAGGCTTTTTAATGACACCGCTACTAATATTTATAGGTATACCTACTAATGTTGCTGTTGCAACATCAGCAAACCAAATCGTTGCATCTTCAATTTCTGGAACATTGGGTCACTGGAGACAAGGTCTTGTAGATTTCAAAATGGGAGGAGTATTGCTTGTTGGTGCCTTCTTTGGATCAATCTTGGGTGTTTGGATATTCAGTAGACTTGTTGCAATTGGTCAAATTGATACCGTGATCTCAATTCTATATTTTGCTCTTTTAACAGGTATAGGTTTATCAATGCTGATTGAAAGCTCTAAAGTAATAAGGGATAGAATAAGAAGAAAAAGTGTTAAACGAAAGATTCACTATCATAACTGGGCGCATAGATTGCCCTTCAAAGTTAGATTTTATAAATCTAAATTATACATAAGTGTTATTCCTCCAATTATAATTGGTTTTGTGATCGGTATCTTATCAGCAACAATGGGAATTGGTGGCGCTTTCATATTAATTCCTGCAATGATTTATTTTTTGGGAATGCCTACCTCAAAAGTAATTGGTACATCATTATTTCAAATTATTTTTATAACTGCGCTAGTTACTATTCTTCATGCAACTACGACTTTTGCTGTAGATGCAGTACTAGCTTTCTTTTTAATACTCTCCTCTGTAATTGGCGCTCAAGTCGGAGTATTAGCTGCTAATAAATTAAGAGGTGAAGAAATAAGAGCTTTACTAGCTATAATAGTACTTGGCGTTGCAACTAAAATTGCGCTTGATTTGTTAGTAGAGCCTAACGAAATTTTTAATTTATCTGTAATACGATTAGTTTTCTGATGATCAAACAAATAATTATTTTATTTTATTTTTTGATTGGAGTGTTAATGCCCTCAATTTCAATTGCACTTGTAATTGGCTCAGACCAGGAAGAAATATATATAGACGCAAATTTCTCTGGTGAAGAGCTTCTAGTTTTTGGGGCATTTTATTCTGATCCATCTCAGTCAAGAGATAGTAAAAGCGACATACTTATAGAAGTTGTCGGCCCTCCTGAGGATGTTGCATTAAGAAAGAAAGACTCATATTTTGGATTTTGGTTGAATTCTAAAAGTGTAACTTTTAAAGATGTTCCAGGTTTCTATTATCTTTCGAGTACATCTGAACTTACAGACGAATTTTTAACAAATAATCAAATTGGACTGCTTGAGAAGAAAAAATCAGAGATGATTGATTGGAGCTTACTTACTACTGATTGGGGAAGCATTATAAATGAAAAGGAAAAAGAGGAATTCTATAATGCTCTAATTAGAACAAAACAAAATGACAGTTTATACAAACAAGTTTCCGATGAAATTGAAATAATTGATGGAAATCTATTCAGATCTTATATTGATATTCCGAATACCGTTCCTGTAGGAGAATACACTGTTAATCTTCATTTAATTATAGATAATGAGGTATCTCAGGAGTATTCTTACAACTTTATAGTTACTAGAGTTGGAATTGAGGAGGCAATTTACTCATTTTCAAAAAACTATCCATTCTTTTACGGATTGATTTCTTTGATAATTGCAATAATTATTGGCTGGAGTGGCGCTGAAATATTTAGAAGATTTAGAAGAATATAGTGACTGAAATATCATATTTATATGTAGTTATTGCGGGACTCCTTAGTTTTCTATCTCCATGTGTATTACCAATTGTTCCAGGTTACTTGTGTTTTATGGCTGGAACTAGTTTGGATAAATTACAATTGGATCAAGGTGATGAAATTAAAAAGAAGGTTTTTAGTTTCTCATTAAGTTTTGTGTTTGGGTTTTCAACTGTATTTGTAATCTTAGGTGCTTCTGCAACTTTACTAAGTAGCTTAGTTTATGAATATCTCGATATTTTACGTATTGTTGGAGGAATAATAATTATCATATTTGGTATTCATTTTATGCAAGTCGTACAAATACCATTTTTGAACAGAGAGATGAGATACCAAATCGAGAACTATAAGCCAGGGATAGTTGGCTCTTATGTAATTGGGTTGTCATTTGCATTTGGATGGACACCTTGCATTGGACCTATTCTAGGAAGTGTCTTATCAATAGCTGCAAGCTCAGAAACAGTAACATATGGGATTGTATTACTGATGCTGTATTCAGCCGGCTTAGGAATACCTTTTCTAATAGCGGCCTATGCAATAAATGGCTTTCTGAAATTTTTATCAAGAATAAGAAATTATATAAGGGTAATCGAAATTTTTACTGGTCTTTTGCTTATTTTATTTGGTATCCTCATATTAACAAACAGAATTCAAGAATTGGCTTTCTTTTTTATAAAGTATTTTCCATTCTTAGCGCAATTTGGATAAAGGAGTAAATATGTTTCAAAAGGATTTATTAAAAAATAAGAGAATTTTAGTTTCTGGTGGAGGATCGGGACTTGGTAAAGCTATGGCAACGAGGTATTTAGAGCTTGGTGCCGATGTCTATATCTGCGGTAGAAGAAAGTCAGTACTAGATGAAACGGCTAAAGAGCTTATGGATATGCATGGGGGATCTGTGAAATCAATCTCATGCGATATTAAGGTTCCTGAAGCAATAGAAGATATGGTGGATGAAATTTGGAGTGAAGGGCCTCTAACTGGGCTATTAAATAATGCTGCGGGAAATTTTATCTCGAGAACAGAAGATTTATCTCCAAGAGCCTTTACTGCTATTTCTAACATTGTTTTCAATGGAACTTTTTACATGACAAATGCAATAGGTAAGAGATGGTTAGCTGAGAATTTAAAAGGAAGTATAATTTCTATTTTAACTACATGGATTGATAGCAGTGGTCCATATACAGTTCCATCAGCAATGTCTAAGTCTGGTTTAGCGACAATGACTAGATCTCTTGCAGCTGAATGGGGGAATAGAGGTATAAGATTAAACGCTATCTCGCCCGGACCATTTCCAACTAAAGGTGCGTGGGATAGATTAGCGCCAGGTGGCAAGGGCGCAAATATGATGGAGTCAATTCCAATGAAAAGAACTGGAGAGCTCAGTGAGCTCGCAAATTTAGCAACTTTCTTAATGGCAGATGGAGTTGATTACTTAACAGGAGAAATCATTACAATTGACGGGGCTCAATGGTTAAATCATGCGGGTAATTTCTATGAAATGTTAAAAGATGTTACCGACCAAGAGTGGGAACAACTCAGAAATATGATTAAAGCCTCAAATGACGCTGATAAAGCAAAAAGGTCAGTCTAGATAAAAGAATCTTTAAAAAGTTTTTTGCTCAAACTTCTTATGAGTGATGGCAGGTGTCTCATAAAAAACGATGCAAATTTTGCTTCAAAGCCAACTGGATGATGAATTCTACGCGAGTCATAAGCTGACCAAACTGAGCTTACGACCTTTTCAACTGGATAAACTTTTGTTTTTTGATTGACAAATTCACGGTCCAATTGACTTTTTGCACCAGCAGTAACAGCTTCAGCATCCAAGATGGGTGTTTCGGTAAACCAAGGATTAATTTCAGATACTTTAATGCCATACCGCTCAAACTCAATACGCAGATTTTCGGTAAGAGAGCTCACGGCATGCTTTGTTGCTCCATAAACTGATATGCCTGGGGCTGTAATAAGTCCCGCAACTGAACTTGTATTAAGCAGCATACTGTTTTTTGTACTTTTCAAAATTTCAAGCATTGTAAAACACCCATTAACAACACCTTTAAAGTTTACATCAATTATTTTGTTCATTTCTTTAATCTTTATATCCTCAAATGCTCCTGCAAAGTTTGCTATACCTGCATTATTAAAAAAGATATCGCACCTACCACCTGTATATTGTGAAAAACTTTTTTCTGCTTCAATCCAATCTTCAATATTCGTTACATCTAACTTTTGATACATACATTTATTATGACCAATGATTTCAGCTACCTCTTTCAGGCCTTCTTGATTGATATCAAAAAGTCCTACATTCCATCCATTTTCAGCAAAAGATATTGCAGTTGCCTTACCAATTCCTGATGCTGCTCCTGTAATAAAAATACTTTTTGTCATCTCAAGCTAAAGTCCTTTTAAAAATAATTTAGTTGCAAATAAGCTTAGATCAGACGGTTTCAAATCGTTTCTTTCCAACAATTGATCGCCAAGATTAACGCTAACAGCAATGACAGATGTTACCATAAGTGAAATATCGTTTTGAGGAAATCTAATCATTTTTGACATATTTACTGTTACTTCTAGCAGTTTTTTATTAAAAATTTGGAATTCTTTTGAATTTTGACCCAACCATTTAAGATCTAAGATATATTTTTTATTGTTTTTGAAAAAAATATAATTTTCTGCATCATTAGATATCCAATTAAACCAGCTATTAAAAGCTATATTCACTAACTCATCAAAGGTTTTAGCTTTATTAATTTCAGGAATGATAAAATCACTAAATTCGCAGATAAGCCTATTTACAATCACTAAAAATACTTCAACTTTATCATCAAAGTAATTATAGAATGTCCCAGAGCCCAAACCAGCCTTAGCTACAATCTCTCTAACATTAGAATTGTCAAGGCCACTTTCAGTAAAAACTTTTCTTGAAGCTAAAATTATCGAGTCACGATTCTGTTGTTTGTTAACCTGCCTTTTTCTTTTACTAAAAGGAAGATCAATAGTTTTATTCATTTATTATTTACACCCACTGCTTCTGAAATATTTGTAAATCCATCATCTTTGATAAGTTTAACAAGATCAATCAAAATCTTATTGATCAGTTGCGGACCACTATAAGTTAGTGAGGTATAAATTTGCACTAACGATGCACCTAGTTTGATTTTATTATATACGTCTAATGCGCTACCAACTCCACCTACACCAATTAAAATTAGTTCTTGATTTGTCTCTCGATATAAAAATTTTAAAACTTTGTCTGATAAATCCCTTATCGGAGTGCCAGATAACCCACCTTCTCTTTTCTTATTGAGATCTCGTAAAATTTCTGGTCTTGAAAGTGATGTATTTGTAGCAATAATTCCATCGATATTATATTTATTAACAAGATTAAGAATCATACTGTAGTGATCATTTGTATTATCTGGATCAATTTTTAGCATGATAGGTTTTCTATTTTTCTCCTGATCCCTAATTTGAGATATTTCTTTTAAAAGTACTTCAAGATATTCTTTTCTTTGCAATTCACGTAGGGCTTCAGTATTAGGAGATGAAACATTAATGGTAACGTAATCACAAGCGATTGAAATCTTTCTGTAAATTTTTATGTAATCATCAATAAAATTTTTAGAGTCTTTATTTGGTCCAATATTTGAGCCCACAATACCTGTCTTTTTTGCAGACATAAGATTCTTTACAAATCTCTTTTCTCCCTTGTTATTAAAACCTAATCTATTAATTATCGCATTATCCTTTTTTAATCTAAAAACTCTTGGCTTTGTATTTCCAAATTGTGGCATTGGCGTAACAGTTCCGCATTCCACAAATCCAAATCCAATCTTTAATAAAGGATCTATCAATTCGGCATTCTTGTCAAAGCCAGCAGCAATCCCTAATGGGTTACTAAAGCTGAGACCTCTTATATTAGTATACAAACTTTGATCTTGAAAACCTGAATCTATAAATGGGCTTCCATATTTTGTTAATTGTATTGTGAAGTTATGAGCGGTCTCAGGTGGCAAAAGTTGAAGCAAACCAGTTAAAAAACTCATCACTTACTCGCTTTTATTCTTTCTCTGATAAGCTGTATCGTTTCTTTAATGCCGTAGATAGCAATAAAAGTTCCGAATCTTGGTCCATCACTTTTACCAAATAATACTTGATAAATGAGTTTGAACCAGTCTCTTAAATTATCAAAGTTGTGATCTTTTCCAATTTGATAAATTTCAGTCTGTATAGTCTCAGCGTCCACATTGTCTGGCAAAAGCTCAATTCGGTTAATTAAATCTAAAAAAATATTTTTCTCATCTTCATCAGGTACTTTATACTGAATTTTATCGGCATTAACATTCTGTTCAAATGAAATTGCTCCTGTTATGAGTTCTAACATGAAATTATGATCTGATTTGATAACTGAATCATCATATTTTTTTATAAAGTCTAGTATAAAGTCTGGATCATTCTTGCCGCTTGCTGAAACTAAATTTAAAATTAAATTAAAAGTGATAGGTATCGAACCAATATAATTTCGACTGTTCATAATATGCCAAACTGGATTCTCAATTTTTTCATCTTCATTTTGATCATTAAATTTATTTAGATGACTCAAAAATTCATCAACTGATTTGGGTATAACTTCCAGAAATAATTTTTTTGCTCTTCTTGGATTTTGATACATAAAGTAGCTTAATGTTTCCTTAGGCGCATACGATAGCCATTCTTCAATACTCAAACCATTCCCCTTTGATTTTGAGATTTTTTCACCATTTTGATCAAGAAACAGCTCATAGAAATAATTTTCAGGAGGTTTATGACCTAATGCACGGCATACTTTTGATGAAAGTTGAAAAGTTGGTATCAAGTCTTTACCATACATTTCATAATCAATATCTAAAGCACACCACCTCATAGCCCAGTCCACTTTCCATTGTAGTTTGCAATTACCATCCAAAATAGACTGTTCAATTTCCTTGTTATTCTTAAGGTAAACAATCATATTCTTTTCTGTATTAGTTGAAATAATTTCAACTTCAAGTACATGCCCTGTTTCAGGGCAAATAGGCAAAAATGGGCTATATGTTTTTTTTCTTTCATCTCCTAGTGTAGGTAATATTATTTTCTTAATCTGATCGTACGAATTCAAAACTTTAATTAATTGGTCGTTAAAGAATCCTGATTTATAAAGCTCTGTCGCACTTTTAAAAGAATATTTGAACCCAAACTTATCAAGAAATTCTTGTAACTTTTCATTGTTATGGTTTCCAAAACTCTTGGATGTTTCAAAGGGATCTGGAATAGAGGTAAGTGGTTTGTGTAAATTTTTTTCCAAAATTTTTTGATTAGGAACATTATCAGGAACTTTCCTTAATCCATCCATATCATCAGAAAAAGCAATTAATTCAACTTCATAATCAGATATCGCTTTTATGGCGTTTAGTACCATAGTGGTTCTTGCAACTTCTCCGAAAGTCCCAATGTGTGGAAGTCCACTTGGTCCATAACCAGTTTGAAGTCTTATTTTTTTCTTATTTTTTTTTTGGATTTGATTAATGATCTTTCTAGCTTCCAAAATTGGCCAGGCTTTTGAATTTTCACTAATTTGGCTATTTAGTAACATAGTATTGACAATAGCATATATATCGTACAATTAGCTGAAAAATAAACAGTTTTTTGATGATAATCATTTAAATTAACTGATTAATAAATCTATCAAATAATAAAACTATAAATTTTATAGTTTTTCATATAGTACTCACTCTGCAATTTATGAAAAAAAGAAAATTAATTAAACCAACAAGGAAGCAGGCAGAGGATGCCGTTAAAACCCTTATGGCATTCGTGGGAGAAGATGTTAAACGACCAGGAGTGCTCGAAACTCCAAAAAGAGTTGTTAAGGCATATGAGGACTGGTTTGCGGGTTACAATGAAGATCCAAAGGAAGTATTAAAAAAAACTTTCGATGAACTTGAAGGATACGACGAAATAATAATGCTTAGAGATATTAGAATTGAATCTCACTGCGAACACCACATCGCACCATTCATTGGCTCAGCACATGTTGCATATCTTCCAAATAAAAGAGTAGTTGGTATTAGTAAACTTGCCAGAATTACTAGGATATATATGAAAAGAATGCAGATCCAAGAAAAGCTCACTGCACAAATTGCAAATTGCATACAAGAAGTCTTAAAACCAAAAGGTGTTGCCGTGGTTGTTGAGGCACAACATCAATGTATGACTACACGAGGTGTTGGTACACCAGGGATTTCAATGGTTACTAGTCAATTATTAGGTAAGTTTAGAACGGACGCGTCTACAAGAAGAGAGTTCTATAGCATGATCAACCAAGGATCAATTCTCAAAAAAAATTAAAATCTTAAGAATGATAAATTTTAAAATAATACTTAATGTATTAGGTTATTTGTTGATTGCATTAAGTTTTATATTATTAATACCAGCATTTCTGGACTTTGCATTTAGCAACGAGACATGGCAGTCATTTGTCATAAGTTCAATAATTACTCTTGGATTTGGTATTACCATTTTTATTTCAACAAGAAATTCTGAAGAAAATAAAATCCAAACCCAAGATGCATTTTTAATTACTACGTTATCCTGGGTTTTTATTTGTTTTTTTGGTTCTCTGCCTTTCTTTTTAGCAAACCTTAATATTAGTTTCACAGACTCAATTTTTGAGTCTATGTCAGGTATCACTACAACAGGATCGACTATTCTAAGCGACATTAAGTCTATACCTGAGGGCGTTTTGCTCTGGCGAGGTCTTCTTCAATGGATCGGAGGGGTTGGTATAATAGTAATGGCTATTAGTATACTTCCTGTATTACAAGTCGGAGGCATGCAGGTCTTTAGAACAGAATCATCAGATACGACAGAAAAAATTTTACCAAGAACTGCACAGGTCTCTTTTGCAGTAATCATAATATACTTATCGTTAACAGCTCTTTGTTTCATATCTTACTGGTTAAGCGGCATGAGACTTTTTGAGTCTTTAGTTCATTCAATGACAACGATAGCTACAGGTGGTTTTTCAACAAGGAGTGATTCCTTCGCTAGCTTTGATAATCGATCAACAGCATACATTGCAATCTTATTTATGATTTTAAGTAGCCTTCCAATTTTAATATATCTTGAGGTTACACGTAATGGTATCAAAAGTTTTTTTAGAGATACCCAAATAAAAACTTTTTTAATCATAATTTTTGTAAGCTCTTTATTAGTAATTTCTTACTTATGGATATTTGATCTTAAAAATTTTGAACAGTCTTTAAGGCATGGTGCATTTAATGTTGTCTCGATTATAACTGGAACAGGTTATACTTCCGATAATTACAATTTATGGGGACCATTTCCAATTTATTTACTTTTCTTTGGCATGTTTGTTGGAGGCTGTGCTGGTTCAACTACTTGCGGCATCAAAGTTTTTAGATTTCAAATATTATTTGAAACGTTAAAAATGCAAATTCAAAAGCTCTTACACCCCCATGGTGTATTTGTTCCACACTATAATCGTAGAAAAATTCAGGACGAAGTAACATCGTCAGTCATGAGTTTCTTCTTTATATTCATACTTAGTTTCATAACTATTACTCTGCTTTTATCTATGACTGAACTTGACTTTGTAACTTCATTATCAGCAGCTGCAACTTCTCTTGCCAATGTCGGGCCAGGACTTGGAGCCACAATAGGCCCAGAAAATTCTTTTTATGCAATTTCTGATCCTGCTAAGTGGATACTTATATTCTCAATGTTATTAGGGAGATTAGAGATATTAACTGTATTAGTTATCTTTCATCCTGCCTTTTGGAAGAAATAGCTAAAACATTACTTTTAAAATTTCTTTTTGAACAAACAGTCTATTGCTCGCTTCTTGCCAAACCCTTGAATTATTACCATCTATTACACTTGCTTCAACTTCCTCGTCTCTGTTTGCTGGAAGACAGTGCATAAAAATACTATCTGATTTGGCCATTTTCATAACCTTTTCGGTAACTCTGAATTCTTTCATTAAATCATAATCCTGATTTTTTGTATCCTCTCCCATTGATTTCCATGTATCTGTCATCACGGCATCAGCGTGAGCAAGGATTTGGTCATTTATATGATAATGTACGATATCATCGAGATCAGTTGAAATGTCATATTCCTGCATTTTTTCTTTATACTTTTCAAAGGATGCCTTTGGACAAAAAATATTAAGTGAGAAGCCTAATTCTTTTTTAAAAGCCTCAATCCAAGAATTTGCTACATTTGTAATAGGTCCCATCCAAACAATATTCAATTTTTCTAAATTACCCCTCTCCTCTAATAAAGTCATTAGTCCTGCCAAGCACTGACAAGGATGTGATAAATTTGATAGTGCATTTATCACAGGTAAATGAGATAGCTTAGAAGCACTCACTATAGTTTTATGATCGTTGACCCTAAGAATAAGTCCGTCAGCATATAGTCCAAAAGTATTAATAGTATCACTTACGCTTTCTTTATCATTACTCAGGTGAATATCTTCCATATTTAAAATTGTTGTAGATCCACCCAATTGTTTAATTGCAATATCAAACGATAGCCTTGTTCTGGTAGATTTTTTTTCAAAAAATAATACTAGGTTTTTACCATTAAGATGACTTTCTAATGTTGTTTTAGCCTTCTTATTCTGTAAAGCATTATCTAATAAGCTAGTTAATTCACTCTTTGAGAGTTCTTTTATATCTATAAAATTTTTCATTATTTAAACTCGCTGCAAGTAGCCCTTATTTTTTCAATTGCTTCATCGCATTCATTTAAGGTAAGATTTATTGGAGGCAAAAGTCTTACAACATTATCTGATGCTTTTACAGTTAGGATATATTTTTCTCTCGCTAGATTCACAAATTTATCATTTTCAACTTTACACTTTAGTCCCAAAATAAATCCTCTACCTCTGACATTTTCAATAACACTTGGGTAATCAGTAATAACTTTTTGCAGTCCTTCATAAAGTTTTTTTGAAACAACATTAATTTCATTAAAGAATTTGTCTTTTAGCATTATATCCAAAACAGCATTTCCAACTGTACAAGCAAGTGGATTACCTCCAAAAGTTGAACCATGGGAACCAAAATCCATTTTTTCACCAACTTTCTTTGATGTCAGGCATGCACCCAGTGGAAAACCATTTCCAATAGCTTTAGCTATTGTCATAATATCTGGATTTACTTCAGACCATTCATATGCAAATAATTTTCCTGTTCTACCCATACCACATTGCACTTCATCAAAAATTAGAAGGCAGTTATATTCATTACAAATTTTCCTTAATCCCTCAAGGCATTGCTTAGGAACTTCTCTTATACCACCCTCACCTTGTATTGGTTCAATAATTACTGCAGCGGTTTTTTCACTTATTGAGTTTTGAAGCTGCTCATGATCACCAAATTCAAGAAATTTAAAATCATTAACTGTGGTATTAAAAGAGCTGAGTTTGTCTGGACCTCCCGCTGCAAGCGCCCCTATTGTCCTGCCATGAAATGAACCTGAAAAACTTAAGATTTCTGTTTTATGTGACAAATTTTCTAAACTATGAAAATATCTTCTAGCAATTTTTATGCTGGCCTCAATAGCTTCAGTACCTGAATTACAAAAGAATACATAATCCGCGAAAGAATTATCACATAATCTTTGCGCAAGTTTTTCTTGTTCTGGTATCTGATATACATTTGATAAATGCCATAATTTATCAATTTGTTCTTTCAACTTATCGTTTAGATATGGATTTGAATAACCTAGTGAATTAACCGCTATTCCAGTCCCAAAATCTAAAAACTTCTCTCCTGATTTTGTGTACAAATAGCTACCAATTCCATGGGTAAATTCCAAGTTTGATCTTGGGTATGTAGGAAGAACATTGGTCATTTTATGGTCTCAATTTATAACCTGATTTTAACATCAAATAATTCATCGCGATAAGAAATATAAAAATTACTAATAATATAAAAATAGCCGAGAGGTAGGATGAATCACTTACACCTATGAAGCCATAACGAAAACCATCAATCATATAAAAAAATGGATTTATTAAACTTGCCGTTTGAATGGGTCCTGGTAACACAGTTATTGAATAGAATGTACCAGAAAGAAAAGACAGTGGAACAATTACAAAGTTGCCTACCGTTCCAAGATGATCCCATTTTTCAGCCCATATTCCTGAAATAGTTCCAATTAAAGACATGATTGCTGAAGCTATTATAGCAAAAATAAGAATTATATAGATATTATAAATACTAACATCAGCGAAAGGATACATCATGAGAGCGCAAGCAACTGCAACAACTAGCCCCCTGGTAATCCCAGCTAGAGTAAAAGCTAAAATTATTTCAATATTATTAAGAGGCGGCATCAATAGATCAACAATATTACCTTGCACTTTTGACATCAAAATGGAAGAAGAATTATTCATAAAGGCATTTTGAATGATGGTCATCATTATCAAACCTGGGAATAGAAAACTTTTAAAGCTATCTAGGGGGTAATTAGTTCTTACTGAGCCAATCGCTGTTGTAAAAATTATCATAAAAAGCAAACTGGTTGCTGCGGGAGCAACAATGGTTTGAAGTGGAATTTTAGTAAATCTTTGTACTTCTTTTTTGTATAAAGTAATAATACTTATTGGATTGTACTGCATAGCGTCTGTTTAATTAAATTTCTTAAAATGTCATTAATATTTAGATTTCAGTAATTATTCTATTCAACTGATATTTATAGATAAATTTTTATACTCACAGAATAAGCAAAAATAACAACATTTAGTATATTTATATTGAATTCTATCAAAATGTAGTGGTAACATTTACCATCTTTTAAGGAGAAATTATGCCCTGGACATATGAAAGAATTGAGAAGCTTAAACAGCTTTGGGATGAAGGTCTAACAGCTAGCAGAATTGCAGTGGAGTTAGGTGAAGTCACAAGAAATGCGGTTATTGGTAAAGCGCACAGATTAGGTCTTTCAGGAAGGATGGCCTCGAAAGGCAAGAATAATGGGATATCTATAATACGAAAAAAAAGAATAAATGTATCAAGAAGTCAAAAAGTAATCGATATCTCACCTGTTATTGATGAGCCAATGAATCCAACATCATTTCAAGATATTAAGGATGGTTTATGTAGATGGCCACTTGGAGAACCAGAGGAAATAGATTTTAAGTTCTGTGGAAGAAATACGAATGAAGGATTTGTCTACTGTCAAGCTCATCATAAACAAGCTTATCAACCACTGAGTAAAGTAAGAGAACGAAAGAAAATTAAAAAGAAATTCAGAATTTCTTAAAATAAAAACTCAAAAGTGAGGCTTAGACCAAAAGAAAAGATCAGTAAGATTACTATAACAATTATTACACCGTTAATTAAGTTCATTTTTATTCCTTTTTATAAGATGGTATAAGTTTCTCACCTTTACTTATTTTATCTTTAATTTCTTTTATTGTTGACTCCATTCTGACATATCTTTCTGCAGTTGATGGATGAGTTCCCCCAGTTGAATAAATTGAATTAGGAACTTCTACAGCAAATCTTCTCCAAAAATTTACAGCATCATCTAAGTTATAACCCGCTTGTGCTAAAATATACATGCTAAGATAATCAGCCTCGTTCTCATATTCAATTGAATAAGCTGTAGCACCAATGCTTTGACCCATTTCCATCATGTCTTGTGGCAGACCGATATATATTCCAACCAACAAGCCAAGCAACGCCCCTGTGTTCGCATTTTGAATTTTATCTGCAACGTGCTTATTGGCATTATGACCTAATTCATGAGCGAATACAATTGCAGCGCCAGTTTCATCTTGTATTAGCCACTTTGCCATTCTAAGTGAAAAAGCCATAATCTCACCATTTGCAAAAGCATTAAAAGTATTGTTATCAAGATCAATGACAAAGTTGAAACGGCACCTTTGTTCACTTCTGATTTTTATATTTTTAAATTCATCTCCTCTAAGAATCTTAAATTCATATAATTTTTGGTATTCTTTATCAATCTTTTCAATATAAGATTTAAAGGCATCTTCCCCCTGAATTAAGCTTTCTCCATCTATTTCTAAAATCTCATCGCCAACTAAGATACCCGCTTTACTTGCAGGCGAGTTAGCACCTAAACTCACAACTTTTAATTTTGATCCCAATGCAAGACTTTTATTTATTTCTGTACGAATAGTTTCATATGCCGAGTACTCATTTGCAAGATTCATTCCAAGATCAAATATTCGGTCGTCTTTAGCACATAGATCTGAAGCACTAAACAATATATCTGTGCCCATAGTTGAAAATGGCAAATACGTATCAAGCCATGAGTCAGCGAACATTTGGTTTTGTATATCTCTCTCTTTTTCAGTTATTGTTGTACTGTAGTCCGGAAGCTGAGTTTGCGGTTGGGCGCAGGAGATGAGAAGCAACAAAGCTAAAATTGAGAATTTTTTAATCATTTCCGTTCTAAGCGTTCTTTTCTAATCATAAAGTACGAGTGAATAAATATAATAATTATTATAAAAATGCCACCAATCAAGGTTTTTTGTGTTGGTGATTCACTGATAAAAAACCATACCCATAAAGGTCCTAATGCGGTCTCGAGTAAAAAGAAAATTCCCACTTCAGGAGAACTAATGAATTGTGGTGCAATACTAATAAATACAAAAGATACGCCTACAGTGACTATCATTAATGATAAAAGTATTAAATCAGTTGAATTAATTATGAAACTATTAACAAAAAATACTGCTACGCAAGCTGTTAAAAGTTTTCCTAATATATATGAGGGTACAAAATTGATATTTGGTGAACTTCTCATTACTGTTAAGCTGGCTCCAACAAAAGCAGCGCATAAGAGTCCATAAAAATCACCTAAATATCGATTAAGCTCGTATGACTCGTAGAAAATATAAATTACAGCAATCAAACAGCCAAGAGAGCAAATCCAGGTGATCAATTGAGGTTTTTCGTGAAGAAAAATAAATGAAAATATTGATGCAATTATCGGAACAAGACTAATCATTATTAAAGCATTTGCGACATCTGTATTCGCTAAAGCTAAAATAAATGTAATGTTAGATCCCATTATTAAAAATGCATTTAATAACCCAGGTTTTCCTATACTCATAAAATCTTGTGCAGCTCTAGAACTGAAGAAAATAAAATAGCCAATAAATAATGCAGTTCCAGGAAACAGAGATCTATAAAACAAAAGGTTCCATGTATCAATTGATACGAGTCTTATAATTAGTGAGTCTGGAGTTACAATCATTACTCCTATAAATGCAAGTAGTGTTCCCTTTTGTGTATTCGATAATTTGTTAAACATAAATTTTAATGGCGCGCCGGGAGAGATTCGAACTCCCGACCCCCAGATTCGTAGTCTGGTGCTCTATCCAGCTGAGCCACCGGCGCATATAAATTCATTATAGGTTATTTTTTTATAATCAAACCAAAAATCTTTTTTTTATAAATTTGTAAATTACAGGAACTATTACAATTATACTTATCAATAAAACAGGAAGTAAATACTCAATTTTTAAAATATCACTTGATGAAAAATTTTGCGTTTCCATAATATTTTGAATTCCATTTCCAATACTCACTAAAATGTATGCCCAGGGAATAACACCGAAGATCGTTGCTATAAAATAGTCTCTAAACTTCATATCTAAAACAGCTGGAAGTAAATTTTGTATTCCAAATGGAACTCCGCCTATAACTCTTATAAAAAGCAAGTAACTTATTGAATTACGATTAAAACCATCTTTGAACTTTTTAAATCTTTCACCGAATTGTTTTAAAATATAAGCTTTAAATAAGTATCTTCCGTACAAAAATACAATTACTGCTCCCGTGATTTCGCCTATTATCGCTATGAGTAATCCTACGTATAGGCCAAAGTAAAATCCTGCTAAAATACACACTGGTGTTATTGGCCCCATTAAAGAAATCATCACTGCAATTATTAAGATGCATATAACGACTGAGAGTGATGGATAGGAAAGTATATAATCCTGAATATATCCATGTTGGTTTATCAAGAATTCCATGGATATAGGGTTATATTTTCCCAGAAAATATAAAATTAGAATGATAGCGAGACCAATCCCCAATAACCTTAATGACTTATTTTTAAACATATATCTTATTTAATGAATATTAATTGACTATCAATAGAATGCAATTTATAAGCCAATCACCTAACAAAATAGAATTATGAAAAGAACATTTCAACCAAGCAACTTAGTCAGGAAAAGGCGTCATGGATTCAGAGCACGTTCTGCGACTAAAGATGGAAGGATTATTTTGGCTAGGCGCCGTGCTAAGGGCAGAAAAGTTCTCTCAGCTTAGAACAAAATATTCAATGAACAAATTAGAGACATTAAAATCCTCAAAGGATTTTCAAAGAGCTAAAAGTGGACTCTTCTTTAGAAGTAAGTCCTTTTTATTACAGGCTTACGAGGATAAATCCTGTAATAAGGTAAAAGTTGGATATACAGTTTCAAAACAAAATGGAAACGCTGTTGTAAGAAATAAAATAAAGAGGCGATTAAGAGTAATTGCAAAAAATATTATTGGGGAATATGGTATTAAAAATTGGAATTACGTAATTATCGGTAAGAAGAATTCGCTTATTGAAGATTTTAAAAATCTAGAATTTGAAATGAATACAGCAATTAAAAAAATTCATAGTTAACAAATGAAATCAATATTTATATTTCTGATAGTATTATATCAAAGATTAATCTCTCCATATTTTCCTTCATCATGTCGTTTTATGCCAACATGCTCTGAGTATGCAAAAGAGGCAATTGAAAAGCACGGTTTAATTAATGGAACATATTTAGGTATTAAGAGAATAACAAAATGTCATCCAATAAAGCTTTTAGGTGGTTCGGAAGGTTATGATCCTGTTCCAAAAGAGAAGAAGTAACCTATGGAAAGTAGAAATCTAATACTTGCAATAATACTCTCGGTAGGTGTTCTATTTATATGGAGTTTTTTCTTTGAAGCGCCTGAGCAAGAAATGCTTTACGAAGAAATAGAAAGTGGTGACGTATCTGAGGTTAATTCAAATGAACTTGATATGGAAGCCATTGATGAAATTGAGAGATCTCTAGGTATTGCTGAAAATGATAACATTGGTTTAGACGAGGCGCTGAGTCTTGATAAGAGAGTAAAAATTGAAACGAACAGCATTATTGGATCAATTAATCTTAAAGGTTTAAGAATTGATGACATTGTTCTCAAAAAATATAATGAAACTCAAGAGGAGTTTTCAGAAAAAATTAGAGTTTTACAGCCAATTGATACCTATGACGGTTATGAAGTTACATTTGGATGGATTAAAAATCAGGATGCTAACTTTGAGACACCGAATGCTGAGTCTGTTTGGAAAGTGTCTAATAACAATGCTACTCTCACATCTAACAACGAAGTTGAATTTGAATGGAGTAATACAACTGGCCAGACATTTGTAACTACGATTGGCTTAGATGAAGACTATTTATTTGATATTACACAAGAAGTTAAAAATAATTCAAATGAAGAAATTATTATAAATAATGCAAGTAAGGTAACAAGAAAGCAGGCGCCTTCTTTATCTGGCATGTTTATTCTTCATGAAGGGTTGCTAGGTGTCTTACAAGAAAAACTTGAATTAATAGATTATGACGACCTAAAAGATGATGAAGAAACACTAAACTTTGAAAGTGATAATGGTTGGGTAGGCATTACAGATAAATACTGGCTAGCTGCGCTCATTCCAGATCAGAATAAATCATTCAAAGCTATTTATACTTATGATAATGGATACATTGCTTACTATAGATCTCTAAATGCAACAAAAGTTGCAGCTGGAAGTGATCACATTGTTGAGAGTCAAATATTCATCGGTGCTAAAGAAGCAAAACTCATCGATCGATATCAAGAAGATTACGGCATCTATAATTTTGATTTAGCAATTGATTGGGGCTGGTTCTATTTTCTCACAAAACCGTTATTTAATGTAATTTATTTCTTCTCTGAATTATCAGGAAATTTTGGTTTAGCTATCATTATATTAACAGTTATTACAAGAATTGTTTTCTTTCCTCTTGCTAACTGGTCATTCATCTCAATGGCTAAAATGAAAATGCTTCAACCTGAAATGACAAGAATTAAAGAACTTCACAAAGATGATAGAGCGCAGCAGCAACAAGCGCTAATGGCTTTGTATAAAAAGGAAAAAGTAAACCCAATTTCAGGATGTTTGCCAATACTTATTCAAATTCCATTTTTCTTTGCGATTTATAAAATGCTATTTGTTTCAATTGAAATGAGACATGCCCCTTTTTATGGATGGATTCAAGACCTTGCTGCAAAGGATCCAACGACCATTTTTAATCTTTTTGGTCTCATTCCTTGGGATCCACCATCATTTATGATTATAGGGATTTGGCCAGTGTTGATGGGCTTAACCATGTACATACAACAAAAACTTAACCCAGCTCCTCCCGATCCAATACAAGCAAGAATATTCATGTTCTTTCCGCTCTTTATAACAATTCTCTTAGCACAATTTGCTGCCGGTCTTGTAATTTATTGGACAACAAATAACGTGCTCTCAATTATTCAGCAGTGGATAATCAATAAAAGAACTACGGTCAAAACAAATTAAAATGTCTATAAAAAATAATGTGAGTGAAAGCTCTCAGCTTTTACAGAAATATTGGCCATCAGGAAAAAAGTATTTCAACAGTACAGATCAATTTATTAAAAGATATAAAAATCGAATTATTGTTATTAAATACGGGGGTTATGCTCTTACAAAACCTCATTTAGTAAAATCATTTGCAAAAAATATTGCTCTTCTGAACCAATTAGGAATGAAAGTCATTATTGTTCATGGTGGGGGGCCACAAATTGAAAATCAATTGAGAAAGAAAAAAATTAAGAATGAGGAATACCAAGGTTTAAGGGTTACATCAAAACAGATTTTAAGTGTTGTTAAAACGGTTCTAGCCAATGATCTAAATAAACTTATTTCACATGAAATTACAAAATATGGCAGTAAACCAAAACGTTTTGATGGGATAAGACAAAAAATCATCAATGCAAAAATAGCTATGAATGGGAATATCGGTTTTGTTGGAGAGCCCAAAAAAATTAATAAATCATTAATTCAAGAAGCGCTGGGTAAAAAACAAATACCTGTGATTGCGCCGTTGGGATATGACTCAAATAAAAATACGCTAAATATCAATGCTGATACTGCGGCTGCATTTATCGCAGAGACAGTCAAAGCCGAAAGACTTCTACTTTTGACAGATGTAGAGGGGGTAATGGATAATAACAAAAGATTGATTACCGAGCTGGATCGTAAAAAAGCATTTCAATACATAAAAAAAGGCACTATAAAAAGCGGTATGATTCCCAAAATTAAGGCATGTTTCAATACCCTTAAAAATGGGGCAAAAGGAGTTGCTTTAATCGATGGTCGTAAACAAAATGCAGTGGTTATGGAGATTTTAACTACGAAAGGTGCTGGAACACTAATAAAGAAATGAGTGATAATACAGAATTAAAAAATAAAATTGAAAGTGCATGGGAAAATATTACAAATATTACTCCCGACGATACAAATATCGCTGATGCTGTAAATGAAGTCATAAAAAAACTTGATAACGGACATTTTAGGATTGCAGAAAAAAATGGCAATGACTGGATTGTTAATCAGTGGTTAAAAAAAGCCGTTCTTATATCATTTCGAATAAATGATAATAAAATTTTAAAAGGTCCTTACACGTCTTGGTATGACAAAGTAAGAGGTAAAACCGTTGATTGGAATGAAGATCAATGGAAAGAAGCTGGCTACCGACATGTTCCAAATGGTACCGTTCGTGAAGGATCTTTCATAGGTAAAGGCGTGGTGCTGATGCCATCTTTTGTAAATATTGGCGCTTACATTGATGAAGGTACAATGGTTGATACATGGGCAACTGTTGGATCATGTGCTCAGATTGGAAAAAACTGTCACTTATCAGGCGGTGTTGGTATTGGTGGTGTTTTAGAGCCACTACAAGCAAATCCAGTAATTATTGAAGATGATTGTTTTGTTGGTGCAAGAGCTGAGGTTGCTGAAGGTGTAATTGTGAGAGAAGGATCGGTTCTCTCAATGGGAGTATATTTAGGGGCATCAACAAAAATTGTGAATAGGTCGACGGGTGAAATAAGTTACGGTGAAGTGCCTGCTTATTCTGTAGTAGTTCCAGGTAGTCTTCCTAATGAAGATCCAAAAAAGCCAAGCTTGTATTGTGTTGTAATAGTTAAAACAGTTGATGAAAACACAAGAAAGAAAACATCGATAAACGATCTACTCAGAGAATAAATTATGGAAGTCGTTGATCTAACAAAATCACTTATCTCTTGTCCAAGTGTTACACCAAATAACGAAGGGGTCTTAGACCTACTGCAAAGGGAGCTCAATGACATGGGATTTAAATGTAATCGTTATTTATTTAGCGATACTGACACACCTGACGTAGATAATTTATTCGCAAAAATTGGCAGTGGTGCTCCACATTTGTGTTTTGGAGGTCATACTGATGTTGTTCCAGTTGGTGATGAAAACGCTTGGAATTCAAATCCCTTTGAGGCCACTGAGAAAAATGGAAAGTTATATGGCCGTGGTGCGAGCGATATGAAATCTGCTATAGCTGCATTTGTTTCAGCAGTAAGAGAATACCTAGAGAATAATGAGATGAAAGGAACAATAAGCCTCTTAATTACAAATGATGAAGAAGGTCCTGCAATAAATGGGACAAGAAAAGTACTAGAAGAAATCTATAAAAATGGAGAAAAGATAGATAGTTGCTTGGTAGGGGAACCAACATGCCCAAGTAATTTAGGCGAAATGATTAAAATTGGACGGAGGGGCAGTATTACCACAACTATTAAAGTTTCAGGGAAACAAGGTCATGTTGCCTATCCAGAGTGGACTCTCAACCCAATAAATCCACTGACATCAATACTCAATACACTGTGTAATTTAGAGCTTGATAAGGGTACTGAAGACTTTCCACCATCAAATATGGAAATTGTTAAAATTGAGTCAAGTGAAGGTGCGACTAATATTGTTCCACAAACCTCAACTGGAATATTTAATATTCGCTACAATATTAATCACACAAAAGAGAGCCTTCAATCAATGATCAATGAAGTTGTTTCAAAAAATATCAATAATAGTGACTATAAAGTTGATGTAACTTTTAACAATTCTGCAGAACCATTTTTAACTGAAA
This sequence comes from uncultured Pelagibacteraceae bacterium, assembly GCA_902571005.1. Lineage (GTDB taxonomy): Bacteria > Pseudomonadota > Alphaproteobacteria > Pelagibacterales > AG-422-B15 > CACNXQ01. Next base: position 81,071 of record CACGAG010000005.1, read on the forward strand.
AAGGTAAATTTACAGAGATAGTGAAAAGTTCTGTTGATGAGATTACAGGAATGAATTCTTCACTTACAACAACAGGTGGAACATCAGATGCAAGATTTTTTAAAGACTACTGCGAGGTAGCGGAGTTTGGACTTATTGGAGAGACCGCACACCAAATTGATGAAAATGTAAAAACTGAGGACATAACTAAGCTTAAAGAAATTTACAGTCTCATAATCACTAAGTACTTCCAATAAAAATCAACTGTATATCAATTTTAGAGCTATTTAGGTATTATACTATTAGCAACATTAGCATGATGGTCAAAGCTATATCCAATTTAAGGGGGGAAGGATTAAAATTCCATCTAGTTCCAAACATAATAAATACCTAAATAATTGCTCCAGCTATTTGAAAAAGAAAGTAAACAGACAAGATTACTGGGAAAGCCCTAAGAAAGTAGTTAAATGATTGCTCAAAAATTTTTTTCATAATCATCCATTACAGATTATTTGCTGAATTCGGGAGGGGAATAACATGTCAATTTGGCAAAGGCATAAAATTAATATTGATAGCTATTTGATTAGTATGTGGCCATGTTTGACGAAATGTATAGCGATGATGCTCAAATAAGAAAGCACTACTTACAAGTAAATTCGTGGTTGAGAACCATGTCATCCACGGTCATTAGCCAAAAGAATTTTGAAGCTGAATCTCATTTTAAAAGAATTGGTATTACTTTTTCGGTCAAAGATGATGATATGACTGAACGAATCATCCCTTTTGACCTAATTCCAAGAATTCTTACAAACTACGAATGGGTAAAGATAGAAAAAGGTGTTTTACAAAGAGCGAAAGCTCTAAATTCTTTTCTTCATGATATTTATAATAGCGGTGAAATTTTTAAGGCGGGAATTGTTCCAAAAGAAATTGTTTATAAAAAATCGTCATATGATCAGTCTATGATCAACTTTTCACCTCCAAGAAAGATTTATAGTCCAATAATTGGTGTTGACTTAGTCAGAACAGGAAAAGACGAGTTTTATGTTTTAGAAGACAACTGCCGGACACCATCTGGTGTTTCATACATGTTGGAAAATAGAGAAATCATGATGAAAATGTTTCCTGATTTATTTCACACAAATCGTGTTTTACGAGTTGATGACTATCCTACTAGATTACTGCAGACGCTAATGAGCCTTGCCCCAAAAAAATGTGATAGCAGTATACCAACAGTTGTCTTATTAACTCCAGGCCATTTAAATAGTGCATATTACGAACATACTTTTTTATCCGACCAAATGGGTATTGAAATGGTGGAATCACAAGATCTTTTTGTTGAAAATGATTTGCTCTACATGAAGACAGTTGATGGACCAAAAAAAATAGATGTTGTATATCGAAGAATTGATGACGAATTTTTAGATCCTCTTTGTTATAACCCGGACTCAGTCATTGGTGTCCCGGGGATTACTCAAGTTTATAAAACAGGCGGTGTGAATATATGCTCAGCTCCTGGTGCTGGTATCGCAGATGACAAAGCTATTTATATATTTGTCCCTGAAATGATAAAATTTTACCTTGGTGAAACACCTATTCTAGATAATGTTGAAACATGGAGATGTGAAAGAGATGACGAATTAACTTATGTATTAGATAATATTGAAAAACTTGTGGTGAAAGAGGTTGATGGTTCAGGTGGTTATGGAATGTTAATTGGACCTAAATCAACTAAAGATCAAATTTCAGAGTTCTCTACTAAACTGAAAAGTAACCCTCGAGGATATATTGCTCAACCAACATTAGACTTATCATCCTCACCAACATTAATAGATAATGAAGTTTCAGGAAGACGAGTTGATTTACGTCCATTCTGTCTTGTTGGAGAAAAAGTACAATTATGCCCAGGGGGATTAACAAGAGTTGCATTAAATAAGGGATCGTATGTAGTAAATTCATCACAAGGGGGAGGAGTAAAGGACACTTGGGTCCTCGCAGATTAACATGCTAAGCAGAACAGCAGAGAATCTATACTGGATTAGTAGATATATGGAAAGAGCAGAAACTATGGCACGCCTTCTTGATGTGGGTTATAGAATGTCCTTGTTTCCTAACCCTAAAGGCTACCATAATGAATGGGACTCGGTATTATCAGCTGCGGGTGCTGCTCAAGGTTACTTTACTAAATACAATGAAATAAATCAGGAAAATGTTGAGGATTATATTTTTTTTGACGAAGAAAATCCTTCCTCTGTTTACAGCTGTATATCCAAAGCTAGAAATAATGCCCTATTAGTGCGTACTGCATTCACCCCTGAGGCATGGGTTGCAATTAATAAGTCATACAAAGAGATATTGGAGCTAAAAAATAAAAAATTTACTCGCGCTGATCTACCAAACTTTACTGAATGGACTATTCAACAAGTAAATATGTTTAGAGGATCAGCAAACTCATTATTACGAAATGACGGATATCATTTTATATTTCTTGGCACATTCATTGAACGAGCAGATAATTCTGCAAGATTGCTTGATGTAAAATATTTTGTACTACTTCCCACTGCTGATTATATAGGGGGAAATCTTGATAATTTACAATGGATTATACTTTTACGATCACTATCTTCATTTCGCGCTTTTAGATGGGCTTATGATGGAGACGTGACCTCAACAAAAATTGCTCATTTTTTTATACTTAATAATGATTGTTCACGTTCTTTAAGTTTTTGTATAAATAATATTGTTTATCATCTTAATTGTTTGAAATGCAGTCCTGATAAAATCAGTGATATTTACTCTGGCCTTAAATCAGTTCATAATTCTGTAAAAGACGAAACTGTCGAGTCAATTATTGAATATGGTTTGCATGAGTATGTGACCAATTTTGTATCGAAGATATCTTTCTTAGACAATCAAATTCAAAATCATTTTTTTAGGTAGATTATGTTACTTACAATCAATCATACAACAAATTATGAATATGATGATAACCTATTAGGGTTAATTCAAACAACAAAGCTGACTCCATCACCCTACAATGGTATTAAAATATTTAATTGGACTGTAAAAAGAAATAACAAATCTGGTGGTGAAATATTTAGAGATGGAGAGGGAAATAATATAATTAACTTCAAAGGCGAGCCATCAGAAAAGGAAATTAAATTTGTAGTTAAAGGAGAAGTTGAAACAATTGATACAAATGGGGTGTATGAAAGTTTGAATGATAAAATCGACCCATATGTCTATTTAAGAAGTACAATTTTAACACTACCAAATGATAAAATTAAAGAGCTAGCTTCTATTGCCTCAAAAGATAGCTCAAATGAAGACACTGTAACTATTGCTCATGATTTAATGCTCTTAATTGCAAAAAAAATTAAATATGAACCGTATACCACCAATACAAACACAACCGCAGCTATGTCAATAGATCAAGAGAAGGGTGTTTGCCAAGATCAAGCACATATAATGATTTCCGCCGCTAGATACTTGGGCATTCCCTCAAGATATGTAAATGGCTACATGCATAAAAATAGGAATGACTCTGAATTTCAAGCTACACACGCATGGGCTGAACTTTATATAGATCAACTTGGTTGGGTTGGTTTTGATCCTACAAATCAATGTTGTCCTGATGAGAGATATATTCGAGTTTCATGCGGCTTAGATGCAAGTTATGCGGCGCCAATCAGAGGAATCTTTTATGGTAACACTGCAGAAAAATTAGATATAGATGTGCAAACAATTGAAAACTGCTCACAATAATTAGTATTTAACCTCCATAAAATATAACCCCTCAGAAGGAGCAAGTGCTCCACATTGAGAACGATCTTTTGAATTAAACGCTTTTTCAAAGTCGCCAAGTGACCAACTTTTTTCTCCAACTAACTTTAAACTACCAACAATTGATCTAACTTGATGATGCAGAAATGATTTTGCAGTGAAACCAAAATAGATATTTTCTTCTGATTGGCTAATTTTTAGGCTGTCTAAAGTTTTTACTGGACTATCAGATTGGCAATGAGCCGAACGGAATGTTGTGAAGTCATGCTGACCCTCAATTGAAGGAATGCATTCCTTCATCAAATCAACATCAATCTCTTTATGTACTTGCCAAGCTCTTCCCTTCTCAATAGTGAGTGGCGACTTTCTGTTTACTATTCTATAAAGGTATTTTCTCTGAGTTGCATCAAATCTTGCATGAAAATCATTATGTGCTTTCTCTACTTCCAATATGGAAATAGGAAATGGCCTCAAGTGATTGTTTAATGCGTTCTTAATTACATATGGTTCTAGTAATTTCTCTGTAACATCAAAATGAGCAACCTGCCCCATTGCGTGAACACCCGCATCTGTTCTACCAGCCCCAAAAATAGTTATGTTTTCCTCAAATATATTATTTATTGCTTTTTCAATACACCCTTGAACTGATTGTCCATTTTCTTGTCTTTGCCATCCGACAAACGGGGTGCCATCATACTCAATTTTTATTTTGTACCTATTCATTGAATATAAGAGCCAACTTCAATTTTATGTCCTAAAAGAAAGTCATTGATTGAACAATCTTGTTTACCTTCAACTCTGAGAAGCAACGGTCTAAGTGAATTAATGCCACAACCAATTAAAAATTCTTCATTCATGATCTTTCCGGCCTCTCCTTTCTCATGAATTACCTCAGCCTTCAGTATTTTAATTCTTTTATTATTTAGTGAAAACCAAGCGCATGGGCTAGGATTATAAGCATTTATGCGTCTATTTATTTTCTCAGCATTTTCGGTCCAATCTATTAAAGCTTCTTTTTTTTGTATTTTCTTCGCATAACAGGCCTGCGTATCATTTTGCTTAGCAAACTGAATAGAGCCACCTAATCTATCAATAAAGTTTATAAGCAATTCAGCTCCTTCATTTGCGAGTTCTTTTTCTAATTCACTGTAGTTTTGTTGTTCTATTTTTATTTCTTTTTGCAGCCCAATATCTCCTGTATCAAGGCCTTTATCCATTTTCATAATTGTAACGCCCGTAGTCTGATCACCTTCAATCATTGCTCTTTGAATTGGTGCAGCACCCCTCCACCGAGGGAGTAAAGATGCATGTACATTAAAACAACCAAGTTTAGGTAAATTGATTACTTCTTCAGGTAATATCAGTCCATAAGCAACAACAATTATTATATCCAAATTCATTTCTTGTAGTTTTTTTAATTCCTCTGATGAACTAATCGAAGGAGGCGAGCTAATTTCTATATTTTTAGCTTCAGCAAATTCTGCCACTGGTGAAATTGATAATTTCATTCCTCGGTTAGCCTTTTTTGCGGGGGATGTATATACGCCCACCAAATGATTATTTGAAGAAACAATTTTTTTTAAAGATGGAACTGCGAATGGGGCTGTGCCCATGAATAGGATGCGATAATTTTTCATTTTATCTAAGCGACGATTCGTTCTTTTTTTGATTGTTTTCTTGTTTTGATGAGCTTCTTTACAATCATGTTGCGTTTAATATTTGATAAATGATCAATAAAAAGAATTCCTTCAAGATGATCCATTTCATGTTGGATGCAGGTCGCTAATAATCCTTTAGCGTGTAGAGTCGACTTTTTTCCATTATAATCAAGGAAGTTTATTTCACATTCTTCTGGACGATCAATTTCTGCGTATTGATCTGGAACCGATAAACATCCCTCTTCATACGTCGAAAGATTTTTTGTTTTTACTGTAATTTCAGGGTTAACAAAATAAAGGGGCTCTTTTATACCCTCTTCATTTCTCCAGCTTATATCCATCACAATCACACGCAAAGGAACCCCAATTTGAACCGCTGCTAATCCTATTCCAGGTGCGTCATACATGGTATCCAACATGTCATCCATTAGATCCTGGATCTCTTTAGTTACTTCATCAACTGGTTTTGAAATCTGTTTTAAAAACGGATCTGGAGCAGTTAAAATTTTTTTTACTGTCATAATCTTTAGATAGGCTAACTTAGATATAAGGTCAAGATTGAATAAAAAAATTGGGAAAATACAATAAAACTAAATTTTTTGTCGTGCACTGAGAGCAGCGGCAATAGTTCCTTCATCCATGTAATCCAACTCTCCGCCAACAGGTACACCGTGACCTAAGCGACTCACTTCAACACTGTGTTTTGATAACGTATCCGCTACGTAATGAGCGGTTGTTTGACCATCAACGGTTGCACTCAAAGCCAATATGACTTCGTCAATTTTTTCGCCTTCAATTCGATCAATAAGTTTTTTTAGATTTAAATCATCAGGCCCAATGCTGTTTATAGCAGATAGATTACCACCCAACACATGGTACAGTCCGTTAAATACTTCAGATTTTTCAAGTGCCCATAGATCTGCGATATTTTCAACAACACAGATTTGATTTTTAGTTCGACCCTCATCTGTGCAGATCATACATGGAGAATTTACATCTATGTTTCCACAAATTTCACATGTAACAATGTTTTCACTCGATGATAAAAGCGACTCAGCGAGTGGGACCATTAACTGTTCTTTATTCTTTATTAAATGAAGTGCTGCTCTGCTCGCAGATTTAGGTCCGAAACCAGGCAGTTTACTGATTAAAAGTATTAACTTATCAATTTCTGGATTAGATATACGGGATTTCATACTAGAAAGGCAGTTTCATTCCTGGAGGAAGTTTTATTCCACCGGTAAGAGAACTCATTTCATCCGCAATTTTTCTTTGAATTTTGTCTCGCGCATCATTAAAAGCTGCAACTATCAAATCTTCTAAAATTTCTTTCTCATTTTTATCTATCGCTGTTTCGTCAATGTTTACAGAAGTTACATTATTTTTTCCATTTATAGTTATTTTAACTATTCCTCCACCTGATATACCCTCAGCTTCCAGTGTTTCTACCTTTTCCTGAGCCTCAGCCATTTTTTTTTGCAAGTCTTGGGCCTGCTTAATCATATTGTTAAAATTGTTCATATTTATTTCTTTTCAATTTGTTCAACTTCAGTTCCAGGAAAGAAATCAATAATTTCTTTTACTTTTGGATCCATTTCTGAAGATGTTTCTCCTGATTTATCCTGTATTTTATTGTCATTTTTTTCAACCAAATTATTTAGTTCACTTATTAATTCATTAGGTTTCGGTATATCATTTAAATAAATGATCCTAATGATCAACATTTCAAGAGAAGTTATAGGAGAAAATGAGTCTGTAATTTCATACAATCCCTTATTAAGCATTTGCCAGATCATTGAGAGAGTGGATACATCAAGATTACCTGCTACCTCTTGCACTGCATTATATTCACTGTCTGTAAGTGAGCTTTTGACCCCCTCAGCTGCATCAATATTAATCATAGTCAAACTATGAACAGTTTCTATCAGATCTTTTACAATCATTGATGGATCAGCTCCGTTGTCATAAAGTTCATTTATTTTTTCAAGTGACTGTTGAGTTTGACCAGCAGTAACGAATTTGATTAGTTCTAAAATTTTAGTTGGATCGTTTAAACCGATCATCTCTTTTACTTGCTCTTCAGAAATATGTTTACCTGAAAATGCAATAGATTGATCAAGTATAGATAGGCCATCTCTTACAGATCCATCTGCAGCTCTTGCGATAATTTTCAATGCACCTTCCTCAAACTCAACAGTTTCCTTTTCACATATGGATTTTAAAAAAATAACTAAATCATCAGGTTCAACTCTTTTTAAATCATATCTTTGGCATCTTGATAGTATGGTTGTAGGTATTTTTCTTACCTCAGTAGTTGCAAAAATAAATTTCACATGAGGTGGCGGCTCTTCCAATGTTTTAAGTAATCCATTAAAGGCTGCGGTCGATAACATATGAACTTCATCTATAATATATACTTTATACTTTGATGATACGGGCGAGTATTGAACGCCCTCAATCAGCTCTCTTATATCAGCTATTCCAGTGCGCGATGCTGCATCCATTTCATAAACATCAACACTTCTAGACTCTGTTATCGCTTTACAATTGTCACAAACCCCACATGGCTCGTTGATATCTTGCTCCGTTATGTTCAAACAATTTAGTGATTTTGCGATAATTCTAGCCGTCGTTGTTTTCCCCACACCTCTAACCCCTGTGAGTAAATAAGCGTTGGCAATTCTATTCATCTCAATTGCATTTTGTATTGTCTTAGACATGAGATCTTGACCAATAAGTTCACTAAACTTTAGCGGTCTATATTTTAATGGAATAGGTATGTTGGTTGTTTCGGACATAAAAATCACTAATCTTTAGTGGGAGATCAACGTAACCCAAATATCTTCGTTACGGCTGCTTCTTTTCAGACCTGACCGGATTGGCGAATAACTTGTCTACTCAATCTCCCAAAATATTGTATCATAACGAAAATAAAATGTTGTTTAATAAATAATAAATTAATGAACAAAATAATATTTGCAAATAATCCTCTCGATAGAATGTCAGGTTTTAGAAGCGATAAAGACTGGCAAAAAGCAAATTTATTGGACAACGAAACACGTTTTGTTGTTTTTCACTCAGGGAAACCATTGATACACGTGAGCGGTGAACCTGGCTCAAATTCAACAATTTTTTTAGCCACATATGATCAAATAAAAAATTTTATTGAAGATGCTTATTTGCTTTTCCTAGGCAAGTTAAAAAATAAAAGCTACTACGCCATAGATTTATCAAAAAGTATCAAAAACTTCGACAAAACTGCATTTCCTAACTGTAAATTTATTGATTTAAGATCGATAGCGCAGAGTATTTCCCCGGAAGACACAGGTATTCTTGCCCAGGCTAAGTCCATGGTCGAATGGAATTCATCCAATATTTTTTGTACCAGATGTGAAAGTTCCCGACTTGAAACTGTTGATGCAGGTTGCAAAAAAATTTGCAAAAATTGTAACGTAGAATTATTTCCTCGTGTTGACCCTGTCGTAATCATGCTTCCTATTTTTAAAGACAAATGTTTACTCGGTCGCCAAAAAATATTTCCACCCAGAATGTTCTCAGCACTGGCAGGTTTTTTAGAACCGGGTGAAACCATCGAAGATGCAGTCATTAGAGAAGTTAAAGAAGAAGTGGGATTAAATGTTACAAGTGTTGAGTATAAATTTACCCAACCATGGCCATTTCCTTCTCAATTAATGATCGCATGTTTCTGTCAAACAGATGGTGACACAACTGATTTAGATCAGGATGAAATTGAAGATGCAGTATGGTTATCTCGAGAAGACTTAAATCGTATATTCGTTGGTAAAAGCCCTGACAGAATATGGATACCTCCTGCAATGGCTGTAGCTCATCAATTAATTGTTGCTTGGATGCACAATAAGTAAACTAATTGTTTCTATATGAATGTTTTGGATAAACACCTAAGACTTTCAGTTTTTCAGTATAAAAGGATAGTTCTTCTAAAGCTCCTTTTACCGATTGATCTTCAGCGTGGCCATCTAGATCAATATAGAATTGAGCTTTATTAAAATCACCATCGACAATGAAACTCTCTAATTTAGTTAGATTGACACCATTAGTTGCAAAACCTCCGAGTGCTTTATAAAGAGCTGAAGGAACACTCTTCACTTCAAATATGCAACTTGTCAGGTATGAAAGGTTTTCATTCCTTTCTTGCTGAAGTTCCTTTGACATTATTAAAAATCGAGTTGTATTATTTTTCATATCTTGAATATTTGTATCTACTATATCTAATCCATAAGTATCAGCTGCAAGTGTTGAGGCAATCGCTGAGTCTTCAGTTGTCCCTTGCTCACTAATAAATTTGGCAGATCCTGCGGTGTCCGCCATTATAATGACATCTAAATTATATTTTTTTATCGCAGCATTACATTGTCCAATGGCCATAGAATGACTGCGTACATTTTTAATTGTATCTAAGGAAGCGCCTGGTTTTACCATTAACTGATGATTGATCTCTTGAAAGTGTTCTGAATAAATTTTTAAATCATATCCACCAAGTAAGTAGTGAATATCCGCTACCCTGCCCGCGACCGAGTTTTCAATTGGTATCATGGCTAAATGACACTCTGATGCACTAACTTGCTCCATAGCAGACTCAAATGTTCTGCACGCAACAGGATTGTGATCAGGCACAGCTTCAATGCACGCAAGATGTGAATAAGCTCCGAGTTCACCCTGGAAAGCTATTTTTTTCATTTGCTTAATATCTTTCTAATTTCTTCTAAGTCATCCGGAGTATCAACTCCGAGAGGTAAAAAGTCAATTAAACCAATTTTTATTTTCATATTGTTATCAAGTGCTCTTAATTGCTCTAGTTTTTCATTTTTTTCTCGATCAGTTTGAGACAAAGTGACAAATTTTTCTAGAGCATCTCTCTTAAAAGAGTAAATACCTATGTGATGAAAAAGGTTCTTAGATTCATAATCTCCTTGTTTTCTTACAAAATCCTCTGCATAAGATTCAGTTTCACTACCAGATAAATTACAGACTGCTTTTACAAATTGCTCTTTCTTTAGATCTTCCTCTCTTTCAAACTGGGTGACCAGTGTGCCTATTTCATTTTCTTCTGATGATAATAAATTTAAAACTTTCTCTAAAGCCATCGAGTTAATTGTAGGCAAGTCGCCTTGCAAATTAATGATGTAATGAATCATTTTACCTGGATCAATTACTTGAAGCGCTTCATGCATACGATCAGTACCTGTCTGATGATTTTCAGAAGTCATACATACATCACCCCCAAGACTTTCAATACACTTGGCGATTTCATCACTGTCTGTAGCAACCACTACTCGACCCAAATCAGAAGCAATGGCTGACTCCCAAACATGTTCGATCATTGGTTTGCCAGCAATGTCGAGCAAAGGCTTACTTGGTAGCCTGCTCGCTTGTAATCTGACCGGGATGATTATCGCTGTGTTTTCTTGGCTTATCATAAATAAATTATGCGACTAGAAGACGCATAAAAACTTGATTAAATTCGGTTATTGTTTAAATAATTATCTAATTACGTCAATAGACATCATGGATTCATTTGAAATTAATAAAATTGTAGCCTGTGTATTAGTTGTGGCCCTTGTATTTATCGGTTTAGCAAACTTCAGTGAGATTTTATATCATGTCGAAAAACCTGAGGTAGCAGCCTATCAAGTTGAGGGCGCTGAAGATATAGCGGTATCTGCATCAGCAGCAATGGCAGACGACACTGCTACAGCGGAACCTGAAATACCAATTCAGACTCTGCTTGCATCAGCAGATATAGAAAAAGGTGCAAAGGTCTTTAAGAAATGTTCACAGTGTCATGTTGTAGAAAAAGGTGGGGCAAATAAAATTGGGCCAGCGCTCTGGGATATAGTAAATAAAGATATTGGTTCAAAAGAGGATTATAAATACTCAAATGCAATGGCGGCATACGGAGGTAACTGGACATACGAGCAACTTAATGGTTACCTTTTAAATCCAAAAAAATATATTGAAGGTACAAAAATGTCTTTTGTGGGTCTAAAAAAAGAAAAAGATAGAGCAAACGTCATACTTTATCTTAGAAGCTTCAGCGATAATCCTGCACCAATTGAATAAGTCCGAATAATCTGCAATATATTGATTGACGTCAGTCGGCACTATTACCTATTCTAATATTTAATGACGAGAGAAAATGTAGGATTATCAATTTATTTTGATAACAGAATGCTGCGCATCTTGCTGCTTGGAGCAATTAGTGGTTTTCCTTGGGTGATAATTGGAAGTGCTCTTTCACTTTGGCTTAAAGATTATGAATTATCAAGAAGTACAATTGGATGGGCGGGTCTTATTTTTAGTGTATATGCAATTAACTTTATTTGGGCTCCAATTATTGACCGTGTAAAAATTCCTTTCTTGACACAAAAAATTGGCCACAGGAAATCGTGGATCATTTCTTTACAAGCAATAATACTGGTATGTCTATTTATTTGGACAACTCTCAATCCTGTTACAAATTTAGAATTAATTATTTTACTTGGATTATTGATAGCTATTTCCTCGGCATCTCAAGATATAACAATTGATGCTTTAAGAATTGAGCAAATAGGTGAGAATGAGAAAGCATCAATGGCGGCTGGCGCATCAATAGCTGTGGTTGGTTGGTGGACGGGTTATAAAATAGGTGGAATGCTCACGCTTTTTGTTGCTGATTATTTTGAACAGCAAGGCTTAGCTAATTATTGGCAATTAACTTTTCTGTTCATTTGCTTAATCATTTTTCTTTTTAATATTGGACTTTTATTTATTCCAGAAGATCTATCGAATAAAAGGCAAATTGCTCAAAAAAGTGATCAAGATCGTTTAAAGTTAAATAAATTTTCAGCCTGGTTTGTAAGTACTATCGTAAGTCCACTAATTAGTTTCTTCAAAAAAAATGGGTTAAACATCAGTCTGTTGATTATCGGGTTCATATTTTTATTTAAAATTGGCGAAGCATTTTTGGGACGTATGTCCATAATATTTTACGACGAAATGGGATTTTCAAAATCTGATATTGCAATTTACTCAAAAGGACTTGGATGGATAACAACAATTGTATTTACATTATTGGGTGGTTGGTTTTCCATAAAATCAGGTGTTGTTAGAGCGCTATTCATTTCAGGAATTGCAATGGCGATTACAAACATAATGTTTAGTGTAATGGCATGGTCTGAGAAATCAGTTTTACTCTTTGCTGCCGCAGTATTACTTGATGATTTGGCTGCAGCTTTTGCAACTGTGGCTTTTGTTACCTTTATTTCGCTACTTGTTGACCGAACGTATACCGCAACTCAATATGCCCTTTTGGCATCGCTTGGAACAGCCGGAAGAACACTAATGGCATCATCTTCAGGATCATTAGTCGACTGGTTGCAGGGAGATTGGGGTGTTTTCTTTATAATTACCGCTGTCATGGTAATTCCTTCATTGATTCTGCTTTGGTTTATTAGAAATAAATTTTCATTCAATTAATTCATAACCTTCCAAGCTTTTTAATCTTACCATTTGATTTTAATATTCTTTTCTTCGCTGTACTTAGTGGCTCAATCGCAGTTTTCATATGAAAAGCATTTGCATGAATGATATTCAAATTATCAATCATCATTGCAACATGCCCTTTCCAAAATACTAGATCCCCTGCTTTGAGATCTTTTTCATACTTAACTTCATTAGTAACAAATATCTCTTGCATATCTGTATCCCTTGGAAAAGGCCTATTATTAATCTGATGGAGATTTTGGATTAACCCTGAACAATCTATGCCCATTGAGTCTCTTCCACCCCATAGATAAGGGGTATCTAAGTATTGTTTTGATAAATCTATATGATTCAATTTGCTACTTTTAACCTTTACAAGATCTAGACTTGGACACCAACCCAAATTTTTAATAAGCGAATATTTTCCCTTAATTTTAATTACCTCAACTAATGAGTTAAAACTCAAGTAACCTTTTGTGGCACTTTTTATATCTGGTTTAGTGTAAATAACTGTTCTTAAGGAGATTACTTTTGAATTAGGTTTATAAGTTTTTCTCGTTAGATTAATAGAAGGAGTATATCCAACATAATTATCTCTTCGAGACTGAATCCAAGACCACCCATTTTTAGTTTCAAAAACATCACATTCTTCACCATACAATAGTTGAGTACTTAATTTTGAACCTTTATTTGAATAAAGTGGAGAAAATGTGCTCTTAACTGTAGCCAGCTTTGCCGTTACATATTTTTTTCTTTTTACAATAGCCTTGTATGCAGTTGATGCTAAATCTCTTCTTATTGGAGTAATTCTTGTGTCAAATATCACTTCTATTGATTAAAGGGCAAGACCGAGATAGAGAAAAACAATTATTAAAATACCAATACCACCAAAGATCATGGTCGCCCTAATCGTGACATCTAACTCCCTAGCTGCAAATAGGTGATAGATTAATGAGCCGATTAGAGGAATGAACATGACGATAAATGTCCAAATTACTTTTCCAGTCGTGCCTCTATATTTTGAAAGAAATAAATCAAATAATGCAGTAGACGTCCATGTCGCATATAAAAATATGGGAAGATAGTAGCCATAAAAGTTAAAAAATAATGATAAAAACGGTACATCATTTAATGGAAAAAAAGTAACACCTGGCATCTAATATCTCCTTTAAATAGGTTAAACAATTAAACTATTAGTTCAAATAGTTTCTTGCTTCTTCTGGTAATTCAATATCATTCAGCACATCTTCGAATTGTTGAAAAACCTCAACAGCTGGCTTTACAGACTTTCTGATCATATAGGTAGGTAAATTTTTCTTATCATATCCTTGATTTAATAACTTTTCCATAATTGGCATATTTGGTTGATTATCAGGTTTAGGGAAAGATCTCCAGTCACCTTGTTGATATCCACCATCACTCGCATGAATAATTCTTGCAAGCGATGACCACATGCCTGATAGATCTGAACTTAATGGAATGTACCCTGCATCACAATTATTTAAAGACTGTAAACCTGGCGGTATAGATGTATTAAAATAGTTTCCTTTAAAGCAGTTACCAAGATTGGATACGCCACTAATTGCCATGTCTGCCCTGTTAGATGATAAAATAAGATTATCTTCAACTCTGTTTCCATGGGCTGGCCAATAATTCACATCAGCTGCCGCAGTAAGAATGACGCCATATAAATCATGGTTAGCAATTACATTATTTTTGATTATGTTATTATTGCCACCAGCAATGATAACGCCGTTGCCAAAAGATAAGTAAGTTGATTTTGTAGCAGGGGCATCATTGTTGTTATTATTTTCAATTAAATTCCCAATAATAAATGTCTCTCTTTCAGGAGGTAGTAATTCAGAATCTAATGTATTTGGAGCTAGGCCCCCTTTATTATTTCTAAATACTGAACTAATAATGTAGAGAGAACCTCCAGAATTAGTTCCGGAGTAACCAAGTCCGTTATTTTCTGATATAACATTATTCACAATTGCATCGCAAGGATAGCATTGTCCAATATAAAAACCAGCATCAGGAGATCCTGACGCATATGAATGCTCTAATACTCCATCAACAGCATCAAATGCATAAACACCATAGTCACCATTGTTATAAGCTGTTAAATAAGAACCCCGATATCCCTTAACTGTTGCCCAATAAAAACCATTAAGCAATGCATTGCGCGCAGTAATGTTTTCTATCACAACACCATCGACACCTGCAACAAGAACACCATTACCTCTTTCAAATTCACCATCAATAATTGTATTATTTCTATCCCAGCCACGAATTATTATTGAAGGAACATTGACAACAACTTCTTCATAGTAAATTCCGGGTTTAATAAGAACCAAGTCCCCAGGATTTGATGCATTAACCGCATCTTGAATTGTCTCATAATCATCTGGTACATTTCTCACTGATCCAGAGAAAGATGTAACTACGTCCATTTTTGAAAAGTTTGTATAATCTTCATAATTTATATCGCCAACAACAACAGACCCAACCATCCCCCACTCACCATCAGGTGATGCATGAAAAGAGCAAAGATATTTATATAATCCCTCAGCTTCATAAGTAATATCTAAGTAATCACCTTTAGGTATCTCTTCGTATGAGCCCCAAGTTTCGTCAACGGCAATTACATTATGTGGATTATTACCCCAGTTATTGAATCTAACCTTCCCTCCTTCATTTATTCTTACGACTGGTGGAGAGTATGAGTTATCAATTACCCGCACTCCAGTAAATGCTGCTGATTGATTTGGATCATTATCGCAAGAGGTAAAAAAAATCAGAGATGATAAGAAGAAGATTATGACAATAAAAATTTTTTTTTCAGCTATCATTTTTAAAAACCAACTAACAATCTTCTTGCAAGTCCAATGATAGGTGCAAGAAAACCTAAATTACCTCTAGTAAGCATAAAGACTACAGCGATTATAATTACGGCAAAGATAATAATCTTTATGACACGGGATAATTTGCCAGGCTCAGTGTTAACTAAGGCCCTGATTATAAAGTATAGAGTAGCTGCCCCGAGAACAAAAAAAACTAAAATTTTAATCATGACAAATTTTCCAATAAAACATTAATTTGACTGGGAAAATAAATCAACTGGTTAAAGATTATTCTCTAGCTCATATTTCTCTATTGCTTTGGCTAACTCGATTTTTTCTGAACAATTGAAGATACAGATATCTGTTAATATCGCTAGGTTTTCAAGGGCCATTTCGTATCGATCTGTTTGTAAATAAAGCTCACCTTGATAGGCTAATATATCGTCATGTCGAGGTTCAATTTCTAAACCTGTATTATAATATAGTTCTGCGTCATCAAATTTGCCCAGTTTGCGACTTGCAAAGCCAATTAAATTCCAACCGTTTGCATTTTGAGGATTTTCGTAGACATAAATTTCAAGGTCTTTGAGCGCACCTTGATAATTCTCATTCTTTTCGATTTCAAACAGAATTCGTTTTAACTCCTTATCATAGCCAGTACTTCCCGAATAACTTCCTCCGCCACTATCAGAACTACCTCCTGAGCTGCCGCCAGAACTACCTCCTGAGCTGCCGCCAGAACTACCTCCTGAGCTACCTCCTGAGCTACCTCCTGAGCTGCCGCCACCGTCATTCTTGGCTAAAGCAGAAAAAGCCAAGCTAATACTAATAAGAATGATAAAGATTAAATTTTTCATATTTTCCTGAAATAATTCTAATGTTATACATTTCAATAGAAAAAATGACTGAATTCGACATATACGCATATGGGGTACCAATTGTTCTATTGCTCATTACAGCAGAGGTAATTTACTCAACTGTAAATGGATTAGGTTTGTACAAATTTAGAGATACCCTTGCGGGCCTAGGATTGTTAATTGGAAATTTTATGATTGGGCTTCTAACAAAAAGCTCAATTTTTTTTCTATACATTTATCTTTACCAATTCAAATTTATTACAGTGAATGAACTGCTTCCAACATGGGCTGTTTGGATGGTAACTTTTGTAATGATTGACTTTGTGTACTACTGGTATCATCGCTTTTCGCATAGAGTTCGTTTCATGTGGGCAGTTCACATGAACCATCATTCTAGTGAGGAAATGAACTTTACTGTTTCATTAAGGCAAGCTTGGTTTGGGCCGATAACAAAAGTACCATTTTTCATTGTAATGCCATTAATAGGATTTGATCCGATTATTACTGCTGTAGCAGGAGTTGCGTCTACACTTTGGGGCGTTATTGGGCACACGCAATGGATAAGACGACTGGGTGTTTTAGAATATTTTTTAGTTACACCATCATCACACAGAGTTCACCATGGCAGTAATGAATGCTACATTGATAAGAATTACGGTAACTTACTAATCGTATGGGATAGACTTTTTGGCACTTTTGCAGAAGAAATTGAGCCTGTGAAATTTGGAATTAGAGAAAATGTTAAAACATTTAATCCTATCAAAATAACTTTTATGTTTTGGCAACAAATGATTTCGGATTTTAAAAATTCGAAAAACCAAAAGGAAAGGTTCCTCTCATTCTTTGGTAAGCCTGAGTGGAAGCCATGATTATCTTGGATTATTCTGTATAAATTCAATAAATTTCTCAAGTTCGGGTATTTTATCGTCTTCAATGTCTTTATATGACATTCCAAAATGATTTTTTATTTCAAGTGCAATATGAGCATAAGGATTTCGACCTTTTGGGTGTGAAGGATGGTCGGGTAACCTACCTATAAGTTCATCACCAGTTTTCTGGATTAATTTCCAAATTTTTTTTTTATTATCTTCATTCATATGTAGCTGAAATATAAAAATAAATAAAAACAGTTAGTTAATATTTATTATTCTAATATATGCCGCCAATCTGGCAAATAATTATTATTAATAATTATCCATACTATTTAATAATAGTTTCTGAAATTACTATTGAGGTGTTTTATGAAAACCGAAAAAATTTTTGAGCAAGTTGTAAAACAAATTAAAGTTTTTGAAAGTGCTGGTGACAGAAAAGTCTTTAGCCGATTAAGTCATTTTCGCCGATCTGTTTATGGTATCAGAATATGCTATGAAATAATGAGACTATATTTTGACTCAAATGTTAATAAAATTGAGTGCACTAAAGAATATCTAACAAAAAACATGTCAGACCTTGCTTCGAGAGCTACTATAATTAATTTCATTAACGATGAAATAAGTAAAGGATCACTTGTTACTCAAGTTAGCTCAAAAGATAAGAGGGTTAAGATAATCCAGCCAGCAAGTGAATTAATTGATGAATTCACAATGTGGCTAGATATGATAGATAAAGCAGCTTAATTATTCTGCTGCTTGTAGATTTACTGCTGAGACTTTTCCATCTTTTTCCTCAGCGTCATATGATAGTTTTTGGCCTTCATCCAATTTTTTCATACCCGCAGCCTGAACAGCTGTGATGTGAACAAATATATCTTTATCACCTTCTTCAGGAGCAATAAATCCATATCCTTTTTTTGGGTTAAACCATTTAACAGTACCAGTAGCCATAGTTGTTATTCCTTTTTTATTTAATTTAGACTTCGTATTACTCCATAAAAAAGGAACAAAAACGTAATCTTTAGACGGATCTTATAACTATATATAGACTAAAAGTAAATTGTTTTAATGATAATAATTGAATTAACTTTAAGTTTAAATTTGTAAAATACTCGTATTTAAATAGAAGGTATTACTGATTTTATGGATCTCACTAAAGATAATATTTCAACTTTAATAAGGCAAATTGCAATTCCTTCAAGTGTTGGTACTCTTTTTCAAACACTCTATAACATCGTTGATGTTAAGTTTGCTGGGTTAATATCGCCTGATGCTATCACTGCTATTGCAAAATCATTCCCAATTTACTTCATAATTATTGGGTTTACCGCAGGTTTATCCATAGGAGTTACAGCACTAATTTCAAATGCTCTTGGAAAAAATGATGAAAAAAAAGCATCGCTCCTTCTTGCTCAGGCTATTCTTACTAGTTTAATTATATCTGTTCTAATTTCGTTAGTTGGAATTTATGGAACAGAACCTATTCTTATATTTTTGAAAACAGATCCTGAAATTATATTCTATGCGAAAGACTATATGGATATAATTTTCATCGGTGCCTCGTTGTTTTTCTTACAATTGACTATTAATTCATTTCTAGCTTCTAAAGGGGATACGAAATCTCTAAGGAATGTCCTAATTATTTCATTCTTTCTTAATCTAGTTTTGAATCCCATATTTATTTATGGAATATATTTTATTCCTGCAATGGGAGTGAAAGGCATAGCCTTAGCAACATTAAGTTCACAACTGTTTGGATTAATTTATATTGCTATGAAGGTAAATAAGACAAATTTAAAAAAATTTCTTTACCCAGAATGTTTTGTGCCAAGATATAATTTACAAAAGGAAATTTTAACTCAAGCCGTTCCCGCTACAATTTCAATGATGTTTATTGGTTTGGGGGTTTTTGTCTTATTGTTTTATGTTTCAACCTACGGAGATTATTCAGCAGGCGGGTATGGTGCAGCGATCCGCTTTGAACAACTTTTTCTATTACCTGTTTTAGGCTTAAATGCTTCTACTCTCGCTTTAGTTGGTCAGAATTTTGGTGCTATGAATTTTAGCAGAATTCATGAGACCTATAATAGGTCAATTTTTTATGGAACTTTCTTTATGGCTATATGTGGAATATTTATTTTCTTTTTATCAGACTACATCATGTTCTTTTTTAGCGATAATAAAGAAATTATTTATTATGGATCAACTTACTTGAAGATCGCTGCATTTGCCGGACCTTGCTATCCAATTTTCTTTGTATCGTCAGCATTACTTCAAGGACTTAAAAAACCAAATTATCAAATGATAATTAATTTAATAAGAATGGTGATATTACCAGTTTGCGGACTTTCCGTTGCAGTCATCTATTTAAAAGTTGATTTTACTACAATGTTTTTAGTGATATTGATGATCAACTACATATTTGCAGCTGCAGTCTACAAGTTTTCGACTTACCAAATCAGCTTTATGCAAAAAAACTATAATCCAAACTTTGATGCCGTTTGATTAAAAAATCCTTTATTTTTTTGATCTGAAATCCAATGATTTATAAAGTTTATCCATTCTTGGTCACCTCTCGGTAACAAAATTGCGAATAGTTTTGCATTTTTAGGCTCATCAATATTTATGATAGATAGCTCTGGATATAAATTGATAAGCTTCAAAGCATCAACTTTGCTTGTTAATGATACATCAGCTCTTCCTGACAACACTTCCTGATATTCACGTGCAGGAGCTTCAACCATCACTATTTTAGAGTCTGGAAAAGATTTTTTAGCTTCATTTTCAAAGACTGTTCCGAGCGTAACAGCAACCGTTGTATTGGCATTATTGATGTTATCCCAGCTTCCAATATTTTCTAAATTTTTAGCCAATGTCATTGCTACCGTTCCTGTACCATAATATGAATTCGAATAACCAGCAGTAAGTGCTCTCTTAGTCGTTATTGAAGCGCTAGATGTCATGTGGTATTTAGAGGCTACCACACCTGAAACAAGATTTTTCCAATCTGTTGCAACAAACTCAATATCAACACCCATATCTTCAGCGAGTTTTTTTGCTACATCAATATCGTAACCTTCGTATTCATTTGTTTCAGGATTCATGAAGCTCCAGCCTGGAAAATCGCCAGTTGTTCCGACTTTAAGTACACCAGTTTTCATAATTTCATCGAGTGTGGATGCATATGATAAAGATGAGATAAATAATGCAATAGAAATTAATAATGTTTGAATGAGCTTCATATGATTTTCCTCTTTTTAATATTTTTAAAAAATTATACGTTTATATTTAAATATTATAATTATATTTTTTATCATGAATTTCAACATAGCTGGAAAAATCAATGTCTTACTGATGCTTTTATCTTTATTAGTTTTAGCAGGATGTTCATCAAATTATCAATGGGGTTGGTATGTAATTCTGCCAAATAGTAAGATTGGACTATCGAATATAGAGTTTTTAATTGGTGGTTTGGGTTACACCATAATTCTATCGGTAATTTCAATTATAATTGCAATATTCTTGGGCTTAATTGTCTCTGTTGCAAGTATTTCAAGAAACAGAGCTCTTAACTATATAAATGTCGGCTATACAGAGATAATTAGAGCAATACCAGTTTTAGTCATGATTTTATGGGTGTACTATGGATTACCTGTTTTACTAAACTTAAATTTTACTGCATTTACTGCAGGGATCATCGCATTAAGTATCTGTGAAAGCCCATTTATAGCGGAGATTTTTAGATCTGGTATACAAGCTGTGCCTAAGGGTCAAAAAGAGGCCGGTTCATCTATGGGTATGAATTTTTTTCAAATTTTCTACCACATCACATTGCCTCAAGCAGTTCGAATAATTTTACCTGCACTAGGCAATCAATTTGTTTACATGCTCAAGATGTCATCCCTTGTATCAATCATTGGTCTGAATGAGTTAACAAGAAAAGCTAATGAGCTCGTAGTTAGTCAATATCGACCTTTGGAAATTTATACATTTTTAGTATTAGAATATTTAGTCCTCATTTTAGTAGTTTCTTTTTTAGTAAGACGTCTTGAAAAAAGACTGAAAGTTTATTAAGTCCCACAAAAAGTTTTATAGGGAATATTTGTTTTAGTTGGTGTTTCTAAATATTTGTTGTTTACTTTTTTTAACTGGTAAGGTGATGAAATTATTTCGTTAAGCTCATTAAACTTATCAAGCTTTCCATCTATTTCGGCTTCACTGAGTGCCTCTTCAACCAAATAATTTCTAGGAATTAAAATTGGATTACAACTCATCATCACTTCTAAATATTCCTTACTTTTAACTCTTTCTTTCCATTCTCTTTTCCAATTATTAAACTCATCATCTTCAAAGTCTTTATCAGCTGCATGATCATAATTCATTAGATTGCAAAATGTATTTGTAAAATCGGGTTTTTTTTGTTGCATCCATTTGATTAAGTTGTTGATGAGTTCTTCGTCATGTTCGCTTTGATCTGCAATACCTAGTTTTTTTCTCATCATTTGAAGCCATCTGTCCTTAAACAATGAACTAAAAGTGTTTAAAAGATTTTGAGCAATTTCGATTGATTTTTCTTCTTTTTTGTCGATGAGTGGTAATAAGCACTCTGCTAATCTAACTAAATTCCATTGAATTATTGAGGGTTGATTGGCAAAAGAATATCTTCCTTGCGTATCAATTGAACTAAAAACTGTATTGGCATCATAATGATCCATGAAAGCACATGGCCCATAATCAATTGTCTCTCCTGATATTGTTGAATTATCTGTATTCATTACACCATGAATAAATCCAACACGCATCCATTCTACAATCAAATTAATCTGTTTTTGCATGACAGCTTTTATGAATTCAATCGCTAAATTTTCCGAAAATTTTAAATTACTGAAATGTCTTTTTATTGAGAAATCCAAAAGAGATTTCATGCCTTCATAATCTTTATGTGCCGCTAAAAATTGAAAAGTACCAATTCTTATATGGCTACTTGCAACTCGTGTTAAAATAGATCCTTTTAATGGAACTTCTCGGTAGACTTTTTCGCCAGTCTCAACAACTGCTAAACTTCTTGTTGTTGGAATACCTAAATAATACATTGCTTCACTTATCAAATATTCGCGTAACATTGGTCCCAATGCAGCCTTACCATCTCCGCCTCTTGAATAAGGTGTTCGCCCTGAGCCTTTATACTGGATATCAAATATTTCACCGTCTGGAGTTACTTGCTCACCAACGATGTGGGCCCTACCGTCTCCAAGAATTGTAAATTGTCCAAATTGGTGCCCTGCATAAGCCTGTGCAAATGGCTTTGAACCATGCGGCAGTGAATTTCCTGAGAATAAATTAGATAAGTCTTCTTCTGAGATACCTTTTAAATTTAGGCCAAGCTTTTCGGCCAATTCATTATTAACAATGACAGTACTTGGATTAGTAACTGCATCTGGTTTTAATTCTGAGAACAGCTTGTCAGATATTTGGGTATAACTACTTTGTAAATTCCACCCTGAATCAGAAAGGGATACATTATTTTTCATTGTTGCTGTAAACTTAATTTAATTTTACATATATTTATATCAAAATGTTAATTCAAAAAGAACTTGAAATAGTAGTTGAAGGAAAAGGGCTTTATAATATTACAGATATTATAAATCAAGCTATTAGCAAACATAGAATATCAAAAGGTATCTGCACTATTTTCATCAAACACACATCCGCATCTCTAATTATTCAGGAAAACGCTGACCCTAACGTCCTTAAAGATTTAGAAAATTACTTCGACAAAATAGTACCCGAAAATGATAATTATTTACATAGTGAGGAAGGTCCGGATGATATGCCTGCACACATTAAATCTTCTCTGACGAACACAACGCTAAGTATTCCAATTAAAGAAAAAAAACTTGACCTTGGAATATGGCAGGGAGTGTATTTATTTGAGCACCGATATAAGAATAATGATCTTGGAATAAAAAGAATTATTTCAATGACAGTGATTGCTTAATGAGGCATTCTAAATTTATCGTGGCAAGTTTTGCAACTCGACCAAATTAAATTCTTCTGAGCCTCTTTTAATTCATCTCCTGTAAGGCTGGCAGCAATCTGGGTAAATTTTTTAACTTTGTCTGAAGTTTCAATCATCAAAGCATTAAATTCATCTTTTTGAAGCCAAATAGTAGGCAAAGCTTCTGTATCATAACCTGTTTTTGAATTTTCAGGAAAAAGATCAATGAGTTTATCGTAATTTGCGCTCATTTTTTCAGAAAGCTCAATGACTTTATCATTATTACCTTTTGCTATTTCTGCAGACATTTTTTTTGCATGGCTGTAATTTTGCTTAAATAATGATTTTCTTTCTTTTATAATTTTTCCATGGTCGTCAGCAAAACCAATAAAGACAAAAAATAAAGATGCTAAAATTGACGAAAGCAGTATTTGCAAAATTATTCTCATATTCTAAATATATATTATGAAAATTAAAAATGACAATAGTACTTATGGGGTTATTGCTCGACTCTTTCATTGGCTCACTTTTTTAATCCTGTTAATTCAATTACCTCTAGGGCTTTATTTGGACAATTTGGAGTTTTCTGAATTTAAATTAACTGTTGAAAATACACACATCATAATTGGTATGAGTATTTTTTACATAACATTATTAAGAATGATTTGGAAATTTTTGAACCCAAAGCCAATAACTTCAACTGTGAATAAATTACAATTAATAGCATCTAAGGCAGTACATGGACTTTTTTATATTACTCTTCTTTTAATTACAATCAGTGGAGTGTTAAAACTTTTACTTTCCGGCGAGGAAGTTAATTTGATTGTTTCCACGGTATACATTGACTATTTTAACTACGAGCTTGCAGACCGATTCCAAACTGTTCATGTTATTTCAGCATATTTTTTAACACTTCTTTTCACTATTCATTTAGGAGCTGTTGTGTATCATCATCTCGTACAAAAAGACCCAATTTTAAAAAAAATGCTGTGATCAAATATGACCGATAATCCTAATTTGTCTCAATTTCTCGATAGGCTGGAAAAATTAAGTGACGAAACTCGAACTGAGGCAAAAAACAAAAGGCATAAACTTGGATTAAGAACAGCAAGAGAAAATCTCGATCACTTAGTTGATGATCAAAGTTTTTTAGAATACGGTGCTTTTGCGGTAGCCGCACAAAGAAACAGAAGAAAATACGAAGATCTTCAAATTGATACTGCGGCAGATGGTATTATTACTGGATTTTGTAAAATCAACTCTGATCTTATTGGTGAGGATAAGTCTTATGCGGTCAGTATTGTTTACGACTATTCAGTATTGGCAGGTACTCAAGGTTTTTTTCACCACATGAAACTTGATCGCATCTGTGAAAAAGCAAAAGAGTTTAAACTCCCAATAGTCATTTATACTGAAGGTGGAGGTGGAAGACCTGGTGATACAGATGTAACAACATCTGTTGCTGGTTTGCATGTCCCATCTTTCGCACTCTGGGCAAGTTTGTACGGTAGATGTTTGAGAATTGCTATAAATAATGGATTTTGTTTTGCAGGTAATGCAGCTCTTTTTGGAAGTGCAGACATCAGGATTGCTACAAAAAATTCCTGGATAGGAATGGCAGGTCCTGCAATGATTGAAGGTGGTGGACTTGGAAAGTTTGATCCAAAAGAAATAGGACCGTCAGACATTCAAAAAAATAATGGAGTGATTGACTATGTTGCTGAAGACGAAAAAGAGGCAACTATTATTGCAAAAAAAATACTCTCATACTTTCAAGGAGACATTAAAGATTGGAAAGCTGATGATCAGACTCAACTAAGTAATATCATGCCCAAAGATAGAAGATGGTCTTATCCAGTAAGAGACATTATAAAAATTATTTCTGATATTGAAGAATTTACCGAAATAAAACCTGAATATGGAAAAGGAATTGTTACGTGCTTTATTAGAATAGAGGGAAAGCCTTTTGGGTTATTGGCAAATGATAGTCAACATTTAGGCGGTGCAATTGACTCCGAAGGAGCTGATAAAGCATCTTCTTTTATTGAAATATGTAGTGAATATGGTTTGCCACTTATTTCACTAGTTGATACGCCTGGATTTATGGTGGGGCCAGACAGTGAGAAAGAAGGGGCTGTAAAAAGAATGTCAAATCTCTTTAAGATTGGGTCGAAAGTAAAAGTACCTTTAACAGCAATTTTTCTAAGAAAAGGTTATGGACTTGGAGCTCAGGCAATGGTTGGTGGTAGTCTTCATGAACCAGTGTATACAGCAGCTTGGCCAACAGGTGAGTTTGGAGCAATGGGGTTAGAAGGAGCTGTAAAACTTGGTTTTAAAAAAGAGTTAGAAAAAATTGAAGATAATTCAGAAAGAGAGAAATTATTCAATAATCTAGTTGAAAAGCTCTATGATAAAGGAAAAGCCATAGAAGCTGCTGCTCACCTTGAAATCGACGCAGTAATTAATCCATCTGAAACACGAAGTGTTATCTTAAAATCACAAAAGGCCTTTGTATGAGAGATTATGAATTGGATGACAATGGATATTACAAAGCAAGATTAGGATTGATCGTTCTTCAGAGCGATGAAACTATCGAGCAAGAATTCAGAACCATTCTTGATCAAAGTGTATCAATCAATCACTCACGCATTTACTGTGACAATATTGTAAGTAATGAAAATCTTGGACTTATGGAAAAAGAATTACCAGCAGCATCTGCATTATTACCTGATATCCAGTATGATAGTATTGGATATGCTTGTACATCAGGCGCAACCGTTATTGGCTCAGATAAAATTGAAAGTCTTATAAAGAAAAAGCATAAATCGGCATTTGTAACTGATCCTATAAGAGCGGTAAAAAAAGCTATGAGTACATTGGGCTGTAGAAAAATAAATTTTGTATCACCTTATCAAGAGTCGGTTACAAAATCTTTACGTGATCATTTACATGCTAATAATTTTATAATTCAAAATCAAATTTCTTTTAATGAATCCGATGATAAGAATGTTGCAAGAATTTCAGATAAAAACAGCCTTAAAGCTATAATAGAAGTTGGCAAACAGGATTGTGAAGCTGTATTTATTTCATGCACTAACCTTAAAACATTTAAGATTATCAATCAGGCAGAGAAAGTATTGGATAAACCAGTAATCTCTTCGAATCAGGCGATTTGCTGGCAAATGTTAAGAGAGGCTGGAATTAATACTACGACTGGCCCAGGAATTCTTTTTTCAAAACATTAACTAAGAGCTAACCAGACACCAACACCCACCATTAAGAAACCTGCTAACCCATTAATAAGCCTGATATTATTTTGTTTTTTTAACATAATGCCTAAAGCTTGACCTCCTGTTGCATAAATCATAAGTGAAATAAACTCAATTATAAGAATAATTATCACGAGCGCTAACATTTGTGGAATTAAATTTACTTCGTAATTAATAAATGCAGGTACCATTGCAATAAAAAATGCCCAACCTTTTGGATTCGCAACAGCAGTTATAAAGCCCTGCATTGCTAATTTAAAAAAATTTATTTCAAAGGAATGTGAACCATCCAAATTTAATGCCAGTGATCCTCTTGAGTTGATCATTTGATACCCAACAAACATTAAATAAAGGCCTCCTCCATATTTGAAAACTGCAAATGCAATTGGAAAAGATGTAATGATTGCTCCACCTCCTACCACCGCTGTACCTGCCACAATTAAAACTCCAATTAATTCTCCAACCATCATTTTCATTGTATTTTTTACACCTATTGTAATTCCCATTGTTAAAGCAAGTGTCATGCATAAACCTGGTGTAATAGATATTATAAAAAAAACTGGTATGAAAAAGTAAAGTAATGAGAAATCGAAGATCATAAGAACGAGCAGTAGTATTTAAGGGGACAAAAAAAACGGGGCGCAACACAAACCCCTAAAGGTCTCTATTCCGCCCCGAAACTCGGCCTCCCGCCGACAAACTCCCCGAAGGGCTTTCGTTCTTTGTTCGTCCGATAAATAAATTCTAGCAAATAGGAAAAATATTTTAAATAAGTTTTATTAAAAAAACTTCTTATACGATGTGGATAAGTGGATAAATAGTTTTTACCATAAGAATCAATATATAATCAAGAATACTTAATTAAGATTCCATGCCCCAAGATGAAGAATTCCATATTCTTTCATGAAAATAATAAATAGTTACCTTTGTAATAACTTCCAATGCAGCAATTAAACCGGCAGTTTCAAGAACTGAAAAATCTGATTTTAAAATTACTAAGTAACTGATTAGAAATGTATCTGCTGTGGCAGTTGCTCTCCAGGTAAGAGCCTTTGCTAATGATCTTTTTTTTGAACTCTTAGGCACACAAAATAACTAGTTATATTATTTTATATTTCAAACAATTTTAGATTTAATGAACTGATAA
>CACGAG010000006.1 GCA_902571005.1 uncultured Pelagibacteraceae bacterium
CCTAATCTTGGCAGCTTTAATTTTCATTTGATTAACCGGAATAGTTGAACCAACTGGCGCATAAACTACCTTCATGCCTTTCTCTACATTTGGCGCACCACAAACTACATCAACCTTTTCCTTGCCAATATCAACTTTGCATAGTTTTAATTTATCCGCATTTGGGTGTTTTTTTTCTTCAAGTACCTGTCCAACAATAAAATCTTGGTATGCTTCCCCTGTGTCTTGAATATCTTCAACCTCAAGGCCAATAGAAGTGAGCTTCTTTTCAATTTCTTCGAAATGAACATTTGTCTTAAGATGCTCAGTTAACCACGAATAACTAAATTTCATCTAGCTTAAGTCTCCTATGATCGAAGGTATGTTCAAAGGTGAAAAGCCATAGTGCTTATTCCATCTAAGATCACTATCAAAGAAAGTTCTTAAATCACTAATTCCATATTTGAGCATTGCAAGCCTCTCTATGCCCATACCAAATGCATAACCTTGATATTCATTTGAATTGATATTTACATTTTCAAGTACATTTGGATGGACCATTCCGCATCCTAAAATTTCCAACCAATCCTCACCCTCTCCGATAATTAATTGGTTTCCTTTCTTTGTATATCCAATATCAACTTCTGCAGATGGTTCTGTAAACGGGAAATGACTAGGTCGAAATCTCATATTTAATTTATCAGTCTCAAAAAAAGTCTTGAGGAATATTTCTAAACATCCTTTGAGATGGCTCATATTGCTTTCTTGATCTATTACTAAACCCTCAACTTGATGGAACATAGGAGAGTGCGTTTGATCATTATCACATCTAAACGTTTTTCCAGGAGCTATTAATCGAATTGGTGGTTTTTGCTTTAACATACTTCTTATTTGAACTGGCGAGGTATGAGTTCGCAGAACATTTGGCATTCCATCAGTCTCAGTTTCAACATAAAAAGTATCATGCATTTGTCGTGCAGGATGGTGTTCAGAAGTATTTAAAGCAGTAAAATTATTGTAATCAGTTTCAACTTCAGGTCCTTCAGCAACAAAAAAATCTAAGTCGCCAAATATAGTTATAACTTCCTCTATAACCTGACTGATTGGATGTATAGTTCCATATGACTTTGAAGTAGATAGAGTGATATCTAAAGTTTCAGAGTTAAGTTTTTTTTCTAATTCCTTGCTATTTAACTCTTCAGTCTTTGAAGCTATTATTTCTAGAACAGAATCTTTAATTTTATTTAATTTTTCAGCATGCTGCTTTCTTTCATCACCAGAAAGACTGGCTAGCTCTTTCATTTTGAGAGAGATAATACCTTTCTTACCAAGAAATTTTATTCTAAATTCATTTATACTTTCGATATTTGTAAATTTATCTGAAGCTTTTTTAATTTCAGTTTCTAACTCTCTAAAATCTTTCATCGTAGAACAACAATATCAGATTTAGTTTTTTCTGTAATAATAATATGCTTAAGAATATGATACCAACTGAATTATTTGGCTGAGGACTGAACCTGTTTTGCTAAATGCTCAAAAGAAGTAGGTTCATTCATAGCAAGATCAGCTAAAATTTTACGATCTAATTCGATGTTTAATTTTTTAAGACCATTCATGAAAACTGAATAAGAAATTCCATGTAATCTAGCTCCAGCATTTATTCTTTGGGTCCAAAGTGATCTAAACTCTCTTTTTTTCACTCTTCGATCACGATAGGCATACTGCATTGATTTTTCTACAGCTTGCTTTGCGACTTTAAAAGTATTCTTTCTTCTGCCTCTATATCCTTTGGCTTGCTTAATTACTTTTTTATGTCTCGCGTGTGCAGTAACTCCTCTTTTAACTCTTGCCATTATATCTTCCTATTTATTAAGCGTAGGGTAAAAACTTTTTAACTATTCGGGCATCTTGATCAGATAAAATTGTAGAACCTCTCTGGTTTCTTATCTGATTATTTGTTCTTTTAATCATACCGTGTCTTTTTCCACTTTGATATGATTTAACTTTACCAGAAGCTGTAAGCCTAAATCTTTTATTAGCGCCTTTTTTTGTTTTTAATTTACTCATATTGGATGAACGGTTTATAGACCCTAGGTAAGAAAAAATCAAAAGTTTTTTATTAATGATAAGAATTAACTACTGCTGCTAATTTGCAGTGAAAATCATGGTAAATTGGCGACCTTCAAGTTTTGGCTCTTGCTCGATTTTACTTGTCGTACCCATTGTTTCTCGAATTCTTTCCATCAAATTTTCAGCAATATCATGATGTTCGAACTCTCTACCTTTAAATCGGATCGTAAATTTTACTTTATCGCCTGCAGCGATAAATTTTTGAGCAGCTTTTACCTTGAAGTCGTAATCGTGAACATCAATTCCCGGTCTCATCTTAATTTCTTTAATTGTAATTTCTTTTTGTTTTTTCTTGGACGTACTAGCTTTTTTTTGGGCCTCATATTTAAATTTACCAAAATCAAGAATTTTGCACACAGGCGGGTCAACTTGTGGTGATACTTCAACTAAATCAAGGCCTACATCTGAAGCTTTTTGCATCGCCTCATCAGTATTAACAACCCCTAAGTTGTTACCTTTTTCATCAATTAATCTTACAGTGGAAGAAGTTATAAATTCGTTTATGCGAAACTTTGGACCTTTAGTAGATAGCTGGGCTCTATTATTTTTTCTTTGAAGTGCTATTTTAATCTCCTTTGTCTATTGATGAGACGGCATCATACATTTTTTTTGAAAAAAATCATTTAATTTTTCAAATTTAATTTTTTCTTGCTTATCATTACCAAACTCCCTCAATGTTACAGTATTGTCTTCCATTTCATTCTTACCTAGGATTAATTGATAAGGTATTTTTTTTAGAGAGTTTTCTCTAATTTTATAGCTTATCTTCTCATTTCTTAAGTCCTTTTCAACTCTAATACCATTATTTTTTAGAGATGAAAAAACACTCTCTGCATATTCGTTTATGTCAGATGTAATTGGAGCAACCACAGCTTGTATTGGCGCTAACCAAAGTGGTAAATTGCCGGCGTAATGCTCTATTAAAATTCCAATAAAACGCTCTAAAGATCCAAATAATGCTCTGTGTAACATAACCGGATTGTGCTTTAAACCATCTTCGCCTACATAAGTAGCATCAAGTCTTTCGGGTAAATTTAGATCAACTTGCAACGTTCCACACTGCCATTCTCTTCCAATTGCATCTTTGAGAATAAATTCTAGTTTCGGACCATAAAATGCTCCTTCACCTGGATTTAAAGTATATTCTAACCCTGTAGCTTCCATTGCCTCACGAAGAGCAGCCTCAGATTTGTCCCATACATCATCATTGCCGACTCTTTTTTCAGGACGGTCAGAAAATTTAATTGATACATTTTCAAATCCGAAATCTTTATAAATACTTAAAACTAGATCGCATACCTTTTTGCTTTCTTCAGTAATTTGGTCTTCAGTACAAAATATATGTGCATCATCTTGTGTAAATGCCCTGACTCTCATTAAACCATGAAGAGCACCCGATGGCTCATATCTGTGAACTTTTCCAAACTCAGCGACTCTCAGGGGAAGATCTCTGTAACTTTTAAGTCCTTGTTTATAAACTTGTACCCCGCCAGGACAATTCATTGGCTTGAGAGCATATACTCGATCTTCTCTTGGTTCAGTAGTAAACATATTGTCACCAAATTTTTCGAGATGCCCTGATTTTACCCATAAGGACTTATCCATTATATCTGGTGTATTAATTTCTTCATACCCAGCCTCTTCTTGTCGCTGACGCATATAATCAATAAGTGTCCTAAACAATGTCCAACCATTGTTATGCCAGAAAACTGAACCTTGAGCTTCCTCTTGAAAATGAAATAAATCTAATTCTCTTCCAAGTTTCCTATGGTCTCTTTTTTCAGCTTCTTTAAGTATGTTTAAATGATTATCTAGTTCTTCCTGAGACTCCCAAGCAGTTCCATAAATTCTTTGAAGCATAGGGTTGTTTGAATCTCCACGCCAATAAGCACCTGCTACTTTCGTCAATTTAAATGCTTTTCCAATTTTACCTGTTGATTCTAGATGAGGCCCCTTGCAAAGATCAAACCAGTCGCCGTGATAGTATACTTTGAGTTCTTCACTCTCAGGTAAGTCCTTAATAATCTCTACCTTATAGTTCTCTCCCTTATCAGAAAATAGCTTAATTGCATCTTCCCTGCTCATTACTTTGAATGAAGTCCTTTCGTCACGATTAACAATCTCTTTCATTTTCTTTTCAATAGTTCCGAGATCTTTTTCGGTAAACGGCTCTTTTCTATCAAAATCATAATAAAAACCATTTTCAATTACTGGACCAATCGTAACTTGCGTATCAGGAAACAACTCCTGTACAGCCATAGCTAAAACATGGGCAGTATCATGTCTTAAAGTATTTATAAATGGTTCGTCGTTACTCATAAGGCTTAAGTATTATATCATCTATCTATAAATGAGAATCTATTTTATCGAAGACTTCTTCCATACTAATATTTCTTATATTTTTGGAAGAAATTGATAAAAAACTGCCTGTTTCAATACTTACTTTCTCTGGTGTAGTGTGACCGCCAAATAATGCTAAACCTCTGCATCCTAAGTGAGCAGCTAAGTGCGCAGGTCCTGTATCATTTGAAATTACATATTTTGCGCCAATAAGCAATTTCGCTAATTGAAAAAAATTTGTTGGCTGATTGTTATGTAAACATAACTTTACATTATATTTTCTTGCTGCATTTATTTCTCCTGGTCCCGGAGCAATAACAATATCCATTTCAAATAACTTTGATTTAAGCTTTGAAATGAGCTCTTCATAATAAGGCCAGATTTTTTGATGATGTTTTGGAGAACAAAAAGGAAATAAAACTATGTAATTTTTTTTAATTTCAGAAGAAATATGAAAATCATCATCTATCATCCAAGAAACTTGGGGTTTTTCTGCGAACTGCGTATCTATTTTTGATCTTGATAATTGTAATTTAAATCTTTCTAAAATACTTTTTTTATCAAATTCTTCTTTTGTTTCATTAAATCTTAACATTGTCCTTGAAGAGATCCATTCAGAAGTAGATAGATACTTTCGATAAAATTCAGTTCGATGGGAATTTTGTAAATCAAAAATTCTTTCAAATTTATATTTGGTGAAAAATTTCTTCAATTGATATAGGTAGATTAAATTCCATCGAGACTTCCTCTTATCTAAAATTACTTCATCAATAAAAGGACACTTACCAAAATAATTATTAAATGCCGGTGTAGTTAAGATATATATTTTATGTTTTGAGTAGTGCTCTCGAATATCTTTTAAACATCCATTTATTTGAATAATATCTCCAAAAGAACCATGCTTAATTACCAAAATATTTTTAACCATTTAATTTATAACTTCTTTGTAAAAATTTATTGTCTCCTCACACATTTTAATTTTTGAATATTTTTCTCTAACATGTGAAATGCATGCTTCTGAAGTCTTTTCTGATTTATATTTTTCATTAGAAATTGCATCAATAATTTTTTTGCATAGATCCTCAACGTTATTATTTTCAAATAAGTAGCCTGTTTCGCCGTCATTCACTGTCTCAACTGATCCTCCATGATTTGACGCTATTACAAATTTACCCATTGCTTGGGCCTCGACAGAAATTCTACCAAAAGCTTCTGGATCTGTTGACGCAGATATTACTAAATCAGACAAACTATAAAAATTATTCAGATCTGTTCTTGAACCTACAAAATGTAGAGATTTTGAAAGATTGTGTTCATTTGCAAAATTTTTTAATGAATTCTTTAATTTATAATTTTCATCAGGACCAACAAAAATTATCTCGAATTTATAATTTGTTTTTTTAATAATAGTAGAAATCGCTTGAAGAAGAAGTTTATGTCCCTTCCACCCCGTTATTCTTCCGGCAAGAAGGATCTTAATTGCATCATAATCAATATTGAATTCTTTTATAATTAATTCTACCTGCTTAGCTTTAACGTTAATTGGATCAAAAAAATTGAGGTCTATGCCTCTAGCAATAGTTCTAATATTATAATTTTTAGTTGGGTAACAATTATTTATATGATCATTAATAAACTCTGAAATTGCTATTGTTCCATTTGTTTTTAACATAATGGAGTTATAGTATTTTTTTAGTGGATTACTAAAATTGTATGTACCATGAAATGTAGTAATAAATTTTGTGCCAGTTACAGCGCATGCAAAGTATGAGCTCCATGCAGGCGCTCTACTTCTAGCGTGAACAATTGTAATATTTAGTTTTTTGATAAGTTTTATAATTTTAATTATATTAAAAAAGATTTTGATTGGATTTTTAGAGTTAACAGAAGCATAGAAAACTTTTTCATTGTAGTCTTTTACTTCTGATGTTTTAGGCCCCGAATGAGTTAGAATATAAGAATTATAGTTCTTCTCTGACAAAAAATTTGCAACATCTACACATCCTTGAGAAGCACCACTTACATCAAGATTAGGTATTACTTGTAATACGCAAATTTTTGATTGCATATAGTATTTCTAATAGTTAAATGATGAATAGTAAATCATTATGCAAAATAAAATTAGTTACATTAATTCTTCTTTTGATGAACAAATCGCTTATTTAAAAGATGATCTTAAATCGCAAACAACAATTTTCTTTTTTGGAGGATATAGCTCAAGCATGGATGGAACTAAGGCAACTGCTTTGAGTAAATGGTGCATTGAAAATAAATTTAATTTTTTGAGATTTGACTATTCAGGTCACGGTGTTTCAAAGGGCAGATTCGAAGACGGTGGAATTAGTAAGTGGTCAATAGAAGCAGGTGAAATACTTAAAAAATTTAAAACAGATAAAAATATTATTGTCGGCTCAAGTATGGGTGGATGGATTTCTTTGATCGTATCTAAGCAAGAATCACATTATGTGCATGGTCTAGTTGGCATTGCATCCGCACCAGATTTTGTTGTAGGAGAATGGGATAGGCTTAGTGCTAAACAAAAAAAACAAATTAAGTCTGAGGGTAAAATTATAATTAATTGGGATAAGTACTCTGAAGATTACACTATAACTTATAAATTTCTTGAAGATGGAAAAAAAAATATGCTTTTAACGAAGCCAATAAATATCTCTTGTCCTGTAAGGCTTCTTCATGGAAGGAAAGATCAGGTGGTACATTTTACAACCTCTGAGAAAATTATTAAATTATTGGATAGTAAAAATAAAAAACTAACAATTATTGAAGATGGAGATCATAGTCTTTCAAGAGAGTCTGATTTAAATACTTTATACAAGAATATTGAAGAATTACTGTAATGAATTCAACTCTCAATAATTATTCACTTTTAATATTTCTTGGCGCTGTTTGGGGAGCCTCTTTTGTAGCAATAAAGTTTTGCAACTTTATGTTTAATCCAATTGAAATAGGGTTTTTTAGAACATTTATTGGGGCGATTTTTCTTCTTGTAGCAGTTCTATATAGGGCAGGAAACTTTCAGCTTTTTAAAGAAAATACTTTAACTTACGCAATAATTGGATTATTTAACGCCGCAATCCCTTTTACTTTAATTCCTTACGGATTATTAACTCTGCCTAGCAACATAGGTGTTATTATAATGTCAGCTAACCCTTTTCTTGCATTGATATTGGCACATTATTTTACAGATGACGAAAAATTAAACCTTAGAAAAATGATAGGAACTATAATTGGTTTTTCTGGAGTTGTTTTCGCGGTTGGCGTGCAAGTTTTTGTAACTGATATGTCAGGTTTTATCGGCGCTCTAGCGATTTATTTAGCGGGTTGTTCATATGTGATATCAAATTTAATTATTCGAAAAGTTTCAAACTTGCCTTCCGATATGGTAACGATGAATACGCTCGCATGGGGAAGTATATGGCTTATTCCATTTATGCTATTATTTGCTGAACCAGTAAATTATGAAATGAATCTTACAGCGATTTCTGCATTGTTTTATTTAGGCATAATTCCAACAGGCCTAGCATTTAGTCTGAGACAAATATTGATCAGAACTGCAGGAACTACTTTCATGATGCAGGTGGCATATTTAATTCCTGTATTTGGAATATTTTATGGCTGGGCATTAATGAATGAACCACTGAAATTTTCATTATTAATTGGTGTTATACTTGTAGTAATTGGGATCGCAATTAGTAGATTACAAGTTGAGTCGAATACAGGAATTTAATTATTTAAATTAATGATTTGATTATAACCTTCTTTATATGAGGGATATTCTAAAATAATACCAAGTTCTTCTTTGATAAGCCTGTTGCTTACTTTTTTATTTTCAGAAAAAAAGCTTTCTACTTGTTCTTTGTTACTTAACGTTTCATAAAGAACTTCATTGGGTATGATAATTGAAATCTTTTTTGAAATATAGTCGATCACATCATCAAGAGTAGACGGGCAGTCGTCAGCAATATTGTATATAGAAATAGGATTCGGTTTGTTCATTGAAGCTAAAATAATATTTGTTAAATCATTGATATATATTCTTGAAAAAAAATGTCCCTTTTTTATTATTCTTTTGAAATTTCGAGATTGAATTCTTTCAAGAATATTTCTTTCTGGTCCATATATGCCAGCAATTCTAAAAATATGTAAGGGTAGATTATATTTTTTAGATAACTGACTCCACTGATCCTCTGCAAGCTGGCGGCTAATTCCTCTTTTAGACTTAGTAAGTAATCTTGAGGTTTCACTCACAAATTGACCGTCATGATCGCCATAAACACTTGTAGCAGACAAGTAGCCAATCCATTTAAGATTAATTAATTCATGTAAATTAAAATTTATATTTTTTAAAAAAATATCACCACTTTGATCTGGTGGCACAGATATAACTAAATGAGTTATTTCATTTTTATATTTTTCCAGAATATTGGGGGTCTTCGAAGGGTCAATGATTCGAATGTTTTTTTGATTAATTTGTAAACTATTTAGACTTCGAGAAGTGGCAAAAATTTCTTTATCACTTACTTTGCTTACAAGATGTTTGGCTGTATATCCATAACCAAATATAAAAATCATAAGTCTAATTTAACCATTCTTCTTGAACATTTTTATTTTTTTCAAGAGCGAAATATTTTTTTTTATAGTTTTCAATATGATTTCTATCAATCACTTGCTTTAATGACCAAACAGCCATTGCTCTTACAGTAGAAGACTCATCTTCTAAAAGTGCCTCAATATCTTTCTTGTATTTTTTTTCCTTACTATTTCCAACTGCGATCAATACATTTCTTAAAAATCTATCTCTGCCGATCCTTTTAATGCTCGATTTAGAAAACTTTTTTCTGAAATCTTCATCTGTTAAACTTAAAAAAGCACCTAAATCAGGTTTGATAAGATCATCTCTTGGATGAAAGTTAATTTCTTTAGATTTTTTTGCAAATTTATTCCAGGGACAAACTGCTAAACAATCATCACAACCAAAAATCCTATTTCCAATTAGTTTTCTTAAATTTTTATCTATAATTCCTTTATGTTCTATCGTGAGATATGAAATACATTTAGTAGCATCTAATTTGTAAGGTTCAACAATTGCATT
This sequence comes from uncultured Pelagibacteraceae bacterium, assembly GCA_902571005.1. Classification (GTDB taxonomy): domain Bacteria; phylum Pseudomonadota; class Alphaproteobacteria; order Pelagibacterales; family AG-422-B15; genus CACNXQ01. The sequence continues at coordinate 9,560 of CACGAG010000006.1, forward strand.
AGTTGGACATACATCAATACAGCTTGAACATGAACCACAATGATCAATTTCTGGGCGAGTATTATTAATTTTTTTATCAACAAAAATTGAAGAAAGAAATAACCATGACCCAAAGTCTTTTGAAACTAGGTTTGTGTGCTTGCCTTGCCAACCAATACCGCCTTTCATAGAAATAGGCTTTTCCATAACAGGAGCTGTATCCACAAAGTATTTAAAACTACAATTAAGCAACTTTGAAATTTCAAATGAAAGACTTTTCAATTTTTTTTTAATTATTTTATGATAATCAGAATTTCTTGAATAAACAGAAATTATACCCTTATTTTTTTCAGATAATAACTCAAGCGAATTACATTCAAAGTGATAGTTGATCCCAAGAACAATTATTGACTGAGCTTCATCCCACAAAATATTTGGATTTGATCTACAATTAGATCTTTTCTCCATCCATGCCATTTCACCATGATGATTTTTTTCCAAGAACTCATCTAGTTCTTTTTTAAAATCCAAGTTCTGGTTTATATCTACAACACCAAAAGTATCAAAACCATGCTGCTCTATTAATTTTTTTAGTTCATTACTTTTATCTAGTTGACCTTCTTCAACTGATCTTTGAAGCCTAATGGCTGAGGAAGAATGTTTACTATCTCTTTTGGACATACGTGTATGAATTTTTGTATTTCAGTTTCCCAATTGTCTAATATGCTCTTCGCGTGAAGACTTCCCGTATTTTGATAATGTGAAAGAATAATTTGGTTAAGTTCATTTGTCCAATATTCAGATGCTATAGTATCAAAAATTAGAGTTTCAGTGTTAACTCTCTGATTAAATTTTTTATCCTCATCATAAATAAAAGCCATACCTCCTGTCATTCCCGCTCCGAAATTATCTCCAGTTTTTCCTAGCACAACAACAGTGCCGCCAGTCATGTACTCACAGCCGTTAGAGCCACATCCTTCTACAACTGTAATCGCCCCTGAATTCCTTACAGCAAACCGCTCGCCTGCTTGCCCAGCAGCATATAACTCTCCTGAAGTAGCACCGTAAAGAACTGTATTTCCGATTATTGTATTTTCATTTGTAACTAAATTACTATTCTTATGAGGTCGAATTGAAATAGTTGCACCAGATAAACCTTTACCAACATAATCATTTGAGTCTCCATAAAGATTTATTTTTAGTCCTTTAATAGCAAAAGCTCCTAGTGACTGACCCGCTGACCCCGTTAGATTGATGGTTAAATGCTCTTTATTAACTTCGTTATCTTTGAAAGTTCTGTATATAGTCGAAGATAATCTTGTACCAACAGCTCTATCGGTATTTCTAATGGGATAGTTTAGTTCAGTTTTTTGACCTGTCTGTAAAAATTTAGATGCATCCTCAATAATTTTTTGGTCAAGTGTTGACCCAACATCATTGATAATGGAGTGGTTAAAGTATTCTACGTTTGGATCCTTTTCCGCTTGAATGAGCAATGAATTAAGGTCTAAGTCATCTAAATGAGTTGATCCCCTTGATATTTGATACAAAAGGTCAGTTCTTCCAATAATTTCGTTTAGGCTTTTGAATCCAAGTTTTGCTAAGATCTCTCTTACCTCTTCAGCTATATAACTAAAAAGGTTAACCACTTTTTCAGGGCTACCTGAAAATCTCGCCCTTAAGTCCTCATCTTGGGTACAAACTCCAACTGGACATGTGTTTGAGTGACATTGCCTTACCATTATACAGCCCATCGCAACGAGTGAAGTTGTGCCAACCCCAAACTCCTCGGCGCCCATGATTGCAGCAATTACAACGTCACGACCTGTTTTGATACCTCCATCAGTTCTAAGCACAACGTTTTGCCTTAAGCCGTTAAGTGTCAAAACTTGATTCACTTCTGTTAAGCCCATTTCCCACGGGATACCCGCGTATTTAATACTTGTTTGAGGACTTGCTCCAGTTCCACCATTATGTCCTGAAATTAAAATGACGTCAGCTTTAGCCTTCGCAACACCTGCCGCTATTGTTCCAATTCCAGATGATGCTACAAGCTTTACACAAACTCTGGCATCTGGGTTTGCCTGTTTTAAGTCATAAATAAGTTGAGCAAGATCTTCTATTGAATAAATATCATGATGTGGTGGAGGGCTTATAAGTGTAACTCCTTCTGTTGAGTGCCGAAGCTTGGCTATCTCAGCTGTCACTTTAAATCCAGGAAGCTGACCACCCTCACCAGGCTTAGCTCCTTGTGCTATTTTAATCTCAATTTCCTCACAGTTATTTAAATACTCAGTTGTTACACCAAACCTTGCAGAAGCTACTTGTTTTACTCTTGAGTTGGCACTGTCTCCATTATTGAGAGGCTTCGATCTTTCAATCGATTCACCGCCTTCGCCTGAACAAGAAGCACCTCCGATCCGGTTCATTGCTATTGCTAGTGTTTCATGGGCCTCCTTTGAAAGTGCTCCATGTGACATACTTCCTGTACCGAAGCGCTTTCTGATAGACGTTATTGACTCTACTTCGCTTAATTCGATTGAACTTTCACTTTCTTTAAACTCGAGCAAATCTCTAATATTGATTGGAGCAAAGTTGCTCATGGAGTTTGAATATTTTTTAAACATCTCATAAGAGTCATCTGCGACCGCTGTTTGTAGAAGGTGTATCAACTTGCCTTCATAAGCATGAGTTTCACCACCGTTTCTGTACCGATATATACCACCAATTGGCAATGTTTGTACGCTATCCGAATACGCATAATTATGAAGATCGGTTAGTTTTTTTTCAATTCCAGATAGACCAATGCCTGACATACGACTTTGTACACCAAGGAAATATTCATTGACCATTGAGCGGCTTAAGCCAACAGCTTCAAAATTAAATCCGCCCCTGTAAGCACTAATAACTGAAATTCCAAGCTTAGACATAACTTTAAGCAAGCCTTGGTCTACTGCTTTTTTATATCGCTCAACACATTCCTCGTAAGATAAATTTCCGAAAAGTCCCTTTTGTTGTCTTTCATAAATACAGTCTAATGCTAAGTATGGGTTTACTGTCGTGGCACCAACACCAATGAGTACAGCAAAGTAATGAGTATCCAGACACTCTGCAGACCTTACGTGCAATGATACAAAAGATCTTATGCCTTTACGTGTCAAATCTGTGTGAACTGCAGCGGTGATCAATATCATTGGTAAAGATAATTTGTCGTGATCCGCACTAATATCAGACAGCACGATATGAGACTTTCCGCTTAAAACTGCAGTCTCTGACTCGAATTGAATACGCTTTATTTCCTCTTTTAGATTAAAACTATCCTTATGAACTGTACAATCAATCACAGTTGTAGATTCTTGACCTCGAGTAGAAATCTTTTTGAACAATCCATTTGTTATAAATGGACTATCAATTACAAAAACATTTTCTTCATACGGATTGGGAGATAGAATATCTTGCAAATTTCCAAATCGAGTTTTTAAACTCATTCTGCTTTGCTCTCTTAAACTATCAATTGGAGGGTTTGTTACCTGACTAAACTTTTGTCTAAAGAAATGAGATAATGGCCGATATTTGTCCGATAATACAGCAACAGGAGTATCATCACCCATGCTTCCAGTAGACTCCTTGGCATCACTCACCATTGGATGAAGAATAAGTTCTAGTTCTTCCATTGTGAAGCCAGCCGCGATCATTCTCTTTCTTAATTTTTCAGTTTCTATAACTGTCGACTCTCTTGAAACTGTTACTCTTTTATCTAATCGAATTATTTTTTTGACATACTCTTCATAAGGAGCTTCTTTCGCAAGATAGTCTTTTAAATCAGAGTTACGATAAATCTTACCTTCCTTTAAATTTATTCCAATTATATCACCAGGGCCCAGTCTCCCTTTTTCAACTATCTTTGACTCATCAACTCTGACCATTCCTGTTTCAGAGCCAACGTATATTATGTTGTCATTTGACACAGAGTACCGCATTGGCCTTAAGCCATTTCGATCCATACCACCAATAATCCAATTTCCGTCAACTGCAGCTATAGCGGCGGGTCCATCCCATGGTTCTACAATAGCATTGGAAAACTCATACATATTTCTATGCTCAATTGGCATCAGTTCACTCCTTTTTGACCACGCCTCAGGAATTAAAAGAGTTTTAACAAGGGGGACTGATCTTCCAGCTCTAACATATAATTCAAACGCAGCATCTAAGGCAGCAGAGTCAGAAACATTTTTTTCTATAATTGGTTTAACTTGTTCACTATCATCGCCAAAAATTTCTGATGTAATTCTTGTTTGATGATTTCTCATCCAATTTGTATTTCCAGAAATTGTATTTATCTCCCCATTGTGGGCCAACATTCTAAATGGTTGCGCCAAACCCCAGGATGGAAAGGTATTTGTGGAATATCTTTGATGAAACACTGCATAAGAAGAAACAAAATTTTTATTAGCTAAATCAGGATAGAATATGGAAAGTTGTTCAGCTAAAAATAGCCCCTTGTAGATGATTGACTCAAAACTTAGAGAGCATACATAAAATCCATTAATTTGCTGTTTTGCTATTCTCTTTTCAAGTCGACGTCTTACTAGATATAATTCTTTTGAATAGTCAAAATTACTTTCTCTTTCAATGTTATTAACAAACATAACCTGCTCAATCTCAGGTCTAGTTGAATTAGCTTTTTCACCAATAACACTGTTATTAATAGGCACTTGTCTCCAGCCATATATATAGTATCCATGATCAAGAAGTTCAGACTCAATTATTGTTCGACATTTTTCTAATGCTGCATAGTCGTTTCTTGGCAAAAACATCATACCAATGCCTAGATGTTCGTCTCTTTTTTCATGGCCTGTTTTAGCAATTTCGTCATCAAAGAAGTTTATAGGTATTTGAGTAAGTATGCCGGCACCATCTCCTGTTTTACCATCAGCATCAACAGCACCTCTGTGCCATACAGCTTTTAGCGCATCGATACCACCTTCTACAACTTCCCTTCTTTGCTTACCATCAACTGATGCTACAAAGCCAACACCGCACGCATCGTGCTCTTGTTTAGGACTATAAAGGTGCCCTTCTTCCAAGACTTGCTTATTTTTTCTGTATCTATTTAAATCTGAACTCATGATGCTTTAACCTTACTAACCTCTGCCAGTTTTTTAGCTTCAATATAACTATGTATTGAATTGGCCACATCTCGACCATCCCTTATTCCCCAAACTACTAGTGAAGCCCCTCGAACAATATCTCCTGCAGCAAAGACTCCATCAATATCAGTCATCATAGTATTGAAACCTACTCTTACTGTGCCCCACTTTGTCACTGGTAAGTCTTTAACATCAAAAAGTGTGGGTAAATTTTCAGGAGAAAAACCTAGAGCAGCAATGACCATATCAGCCTTCAAATTAAAATCAGATCCATCTATTTGTTGAGGTGTTCTTCTTCCATCGGCATCAGGCTCACTCAATCTCATTTTGACACATTCAATTTGATAACCATTTTTTAAAACATTCATATTAATTGGAAGAGATTGCCACATGAATTCGACGCCTTCCTCTTCAGCATTATTTACCTCTCTTGCAGAACCAGGCATATTTTCTTTATCTCTACGATATAAACATTTCACAGATTTAGCCTTTTGTCTTACAGCAGTTCGTACACAGTCCATTGCCGTGTCACCGCCACCAATGACCACAATGTCTTTACCTTTTGCGTCCAACTCACCTTCATCAAATTTCTTAACTTCATCTCCAAGTCCTTTTCGATTAGATGCGGTTAAGTATTCTAATGCTGGAATTATGTTACTTGTACTTTTACCCAAGTTAATTTCTTTAGCTTTATAAACACCTGTAGCTATTAAAACTGCATCATGTTTTTTTTGAAGATCTTCAAATTTTATATCTTTTCCAATTTCAACATTAAGATGAATATTAATTCCAGAGTCTTTTAAGTATTGCATTCTCCTTTGAACGATATCTTTTTCTAATTTAAAATTTGGGATACCATAAATTAACAATCCACCAGCTCTGTCGTAACGATCATAAACATGAACCTTGTAACCTTTTTTTCTAAGCTCTTCTCCAGCGGCTAGTCCTGCTGGTCCTGCGCCAATTACACCTACGCTATTTTCTTTTTCTATCCTCTTTTCAACCTTGAGAGGGGTAATCCATCCATTCTCAAATGCATTATCTGTTAAATATTTCTCTACTGAGCCAATTGTTACTGATCCATGTCCTGATTGCTCAATTACGCAATTACCTTCACATAATCTATCTTGTGGACAGATCCTACCACATATCTCAGGCATATTATTTGTACTTGATGAGATTTCATAAGCCTCTTCCAACCTGTCCTCTGCGGCAAGCTTTAGCCAATCAGGTATATGGTTATGAAGTGGACAGTGGACTGTGCAATATGGAACGCCACATTGAGAGCATCTGCTAGACTGCTCTTTTGCACTATTTTTAATGAAATTATCATAGATTTCTTGAAAGTCTTTTTTTCTATCTTTTGACAATCTCTTATCAGGATACTCTTGATTTAGATCAGTAAATTTAAGCATAACTTTTAATTATGTCAGAATTATTGACATATATAGAATCTCATTAATAATTTGAATAGTTTTATATCAGTCTATTAATATATTAATAGTCATACATTATGACATAAATAGAACTTTTGCTTGCCTATTTGGCGTAAAACTCTATTTTTTCATATCTGTTATGCATATTTTTCCTGTAATTATTTTAGCAATTATTCAAGGAATAACTGAATTCCTGCCAATTTCAAGTTCAGCTCACTTGCTTATTACTGCAGAAATGATGAATATAAGAGAAAATTTATCTCTCGATATTAGCCTTCATTTAGGCACTTTGATGGCTGTATTGATCTATTTTAGAACTGAGGCACTTAACTTCTTTAAATTTATGATGCCTTTTCTTACGTCAAAAAAAATATCCAAAACAAAGATGAATCAAAATTTGATAGTTGCATCATTACCGATAATTTTTATTGGTGGCTTAGCTTATATATCTGGTTTTGCTGAAATCTTTAGAAATCTACAATTTATAGGTCTATCAACTATAGTCTTTGGTTTAGCGCTTTATTTTGCGGATATCAGATCTAACGAGGGAGGTCTTAAAGTAGATAATCTTTCTTATAAGAAATCTCTGGTTGTTGGTTTTTTTCAAATTTTCGCAATTGTTCCAGGTGCTTCAAGAGCAGGTGTAGTTTATACGGGTTCAAGAATAGTTGGCTTAAATAGGATAGAGGCTGCAAAATTTTCAATGCTCTTATCAATACCTGTAATACTAATATCAGCCTCAATTCCTGCTATTGAAATAGCGAATGACTCAATTGCAATAAATTTTTTGTATTTATTTTCTGGTTTTATTATTTCTTTCATTACTGCATACTTATCAATAAGTATATTGTTGAATTGGGTAAAAAATAATTCGATGATACCATTTGTAATTTACCGAATAATACTTGGAACAATAATTTTGATTTATTTCACTTAAACTATGAAATATATGTACTTATAATATTTTTTGGCGAACTTGGTTCAATTCCTAATTTTTCTAAATTATATTCAGTTTTAGAGATGACATTGTCTTTTCTAAGAAGTTTTACTTGATCAAACGTTATAAGTGGAGAGGGTAAGGGCAGCATCATAAACGCAATAAAATTTGCAAAAGATAATGGAACTGGAACTATTAGTCTTTTGATTTTTAAAGTATCTAAAATCAATTGATATATTTCTTTTAGACTCATTTTTTCCGGTCCACCAAATTCAAATATCTTACCATTATATTTATCATCCAAAATAAGTCTGTTTATAGCTGTGGCAATATCTTTAACATAAACACATTGGTATTTATTATTAGCGAACAACGGTACAACTGGTAAAGTTTTTAATAATTTAGCTTGAACAGAAAAGAAACCATCACCAGGTCCAAAAACTATTGATGGTCTAATTATGATTGTGCTGGGATAACTTTTTTGAATATTTTTCTCTCCCAAGCCTTTTGATTGTTGATATTTTGAGTCGCTTTCGATGTCAGCTCCGATAGATGAAAAATGGATAAATTTTTCAACCTTATATTTTGCCGACAAATCTGCGATATTTTTAGGCCCTAAAGAATGACAATTTTCGAAAGATTGACCACCGGAACTATCATTTAAAACACCTACAAAATTAATGACAACATCAGAATTTTTTATATATGGCTCAATTGTGTGCTTAAGCATAATGTTACCTTTTACAATATCTAATTGTTCTATTGGCGCCATCATTCTCAAGTGACCAGCCAAATGAGGATTTCTGCACACAATTTTCAAATTGTGACCCTCTTTAAGAAGTTCGGAAATACAATATTTAGCCAAAAACCCAGATCCGCCAATTAATGTGATCGTTTTTTTCTTCATATTTTTTAAATATACCTTTATGTACAGATTTGAAATAGAGTAAATCTTACACAATGCAAACTATTTTACATAAAAATGATTTAAGTAACGGCATTAATTTTTCAAACATTATTGCAGCTGACTGCGAAATGATGGGACTGCAACCTAATAGGGACCCACTTTGCTTGATACAACTATATGACGGAAAAGGCGATTGTCATTTAGTTCAATTTATTGATCAAAATTTTGATGCCCCAAATCTAAAAAAATTATTAGATAGCGATAAAACATTTATATTTCACTATGCCCGACATGATTTAGCGGCAATTAAACATGATTTAAACATCATGATAAAAAACGTTTATTGCACTAAAATTAGTTCAAAAATAGCAAGAACTTATTCGCAAGGACATGGCTATAAAGACTTATGCAAAGAACTATTGAATATTGATATTTCAAAAAAACAGCAATCAAGCGATTGGTCAAATCCAAATTTATCAGAAGAACAAATTAATTACGCTGCAACAGATGTAATTCACTTACATGAGATTAGAGAAAAATTAGACGAAATTTTAGAGAGACAAAATAGAAGAAAGCTTGTTCAGGCTTGTATAGAATTTTTGCCTACACGAGTTGAGTTAGATTTAAGGGGCTGGAATAATGATATATTCTCACATTCTAGTTAAAAAATGAGAAAAAATAAAATAATCAACGACGGTAAAGAAGTTATTAATACTGAGTTACAAGGTATAAAAAAACTTAATAAGATAATAGATAAGAATTTTGACAAAGCTGTTAGGGCCCTCGCAAAAGTAAAAGGAAGAGTTATTATCACTGGAGTAGGAAAATCTGGTCATATTGCAAGCAAAATATCTAGCACAATGAGCTCAACTGGAACCCCATCGCAATATTGTTCTCCAACCGACATGAGTCACGGAGACTTAGGCATTATTTCAAAAAAAGATGCACTTATTATAATTTCTAATTCAGGGAACAGTAATGAATTGGTAAATCTTTTAAATTTTGCCAAAAAATACTCAATCTCAATTATAGGAATTTCCTCAAATTCTGAAAGTGAGCTTATTAAAGCTTCAAATATTAGCTTAATTATACCAAATGCAGCTGAGGCATGTTCAATAGGAATGGCGCCAACGACCTCAACAACTATGGCACTGATTGTAGGAGATGCTTTATGTGTTTCTCTAATGAAGTTGAAAAAGTTCAAAATTTCAGACTATAAGAAGTTACATCCTGGTGGATCGCTGGGAATACAGATGCTTCAAGTTAAGGACATCATGCATACTAAAAAGAAAATGCCAATTGTAACAGAGAATGCAAATATGAAATCTGTAATTATTGAAATGACAAAAAAATCATTTGGTCATGTAGGTGTAAAAAATAAAAAAAGTGAGTTAATTGGAATAATTACCGACGGTGATTTGAGAAGAAATATAAATAATCATTTAATTGAAAGTAAAGCCAAAATGATAATGACGCAGAGACCTAAATTAGTTAATCAAAACATACTTGTTATTGATGCGTTAAATATAATGAATAAAAATAAAATTACTTGTTTATTTGTAGTAGACAAAGAAAAAAATAAGTCTCCTATAGGTATTGTACATATTCACGATTGCATAAGATATGTTAATTAAGTTACTGAATCTAGATAATCTATTATCGTCCCTTATTATTTTATTTATATTAACTTCCCTAACATATAGTGAGGAAGTGTTTATCGAAATTGATAATCCAAGATTTTCCGAGAAAGGTTTAAGCGATAAAACCTATGAGATAAAAGCGGAGAAGGGGCTAAAATCTGATAATGAACTAAAACTATTTGCGATTGAGGGTAAATTTAAAACTGTTAAAGATGGTAAATGGATTTACTTAGAGGCTGACAAGGGAAATTTTTCTCAAGATAATAATTTCATAGAATTACGAGAAAATATCATTTTTTATACTGATGATGGTGAAAAACTCAGTTCAAATTATGCAACATTTGATATACAAAATGATATTATTGAGTTAGCAGAAAATGTAAGTCACGAGAGTATGGGGGGATTAATTTTGTCTGACAGTTCTATTATTACAAATAACTTTAGTAAAATTACTTATTTTGGAAATGTTGAATCATTAATAAACACATCAGAGTGATGTTTAAAAACGCTTTTAATATTATTATTATAAATTTATTACTAACAATAAATAGTTATTCAAATGAATTAAAAATTACTTCAAAGAGTCTTGAAGTTAATCGTGAGAATAAGATTACAGTTTTTTTAGGTGATGTTTACGCATATAACAAAGATATAAAGATCTGGTCTGAGAAACTAATCGTTAAGTTTGATAATAAAGAGAATGAGATAGAGCAGTTGAACGCTGAGAGTTCTGTTAAAATAATAAAAGAGGAAATTACTGCAACAGGTGATACAGGCTTCTATTATCCAAAGTCAGATATACTTAACTTATTGGGGAATGTGGAAATTTTTGAGAACAATAATTATGTTAAATGCGACGAATTATATCTAGATATAAAAAACTCTACTAGTATAATGAGAAGTAATTCAAACAAAAGGGTCGAAGCATACATAACTAATAATTAATATATAAAATGGAAATAAAACCAAAGCTAGTCGCATCAAATAATGGTCTTGTAGTAAATAAGCTTAGAAAGACTCTCTCACAAAAACAAATTGTAAGAGATGTAAGTTTAAAACTTCAACGAGGGAAAACAATTGGATTGTTAGGCCCAAACGGTGCAGGAAAAACTACAACGTTTTATATGATCATGGGCTTAATTGATTGTGATGGAGGTGAAATATTATTGGATGATGTTCATCTTACATCTCTTCCAATGTATAAGAGAGCTAAGTTAGGTGTAGGGTTTTTACCTCAACAACCGTCAATTTTTAGAGGTTTATCTGTCGAGGACAACCTACTATCAATACTAGAAACTCAAAATCATCCAAAAGATCAAAAGCAAAATATACTTGAGGAATTACTCACAGAGTTTTCACTTACACACTTAAGAAGAGCAATGCCCCATATGCTAAGTGGTGGAGAAAGAAGAAGGACTGAAATTGCAAGATGTCTTTGTTCAAACCCTAGCATAATTCTCATGGATGAACCCACTGCTGGAGTCGATCCGATAGGAATAGATGATATCAAAGTTCTCATAAAGCAATTAATGAATAAAAATATAGGAGTTTTAATTACCGACCATAATGTTAGGGAAGTCTTAGATATTTGTGACTATTCTTATGTAATGCATTCAGGAGAAATAATTGCTGAAGGTGAAAGTGAAATAATACTGGGCAATAAGGAAGCACGTAAATTTTACTTAGGTGATTCATTTAAATATTAATGGTGGAGCTAGTCGGACTTGAACCGACCACCTCGTCACTGCCAGCGACGCGCTCTCCCAGATGAGCTATAGCCCCAATTATTGTTCTTCTATATTTTCATGATCACTGTCACTAATATCTAAGTCATCAACTTCATCAGATATGACTTGAACGTCACTTTCTGAGTCTTCAAGGCTAATTGTATCGTCGTCAATAGCATCTTCTATCTCTAATTCTTCAACCTCTGCAATAGACTCTGATGCATCACTTCCTACCAAATTATTATCAGTCACTGTATCAACTTCATCTGTGAAAACTTGCTTAGCATTTGTAGTAAAAGTGTCTAAGACAGGCTCAATATATTCAGTACCACAATTAGGACAAACAGCAGGTTTCCTATTCAAATCATAAAATTTAGTTTCACAATTAGAGCAAACTACTTTTTTCCCCCACTCAACTTTTGGCATGATTAATCCCCTAATATTTATGGTATAAAATTTTGATACAACTCAAAAATAAATAATATATAACTTTAGACTAACAAGATAAATTGACAATATAAAAGTGCTAAAATTAAAAGGTTCATTAAAGATCTCTGGAGATAAGTCTATTTCGCATAGAGCACTGATATTGTCGGCTATGAGTACAGGCAAAGCTAGAATAACTAACTTATTAGAATCTGAAGATGTAATGAGCACATTAAATATTTTAAAAGAATTGGGCATTAAAATATTTAAAGACGGTAATGACTGGATTGTTTACGGTAATGGCACTGGAGGTTTTATTGAGCCAAAAAAATCTCTAAATTGTGGTAACAGCGGAACTACTGCCCGCTTAATGATAGGGGCTGTATCTTCAAATCCAATTAATTGTACTTTTATTGGTGATGACTCCCTGAGCAAAAGGTCAATGTCAAGGGTGACAAAACACTTAGAAAAAATTGGGGCTATTGTCCACCTTACAAAAAAAGATTATCTGCCTCTTATCATACATGGCAGTGAAGAATTGATACCATGTAAGCATAACATTCAGAAAGCTTCTGCACAAATTAAGTCAGCTTTAATTATTGCAGCGTTAAATATACATGGAAAAACAAAAATTATTGAAAATATTGCGACCAGAGATCACACTGAGAGACTCTTAAAATTTTTAAATATAAAAATTAAAATTAAAAAAATCAAAAAAAAGGCTAAACAAATTGAATTAAACGGACCTTACGAATTCAAAGCAAAAAATATTGATGTTGTAGGAGATCCATCAAGTGCATCTTTCTTTATCGTGGGAGCACTAATTTTGCCCGAATCAAAAATTACTCTAAAAAACATTTTGCTTAATCCATCAAGAATTGCTTTTATTAAAGTATTAAAGAGAATGGGAGGTAAGATTAAGGTAAAAAAAATAAAAAAAATTTGCGGTGAAGATGTTGGCAATATAACAGCTGAGCATAGTAAATTAAGAGGAATTAATATTCCATCTAATCAGTCAGCGTATTTGATTGATGAATATCCAATTTTGTCAGTGGCTGCTTCTCAAGCAAAAGGTAAGACAATTATGAAAGGTTTAGATGAATTAAGATATAAAGAAAGTGATAGAATACAAAGTATCATATTTAACTTAAAAAAAATTGGAATTGAAGTTCATGAAGAAAATAATAATTTACATATCTTAGGTAAAAAAACAAAAATTGATAAAGATATAAAAATTAAATCATTTGGAGATCACAGAATAGCTATGTCATTTTCTATTCTTAATATACTTTTTAATAATAAACTCAAAATTGATAATAAAAAATGTATCAATATAAGTTATCCTGATTTTGATAAACACTTAAATTATCTACTATAATATATATAATGATAGATATAATAACAATTGATGGTCCTGCTTCAGTTGGAAAATCTACTCTTGCAAAGAGGATATCTAATTATTATGAAGTACCATTGCTAAATAGTGGAAGACTTTATCGTGCAGTAGCATCAGAAATAATTGATAAAAAAATTAATATTAGAGATAAATATAGAATACTTCAGTGTGCCAAGTCTTTAACAAATAAAAATTTAAGTTCAAAAAAATTATTTTCTAGTAAAATTGATAAAATCGCATCTGATATATCCTCTAAAAAATATCTAAGAAACCAACTAAAGATTTACCAGAGAGAGTTCCCTAGAAAATATGCTATAGGAAAGAAATTTTCTGTTATTGAAGGCAGGGATATTGGAACTGAAATATTTCCACAAGCCAAAATCAAAATTTTTATGTGGGCAGATGCAAAGATTCGAGCTCAAAGGAGATACCTGCAAATTCAAAAAAAGGGCCGAAAAGTAAGCTTAAAACGAATTTACAACGAAATAATTGCTCGTGATACTAATGATCTAAATAGAAAAATCGCACCATTAAAACCTGCTGTAAATTCGGTGTTGCTAGATACAAGTTATCTTGATATAGAACAGGCTTTTAGAGTGATAAAAAAGCTAATAAATTAATAAATAATATGAAGCAAGAGTCTGTAAATGAAATCATGTCAACTGAGTTTGAGTCATTATTAGCTGAATCCATAAACAACAACAAACTTAAAGAAGGAACTATTATCAAAGGTATAATTGCCGAAATTGAAGACGACGCAATTATAGTTGATATTGGCGCCAAAGTTGAAGGAAGAATATCTAAAAGAGAATTTGCGTTTCAAAAAGATCAAAAAGAATTATCAATCGGGGATACTATCGACGTATATTTAGATAAAATAGAGAATCATAATGGTGAATGTATTCTTTCAAGATCAAAAGCCAAATCAAAAGAAATTTGGCGTGAAATTGAGAAGTCTTTTGAATCAGGTGAACTTGTGGAAGGCGTGATCACTGGAAAGGTTAAGGGTGGCTTGTCATGTGAAATAGGTGTTACTGCTTTTTTACCTGGCAGCCAAATTGATACAAGACCAGTTAGAGACGTCAGTCACCTTATAGATGTACCTCAGAAATTTAAGATACTTAAAATGGACTTAAAAAGAAATAACATTGTAGTTAGTAGAAGAGTTGTTCTTGAAGAAATGCACAAAGAAGTTAGAGAAGAAAGGTTTTTACAATTAAAGCTCGGAGACGTTATTGATGGTAAAATTAAAGCAATTACAGATTATGGAGCTTTCGTTGATTTAGGAAGTTACGATTCTTTACTCCACAGCAGCGATATTACTTATAAAAGAATTGGTCATCCCTCAGAAGTTCTGAAAATTGACCAGCAAGTTAAGGTAAAAATTATCAAAGTAGACCCCGATAAAAATAGAGTTTCTGTTGGTATGAAACAACTTGAAGATGATCCGTGGAATAAAGTTAAAGATAAATTCAATGTAAACGATAAAGTTACGGGAGTTGTTACAAATGTTACCGATTATGGAATATTTATTGAAATTGAAAATGGTGTTGAAGGACTATGCCATAAAGACATGTTGACTTGGAGTGCTAGACAAAATTCAAAGCCTGGTAATTTATATGCTAGATCTCAATCGGTTGATTGTCAAATACTTGAAATTGATCATGATAAAAGAAGATTAAGTCTTGGTATTAAGCAATTGACTCCAAACCCTTGGCAGAAATTTAGTGATGAAAACCCAATTGGTAAGATATTAGATACATCAATTACAAGTATTAAAGATAATATTTTATTTTGTAATCTTGATAGCGAAATAGATGGTGCAATTTTTAGTAAAGATTTATCTTGGGAGGCGGATCCAAAAGAAGAAATTAAAAAATACAAAGTTGGTGATCAAGTTAAAGTAAAAATAATTTCTAACGATAATGAAAAGGTAGCTCTTTCTGTTAGAGAAGTTAACGGAAATCCGTATGATGAGATTAGAGAAAAATCAAAAGGTGATGTCGTCACATGCAGTGTGATAGAAACTGGAGATTTTGGAGTGAAAGTCAAGATTGGAGATGAAGGACCTACAACGATTATAAAGAAGCCTGAGCTTGCACTTAGAAAATCTGATGCAAGGCCAGATAGATGGGCTAAAAACGACAAGTTAGATGCATCAATAACTAATATTGATGTAGCAAGTTACAAAGTAAGTCTATCCATACGGGCTATGGAAGAACAAATTGAAAAAGAAGCAATGGAAAAATATGGGTCTAAAGATTCTGGTGCCTCACTGGGCGCAATTCTAGGTAAAGCTCTAGGCAGAGACAAAAAAGAAGATTAATTATTCTTTTCAATCAATCATTTACAATGCAATCTAATGTCATATAATTATTTATATGAGCTTAATAAAATCAAAACTTATTCAAAATATTACTGAAGCAAATCCTCATCTGTTTGTGAGAGATGTTGAGAGAATTGTTAATACGATTTTTAATGAAATTACCCAATCATTAGCTGATGGCAAAAGGGTTGAATTAAGGGGCTTTGGCGCATTTTCAGTTCAACACAGAAAACAACGCACCGGTAGGAACCCAAGAACTGGTGAAGCTGTTAATGTAGAGGAGAAGTATATTCCTCGCTTTAAGACTGGAAAAGAACTTAGATTAAAACTAAATAAACAAGAAAACTCTTCTAACGAGAGTTAGAAAGATTTCATAAAACAAAAATTTTGACTAGAAACCCAATTTACTGTGCTATTGATACAAGTTGTATTGATGATGCAGATAGGATTATTAATGAAATTTCACCTCATATTGGCGGGATCAAGTTAGGTCTCGAATTCTTTACATCTTGTGGTGTCAAGGGTATTGAAAAAATTTCAAAATATGAGCTCCCATTATTTCTAGACTTCAAACTATACGACATACCAAATACAGTAAAAAAATCACTTCAAAATATTCTCTCTTACAATCCTTCATATACAACACTTCACGTTTCAGGAGGTTCCCGTATGTTAAAAGAATGTGTCGATTTAAAAAATGAATTAAATAGTAATACAAATTTAATCGGTGTCACAATGCTAACAAGTTTTGATGATGACTCGATCAATGAAATTGGTATGAGCGGTACAGTTAATAAGAATGTTGATAATCTATCTGCACTGGCATTTGATTGTGGAATAGATGGTATTGTTTGTAGCCCGATGGAGATAAGAAAAGTCAAAGAAACATTCGGATCTAAATTAAAAGTTATTGTGCCTGGAATAAGAAATCAGACAGACAATAATAATGATCAAAAGAGAACCCTTTCAGCTAAAAAAGCAATTGAGTTTGGTGCGGATGTAATTGTCGTGGGAAGACCAATAACTTCTGCTGACTCACCTGGAAAAGCTGCTGAAATTTTTCATCAAAGCATAAAGTGACTAAAGCGTACATTAAAATTTGTGGAGTAAAAGATATAAAAATTGCTAAACATGCAATCAATTGTGGTGCATCTTTTTTGGGCTTTGTTTTTTTTGAAAATTCAAGCAGAAACATATCAATCAGTAAGTGTGCAGAAATTTTAGATGAAATAAATGGCAAAGTGAACACTGTTGCGGTAACTGTAAACCCAACTCCTAGTGATTTAAAGACTTACTCAAAAATGAAATTTACGCATATTCAATTGCACGGAAATGAAAGTTTAAATGAAGTAAGAAAAATCAATGAAGGTTATAATCTTAAAATAATAAAATCATTTAGCATATCGACAGAGTCCGATTTAGATAAAATAAAAGAATATTGTCCTTTCATAGACCATATTCTATTAGACTCAAAAAAAAAGAAAGATATGCCTGGAGGGACTGGCCAGACATTTGATTGGAAGATTATCAAAAATTTTTCCCCAAATAAGTCATTTTTTCTATCAGGGGGCCTCAACACTAACAATATATCAGAAGCATTAAATTTAAAAAAAACTGAATATTTTGATGTTAGCTCTGGCGTTGAGAATTCAGAGGGTATAAAAGATGAAAAATTAATATCTGAATTCATATCAAAGGCAAACAAAGCTGTAAAATGAAACTAGAAAAAGGAATCCCTCTCATTGACCAACATGACGAAAATGGATATTGGGGTGGTAAATTTGGTGGAAACCAAATAGCTGAAAGTCTCAATTATCCAATTGAAGAATTAACTCGTGAATTTGAAAAATTAAGAAACGATGAGACATTTATCGCTGAGAGAGATTATTATTTTAAAAATTTTGTTGGAGCGCCAACGCCATTTATAAAATTAGAGAATCTTACGAAGCATCTTGGTGGAGCTCAAATTTATTGCAAACTAGTTTCTAAAGCAACAGGCGGAGCGCACAAAGCTTATAATGCAGTCGTTCACAGCTTAATATGTAAGCGATTAGGCAAAACTTATATAGGGGGTGACACTGGCGCCGGATATGCGGGAAAGATGCTCAGTATGGCTGCGGCAAAATTTAATTTAAAATGTAAAATATTCATGGGTGCGAAGGATGTGGAAAGACAGTCTATAAATGTATTTTCTATGCGAAGTTACGGTGCTGAAGTCGTTCCTGTAAACTCTGGCTCACAAACTTTAGTGGATGCTGTGTCAGAGTGCATGAGATGGTGGACAAGTGAGAATGAAGAAGCGCATATGTGTGTTGGAAGTACTGTTGGCCCTACAATTTTTGTCAAAATATGTGCATGGTCTACCGCTCAGATATCCAGAGAAATGAAAAAACAAGTAATAGATGAATTTGGTGAAGTTCCAAAAGATATGAAATTAATTAATTGTGTTGGTGGAGGATCGTCAGCAGCAGGTTTTTGGAATGAATGGATTGATCATGATAATATTGAACTCATAGGAGTAGAAGCTGGGGGACCAGAAGGTTCCTCAAAACATGCTGCGCCCTTGACAAATGATTCACCTATCGGGGTCCTTCACGGAGCAACTCAATATGTTATTCAAGACGACCAGGGGGAAATTGAGGAAACGGAATCAATAAGTGCTGGACTTGATTATCCAGGTGTAAGTCCGCTTCATTGTTTTTTAAAAGAAACTGGAAGAGCAAGATACACTTCTGCAAGTGACGAGGAAGCCATAGAAGCTTTTCAATTAGTGAGTAAAAATGAGGGATTTGTAAGCCCTTCACTTGAACCTTCGCATGCGTTCGCAGAAGCAATCAAAATTGCACCTAAATTAAGTAAAGATACAATTATTGTTGTAGATTCTTGCGGAGACTCTGCAAAAGACTCAAAAATTATTGCTGAGAGACTTGGTTATAAAATATGACATCGTCTACTTTAATTAAATCTTTTGAACGAGCAAAAAAAGATAATAGAGCTGCGCTATTAACTTATACAGTTGGAGGAGACCCAGATAAAAAAACTTCACTGAATATATTTAAATCAATTGCAGAGTCAGGTGCTGATATCATTGAATGTGGGCTGGGACATGGAGCAAATATTGGTGATGGTGGAGCAATTCAAGACAGTACTTACAGAGCACTATCTGGTGGGACTAAAACAGATGATATTTTTGAAATTATTGAAGATTTCAAAAAAGATTATGAGACAGATGTAATCATAATGACATACCAAAATAAAATTGTGGCTTACGGGGAGGAAGATTTCCTAGAGAAATGCGTCAGTAGTAAAGTTTCAGGCATAATATGTGTTGATTGGCCATGGCCACTTAATCTTGATTTTGCAAAAAAATGTAAAGAAAATAGTATTGTATTCATTCAATTGCTTTGCCCTACTACAAATGAAGACCGACTAAAAAATATTTTAAATGATGCTCATGAGGTTGTTTACTATATTTCAATGCTTTCAACTACAGGTCAAAAATTAAAAGTAAGTTCAGATGAAATAAAGAAAAGATTTAATTTAATTAAAAAGATATCACCTGATAAAAAATGTATAATTGGCTTTGGAATTACAGCAGATACAATAAATGATTTTAAGGATACTGATGCATGCGTTGTAGGATCAGCTTTGTGCAGAGAAATAACAAGGTCAATTGATGAAGAACTTAATCCTGCCACAAATGTAGGCAATATGGTAAGTGATTTAAAACAAAAGCTAAGCTCATGAATTGGTTAACAAGAACTATTTCAAAAGTATTTCCTAGAAAGAAAAAAAGTTTAGATATCGCAGAAAATGCTTGGATTAAATGCTCTCAATGCCAAACAATGCTCTATTCGAGTGATCTAGAAAAAACTCTTTTTGTATGTCCTAATTGTGATGAACACTTACAAATTCATCCTCGCATTAGATTTAAAAATCTATTTGATGGTGGTGTATTTGAAGAAATAAAATACCCCTCTGGATTCACTGATCCACTTAATTTTAAAGCTTTAAAAACTTACAAAGAACGATTTAATGATGCTCGTCAAAAAACAGACATGGATGACTGTTTTCTTATTGGTTACGGGCAAATTAATAATATCAATGTAACTATTGCTGCTCAAAATTTTCATTTCATGGGTGGTTCTGTGGGAGCTTCAGCTGCAGAGGCAATGATTAAAGCAGCTGAACACTCAGTCACAAACCATACTCCATTAATTGTGTTCACTTGTTCGGGAGGAGCAAGAATGGATGAAAATCAGCATTCTCTTCAATCACTTCCAAAAACAACAATAGCTTGTCAAATGGTTAAAGATGCTAAGTTGCCTTATATAGTTATTAATACAAATCCAACAAGTGGAGGTGTGTCTGCGTCTTTTGGATCATTGGGATCAATTACATTGGCTGAACCAAACGCATTAATTTGTTTTGCAGGTCCTAGGGTAATTTCAAATACTGTAGGTGAGACTCTGCCTGATGGGTTCCAAAGATCAGAATATCTATTAGAACACGGGTTTATAGATCAAGTGGTTCATAGAAAAGAACTTAAAGATAAATTATCTCAAATAATTTCATTATTACTTAAAAGAGTAGCCTAATTGAAAATATCAAATGAACAAATTGATAAGCTTTTAGAAGAGCTTCTTGAACTTCATCCAAAAAGAATAGATTTATCACTTGATAGAGTTTGTAACCTACTAGAAAAATTAGATAACCCTCAAAATAAAATAAATAATATTGTTCATATTGCTGGAACTAATGGAAAATTTTCTACACTGAAGTTTATTCAGGACATCTTAAAAAGTAATATTAAATCGACGAATGCCTATATCTCGCCTCACCTAATTAGATTTAATGAGAGGTTTCAGCTTATGGATAAAGAAATATCAAATGAGGAGCTGTATTCCGTCTTAAATAAGGTGAAAGATTTTAATCATAGCGATCCGATTACTTTCTTTGAAATAACTAGTTCCGCTTTTTTTGAAGCCGCCTCAAATAGCCCGGCTGATTATACACTTCTTGAGGTAGGTTTAGGTGGAAGACTGGATAGCAGCAATGTAATAACTCCTGCAATCTCGGTTATTACCTCAATTTCTAGGGATCATCAGGATTTTTTAGGAGATAGCATTGAGATGATAGCATTTGAAAAGTCTGGAATAATTAAAAGTGATATCCCAGCTATTATTGGTTATCAGCCTTACCCAGAAGCTAGAGAAATGCTTATGGATCAGGCGGAGTATAAAAAAGCTCCTATATTTGCTCATGGAATTCAGTGGAACTTAACGGAACATAATGACAAGTTAATATATGAAGATGATCAAAATAAAATTGAATTTGATACACTAAATACACACAATGTATTTCAGAAAAAGAACCTTGGACTTGCATTGGCTGCAGCTTCAAAACTAACCAATATTGATATCGAGTCTTTTGTCTCTAAAAATCTTCACAATAAAACTTACTTTCCAGGAAGAATGGAAAAGATATCTGATGGCAAATTAGGATCTACTATAGCTTCAACAAATGAATTGTATTTAGATGGTTCTCATAATGAGGACGCTGCGAGTAATCTAAATGAAACAATTAATCAGCTTACGAATAAAAAGTTGTGTATAATTTTAGGAATGATCAATACAAAAGATCCAATTAGTTATTTAAGCAAGTTTGATAAAATTGATGCTCTAACTGTTATTACGATACCAAATGAAGAGAGTGCAATTGACTCAAATGAATTATATGCTGGGCTTAAAAAGTATTATGAAAATGTAAATAGAGCTGACTCAATTCAGGAAGCATTGGCTAATTTAAATAATAATTACGAAGATGCACGTATCCTAATATGTGGATCTTTATATTTAGCCGGAAAAGTTTTAGAAATGAATTAAGCGATTGAGTCTTCAATCCACTCAACGATTGCAGTTTTAGATACCGCTCCTACTTTCGTTGCAGCAGCCTCACCATTCTTAAAAACTAACATAGTTGGGATCCCTCTAACACCAAACTGTGTGGGAGTATTAGGGTTTTCATCAATATTAATTTTAGCAACGGTGATTTTATCAGCCATTTCATCTGATATCTCTTCAAGAGAGGGACCGATTTGCTTACAAGGTCCACACCAAGGTGCCCAAAAATCAAGCACAACAGGCTTATCTGATTTCAATACTTCTTCTTCAAAAGATGCGTCTGTTACATTAATAGTTGCCATAGTGATTCCCTCCCTAAAGTTGTCTGTAATTTATGTATGAGGGGGGCCAAAGTCAAGGCTAAATACAAGATAATTTCATCCTAAATAACTGATATTATTTGATTTTTTTTATTTTCGTAGACGAAATTTCTTCTGTTTCTGGGATTTCTTTATCAGGTTTTAAACCCCCCAATTTAATCATTTTTTTGACTCGCGATACCAAGCTTCCTTTTCCATCTCTTAATCTACTCTTTGCAGTTTCAATTGATCCCATTGATTTACTCAATTCATATCCTGCATTTTCAAAAGCACTGTATACCTTTTCAACCTGAGAATAAATTTCAAGAGCTGTGCCTGCTATTAAATCTGCATTCTTATTTCTTTCATTAATTGACCACATATTATCAATTATTTTTAATACAGATATCAAAGTAGATGGGCTAGCTAGAATTATCTTATATTTATTTGCCTCAAGTATGATTTCCTCGATTTTATCTAGCATTGAGTCAAAGGCACTCTCATACGGCATGAACATTATAACTGCATCTAATGTTTTAATTTTATATATCTTTTGATAATTAGCTTCACTGAGTTTTTTTAAGTGACTACGTATTGATTGGATATGTCTCTTATGAGCATCTTCTTTTATTAATTGATCTTCAGAATTGCAATATTCTTGCCAAGCACTGAGTGAGACCTTTGAGTCAATTATTATGTCCCTACTGTCTGGTAGATGTAAAATAATATCTGGATATTTTCTTTTTAGTTCACCATTCACCTCATCATCAAACTTTTTTTGTACTTCAAAATCCTTTCCTTCTCTTAACCCTGATTGTTGCAAAATATTAATCAATAAAATTTCACCGGCTGCACCTTGTTTTTTTGTTCCGCCTGTAAATGCAGAAGTTAATCTGTTGACCATCTCATAACGTTCTTCATCTTTACCTTCTTTAAGAGAAATTTTATCACTTAGATCTTTAACTAGATCTTTTACATTGTTTAAACTTTCACTTTCTTCGATATTATTTGAATTTCTTTTAAATAAATGAACAGTTATTCCGCCAATTACAGCCCCAATTGCAAATATTATGATTGTAATAATACTATCCATCTAGTTTACCTCTATGATATTCATCTAGCTCCTGAATGTAGGTATCTATTTCTTCTAGACGATTCATGTCAATTTCATCATCACTTTCTCTTAAATCATCTATTTCTGTCATAGCCGCTGGAATAGTATTCCATGTACATTTATCCATTGATAATATTTTTTCAGCTACTTCCTTATCTCTTCTTTGAATTTCTTTTTTTGGTAAATATTCGGGTTTTTCATTGTAAATTACCCTTTTTGCGAATTCTTTTGATCTAATATCTGTAATTTTTTCTGCAATTTCGTATTTTTTTTCCCATTCCGCCGCGTGAAAATCTGACATCAAATAATTGTCTTTGGAACTTGGAAAACCATTGTATATCTGCTCTTCAACTGGCTTTTCGGTTTGATCTTGGGTTAGTTCTCTGTCTTCTCCTTTATCAAGAAGTAAATTTGTAAATTTCTCAATAAAATTCTTATTGCCCCTAACTTTTTTCATTCTCTCATTTACAATTTCTGGCGTGAGGTCTTTATAGTTTTCTGATCGATATAAATATTCATCATTTAAAAGTATCGGTTGCTCATTTGCTTTGATCATATGAAAACACTTATTTTTTCCTTTAAATAATTTTTTTAGTTCTGATCGATCTAGATCAAAAATATAATCTGGATCGACAGTTAAATCATAACAATAGACATGGTTTTCATAAGATGGATCTTTTGTTAAATAGGCAAGACCATGCGTATATTCTTTTCCTCTGAAAAATCGACTTGCACAAAATACTTTATCTTGATTCACATATGTATACACATCTTGCTTTGAAGCTGTTTGAAGAGCACTCTCCCAAACATCATTACATTTTTCTTTAACAAGCTTACACACACCAAGTGTTGCTTCAACATCTGAAAGAGCATCGTGAGCTTTAGAATGTTCTATGCCATTTGCTGCAGCAAATTTTTCGAGTCTAAAAGTTATTTTTCCTGTTTCATCATCAAGAGGTCTTACAAAAGCATTTGGATAAACGGCAGCAGCAGAATGAAGCAGTTTCATTGCATCACCTCTTTTATTTCCATTTGTATTTGTAATGTAAGGTGGAAGTGCTGATTGATAGAGAGATTGTCTTAAGTGCATGTCATCAAATGATATTGAATTGTATCCGATAAATAACGACTCGCCCCAGGAGAGAAATTTACTTTGCATTTGGGAAATCAAACTAAAATTAGAGTTTTCATGATTTTTTAATTGATCTATGGAAACACCATTTACTAATAATGCTTTTGCTGAAGGAACAGGATATTCCTTCTTCATCCGACCTCTTAAATCAAATTGGTCCAAAATATTGAAATCTTCGTCAGTACAAATTGCGGCTGCTTGTATTATTGATCCATAGGCAGCATTTAACGTTGATGTTTCAAGATCCCAGAAAATATATTTCATTTAATTTCCTTCTTCTCCAAGCATCTAAAATCAACCTCTGGTTTCTGCCCATTAAAATTTATATGACAAATATTTATTTGGTGTCTTTGGCACCATAATTGAATGCCTCTCTCAGTAAAACCTACATCGATTCTTGAGTAATCCTGAAGTGATTTTGCATCCGTCTGGCCAGTCATAAATTCATCAGAACACTTAACGCAAACAATTGGCTCTTTGATTTGATTTAACAGATAACTGAGTTTTCCTATATCTTGCTCTAGGCTATTATCCTCACTCATTCACACCAGTCTTTCTTATTATTTTTATCATACAAAACTCCTAAACTGTGTGAGACCATCAATTTTGAAACATTTTCACCATCTACAATTATATAAGACAAGATTCTACCGAAAAAGTCTCTATTGTATTCGGTTTCAAATTCAATTCTTTTTCCTTCTGAAATTAATTGGTTAATGTACTCACGAGCTTCAATCCCAAGTATATACTCTTTCTCACATTTAGGATTTGAAATTTCAGGAGTATCTAGATCAAGCAGTCTAACTTTATCTTTCTTTCCTTCATATATTACATAGCATGTATCGCCATCGTAACAAAACAGGTCATTTTGTTTTCTTATTTGTATATCTGCAAATGAATTAGAGATAAATAAAATTAGAACAGAGAAAATTCTTATCATTAATAAATTTTAATTGATAATTTCGTGAGGGTATACTCCTAGTAAATTATTTTTTTCAATCCAGACTTTAATTTCCTTCTCATCATCTGTGATCGTAATCCTACACCAACTTGAGTCACACTTATTAATTTTTGCATGAACAAAAGGATCTATTTTAGCAAGTATCTTGTTTTTGTTTGGTTTATCATATCCATAACTGAAAGGTTCTTTTGATGTAAGCGCATATCTTTTACCTGAAAAAAGAATATGAGACATCCAACCAGTTACTCCATCTTTTGGGTCACGCACCTGTCGCCAACCTTCAATATCCCTAATAATCTCCATTGGATAACCTTTAAGTTGATAGCGATAAATAATTGTGGCCTCAGGGAATGGACCTTTTCTTAAGTTTGCATCACCTTTTAATGAAACCCATCGAGGAACAGGAAGGTCAGATGAAGATGTTGATAATGTTGTAAAAAGTAGAAGAAATATTGGTATTAGTATTTTATGCATCAACAAACTCTTTTTCCTCAATAACATTACTTGGATCGACATGTAATATTATTTCTGCATCTGGAAATTGATTAAGTATGTTTTCTTCTACTTGATCAGCAATATTGTGCGACTCTTCTAAGCTTACATGCTCTGATACTTCAATGTGCATTTGCATAAAAAACTTTCCTTTACTTGACCCACTTTGACGAGTACGAACATCATGAAATCCAAGAACTTTATTATGGCTTTTTACAATGTCAAAAATCTCAGACTTGAGATCATCATCAATTTCACGATCAATTAATACAGCAATTGATTTTTGAAAAATAGCAATTGTTGTATAGATCATATAAATCGAAATTAAAGCGGCAATTAATGGATCCGCTCTTGAGAAATCAGCAAACATCACAAGCATAATTCCAACAAAGGCTGCAATATTTGTTAATAAATCACTAAGGTAATGAAGCTTTTCTGATTCTACGCTTAATGAAGCCGTGTCTTTCATTATTCTTGTTTGAAACCTCACCAACATAAGAGTGGCAAATATTGAGATTGCAATAACAATAAGTGCTATTTCGGAATTAATAATTGTAATTTCAGGATCAATAAAGTTTTGGTAGGCCATATACAGTATAAATATTGAAATTAGTAAAATAATAATTCCCTCTATAAAAGCAGATAATGCTTCAGCTTTACCGTAACCAAATCGGTATTCATTAGTATTTTTCTTTAATGAGATTCTAACTAAAGTAAATGTAGTTAGAGTGATAATGAGATCAAAAAAACTATCTGCAAGTAATGACAAAATTATAATTGAGCCAGTAGCAAAATATGCAAATGCTTTGATAAAAATTAAAAAAAGAACAACTCCGAGAGTGATCAATGAAGATTTTTTTATTTTTTCTCCATACTCATTTTGAGAAATATTTGCGTAAGTCATTAAGGATAAAGTCTTGATTTAATCCATTGATCGTTTGATAATGTAAAGACAATCCTGTCGTGAAGTCTTGTTTTATAATCGTCTCTACTTTTCCAGACTTCTACTTTTTCAGGTTGTATAATTACTCCACCCCAATGATCAGGTCTGGGAATTTCTTTACCTTCATAATCATCTGCAAATTTTTTAAATTCAGCATCAAGTACTTCCCTACTTTCAACTGTTTCTGACTGTTTAGAAATACTTGCCGAAATTTGAGCGTTGCGATCTCGAGATGTAAAATAATTGTCTGAAATTGAAGCATCAATCTTTTGTACTTTACCTTGAATACGAATAGAAACCCCTTGCGCTCGACTATACCATGTGAGGTGTCCTTTATTATTATGGAAAAGTTCCTTACCTTTTTGAGACTGATAGTTTGTGTAAAAAACAAAGCCTTTGTTTGATACATCTTTTATGAGTATAACGCGTGCGTTTGGATTACCTTCCGCATCGACTGAAGATACAAGCGCGGCATTAGGATCGAGTTCTACTAATTCCTTTTCTTTTTCGTAAAAATCATTCCACGCATCTAACCAGTTGTTGTAATTAGAAATATCAATGCTCATTAGTTTACTTATAGTCAAATTGTAAAAAAATTGAATTGAAATAAGAGCGAATGAGATGCATTATCAAAAATAATGATTGAAGTGTTAAAAAAAATTTGGTTTTTACAACTTAGATTCGTCAAAATTTATCTATCAACAGGTGTGTATCCACCTTTAATTAGAAATAGAAAACGTAATAATTGGAGTAAAAAGAAGTGATTATTCTTGCTTTTCTTGGTTCTTGATAACAACTTCAGTAACACGCTGCATTTGACTTTCAATCCTTACAGAATGATCCTTAAAGTCCTGTCGAATTAAATAAACAAGATAAATTAATACACAAACAGCAATGAACGTTAAAAATTCCATGCTGTTATTATAGCTCTAAATGCATATTTAAAAATGATAAAAAAGAATAGGAATTTTGCCTACTTTTCACCTCTAATTTTTAAAATTTGTTCGTATGCATCATTAATTCTCTGAAAGTTTTCTTTTGCTTTTTGAATAAGGCTTTTATCAGTAATGCCTTTTGCCCGAACGATATCCGGATGATTTTTGCGAGCTAAATTTCTGTAAACTTTTTTTATTTCTGCAGACGTCTGAGACTTAGAAACACCAAGCACCTTGTACGGGTCTTCTTTGACAAATTCAGGTCGAGAATTTCTTAATCTATTGAACGTTGCTTGATCAATTCCAAAAATCTGGCTAACTTTTTTTATATATTTTAGTTCTGGAGCCGATAAATCATGATCAGCATATCCAATTTCAAAGAGGCCTAATATGACTTGCTCTAACATTTGTGGAGTTCGGTAGAAAGTGTCTCTTAACTGCTGAGCGTAAGGTTCAAATCCTGCACTGGTTTGTGCAGCTTCTTTCCATATTGCTCCAACCTGTTTCATATTTTCTTGAGGTATTTTAAATATTTTTTTAAATTTTCTGATTTCATCGTCAGTGACTCTTCCATCTGCTTTTGCCAACTTTGCACAGAGCACAACAAGCCCTAAAGCATAAACACCTTGATTACTATTAAAGTTAGCCCCAGGATTTCTAAAGTTTGTTTTCTTTCCAAGAAAGTATGCACCTGCAGTAAATGCAAGTGCGCCCAAAGGGCCTGCTATCATATTCCCCAAAGAAGCAGCTATTAAATATTTCCAAATGTTCATAGGTTTAAAAATTGATTAATGATAATCTAAATTTTAATAAAATCTATATGAACAGAAATAATATTAAGTTGGGCGCGCTCTATATGCTGATATCTGTTACAGGTTTCAGCATTATGGATATTGCAGTAAAATGGACAACTGCAGAATATTCAATAGGCATGGTCATTGCGGCACGTATGATAGGGGGCTTGATCCCTCTTTTTCTTGTTGTGCCTAAAGAAAGGTGGGGTAATTTTTTTCATACTACTAAACCCGGCTTGATGTTTATTAGAGCATTCACTGGAACAGCTGCACTTTTTTGTGTTTATGCAAGTCTTCATTATTTACCCCTTGCAACCACTGTAAGTCTCACGTTTGCATCACCAATTTTTAGTACGCTGCTGTCAATATTTATACTCGGTGAACTTGTAAGAGTAAGAAGATGGATTGCAATTGTGATTGGTTTTGCTGGAGTCTTGATCATAATCAATCCAACATCCAGTGAGTTTAGTGTCTACATGTTATTACCAATTTTATTTTGCGTATTCTTTGCGATGGTATCGATTTCAATTCGTTTATTAAGTGAGACCGAACCATCCTATTTGATTGCTTGGTATTTTACTTTATTTGGTTTCATTGCATCTTTATTTACAATTCCTTTTGGAGGATGGAAAATACCAGTATCTTGGTTTGACCTTGGAATTTTAACAGCAGTTGGAATTTTTGGAGGAATTGGAAACCTTGCTCTGACCTCGGCATTTAAACATGCCGAGGTCTCTCTGGTTACACCTTTGAAATATCTAAGCTTAATTTATGGAATAATATTTGGTTATATGATTTGGAATGAGATACCTGCCTGGAATACTTATGTCGGTGCTGGATTTATTATCTTATCAGCAATATTTATTCTTAGACGTGAGACTGCTCTAAAAAAAGAGATCCAACCAGAAAAATTCTCAATTCAGCGTTAGTTTTTATTTAAAAAAGTGTCTATACCTTTTTTGGTTTCAGGCATTTGTAGATTTTCAACCATTGCTTTACTTGCAAAATCGTAAGCATCAGAAATTTTCATTGCTGACTGTTTGTATAATGTTTCTTTCGTGAGCGCGAGTACTTCAGGTGTATGATCACAAACTTGTTGAGAAAATAGTTCAACCCTTTTATCTAATTCGTCATCTTCTAAATATTCGTTGATGAGCCCTGCTTCTTGTGCTCTTTGAGCATTAAGAGGCTGACCGCTCACTAATAATTCCATAACATTTTTTGAAGATATTGCACGGGCTACAGATACTGACGGTTGATGACACCCAAAATTAAAGTTTATACCACCAAGTGCAAATCTTGCTGATTTAGAACTAAAAACACAATCCATTATACTGACTAATCCCAGTCCGCCAGCAGTTGCAATACCTCTTACCTTAGCAACAAAAATCTTTGGACTTGTTCTAATTTTCATTAACATTTCAGAGCACTCCGCAAATAGAAGTTCTTGTGATTTCTTATCATTATTTTTAATCATCTCTTGAACTTCATTAAAACTATGTCCGCTACAAAAGATTTTTTCATTTGAACTTTCAAATATAATAAGTTTGTGATCTTTGGATTGATTTACACGATCTATCTCCATTTTAATTGCTGACATCATTTCCATGGTCAGGCAATTTGCTGGTGCATCATTAAGAGTGAGCGTTACAACTTGTCCATCGTCTTTACTAACTAAAATATCCGTCATGAACTAAACCTTATATTAATTCGCCTGTTTCTTTTACCTTTATTTTCAATCTTTCCAATCTCAAGTGGTCCAATTTCTTTTGTAGATTGGCAATGTGTTCCTCCACAACATTGAAGATCGATAATGTTTTCTCCCTCACCAATTTGAACTGTTTGTACTTTATTATCTATAACTGGAGGTGAAACGGCAGCTCCTTTCGCTAAGTGAGGATTTGATTTAAGTTCATCTCCTGTAATTTGATTTATGATTATGGGATAGTCTTTACTAATAATATCCCTAATCTTCTCATTTAATTCTTCTTTATTTAGCATTGATGGATCAACATCAAAGTCTATTCTTGATTTAGTACTTCCAACCGATGCGCCTGTTATAAGGGCGTCAACTAAGCTACACAAAATGTGGCAGCTGGAATGCATTTTCATATGAGCATATCTGAGTTCCCAATTGATCTTAAGTTCAGCAGATTGATTAATTAAACTTTGATCAATAGGGCCGTCAACAATATGCAAAATTTCATTTGGCTTCGATCCTTTTTTAGTGTCTGTAACTTTGAGAACTTGGTCCTTTAATACAATCTCACCTTGATCTCCAGGTTGTCCACCTGACTCTGCATAAAAAATTGTTCTATCCAATTGTATAATATTTTCTTCAACTCCAATAATACTGGCTTCTGTTTCTTTTAAGTAACTATCTTGATTGAAAAGAAGGTCAGTCATAAATCTATAAATAAAAATCGTATTCTTCTGAAGGTATAAAACTGTTATCCATATGTTCAAATTCACCTTCTTTGGCTGATACGTATAAATCAAGATACTCTTTTCCTAAATACTTAGATAAAATTTTTGATTCTTGAAAACGATTTAATGCAGACTCCATATTTCTTGGCATTTCAGGATCAGCAGTCTTATCAGCACCTTCAGTGTTATCAAAACTTACTTGGTCTGTTGGTGAGAGTTTTTTTGTAAGTCCATAATGAAGTCCAGAAAGGATACAGGCTAAAACAAGATATGGATTTGCATCAGCTGATGCTACCCGGTGTTCAATTCTTTTTGCACTATCTGATCCAGCGGGTATTCTCAATGAAACATCTCTTCGATTCCAAGACCAACTTTTATTTACAGGAACAAAATTTCGGGTTTGTATTCTTCGATAACCATTTCTATTTGGAATAAATATTGGAAATGAGTCATAAAAAGTTTCTTGAAAACCAGCTAAAGCATTTTTTAACTTATCATTTCCGTAACGATTTTTAGTTGCAAAAATATTTTTTCCATCATCATCGTACACTGAAATATGCAGGTGCATTCCATTTCCAGTCTCCTCAAGAAATGGCTTTGCCATAAATGTTGCTTCAAACCCATGCTTTGCAGTTGTTTCTTTTATTATTCTTCTTAACATTGCTGCATCATCCGCTGCTTTAAGCAGATCACCGGTATGCTTTAAATTAATTTCATACTGGCCAGCAGCAAATTCACTTGAAGCTGTTGTTGCAGGGATATCTTGAATTTTACAGTTCTCGTTAATTTCATTAAATAAATCCCCAAACATATCAAGATCAGGAATTCCATATACATGAGTTTTACTTGCACCTAATGCAGGAACTGGCTTGCCTTCCTCATTTCTTTTCTTATCCAACAAATAAAACTCTAATTCAAATGCCACTACTGGATTTAAGCCGGTGCCTTTGAATTTATTCATTACTTTTTCTAAAATATTTCTTGGATCAACTTCCGCCGGATTTTCTATTACACCCCATTTTTCCTGTTCTTTTCTCATAGAAATTAGTACTTGAAGAACCTTGCTATCCCAAGGGACGGGCTTTATGGAATTTTTAACGGGCATTAAAACCCCATCTGGATCTCCGTCAGTCCAACCAAGATTCATCGTGTTGGTTACGCCACCGAGGACATCTAAATAAAATGCTGAAAAAGGTAACAATACACCATCTGAAAAAATTTTATCTGCCTCTAGTACTGGAAATCTTTTTCCCCTCACATATCCACAGAGGTCTGTAAATATTGCGTCTACATATTGGATATTATGATGACGATTAAGCACTTCATCAAATTCTGATTGTGTTGCAAGTTCCATATAGGTATCGAATTAAGATTAGACTAAGTCGTTCAGGTGTGTCTGTAAATGATTAAGGTAAAATTTCTGATATTGAACTAAGCTCGTCTCTAAATCCCCATATTTGCCAGGCTGATAGGACCTGCTTTCAATTCCCTTTTGATTCATTTCACATAACTGGGAATCTTCAGTAGAAGTTTGGTCCCACAAAAAAATCATTTTATCAACATCAACTTCCGCATCTTTATGAGTTACCCAATATTGGGTCACTACTGTTTTATTTTGACTAATTGGTGAGAATAAAAAAAGTATCACAAATTCGTTATTTGCAACAAAGCTGTTAAATGGGCTGAAACCAATTGCAGTATAACCATTGTCAGCACCAATCTCCCTAAAATCACCCATCAATTTTGAACAAGAATAACTGCCATCCATTGTTTCTGATGCAATACCTTCAGGTAAAGGTGTGCGCTCTGCAATTCTAAAATATTTTGAGTCATGTTCACTGAACTCTCCAACAAATAAACCCCTTTTTAAAGTTTGTTTTGTCCACTCTTTAATACGTTTTGTAAGTTTAGGGGCCTCAATCCCCGAACCAACACCTGCCCCATAAGAATTGCAATAATCTTCACCATGCACACTTAGATAATCTTTGTGTGTAAATTCGCCTCCCCAGCAATGAGCGCATTCTTTAAAATTATGAATTGTAGCTAAATGTGAAGCATTAAAAATAAAATCTTTTTGAAAAGCAATCTTACCATCATTCAGTCCATGTATTTTGATGTATGGTTCAAGTGGTTTAATGAATTCATCAAATGAATAGGGAGAGTTTGATAAATTGATAAATACTAAACTCTCATACACTTTTAAATGACACTTAATATTTGGATCAGATGCGGAAATTGAAAGTTGATTATCATCTGTTTTTTTTATCTCTATAAATCCTTTATTTAAGTTGTATGTAAAGATATCGTTTTGATTAAAGTACGAGAGATGGGTTAGAAAAACCCATTGTTTTTTGAAAATTGCTTCATAACTTGCATGAAATATCTCTGAATTTGTAAAGAAAAGTTGATCCATTCCTGCGTGTGGATCTTGGCTCTGTATTAAACTTTTGATTTTTTCACTTATCATAAATTATTTTCAATATATTTTAATAATTGTTAAATTTAAATAAAAAATCATCATGAATGATACTGATATTGAAATTTGTTATTTATCCGCTTCAGATACATTAAAGAAGTACAAAGAAAAAAAATTATCTCCAGTTGAAGTCCTGTCGGCTGTAATTAAAAGAATAGAAACAGTTAATCCTAAGATAAATGCATTTAATTATCTTGATTTTGATAAGTCTATAGAACTTGCAAAAGAGTCTGAGAAAAAATTTTCCAATAGTAATGATGTTCTGCCTCTTGAAGGATTACCTTTAGCAATAAAAGACGAAGTGAATATAAAAGGACAACCAAATCGTAATGGTTGCTTACTTCTCAAGAATAATATCGCAAAGAAAACTGATATTGATGTTGAAACAATAGTCAATTCTGGCGCGATACTTCACGGTCGCACAACCAATCCAGAATTTTCTCTCACTTCTTTTTGTCACTCAAAACTAAATGGCGTAACAAGAAACCCTTGGAACTTAGATATGACACCTGGTGGATCAAGTGGAGGCAGTGCGGCTGCATTAGCTTCAGGTTGTGCAATGTTGACAACAGGAAGTGACATTGGAGGTTCAATAAGAATACCAGCAGGCGCATGTGGAGTAGTTGGATACAAGCCACCTCATGGAAGAAATGCTCAAAGTTATCCATTCAATCATGACCCTTACTGTGTAACAGGACCACTCGCAAGAACAGTGGTTGATACTGCAATGATGCAAAACATTATGTGTGGACCAAACCAAAAAGACATAACATCTTTACGTCCAAAAAAAACATTACCATTAAATTACGAAAATATTAAAAATTGGAAAATAGCTTATTCATTAGACTTAGGATTTTTTGAGATTGATAAGGAAGTGGAACAGAATACGCTGACGGCATTAAAAAAATTTGAAAGTCTTGGATGTCAGGTCACAGAGGTGAAACTTAATTGGAAAAAAGATGAAGTAAATTCGGTTTGCTTTAGTCATTACGCAAATTCTTTTTATAAAGAAATTTCTGAGCTTTCAGATTCTGAAAAAGAGCAGCTGAGTGATTACACAAAAATGTTCAGTGGTGTTACTGAAATGCACATTGACTCCTTAAAAAATAATAAAAAAATTTATCACGAACAAATTGGTGCTCACTTGGGTTATGGCGTTGAAGAAAGTGCAATGGTGACTGGAAAAATGTATGAAGAAATTGGCCCAATATTGGAAAAATATGATTTATTTATTTGCCCTACCAATGCCTTACCAGCAATCAAAGCAGATATTGATATAGTTAACGAACGCGTCATTATTAATGGAAAAGAACAAGAATGTGCTGACTTTGCATGGTGCATGTCTCACCCATTCAATATGTTGGGCAAACTGCCAGTCCTTTCTGTACCCTCTGGCTTTAGTTCAAATCAAGTGCCTACCGGCATTCAGATTATTTCACGCTCCTACAGTGATGAACTAGTATTTCAAGGAGGATACAACTACGAAATTGTCGATCCATGGCTAAATAATGCGAAAAATCGGCCAGTTTTTGATTGATATAGTATTGACCAGTTTATCTAGAGGTGTACAATTTTTTCAGATTAAACAAAAAAAAGGATAATTAATTATGCCAAAATACGATGTAACTAAAAAGTTCATTGATAACTTGCGAGAAGGCAAGGTAAGTCGTAGGTCTTTTGTAAAGGGTATGGGTGCAGCTGGTGTTCTAGGTTTAACATCCGGTCTTGTTCCTGCTACTAATGCATTTGCATCTACTGGACGTGCTTTTGTTTGGGGCGGTTATGATGACGATGGTCTATTTGGACCATATGTTGAAGCTCACGGATCACCAGAATATTCAACTTTTGGGGATGCGGAGGAAGGTCTTCAAAAATTAAAAGCTGGTTTTGAAGTTGATGTTGCTTGGCCTTGCCAAGGTGAAATTGCACGATGGGTAAGAGCTGGTGTTATTCAGCCACTTGACACATCAAGATTAGAAAACTGGGGAGATATGTTCCCAGAAGTTAGAGACTTACCAAGTGGTATAGTTAACGGACAAAACTATTTTGCACCGGTTGACTGGGGAGACACAAGTATTGTGTACAACACTGATAAAGTCACTTGGATGCAACCAGGTAATGAAAGTCTATATCTCTTAGAAGATCCAAGAATGAAAGGTAAAGTTGGAGTACTTGATAGTGCTGCAGATAGTTTATTCTTGATGATGCATTATCTAGGAACAGACATTAAGGACATTAACCAATTAAATAAAGCGGCTATTGATCAAGGTATCAATAAGTTCCGTGAACTCAGAGATAATGGAAACATTAGGACATTCTTCGCTGACTCTGCTTCTATTGCTGAAGCAATTGGAAACGAAGAGGTCTGGGCTTCAATTTGTTGGAATGAAACATCATGGGAGACTGGTTACCCAATGATGCGTCCTGTTGAAGGTACAATGACATGGGCATGCGGACTTGCAATTGCGACAGGTGCAAATCTTGATGTTGCTTATGACATGATTAACGCTGCAACTAGTGCCGAAACTTCAGCTTACCTATTAAGCGAATGGGGTTATGGACACTCTAACCAAAAAGGCTTTGGCTCACTTACTGCAGATGAGCTAGCTGAAAGAGGAGTTGCTCCAAACCCAGCTGAACACTTAGCGAATGGTGCGTTCTCAGTAATGCCACCAGATGATGTAACGGATTACATGGAAGCTCAGTGGGCAGAAATGACTGCTGGCGGTTAATCTTAAATTTGTGAAATCATTAATAGCCTGTTCTCTTATTGAGAGCAGGCTATTTTTTTTGCAGTAAGCTAATGTCTTCTAAACTGATACTTATAAAACAAGTATTATTGTCAAATGACTGATTATCAAAATGCTGGGATGATACAGTTATTACTTTATTTATTCCTGATACCTCAACATAAAATCTTGTCATTTCCCCTAAGTAGGAAGTCTGATTTATTTTTGCTTCTAAGCAAATATCCCAATCAGATTTATCTCTAGAAATCATCATTGACTCTGGTCGAACACTACAAACAACATCAGATGAATTCTCTGGAATATTTAGGTTATTTTTGACTTTAAAATCACCAAGATCTTCAATCGCAACATTAATTTGATCGCCATCTTTTGACTTTGTAGATGCTTTTAAAAAGTTTGTTTCTCCAATGAAATCACTTACAAAAATATTTTCTGGGTTCTTATAAAGTTCATTTGGAGCAGAAAGTTGTTGTATCTTGCCTTCACTCATAACAGCAACTCTATCAGACATGCTGATGGCTTCTTGTTGATCATGAGTTACAAATACAAAGGTAATTCCAATTTCTTTCTGTAGCGTTCTCAATTCAAGTTGCATTTCGTCTCTTAATTTTTTATCCAATGCTCCAAGAGGCTCATCCAATAAAAGAACTTTTGGTTGTCTAACTAAAGCTCTTGCTAACGCAACACGCTGTCTTTGCCCACCAGATAATTGCCCACTGAATCTTTCCTCATAACCCTCAAGCTTTACAAGGGCTAAAACATCATCGACTCTTTTTTTAATGTCGTCATCAGTCAAACCAAGTTTTCTTAATCCAAATTTTATATTTTGCTCAACATTAATGTGAGGAAATATGGCGTAGTTTTGAAATACCATATTTGTAGGTCTTTTATCAGGAGGCAATGCGGTGATATCACTGCCATCGATTAATAAATTACCATTTGTTGGATATTCAAATCCTGCTAACAATCGAAGTAAAGTTGTCTTTCCACATCCTGATGGACCCAACAAAGAAAAGAACTCTCCTTCTTTAATTGAAAAAGAGACGTCATCAACTGCTTTTACATTTCCAAAATGTTTTGAAATTCCATTTATCTGAATAAAATTTTCGTTCATATTTTTTATAATTTAATAGCTATATCCTTTTTTTCTTTGCCTTGTCCAACATTTCTCAACCAGAATGCTAACAAAACAATAAAAGTAGTAAACACAATTATCACCGCTCCCAAAGCAAGTACATGTGGGAGTTTTTTCACAAACCGCATTTGATTCCACATATACATTGGTAAAGTTGCATCACTGCCAGATAGAAAGAATGCCAGAATAAATTCATCAAAGGATATAATAAAACTTAGTAATAAAGCTGCTATTATACCTGGCAAATAAAGAGGTAGTGATACTCTGTAAAATGTTCCCCATGCATTTTCCCCTAAATCACGTGAAGCTTCTTCTAAAGAAAAGTCAAAACCTTCTATTCGCGCAATCAATATCAACATTGCAAATGGAGTACAAAACAATATGTGTCCTATTGTTACTGGAACCAGACCCAATGGAAAACCGAGGTTGATCCATATAATTAATATTGATACTGCTAAAATAATTTCTGGTATTAAAAACGGCATCATTATGGCTCCGTAAGAAACATTCTGACCCCTAAATTTGTATCTAACAAATGCCTTTGCAGCGAGAAGTGCAATTGCTGTACTTACAACGCTTGCAACAACGCCGACTTTAACGCTCGCCCATAAAGCTTTATGTAAGTTTCGCTTTGACCACATTTCCTCATAATGATCTGTGGTAAATCCTGCTAATGGAAATGACATATAATTTGCATCATTAAAACTGAAAATCGGTAAAAAAAGAACCGGTATATAGAGAAAACCAAAATATATTAATGTGTAAACTAGCAGTGAATTGTTTTTTTCATTCATGATTTAAGAAAGCCTCTGTGTAAGTCTTTTTGTTGTGTATGAGACAATTGCTGTTATGAGAATAACGGTCGTCAGCATGATTGTAGCTGATGCCGCTCCAAGTGGTATATTGTTTATTTTTCCAAAATAAGCTTGGATCATATTTGATAACATTCTTCCCTCAGTGCCCCCAATTAAGGCAGGCGTTACATAATCACCTACAGTTGGAATAAATATTATTAAAATCGCACCAATGACACCTGGCAAGGAAAGAGGAAATGTCACTTTCCAAAATACTTCAAATTTTGATAAACCTAGATCTCTTGCAGCTTCAATATATGAAAAGTCTATTTTCTCAAGAGACACGTAAAGTGGCAATAAAGCAAATGCTGCCCAAGCATGTGTTAGAGTAATAATAACAGCTTCCTCCGAGTACATAAGAAATGTAAGAGGCTCACTAATAATGCCTGCACCTAATAATGTTGAATTGAAAACTCCTTTGGTGCCCAGTATGATTTTCCAAGAAAATACTCTTAATAGGTATGAAGTCCAAAAAGGTAAGGTTAATAAAACTAACCATAACATTTTGTTTTTTTTCACATAAAAAGCGATGTAATAGCATACAGGGTAAGCTGTTAGAAGAGTGATCAGTGTTACAATGAATGATATTTTAACCGACTTAATGAGAAGCGAGACAAGCAAACTTTTTTCAAAAAAGTCAATGTATCGCTGAAATGTTGGAGTGAAATCAATCTCCATCATACTTACTTGTGTAAAAGAGCTAAAACTTAGCATTAATGCCATAGGAATAAGCATTACGAGAATAATTAAAAATAATGCAGGAGACAGTAATGAATATGCTTTTGCATTATCACTCTTAGAGTATAAATTTCGCCAAGCTTGAAACATAAGAAAATTTTAATTTATATAAATAATAGATGCAATTTATATTTCTTTTTTGCTTCTATCCGTGAGATTAGCATACCACAAATATAATCTTAAATACCAAAGTCTTAAAAATCCAAATGGGATTTTAGGTGATAGGCCCTGATAGACTTTTGAAATGTTTGTTTCCCCACTATTTGACTCGTAAATCATTTCAGCTAATTTTTTACCACAATACACAGTTGTATTATTACCGTTAGCTTGATAGCCGTATGAAAAATATACAGACTTATCTTCTTCTAATGCACCAAATGCTGGAACAAAGTCACGAGTCATAACAACAGTGCCTCTCCAATAATGATCAATATCGACCTTGTCCCAATTTGGAAATACCCCACGAAATTTTTTTGTCATGAATTCTTGCATTCTCTCTGCGCTCTTTTCATCACCGTAGGTGTCGCCTCTTGTTCCAAATAACATCCTGTTTGAAGGCATTCTTCTATAATAATACAAGATCTCTCTAGAGTTGCAGATTGGATTAAGAGTTTTATAGTTTTGTAGTTTAAATTCATCTTCTGACATTTCTCTAGTGACAATTATATTAGATAAAACAGGCATCATTCTATTTGCAAAACTTGGATGGAGAGACTCATCTGTGTATCCATTTGTTGCAACAACAACCTTATTTGCAGTAATCGACCCACTATCTGTAATTAATTTATGTGAACCGTTTCTTTCCCATTTTTTCACTCTAGAAAAACTATGAAGTTTCGCTCCCACATCTACAGTTGCTGATGCAAAACCATTCATAAAAGCCATTGGGTTCATTGCAAATCCTGCTTCAGTAAAAACAGCTCCAAATTGTTCTGTTGATTGATGTCCAACTTCATCAAACTCCTCTTTGGGTATCCACTTGGTGTTAATACCAAAATATTTTTTAAGATCATTGCCCCACTCCTTTAGTTCCTCACTGCTATCAGGGTGATGAGCAACATCTAGATTGCCTGTGCCAGTTTTTTCACATTCAATATTATTTTCCGAAATAAGTGAGGATAAAAGTTCAACACCTTCAATTTGAGAAGAAAAAAATTTCTTAGTTTCATCCAGGCCAAACTTTGCAATCAGTTGGTTGACCGATAGTTTTGTTGCAGGCAAACAACAAAAGCCAGCATTCCTTGCACTGCTTGCAAATCCAAAATGCCCTGCCTCTAGTAATCTTACGTCACCGCTGTAATTTTTTGCAATGTGATAAGCTGTACTTATTCCAGTAAAGCCGCCACCTATTACACAAACATCACAGCTTTCATCAGTTGTGAGCTTAGGATATTTGTCTTGTTCTATTTGACTGACTTTTTCCCAATAACTTTTTACTGGCTTATTAACGTCGTAAATATCTTTGTTATAAAGTTGCTTCATACTCTCTCGCTTAGAGATTATGGTAACTGCATGTTGGTAAAATACCAATTATAAAAGTAAGTTACCGCTGACTCATTTTCAGATAAAACTCCAGGTTTAAAAGACTGTGATAGAAGGCCTTCCTGGTTATTTTCAATTATTGTTGTATCATGCGCCGTAGTAACATCCCAAATATAGCTTACTTCCTCGGGCTTAAAGTCTTTATTCTCCTCAGCTTCCTCGTTTACGAGCCATATGAGTTCCACTTCAGACTCTAGAAGTGAGATGGGTTTAAAAATAAACATGACGCCAAAATCATTTGTGAAATAACAACAGCCAAATGGATTAAAGCTTACTTGGGTTAATCCTCCATCAAAATCTTTAAACTGTCCCATTAGTGAAGAAGCTGGCTTTCCATCTTTGGTTTGTGATAAGTTTCCGTTTCCAATTGGAGTTCTGTCAACATATCTGTTTAAGCCTTTTTTTAATCCTTCTTCTGTTTCAAGATAAACCTCAGACGGAGTTCCATTTTTTTTACATTCCTCGACCCAAGGTTTAATTTTATTTAGATATTCATCAGTCTCTTTTTGAGGTGCAGTACCTATTCCAGCACCCATTGCGACAACCCAGTCTTTATCCTGTACTGCACAAAGCTCTGGATGTGCTGTAGGACAGTGATAGCACTCCTGAAAATTTTCAAGAACTAATTTAAAATTTGCATGAGTTGGATATTTTTTTCTTATCGCAATTTTTGACTTACTCGTCTGATGAAATTCCATCATTTCTTTTAGAGGCTCAATGAATTCATCAAAATTCATTGGTTCTTCTAATGATAAGTTAATAAATATTAATCCTTCATAAATTTTAAAATGGCACTCTCTAAGACCCCACTCTTCTTTTTTAAAATCCTCCGGCATAAAACGTGCAGCTTTAAGCTCACCTTCTGCTGAAAAACTCCAAGCATGATAGGGACACACTAAAAGTTTTTTTGATCCCTCTTCATCTAAACAAATTCTTGATCCTCGATGAGTGCAAACATTATAAAATGCTCTTACTTCATTGTCTCTTCCTCTAATAACTATGATGGACTCCTTTTCGGCATCAAAAACAAAATAATCACCTGGATTAGGAATACGACTTATGTGATCTACCATTAACCACTGTTTGAAATAAATTCGCTTCATCTCTTCGGAAAAAATATTCGAATCTGTATAAAAGTCTTGGGGTAATGTTTTACCCTCCTGATAGTTTTTTAGCAGATGGTTAAACTCAAGCATTTATTTAAGATGCAGACCAAAGGCCTTCTTTCTTGATGTCATCTGTAGCTAACTCAATTCCTTTTCTAAGTATACTTACGAGATCATCTATCTGTTCCTTAGTGATGATCAAAGAAGGAGACATGACACACGTATTAAATAGCGGTCTAACAATTAAACCAAGATTTTGACAATGAGAATTGATGCGAGAAGCGATCTCGTATTGTAAATTCAGAGGATCTTTTTTTTCTTTACTGATTACACATTCAACAGCAGCCATTAATCCCTCACCACGTACATCGCCAACAATCGGTAGATCAATTAATTCACTTAATTTAGATTGAAAATAAGGGCCGACTTCCTGTACATGTTCAAGGAGGTTATTTTTTTCAATATAATCAAGTGTTGCTGTAGCTGCTGCCATGCTCACTGGGTGACCCGAGTCAGTAAATCCATTTGAAAATATAACTTTTTCTTTATTATCAAGTTGAGACATAAGCTTTTCAGAAATAACAACCGCACCACAAGGTACGTATCCTGAAGTAATCCCTTTTGCTAAAAGGATGATATCAGGTTCTAAATCGAAATAATTTTCTGAAGCGAATATATGACCTAACCTTCCAAATCCGGTTACTATCTCATCAGAAATATAAATAACATTGTACTTAGTACAAATTTCTCTTGTCTTTTTGTGATATCCTTTAGGAGGAACAATTACTCCGCCTGATGCTAGGATTGGCTCTGCAATAAATGCCGCGACCTTATCTTGACCAAGTTCTAAAATTTTATTTTCTAACTCTTTAACTTTTAAATCACAGAATTCTTCATCACTTAAATCGTCTGGTTTTTTAAACGGATTTGGCGCAGACAAATGATGAACTAAGTTATCTGCAAAATCAAAGTTGTTTTTATCTCTTTCTTTACCTGAACATGAAGCCCCTAAAAATGTACTACCGTGATATGCATCATGACGTGAGATAATTTGTTTCTTATCTCTTAACCCACGAACGTTATTATAAAACATTACAAATCTTAATGCAGAGTCTACTGCTGAAGATCCTCCGGACGTGAAAAATACTCTTTTAAGATCACCGGGCGCATATTTAACAAGTCGTGAAGCATAATTATATGCAATCTCAGTGGACTCCGTGAATGGGCTGGCGTAGGGCATTCTTGTAATCTGATTATAAACAGCATCAGCAATTTCTTTTACGCCATGTCCTACGTTAACATTCCACATTCCTCCAGGACCATCAATAAGTTGTCTTCCTGTTTGATCGTAAAGATAAATTCCTTTTGACTTATCAATGAATGTCCTGCTGTCTTCACCACGATACTCAAGATACTGCCATGGGTATAGAATTCTATCGTCGAGAGTATTAAGGAGATCTTTTTTTTCGGGAATCGAAGTTGATTTGGGCATATTGGAGTATAGCCTATATTGAACAGCTGTTCAATAATTGAATTTTAAAAAAACAGCCTATTTTTGGCTATTCATAAAGGTCTGCAGGTACTTTGTTACGTCTTTCAGGGCTAAAAAATTGTCTTTTTACAACCTTACACTTTGCCCATATTTTTTTATATTCCAATTCCTCTGGGTGATAAATTTCTGCAAAAATATTTTCTTTAATCTTAATTCCATATGGACGCTTTAGAGACGCAAGCGCAACGTTTCTTTTCATGGTAGGTGACCACATTGCTGCGGTAACAATTCCTATATCTTCTTTTTTTTCATTATAAATCACAGAGCCTACTGCGGGCTTATCGCCATCTATGTCCAATCCAACTAAACATCTTTCAGAATTACCTGTCTCTTTTTCTTTCTTTAAAGCGCGTTTGCCTACAAAGTAACTTTCTTTATTGAGATGAACAAGCCAACCCATTCCAATTTCATACGGTGAACGCATTCTCACTGGTCTTAAGGAATCTTCAGCTGCCATAAAATCAGTATTGGTTTGAATAAAGCCAGCTTCAATTCTTGTCATCTCAAGAGCATGCATGCCAAAAGGTCTTATCTTTAATTCTTTTCCAGCTTCCATGATACTATCCCACATGTTTTCTGCATTAGCTGGATCAGTCCATAATTCATATCCTAAATCACCTGTGAAGCCTGTTCGTGAGATCAAAACATCATATCCGTTAATATTATATTGTTTCATTCCAAATGGTTTTAATAATTCAAGGTCATCTGCTCCGTAGTTTTTTAGTGTTGAACAAGAAGTAGGTCCTTGGATTGCTAATGCAGCCGTTGTGTCTGTTGCATCCTCAAAAGAAACATCAAAACCTTCAGCAGAGTCATGTAGCCAATTATAGATCTTTACTGCACAGCAAAGCATAAATTTTGTATTCGAAAATTTAAATATGGTACCATCGTCCATTACTTTACCATCTTCATTACACCAAATTATGTATGCTACTGTATTATCTTCCATCTGTGATAAATCTCTTGTTACAAGATAATCAACAAATTTATTAGCATCGCTGCCATTGATCATATATTTGCACATAGGTGTGAGATCCATAACTGAGGTGCCATTTCTAGCAGCAGTATATTCCAACTCAGTTGTTGAGTATTCTGTGGGTACAGTAAAACCGTTCCAGTTATAATATTTATTTGTTCTTGAAGCTAAGCTTGTTCTAGAGTGAAAAGGGGTTTTTTTTAGTGCTGTAAATCTTAAATCTCTATTCATATTTATGCGTCCTCCAAGATAGCTTGAGCCGCATTTTTTCCTGGAATTCCAGTTAAGCCTCCACCCGGATGAGTACCTGCACCACACATATATAGTCCGTCAAGATGGGTTCTATATTGTGATGCCCCAGGAATTGGTCTGAGCATAAAAAGCTGATCGAT
The DNA here is from genome assembly GCA_902571005.1 of uncultured Pelagibacteraceae bacterium. Taxonomy (GTDB): domain Bacteria; phylum Pseudomonadota; class Alphaproteobacteria; order Pelagibacterales; family AG-422-B15; genus CACNXQ01. Next base: position 54,005 of record CACGAG010000006.1, read on the forward strand.
TTGAATTTCTCCATGATGCCAATGTCCGCCTGAAACATAAAAATTTTTCTCTATGTCGTCGGGAGTAACAATTGTTTTAGTCTCTATACAGCTTTGAATATCAGGTGCATATTTCCCTATTAATTTTATAACGGCATCTACATAGTTATCTTTAATTTTATCCCAACCCTCCTGCGCACCGTAGGAAGCATATTGAACTTGAATATCTAATACAGGATTACTCTGGTCAGAATTTTTTAGTTTCATTTCTAAAATAGGTTCCATAGAAAGTTTATCAAACTTACTTGGATTGAATGCCTCTTCTATATAATCAATTGAAGGAGCAATTACCATTCTACTCTCTAAATCATTTTTATCGCAGTTAATAAATTCAGGTTGTTTATTGAGACTTAATGATAATTTTGCAACTTTTCCTTTTGATCGATGATGTTTGATTCTTCTTTTCACATCAGTGTCTAAATTCTCAGTTCCTAAAAGACAGAAATAAGTCGATCTTGGATCTGCATTAGAAATAATTTTTTTTGCATAAATTTTTTCACCGCTGTGAAGTTCAACTCCTATTGCTTTATCATTTTCAGTAATGCATCTTTTAACCGATGAAGACGTTTTAATTTCAACTTTATTTTTATTACTGATGTCTAGCAAAGTATCTACAAAAGCTTTACTGCCACCATCAATTTCATATATTCCCCCAAAGATTGAGTTGTCATGTGTGGCCATGCGATAAAGTAGATTAATTAATGAACCGGGAGATCTTGGGCCCAAGTTAGAACCAAGCACCGCGTCATGGGCGATTAGGCCTTGCAAAAGAGTATTTTCAAAATTGTCTTCCAATTCGTCCGCAATATTAAGCCCTATCATTCTTGCAAACTCATTAAATTTTTTCTTTCCAAGCATTCGAACATTCATGCCTAGTTTGAATAATTTAAAATAATCAGAGAAAGTATTGTTCATGATCCTTGGTGGTGAAGCCATCATGAAAGAACCTAAAGCCTTTGAAAAGGACGACATTTTATCATGAAATTCTACATATCTGTCTGCATCCTTCGAAGAGAAACCAGAAATAACTTTATGGTCAATATGTTGGTTTCCAACTAGGCGAATATGTTGACCGGACTCTGACAGTGCGATCGTAGACTTTGCTTTATACTTTACTGGCAGTCCACCAAGAGAGCTTGATACGCTCAGCGGTATCTGAGGAACGAAGTTAGTTATACTCTCTTCAACAAGTCCCCCGCAATTCTCACGTGCCTCACAAATCAGAACTTTACGGTTTTTTTTTGCGAGAATATTAGCGCAAACAAGACCATTATGGCCTGCGCCAATAACTATTACGTCATAATTTTCTGACATTAATAATAATTACCTGTTTGAGGGATATTCATATCAATTAGAACCTCCCTTGCAGCATTCGCTCCTGGTGCACCCATAACTCCACCACCTGGATGAGTTGATGAACTGCACATATACATATTTTTAAGTGGTGTTCTGTACTGTGCATATCCAGGCACAGGTCTATTAAACATGAGTTGATCCATTGTTAATTCGCCTTGAAAGATGTTTCCTTCTGTCAATCCTACTTCATTGTCTAATTCCAATGGAGTACGAACTTCGTAGTGGTTAATTAAATCTTTAAAATTAGGAGAAAACTCAGCAATACAATCAACAATATGTCTTCCAAATTCTTGCTTTCTTTCTTCATTCCATCCGCCGTTTGCAAGATTGAATGGAACATATTGAATAAAGACAGACATATAATGCTTTCCCGGAGCTGCCATTGTTGGATCGCTTTTAGAAGGAATACACATATCTACATAAGGATTTCTTGACCATTCACCTCGTTTCCAATCGTCATAAGCTCCTTCCATTTCTTCAATTGTTTCTGTGAAGTGCATATCACCTCCACCACCTGGATCACCTTCTGGAATACATGGGAATTCAGGAAGGCCGTCTAGGGCAATATTAAGTTTTCCCGATGAGCCTCTAATTTTAAAGTTTTTAACTCTTTCAACAAATTCACCAGGTAAAGAGCTTTCTTCAGTAATTTTTAAGAATGTTCTTTTAACATCTAAGTTAGATACAATTTTTTTTGCGTAATATTCATCACCTTTTTTGGTAGCAACTCCAATCGCACGACCATTTTTAGTAATGACATTAACGACTTCATTATCTGGTTTTACTTCACCGCCGTGAGCGTTTAGGCAGCCTGTCATTGCTTTTGTAATAGAGCCCATACCTCCTCTTGAATACCCCCACGCTCCAACTGAACCATCTACTTCTCCCATATAATGGTGCAGTAATACGTAAGCAGAGCCAGGTGAGCAAGGACCAAGAGCAGTTCCAATAATTGCACTTCCAGCTAAGTGTGCTTTTGTAATATCGCTTTCAAAATATTCATCTAAATAGTCTCTGATGCTCATTGTATAAAATCGAATAGTGTCATAAATTTCTTTTTCACCAAGTCCACCTAACTCGTCTTTAGCTGCAAAATGTTTTGCAAACTCCAGGGCGCCAAATAAATCTTTTGGTTTAAAAGAAGTTAAATCAGGTGGTGTCATTTTTAATAGCGGTTTGATAATTTTGCATTGCCTCAAGACATCACGACTGTACCTTTCATAGGCCTCCGCATCTTTGTGAGAATGTCTTCTGATAGAATTGATCGTCATATCATGATCATGATAGTGGGCATAGTAGTCCCCATTTCTCATCATTGTTGCGCTACCTTCGTAAGGAATAATTTGTAAACCATATTTATAGAGTTCAAGATCACGCATGATCTCAGGTCTTAGTAAGCTGCAAACATATGAACAGTTAGAATATTTCCATCCAGGATAGAGCTCACGACTAACAGCAGCCCCTCCAATCCATTCATTTTTTTCTAGAACAACAACATCTAGTCCTGCCTTCGCCATATAACTAGCAGCGGTCAAACCATTATGACCCGCACCAATTACGATTACATCGTGTGTATTTTTTGCCATAAAATAAAGAATATTTAGGAATCATGATAATAAAAATTGAATGATTATTCAATACAAAACTATCTTTAATAGTTATCTTTGTGTATTGTTTATTCAATATGATGAAGGCTTTAGTTAATAAAAAATCTTCAGAACAGGCCAGTGAAACTGAGATTTCTGTTAATCATCAAAAGTTGATTGACGCTACGATAGAAACAATTGCAAAAAGAGGCCTAGCGGATACTACGATTGCTCATGTAGCAAAAAGAGCTAAAGTTTCTCAAGGTTACGCAAACTTTAGATTTAAGTCGAAAGATAATTTATTAATAAGTTCGCTGCAGTATTTATCTGATGAATACAAAAAGTCATGGCAAAAGATTTTTGAGGAAAAGAACATAGATCCAATTGATAGAATAATTCGTATAATTCAAAATGATTTCAGTTCAAAAATTGCCAACAGAAATAAAATTTCAGTATGGATTGCGTTTTATAGTGAGGTGAAATTTAGACCTTCTTATTTAGCGATTTGTCAAAGACAAGATGAAATTTATTCTCAACAAATGGAAAAGTTAGTTAGTGAAATTAATAATATTGCCAATCAAAAGGAATTTACTCCAAAAGAAGTAAGTGAAACCTATCATTCCATGGTTGATGGTTTGTGGCAGCGAATATTGTTTGATCCAAAAATATACACAAATGAATTTTGTAAAAATTTAGTGCTTAAATATTTTAAAAGCATCTATGTTAATGAAGATAGGTTTGCATGAACACTACAGTTCAGAATCTTTTAGGAACAAATTACAAGACATATATTGTCCTATTTCTTTGCGCATTAATTATTGGTATTAAGCTTGGTACTTTAATTCCTCTACTTGCACTTATTTTAGAAGCACGAGGATATAGCAATACTGAAATTGGCCTCAATGTAGTAGCACAACCACTTGCTGTAATATTATTTGTAAGAATAACACCAATAATTATTCACAAGATAGGTTTAGCGAAATCAATTATCATTGCTCAAATATTTACAATAATTCTTTATTTTACTTTTCCAATTTTTGATAGTTTGACAGCTTGGTTTGTTATCAGATTCATAATTGGTTTTGCTGGAGCGCTTGCTTGGAATGCATTTGACACATGGATGCTGTCAATGGCTGATGATACAAATCGCGGCAAAATAGTAACGATTTATAACACAGTTTTTGTCATCGGTTTTGCAAGTGGCCCGATGGTATTGTCCCTAACCGGAATTGAAGGCTGGTTACCTTTTATTGTTATTTCTTCTCTTTCTTTTATCGCCATTTTACCGCTTATTATGCTTGAGATTGAAGACCCGAAATTACCTGATAAAAAGTCTCTTCCAGTATTTGCGGCTATCATTGCAGCTCCAACTATTTTTGGCGCAGCTATTCTATGCGGTTTAGATGATGTAATGTTTGTATCTTTCTTTCCCATTTTCATGATTAAGAACCAATTTACTCAAGAGATTGCATTACAATATGTAACTATTACTCTTGTAGGAGGTGTGATGTGCCAACCCTTGATTGGCGTATTGCTGGACAAATTTAATAAAAGACTGCTATTGAATATAGCAGTTTTAATTACGTTCTTTTGTCCAATTCTATTCGCTATCTATCTAGATAATTTTTATGTAATGGCAGCGAGCTGTTTTATATGGGGTGGCGCTGCTAGTGGACTTTTTGCAATTTCACTCACTATGCTTGGTGAGAGATATAGCGCATCTCAAGTTGCAGGTGCTACAGCAATTCTTGTGATGGTCTTTGAAGTTGGCTCGCTTATTGGTCCTTTAATTGGAGGAAGAGTCATGGATGCAGTTGGACCAATGGGCTTTATCTATACAGTTACATCTTTTACTTTTATTTTCTTAGTGATATCAATATATCGAACGATTTGGAGATAAAGTATATGTCAGAAGATTTACAAATAAAAATTGCTCAACCAGATGATTTCGAAAAAATTGGTGAGATCTTTAATTTATATCGGCAGTTTTATAAAAAGGAGTCAAATGTAGAAGCCTGTAAAAACTATATTAAGGAACGCCTTAGTAATAAAGAGGCACAAATATTTTATATTGAAAATGAAAAAGAATGTATGGGCATGACCCAGTTGTACACAACTTTTGACTCGCTGGAGTTGAGTAAAAAAATAATACTCTACGACTTGTATGTGAGATCTGAATATAGAAATAAAGGTATTGGACGTATGCTGATGAATGCCGCAAAAAGTTTTGCAGAAGAAAAAGGTGTAACGAGTGTGGAGTTGTCGACTGCTATAACAAATAAAAATGCTCAAAGTCTCTATGAGTCATTAAACTATCAACGAGATACAGAATACTACGATTACTATCTACAGATTAAGTAAGTTTTATTTTGAAATATGGTCTAGTGTTTGGTCCAGCGAGGTTTTTAGCTTTTCACAAAGTTCATCCACATGGTTATTATTGAATATAAGAGGTGGACAGAAAATCATGCCATCTCTTACAGCTCGCATTACTAAACCGTTTTCGATACAATAGTCCCTACAAATCGTTCCAACTGTGCCAGTGTCTTCAAACATTTCTCTAGTTTCTTTATCTTTCACCAATTCTACAGCTCCAATAAAGCTCTTCATTCTAACTTCACCAACTAAAGGGTGCTTTTCAATTTCGCGCATTTGCTGCTCCAGATAAACTGAGACATTTCGTGATTGTTCAATTAGATTTTCTTCTTTGATAATTTTAAGATTTTCAAGGCTCACTGCACAAGCTACTGGGTGGCCAGAATAAGTATAACCATGGTAGAATTCACCACCTTCATTGATTAAAGTTTCACAAACTCTGTCGCAAATCATGATTCCAGACAGTGGGATATATCCTGAGGTAATTCCTTTGGCCATAGTAATAATGTCAGGTTTAATATTATAAGTATCTGATCCAAACCAGTTTCCAGTTCTACCGAATCCACAAATGACTTCATCAACAACAAGAAGAATGTCATATTTTTTACAAATTTCTTGAACTCTTGGCCAATAGGTATCAGGAGGAATGATAACTCCTCCAGCTCCCTGAATTGGTTCTCCTATAAACGCCGCAATATTATCTGGACCAATTTCATTTATCTTTTCTTCAATTTTATTAGCTGCATGAATACCAAAGTCATCATGAGACATATCGCTTCCATACTTGTACCAATAAGGAGGCAGCACATGTTCAAAACCAGGCATCATATCCCCTTGAGAATGCATCGCTGCCATACCGCCCAAACTCATCCCAGTCATCGTACTTCCGTGATAAGCATATTCTCTACTAATAAATGTTTTTTTATTTGGCTTACCTTTTAAATCCCAATATCTCCTTACCATTCTTACAACAGTATCGTTGGCTTCAGAGCCACTTGAAGAAAAGAATGCATGATTTAAATCGTGCGGACTAATTTCAGCTAACTCTTTAGCAAGTTCAATTGATGGTGGTGTCGCTGTTTTAAAAAAAGAATTATAATAAGGTAATTCTTGCATTTGCTTATAAGCAACGTCTGCAAGATTCTTTCTTCCATAACCTACATTTACACACCACAAGCCAGACATGGCATCAAGCAACTGTTTATCATCAGATGTGGTAAGGTGAACACCATCTGCTTTTGTAACGATGATACTGCCTTCTTTTGCAAGCGACTTGTAATCAGTAAAAGGATGCAGATGATGAGCTGTATCGATTTCCTGCCATTGCTTTGTTGTACGATTTAGATAAGCCATAATTATTTAAAAGCCTGTATACCTGTTAAGTTTCTTCCCATAATTAAAGTATGCACATCGTGTGTACCTTCATATGTCTTTACGGTTTCCAAATTTACCATATGTCTCATTACATGATACTCATCTGAAATACCATTGCCACCAAGAATATCTCTTGCACTCCTGCAAATGTCTAAACTTTTTCCAACATTATTTCTTTTTATGAGGCTTACCATATTGCTATCTGACTGATTTTCATCCATCAGACGCCCAACTCTAAGTGCAGCCTGTAGACCTAAAGCAATTTCTGTTTGCATATCAACTAATTTAGACTGAACAAGCTGAGTACCAGCAATAGGTTTTCCAAACATCATTCTATCTAATGCGTATTGTCTAGCTGTTGCGAAACAAAACTCCGCTGCTCCCAGAGCACCCCATGAAATTCCGTATCTTGCACTATTTAAGCATTGAAAAGGTCCGCCCAAACCTGATACCTTTGGTAAAACTTTATCTTCCGAACAAAAAACATTTTCCATAACAACTTGCCCCGTTGCTGAAGCGCGTAAAGATAATTTACCTTCAATTTTAGGTGTTGATAGTCCTTTGGACTCTCTGTCCACAATAAATCCTCTGATTACATTATCTTCATCCTTAGCCCAAACAATAATTACATCTGCATAGGGTGCATTACTGATCCATGTCTTGGTACCAGTCAATTCGTAACCTCCTTTGACTTTTATCGCTTTGGTTTTCATTGCGCCAGGATCACTACCAGCATCAGGCTCTGTCAGACCAAAGCTTCCAATGATTTCACCCTTTGCAAGTCTTGGTAAATATTCTTCTTTTTGTGCTTCAGTACCAAATTGATAAATAGGAAACATAACTAGGCTTGTTTGAACCGACATGATAGATCGGTATGCACTGTCAATGTTTTCAATTTCCCGAGCAATAAGCCCATAAGAAACATAATTCGTGCCCGCACATCCATATCCATGTAAATAAGATCCTAGAATTCCAAGTTCACCCATTTCATTGAAAATCTCTCTACTAAAATTTTCATTTCTGTTGTCATCTATGATCCTTGGTAAAAGTTTTTCCTGGCAATAAGATCTTACTGATGACTTTAAAATTTTCTCTTCACTTGAAAGTTGATCGTCGATGACTAGTATGTCATCCCATGCAGACATTGCCTTATGTTGTGATTGTTTATCTTGAATATTTATAACCATTAAAGTTGTTATATGATATTATCCTGATATTAGTAAACTAATTTTTTTATGGATACTCAAAATAAGCCACTAATTGCTGTATTTGCCGACGTAATTGAAAAAGCAGAATTGCATCGGACATATCATGCGTCAGGAACGAACTACATAAAAGCTGTGGCTGAAGCTACAAGCTGTATACCTGTCATTTTACCAGCCCTTGGTTCAACAATTGACTACAGAAATACTCTTAGAAAATTTGATGGGGTAATGCTAACTGGCAGTCTCTCAAACGTTTATCCTGAATTTTATAATAAAGACAAAATAGTTGAGCCATTAGACATAGATCGAGATAAGACTGTTCTCCCTATGATTGATTTCATATTTAAAAATGAGATTCCTATGTTAGCAATTTGTAGGGGCTTTCAAGAAGTTAACGTTGCAATGGGAGGCTCTCTTCACGCGGATATACATGATGTACCAGGAAGAATGGATCACCGATGCCCAGACTCTGATGACCTAGAAGTACAGTTTTCAAAACAGCATGAAGTTTATTTAACTGAAAATGGAAAATTTGAAAAGTTGGCCGGCACGCCAACTATTGAGGTAAATTCACTTCATACTCAAGGAATAGATAAAATAGCAAATGATCTTGTTATTGAAGGTGTTGCTAAAGACGAAACAGTTGAAGCTATCAGTTTATCAAATTACAGCGGATACTTTTATGGTGTTCAATGGCATCCAGAATATTCAGCAACTACAGATGATTTTTCAAAAAAATTATTTGCTAGCTTCAGCAAATCAGTTGAAGAAAATAGTCTGAGTAAAATTAGATAAAAAAATTACTGTACACTACCGTCCCAATTGTAAGAATCGCAAGAATAGTAACTATAATTTGTCTAATTAGATTTTTATTACTCAAAAAGTTAAATATTAAACTTCCAGACCAACACCATATAGAATGTGAAATTGATTGAATGAAAAAAAAGGTTCCTGCAACAATAATAACTTCTAATACCCAACTTGAAGAAGTATATGTATTACCAAAGGAAGTGAATTGTGTATAAGCGGCGATTACCATTGCCCAGCCTTTAGGATTTAATGGATGAACCAATAAACCGTTTAAGAAATTAGGTACCTTTTCATTTTGGTTACTTTCTGTTGATTGCAAACTTAAAAAAAGTATTTTCCAGGAAAGCCAGCATATATAGGCTGTACCAATTACTTTTATAATATTAACCAATATTGGATTTGAGTTCAAAATAGTTAAAAATCCAATTCCTAAACCAATTGTTAAAAATAATTTCCCACAAGTTACACCTATTACAAAGGGTACTGACTTATAAAATCCATGTTGCGCTCCAGAACTCATAAGTAATAAGTTTGCGGGACCAGGTGTTATAACCATAATGGTCGCAAAAATGAATAATGCAGAATAAAGTGACAGTGTCATTTTCTTCTAGCTTGAGCAATTTTTGAAGCTGATTTCAAAGCTGCTATTAAGCTATTAGGTGATGCAATAAATTTGTTTGCAATATCAAGTCCGGTTCCATGGTCAGGGCTCGTTCTTACAAATGAAAGTCCAGCGGTATAATTGACCGTTTCATCAAAACTTATCATCTTGACGGGTATCAAAGCTTGATCATGAAACATGCAAATAAAAATATCATATTTATTATGATTATTTTTTATAAATGCTGAGTCAGCAGGCAAAGGCCCTTCAACAGATATTTTCTTTTTTTTACAATAATTAATAGCAGGTAGAATTTTTACCATTTCATCATCACCAATAAGTCCACCGTCACCCGCATGTGGGTTAAGTGCTGTAACAGCTATACGAGGTTTTTTGATTTTAAAATCATTCCTCAAACTTATATTGGTATTAATGATAGCTTTGATGATATTTTTTTTATTTATTTTGCTAGAAACTTTGTTTACCGCAATATGAGTTGTCAGGGGAATAGTTTTCATATTTTTATTCATCATCACCATTAATTGGTCATTTGTTCTATCTTTTTTAGCAAGGTACTCAGTATGACCTCTGAAATTTTTAACTTTTTTTCCAATTACATCTTTATTAATTGGGTTCGTTACAATTGCTGCAACCTCTCCATTTTTTGCTAGTTTAACTGCAAGATCAATTGATTTTAAAATAGACTTAGTATTAGATAAATTTTTTTTTCCTAATTGTGTGCTTTTACTAATTTTTATTGGCAAAACTGCTAAATAGTTTTTTGGTAATTTTTTTACTTCTGAAGGGCTATTTATTTCTCTAACCTTTAATTTAGATTTCATTTTTTTTATAATTTTTTTTACAAAATCTGGATCATGTATAATAAAAAAATTTGGTTTTTTTATTTTTTTTATTTTTGCTCTGATTGCAATTTCAGTACCAACACCAGACGGATCACCCATCGTTACAGCTATAATATTTGAATTCTTACTCATTAAAATATTCCTAGAAATTTCTTTTGAAACTTGTGCTCACAATTATCTAACTGGTTTTTATATTTATCTGAACGAATTTTTACTTTTTTTGCAACATCAATTAGCCAACTTTGACTCTGGTATGATTTCTTTTTGAAACCACCATGGCCCTCGTGATAAGCCAAATACTGATTGTATGCATCACTTTTATTAATGCCATTGATTTGATGAGATTTATTTATGTACCAACCCGTAAAATCAATTGCGTCAGCAAAATTTACTCTTGATGCAAGGGGTTTATTGTTTTCGTCGCGGTACCAATCCCAAGTTGCGTCTATTGCCTGTGTATAACCAAACGCACTTGATTTTCTTGTCCAAGGAATGACACCTAACAATTTAGTTCTTTCAGGTTTAACCCTATTTTTAAAAGCAGACTCTTGTCTTAAAATTGACATTTGAACATGAATTGGTGCGCCCCATTTTTCAGAGGAATTATTTGCTAGTCTATACCATGAAGATTTTTGTTCGAAAATAGAACAGATATTTTCCTGCTGAGAAGGAGGTTTACTGGCACATCCATAAAAAACTAAAAAACTAAAAAACAAAAGAGTAAATAATCTCATTTTTTTATTCATTTACTTTGAAAGTTTAAAATAATACCTTTCTCAAACACTAAATGAAACAAATAAATCAACCAAGTATTATTAGTTGGCTACTACTCTTTTCACTTGCTATCATATGGGGTGTAAATTTTTTATTTATAAAAATTGCTGTTATAGACGTTGGTCCCATAACTAATGTGTTTTGTCGTCTTTTTATGGCGTCCATTATTTTATACGTTTGTATGAAGTATACTGGAAATAAAATCATTCTTACTCGTACATATCTGACATTTTATATTGCTATAGGAGCATTGGGTTCAGCAATTCCATTTTATTTAATATCAGACGCGGAGAGAATTATTGATGCTGGTATTGCTGGAGTTTTGATGAGCCCTATGCCTCTTATAACTCTTGCTTTGTCAGCCATAATTTTAAAGGATCAAAACATAAATATAATTAAAGTACTTAGTTTTATCTTAGCGGCATTGGGATTAGTTGTGCTTTTTGGTTTTGAGAATCTATCTAAATTAGGTGGAAATAATAGAGTTGAATTTTTTAGTCAGATTTTTGTATTGCTAGCTGCGATTTGCTATGGTGTAAATTCTATTGTTTCAAAATTAGTACCAAAAATAAATTTTATTTCTTTAGCAACAGGAACAACTATGGCAAGCACAATAATTATCAGTCCATTTGCTTTTTTTTATGAGCCATTCTGGCTAGAGAGTTTCACCAGCTCTTCAACTATAGCAATTGTTATTCAGGGTTTATTTGCAACAGCAATTGCTAATTTATTATTTTTTAAAATTATTGAGCTTCAAGGACCAGTATTTTTATCTTTAATTAATTTTATGATACCTCTCATCGCCTATTTTTCAGGAGTTTTATTTCTAAACGAAATAATCAGAGTGAATGTACTAGTTTCTCTCGCTATGATACTATTTGCACTTTACCTCAATCATGTATCTTCAAAGTAAGTGCAAGAGGTTTAAAAAGAGGAAATTTATTAATTATTTAAATGTTAAGCATTAATCAATTATCGGTAAATTTTGGTGGTATTAAAGCGGTCGATAATGCAACTATGGATGTTGAAAAAGGCAAAATTACTGGCTTAATTGGCCCAAATGGAGCAGGCAAAACCACACTTTTCAATATCATTGCAGGTAATATTGCTCCAACAAATGGTACTGTATTTCTTGATGAAAAGAACATCACAGGACTTCAATCGCATGAGTTATTTGATCAAGGAGTGTTGAGAACTTTTCAATTAGCACATGAGTTTTCAAATATGACCGTACTTGAAAATTTAATGGTGGTTCCTGGATCTCAATCAGGAGAGAAAATTCTTAATACATGGTTTAAAAGAAAAGTTATTGAAGAAGAAGAGTCTATTATCAAAGAGAAAGCAATTGAAGTCGTAAATTTCCTTAAGCTAGAACATTTAATGTTTGAGTTAGCTGGTAATTTGTCTGGTGGACAAAAAAAATTACTTGAACTAGGCCGAACGATGATGGTTGATGCCAAAATAGTATTGCTGGATGAAGTTGGTGCGGGTGTAAACAGAACCTTGTTAAATGATATATCGGATACGATTAAAAAATTGAATACTGAAAAAAATTATACTTTTTTTATGATTGAACATGACATGAATTTTTTAAGTCAACTCTGCAACAAAGTAATTGTTATGACCGAAGGGTCTGTTCTCGTAGAGGGTAATATTGATGAAATCAAAAAAAATGAAAAAGTAATAGAAGCCTACTTGGGAAGAGACGATATCAAATGAGTAAATTTTTAAGTTGCACTAATATGACAGGGGGTTATGGCGGTGAAGATATTATTCATGCATGCGATATTGAAGTAGATAAAAATCAAATTGTTGTAATTGTGGGTCCAAATGGCGCTGGTAAATCAACGGCAATGAAAGCAATGCTTGGTATGATTTCTCTTAAGGAAGGTATTTTGATGTTAGATGGTTCAGATATTTCAAAATTAACGCCTCAAGATCGGGTGGCAGCTGGGATTGCGTTTGTGCCACAAACAATGAACATATTCAGTGAGCTCACAGTAGAAGAAAATTTAGAAATGGGAGCCTTTCTTAGGGAAGATAATGTTCAAGAAACAATTGAGGAGCTTTATAATTTATTTCCAGCAATGAAAGACAAAAGAAATCAGCTTGCAGGTGAATTATCAGGTGGACAAAGACAACAAGTTGCAGTTAGTCGCGCATTAATGACAAGACCTAAGGTTCTCATGCTCGATGAGCCAACAGCTGGCGTTTCACCAATAGTTATGAAAGAAATTTTTGAGAGAATTATAACTATTAAGAACTCAGGAGTTGCAATTGTGATTGTCGAGCAAAATGCCAAACAAGCATTAAATATTGCAGATTTTGGTTATGTTTTGGTCGGGGGGGAGAACAAATTTAGTGGAGAAGGACAAGAGCTATTAAATAATCAAGAAGTAAGAAAAAGTTTCTTGGGAGGATAAGTTGGAAAATTTTGAATTTATTAATGCAACAGTCCTGTTGGCAAATTTTGTAATTGTCCCAGCTTTGTCATATGGAAGTCAACTTGCGTTAGCTACATTAAGTTTAACAATTATTTATGGCGTATTAAGATTTTCAAACTTTGCTCAAGCTGATTGGATGTCATTTGGAACGATGGCTACTATTTTATTTACTTGGTTATTTCAAAGTATAGGAATCACTGCTGGAGTTCTTCCTACTGCATTACTTGCTCTACCTTTTGCTATAATAGTAACAGCTTTGTTTTGTCTTTTAATTGACCGATCAGTTTACAGTTTTTATCGTAAACAAAAAAGCCAACCTATAGTACTCATGATCGTTTCTGTAGGAGTTATGTTTATTCTGCAAGCAGTAGTCAGATTTATTATAGGACCAAATGATAGAAAGTTTTTTGATGGTGAAAAGTATATAGTACACGCCTTGGATTTTAAAAATTACTTTGGATTAGAGGAAGGATTAACAATTAAATCAACTCAATTAATCACAGTCATTGTAGCTTTAATTGCAATGATAAGTTTATTTTATTTCTTACAGAAGACTAAACTGGGCAAGTCAATGAGAGCATACTCAAATAATGAAGACCTGGCACTATTATCAGGAATTAATCCTGAAAAGATAGTGATTGTTACCTGGGTTATATCTTCAATCTTAATTACTACTGCTGGGGTTCTCTATGGGCTAGATAAGAGTTTTAAACCATTTACATATTTTAATTTGCTGTTACCAATGTTTGCGGCTGCAATTGTAGGTGGAATAGGGTCACCAATTGGTGCAGTAATTGGAGGCTATGTCATTGCATTCTCTGAAATTACATTAACCTATGCTTATAAGAAATTCTTTGTGTATCTTCTTCCAGAAAATTTAGAGCCTTCAGGATTAATGCAAGTTCTCTCAACAGATTATAAGTTTGCTATTTCTTTCATTATTTTGGTGATTGTACTGATTGTCAGACCAACAGGAATTGTGAGGGGTAAAATAATATGAGCGAAGACTTAAGAGCACCAGTTGCATTCACTGTAATGGCAGTTTTGCTCGCAATTGTGGGCTTTACTCAGTCCTGGTCTGTGTCTCTCAGTGTTATTAATCTCTGCATTATTTCATCAATAATGGCGATTGGTGTCAATTTGCAATGGGGGTATGGAGGTTTGTTTAATGCAGGAGTAATGGGTTTTACTGCGCTTGGAGGCTTAACGGCAGTATTGGTTTCACACGATCCAATTTACGAAGCATGGGATAAAGCGGGCATCGGAATTGTAATTAGTGCAATAATTTTTGTTTTATCAATTACTACTCTCTTATTTGTATTTAGAAATATTGAAAATAAACAAATAAGAAACACTCTTATAATCTTAATAATTGTTTTTGGTTTAATTGGAATTAATAATTTTTATGGGCCTTCAATAGATATTATCGAGTCGATTAATCCTGCTAAAACAGGTTTTCTTGGAGGTTTGGGGTTACCAATTATTTTCTCTTGGCTGATTGCTGCAGTAGTTGCTGGACTTGTTGCATGGGTAATAGGAAAAATTACTCTCCGATTAAGGTCAGACTATTTAGCTATCGCAACTCTTGGGATTTCTGAAATTGTAATCGCAGTAGTAAAACATGAAGATTGGTTATCTCGAGGAGTTAAAAACGTTTCAGGTTTGGATAGACCTGTTCCATATGAAATTGAACTCCAACAATCTGAATGGTTCCTTAATCTAGTCGAGAGAATAAACTTTTCAAAACTAGAAGCTATGCAATCTCTTTCATCAAGACAAGATTTGCTGAACGATCTTGTTATTGATAGTTCAGGAATATTTGTAAAACTCTGTTATGTAGGATTATTTTTTTCTGTTCTTTTGTTAATCTTCTATCTAAGTCAACTTGCTTTAAACTCACCATGGGGAAGAATGTTAAGAGCCATAAGAGATAACGAAGAAGCAGCTAGTGCAATGGGTAAAAATATCTTTGCACAACATTTACAAATTTTTATTATTGGCTCAGCTATAATTGGAATAGCGGGAGCGATGCTCACTACCTTAGATGGTCAATTTACACCCGGGTCATATCGTCCATTAAGATTTACATTTATTATATGGCTAATGGTTATCATTGGTGGATCGGGTAATAACTTAGGATCAATTTTTGGAGGATTCTTTATTTGGTTTATTTGGATTGAAGCGGAACCATTGTCCATTGGTTTTATGAACATGTTGGCTGGTGGGCTCGAATACGACAATCCTCTCAGGATGCATCTATTGGGAAGCGCAGCACATCTTAGATTATTTATAATGGGGTTATTACTTTTATTGGCGCTGAGGTTTATGCCAAGAGGGGTAATACCTGAGAAAATCCAAAAAAAATAGGGGCCAAAATCGGCCCCTATTAATTAAAATGTTAAGATCTTAACGAACTGTAACTGTATTAAATTTACCGTTACCTATTTCAAGCTCTTTATAAGAACCAGAAGCTTCACCAACATCAGAGAACTCAACATTTGTTGCACCTTGATAGTTAACTTGGCCTCCATCTTTTAAAATTTGTAATGCTTTGCCTAATTCACCTGGAAAAATTTCTGTTCCAGGAGCGTTTGCAACTCCCATTACATTTTGAGCGATTGAAGATCTGTCTGCAGAATTACCTGCTTGTATTGCAAGCAATATTAAAGCAGCTGCATCGTAGGACTCTGGTTCGAATGGTCCATCACCTGGGATGCCGTTTGAAGATGCAATTGATTTAAACATGTTTGCTCCTTCTGACTCAGATCCTGGTAAAGTTCCAAAAGTTCCTGTCAAATCACCATCTACATTTTCAATCAGACTGTCGCCAATCATTCCATCGGCAAGAATAAATCTTGAAAATGCTCCAGTCTCCATCGAGTTCTGAATGATTCCTCGACCACCTTGGTCTACGTAACCAAGAACAGCAACTTCTGAGGCACCTGAAGCTGATAGTGTTGATACTTCTGCTGAGTAATCACCTTTGCCATCTTCATGAGGTACTTCAGTAGTAACAGATCCGCCCATCGCTTTAAATGCATTTACAAAACTATCGGACAGTCCTTTACCGTAGTCATTATTAGTATAAGTAACAGCAACTTCGTTGATACCTCTATCCATAACTACTTGAGCCAATACTTGCCCTTGTCTTGCATCTGATGGTGCGGTTCTAAAGAAGTAACCTTTATCATCAATGTCCGTTAATGCCGGCGAAGTAGCTGATGGGGAAATCATTGTTACCCCATTAGGCACTGCTACATTGTTTGCAATTGCAGTTGTAACTCCTGAGCAATCCGCTCCCATTATTGCTGCAACATTATCTGATGTTACGAGTCTTTCGGCCGCTGAAGTTGCCGCACCAGCATCAACACATGTTGAGTCAGCACGAACAGAACTTACTGTTGCTCCGCCTAAAAGCAATCCAGAGTCACTTGCCTCTTTCATCGCAAGTTCAGCTGAACTGGCCATTGTTGGTGTGAGTGACTCAATTGGACCTGTAAATCCAAGAATTACTCCGATTTTTATTTCGTCAGTAGATGCTTGATCTGACTGTCTGTCACAACCATAGAACAGTCCTAAGACCAACACCCCTGCGATTAAACTGAATATCGTTTTTTTCATTAATAATCTCCCATTCTAATTGGCCTATATGCTAGCAAATCAGCTAATTCGGATCAACTTTGATTTTATTAATTAAGTTATTATAGTTGATAAAAATGACCATTTTCCAAAGTATATTTACAAGCACATTTTTTATACTTCTACTTATTATAGTTGTACTCACAGTTATTTATGCATTTAACAGCTTTGAAAAAGGGAACTTAAAATCCTATCAGGAAAAATCTGACTATAATTTTGTCAACCTTTCTAAAGGAAAAACAGCCTATAAGGATTATGGAAATAAAAATGATCCTGCAATAATTATTATTCATGGCGCAACTTTACCTTCAGAAGGATATGTTGGTTTCTGTGAGGGATTAAGTCTAAAAGGCTATAGGGTAATCTGTTATGATCAATACGGAAGAGGTTACTCTGACAGACCTGTTTCTGATTACAACATGGAATTTTATCTAGATCAACTTAACGAATTATTAGATTATTTAAAAATAAAGAAATCTATTCTACATGGTTCATCAATGGGAGCTCCTATTGCAATCAATTACGCTAACAAATATCCAAATCAAGTATCTGCTATTGGTTTACAAGTTCCTCTAGTAAATAGTAACAGTAAAATACTCAGTATTCTAAAAACTCCAATCCTAGGAAATTTTGTTTTAAGAACTTTTGGGATTCCTTTTTCAAAAAATAGAGCTGAACAATGGGTAACCAATAATCCTGAACAGAGAGATTTGGTTGACAGATACATTGCTCAACTTACACTGCCTGGAACAGAGCAATCACTGCTTTCTTCAATACGTAATATTGCAAATACAAACTTTATTCCTGATTATAAAAAATTCTCACAATCCGATATTCCTATTCATATAGCCTATGCAAGTGATGATGATGAAATTGATCCAAAAACTGTTCAACGGGTTTTAGACTTAATTCCAAGGGCTGAAAGTTTTGTTTTTACAGGTGGTCACGGTGGTGGTGGATTTATTGTTGATGAGCTCAATAATATATTTACTGAATTCCTTAATAAAAATTTAAACTAAGAGCAATCTATCAATCTGCGTTGTATAGTTTCTTGTACAGTTTTCTCTTTTTTGTCTCCAATTGCCAACTTTACATTCTGATGCCATCTGAAGTGTATCCCGACCATAACGGTAGTTAATGGCATCGACTGCTGACATAAGATCAGAATTTTGATTATAATTTTTTTCAAATAGTGTCTCTTGAATTTCTGACTCATCACACAAACCACTAAGAAGTACACCTGCTTTTTTATACTGATAGTTATTTTTAAAAATTCTCTTTGTAAGCAATAAAGATGTTTCAATAATTGTTATGCTATCGTGGGTTGGATGAGAAAGCGTTCTTGATGCCCCGTTTGAATAATAAGCAATTTTTTTATCAAAAGGATTAGTTCTTACAAAGACCGAAACACAAGACGCCGCAAGGCTTTCAGAGCGTATACGTTCAGCAGCTCTTCGCGCAAAAGTTGTAACAGCTTGCTCTATGTCGTCTAAATTTGTCAGAAGTTTTCCAAATGATCTTGTGGTACAACAGCTTTTTCTTGTCATTGAGTATTCTTCAAGAGGAATACAAGAAATCCCTCTTAACTCTGTAATTGTTTTCAAGCCATTCACACTCATCATTTTTCTTATCCATGAGTCACTGCAATTCTTTAGTAGTTTTGCATTATGTATACCATGGTTAATTA
This sequence comes from uncultured Pelagibacteraceae bacterium, assembly GCA_902571005.1. Classification (GTDB taxonomy): domain Bacteria; phylum Pseudomonadota; class Alphaproteobacteria; order Pelagibacterales; family AG-422-B15; genus CACNXQ01. The sequence goes on from CACGAG010000006.1 coordinate 72,759, forward strand.
ATTTTTTTGATAAACGTCTTCCTACTCCCCATACATCACCCACTTCAGTTAGTTCAAGTATCTGGTCAATATTATTATAATTCACAAGTGAACATACACCATTCAAAGAATCATCTTTTTTAGCCTTATGGTTTGCAACCTTTGCAAGAGTTTTTGTTGAGGCAATGCCTATGCTGACTGGAATTCCTGTATGCTGTAAGATAGTTTGTCTCAGTTGATGGGCATAAGACTCATAGTCAATTGGTAAACTGCTCAACTCTACGAATGCTTCATCAATCGAATATATTTCTGTATAAGGGGAAGAACTTGAAATAATATTCATTACTCGGCGCGACATGTCTGCATACAATGTGTAGTTTGAAGAAAATACAACCACTTTTTCTTTTTCTACAATATCTTTCACCTTAAAAAGTGGAACACCCATTTTTATTCCAAGAGCCTTTGCTTCTTTGGAACGTGATATTATACAACCATCATTATTTGATAAAGCTACAACTGGTCTATTGTTAAGTTTTGGATTAAAAACGCGTTCGCATGAAACATAAAACGCATTACAATCAATTAGTGCAAAAACTTTATCTCTCATTAATTATCTATTCTTTGGACTTAAACTATGAACAACGTTTGTGCACACTCCCCATATGGTAAAATCCATTTCTTCAGAGACTAGAACATCAACATAGTTCTTGTTAGATGACGACAAACAAACTTGTTTATTTTCCATTTTTAAAATTTTAACACTCAGTTCCCCATCTAAAACTGCTATGATTATAGAGTTATTTCGAGGCTTAATGCTCCGATCAACAATGAGAAGATCTCCTGGATAAATACCTGAACCAATCATAGAGTCACCACGTGCTCGGACTATGAAAGTCGCATTTGGATGTGGAATAAGTTCCTCATTTAAGTCAATTGTCCCCTCTGTAAAATCTCTCGCTGGAGAGGGAAAACCGCACTCTACTGCTTCTTTATAAAATGTTAAAAACATTGGATAAATTCTATTTTGTTCTTGTTTTGTTCTAATTATTGCACTAGTGGAGGTAAGAGTCAATACCACTCAATAAATTTTTATGAAAAAAATTGTTTTTGAAAAAATGAAACAGCGTCTTTGTGACATTGCTTACGAGCCGCCCAATTACCTCCCGCGTGAGCTCCGAGAATATCAGGTGTTTCTTTTAACAAACGCATTCTTTCTTCAAGTGAGTCTAGATGAAAAGTATTATTGTTTTCATCAGTAAAAATTTGTCGTCCATCCATCTTTAAATCAATAAACATGTCTTTCAGCCTAATGGCATAAGGAATAAATTCAACAGGGTCAATAGAGTCAAAAGAATGGTGAGCGTTTGGATAAGTTGTAAGCTCTACACTACGAACTGGTTTCATATAATCAATCATTTTTTTACAAAGACTTAGAGGAGTATAGTCATCATCTTCTCCAAATAAAACATGCATTGGAGCATCTGACCAACGATTATCCTCGGGCTTAAGTAGTGTCCCAGGATAAATAGGTAAATGCGCAGCAAACTTTTCGCCATTCTGAGTGAGAGTATCAATAATAGGTTGCCAGGCCGCATAAAAAGCTGTGCTACCGCCAAGACTCCACCCCATGATACCTATTTTATCACTATCAACATCAGGATGTTTAGAAACTAATGTTAATGCACGAAAGGCATCAGTAATCATCGAAGCAAGGGTTACTTCTGTTTGATTTTCAACGATTGAAATAACTCCTCTAGATTCAAAATGATGAATCCTAAAAATAGCAAACCCAGCATCTAATAAATTGACCATGTGAGTGTGATGACCTTCTCTTAACCCTGCACTGCCATGAATTGGTATTATTAGAGGACATGGCTTCTTTGCATTTTCAGGAAAAATTAGTGTACCCCAAACATCTTGTTTATCATCCATGTTCTTACCATTTAGAAGATCATAAAACTCATATGGATTAGATGACTTGAAAAAGAAGACACCTTTTTTTTTCTTTTCAAATGGATTTATTTTGTCGGACATAACGGGGAGAGATTAAAGGAAATAGAATACGAATACAAATGTAAAAAAGGGTCCACTTGAATAATCATTGGGGAAAAAAGTGGACCCTTTTTATTAGTTTAAAAGAGTGAACTTAGTCTCTAATTGAGTAGGCGATAACACCTGTCTCAGCTACGTCCGTTCCTTCTTTTTCAGCTTCTTCGCTAATCCTTATACCGATTGTGGCTTTCATAATTGACCATACAATTATGGACACTACGAATACGAACACACAAATTGATGCTGTGCCTAGGAATTGGGTTCCAAAGCTAGTATCCGGATTAGTAATTGGTACAGCAAGAGTACCCCATACACCTGCAATAAGGTGAACTGGAATCGCTCCTACAACATCGTCAATTTTCATGGCTGTGAGTAATTCAGTACCAGCAAATACTAGTGCACCACCAATACCGCCAATAATGATTGCCATTAAAGGTGTTGGCATTAATGGTTCTGCAGTTATTGCAACTAAACCACCAAGCGCACCATTTAACATCATTACTACATCAGTTTTACCTCTGACCAATCTTGTGATAGCAGCACATACTAGTACACCAGCACAAGCAGCAAGGTTTGTATTAATGTAAATTGTAGCAACGGCTGTAGCATCGTCAAAAGATCCTAATGCCAGCTGTGAACCACCATTAAATCCAAACCAACCTAGCCATAGAATAAATACACCTAGAGTTGCAAGAGGTATAGATGAGTTTGCAAATGGTACTAATTTACCGTTATCAAATCTTCCAAGCCTTGGACCAAGAACAATTGCGCCAGCTAATGCTGCAGCACCACCTGCTGCGTGCACAAGAGTTGAACCAGCAAAGTCTGAGAAGCCAGCAGCAGATAACCATCCACCGCCCCATTGCCAACCCATCTCGATTGGATAAATTACACCCGTTAAAATTGCTACGAATAAAAAGAATGGCCAAATTTTTATTCTTTCAGCTAATGTTCCTGAAACAATTGATGCTGTTGTTGCACAGAAAACCATCTGAAAAAACCAGTCAGATCCATCAGAATAACCTGTAGCAATAGCAGAGCCGTCACTCCAAGCTGTAAATGATCCAATATATCCACCTTCTGGTATTCCATAGGCCAAATTATATCCTACTAGCCAGAACATAATTCCAGCGATTGAATAAAGGCCAATGTTTTTTGCGGCTATCGTAGATACACTTTTTGATGTAACTAAACCAGACTCTAACATACAGAATCCAGCAGCCATCCACATCACTAGGAAACCACTAATTAAAAACAAAAGTGTGTTTAAAGCATATGCCGTTTCGTCATCGACAGCTGCAAAAGCATTAGCGGATAATAGTGATGAAAATAATACTGTATAAAGTATAACTTTTTTAAACATGTATTTTCTCCCTATTTTTTTTTGATACCGGCATCATTTATTAAATGGCGGGATTCACAATTATGGTTGAATGCCAATATGACAACGTGTGGAAAAAAATTAATATTTAATAAAATCAATAATTTAGCAATGACTTTCTAATGCTAAATATTCATTTATCTCGATTCCTCCAAGCATCTGCAGCAAGAAAAACTACACCAATCATCATCGATAAGTAAACAAAGTATAAAATAGTGAGTCCATATGCAGTCAAATATGCCCAGCTAAACAAGGAACCTACGACAACAGATATTATGCTTGGAATTAAAAATTTCATGAATTCAGAAAATTGACTAAGAGAGAAAATCTACATAAATTGGTGACGACCATGCGCGATGTTCATCAATTTCAGAACAAGTTTCAATATCTCTCGGATGTCTCCAGTCTTGCGTACACAATTTAAATTCTACACAATTACCTTCATCATCAAAAGTGCATACACCACCCTTCACATTTATCTGAGGTGATGGCAATTCAATAGCGCGGACATAATAACTTGCGTCTTTTTGATCTTTAAGGAAATCCTCATCCTTAAATCTAAACGTACACCCAACATCATCTGGATTACAATAATGTACTTTCCACGTATCAATTATACGGTCATCTATAGGTTGATCAGAATATTCTTGAGGTAAAACTTTTATGACTTCAATGCGTTGTATAAAATTTCTTTTATCACTTGGATTATAACATTCGTTGTAACACAATTCATCTACTCTGTCTTCTCCAAGAGCATTATACGCATCTTCTGGACATCCTGGCTTTTGTTCAAATGATCCCATAGCCTTGACTTCAAATTCTGGTACAGCATACATTTCAACAGATGAGCCCATAGGAATTTTTTTATCACCACTAATCATATTGAACCATAGAAGAATTCTAGTTCCACTTGTTGCATAGGTTTCTTTTCTTTTAAGAGCATCCCATATTTCTTCTTTTGAACGTCCATCTGAATGTACAGCAGCTAATCCACCTGTAGTGAAGAAGCCTCTTTGTTTTTCCCATTCAATTGTATTAAATCCAACAATCAACTCTGGGATTTCATATTGTTGAGGTTGAGAGTCAGATATGTATGAGTCTTTAACTGGGTTTGAATTCTTGCCGGTGGGGCTTAGACTTTTTGGAAAATACCAAGGATCCATATGAAGTAGTCTATCAAAAAATTTAGTAGGTGGACCGCTTCCATCAATGTTATTTCCAAATAATTCTTTATATCCACTTCCCGGCGCAGAAGAGTGATTGTCACTTGAGCCTATAAAGCCGTATCGAAACCTATGTTTTGTGCCATCATCTTTGAATTTAGTGAGAGCCAAACCGTATTGAGCACTTGCTCCAGGTACGTGATTCATTGGGGGACTGTAACAATCAGTACATTGGCCAGAAATATTACGATCTAAGAAAGTATTTTTTGGGACAACTTGATAACCAGCTCGACCCCTATCTACCACTGACTGTTTTGTTTCTTCTCTTCTTGATGCGCACTCAGACTCATCTGTGCCTTCATCGATGCATCTCTCATATATTATCTTGCCGGCCTGCCAACATTGAGGAATGTAATTGTCAGATGGATCAGGACATGTTTGAGTTCCAATATCGATTACTTCTTCCGAACCATCAGGGTTTTCAATGGTAAAAGTTCCTTGATTTAAATCAATATCACCCATTGTAAAAGTAAAAGGCCTTGACTCTTGTTGGCCATTTCTGACAACATCAACACCACGCCAAGAGCGATACTCTTCAGCGTTACCGTGCCCAGAATAGGTTTCGAGAAGCTCAAACATTTTTGGAAATTTTTTTGAGTGCTCTAAACTTTTATCAAGAGTATAGCCAGCGGGTGTATAAAGTCCCCATGATTGGCCATGAGGTATAACCATATAGTCACTATCATACATCTCTAATCTTGTAACTAAATCAAGTGGCGTGACCGCTTGTTCGTAACAATCAAGCGGCAAATCTTTTGACGGTGTTCTTAAATTACAATCAGGTACTTTAACTGTTTCCACCTGATAACGTTGAAAGTCATTGTAACGTTTGAAATTTTCAAGATCGACAAAAGGGTACAGTGTCCCTGGCAGCAATGGTCTTGCAGTCATTGCTTGTCGTGCTACAGATAATGATGCGATTGCTCGAGGTGGCACCAATTGATCATCTTCTTCCTTTAAAATTACATTGTGATGTCCCCAATGATTGCCTCTGACAACACCAACTTGTGTCCACTCCCAACCTAAGAATGCCACACAGTCAGGATTTGCTGGATCAACATTCAAGGCATTACATTTTCGAATAGTTTCTTTTGTTTCCATCCATCTCTTTGGAGTTGTTGCTTCTGCATGATCATTAATTGACCAAAAATCTAATGCTGAACAGTGTCTTGCAAAATCACAGGCATCTGCAACAGGATGTACGCCATTCCCTCCAGTAATAGGTAAGCTCATTGCATGCGCGTCAGCAGAAAAAGTTGAGTGAACATGCAAATCACCAAATAGGATTTGCTTTGTCGGTATTTCATTTAATGACTCCATGGCCTGAAGTTGTCGTTTTTTCTTATCTTCAACAAATTCAACTGTATTTATTTTTCCAGTGATTTCACCGGGCCCAAGGTCTTCACTGAATAAACCAAATTGTAAAACAACAAGACAACTAATGATAAAGAGAATAGATAGAATAAAAAAATATCTTATAACTTTTAAAATATTCATATAAAAAAAGTATAGTTCTGGCACTGCTTATGTCAAAAGTATTTTCGTTATAATGATAAAAAAACCTATGGTAATCTCTCTGAAATGATGAAAATTTTTAATAAATTAAATGTATTATTTTTTACTGCGATCCTAGCAGGACTGTTTTTGATTTTTTACGATACAATTAGTTTTAATGACAACTTATCTCTCAGCAATAAAAAAGCTGTTGCTTTAGTGAATGAGACAGTCATCACAGAAGACCAGTTCCTCAGATATGCAACAAATCTTGGAGCTGATTTAGACCTTAGTAACGATTTCGAAATACTCGATCTTCTTCTTGAACGTATGATTGAGGAGGAACTTTTGGTGCAAAGAGGTATAGAACTTAATCTTCACAAAAAAGATATTGGTGTAAGAAAGGAAATGATTACTCAGGTCATCGATTTTATTATTCAGGTTGAAGATAATCAGATAACTGAAGCTGATGTGAGAGACTACTTTAAAAAAAATATAAATAAGTATGCGCCAACGGAAAAAATTAAATTTGATTTTATTTTTTTAAAATCAAATAATCCAAATTCTGTTTTGCTAGGAACTGAGTCTGATCTTAAAACACTTGAAACAAAAATAAGTAATATTAACCTTGAGTTAGATACTAAAACATTTTCGGAGGTAAAGCAGAAGTATAATGAAAACAATTTGTTTGATATCCCTCAAAAATTAATAAATCTGAAAGATTGTGAACAATTATTAGGCAAAGGCATTTGTAATCAGATAACCATGATGGAGATAAATTCTATTTCTGAACCAATTTTCGGAACCAATGGGTTTTATATTTTTAAACTATACGATATTCAAAAATTAGAAGTGAATGACGATTACTTCGAGGAAATAAAAGATAGAATTATATTTGATTATAACAATCAACTAGATGATCAAAAATTAAAAGACTACCTTATATATTTAAAAGAAAATTCATCCATCACTAGGTATGATTTTCAATAAATAATGAATTATATCATTGCAAACACAGTCATAATCCTCTTTTTTCTTTTATCGCCATTGAATGCCCACTACTTTAGTGAGTCATTCTCTAAATGGAACGTTGTAGATAACAAAGTTGAGGCAAATTTTTCTCTTTTAACACTTGAGTCCACTCGTATTTTTCAAGTTGAAAACTATCAGAAGATTATGTTTGAAGAGAATTTGAGTGAGACAGATGTATTCAAAATCTACCTCAGCCAGCATCTCAAAGTCACCTCAGAAGGCAAAAATTGTTCTCTTGTTGATGAAATTAAAGAATTAAATTCTCAAGAAGGAAGTTTAAATCTCTCACTAAATTTTGAATGTCCATCAAACAAAGAAATAAAAATTATTAATAATGCGCTGTTTAATCTTGTTCAAAGCCATATTCATATAGCACGTATCTACATTGACAATAATTTATATACTGAAAAAGCCTTATTTTTTAATGATCAGTCAATTGATTTAAATGAAGAAAAGGAAAATAATAGCTTCTCGAATAGTTTTTATAAATTTTTCTCATTGGGTCTTGATCATATTCTAAGTGGCTATGATCACTTGCTATTTATTCTTGGACTGTTGCTTTTAGTAACAAATTTAAAACGATTGCTTCTGGTAATCACGGGATTCACTATTGGTCACAGTTTAACTTTATCACTTTCAGTAATAAACATTATCCAAGTAAAATCCTCTTTAGTTGAAGCATTAATTGGTTATACAATAATGTTCGTAGGCTTGGAATATTTGTATAAAGAAAACAAAGATCATAGAGTAAGTATGATCTTTATAACAACACTAAGTTTATTACTTTTAATATTTGGTAATTTAATCAATCCAAATTTCCCATATTTCTTAATATTAGGAATACTTCTATTTTCTCTAGGTTATTTTTACTTACTTAAAAATTTAAATTCAGAAAATAATTTGCTATCTATTATAACAATTATTTTTGGACTTATTCATGGATTTGGTTTTGGAGGATTTTTACTTGGCTCAAAAATAAGTAGTGAAAATATTTTCTCTGGATTGTTAGGTTTCAATTTAGGGGTAGAAGTAGGTCAGATAATTTTTGTCTTATTAATTTTATTAATATACAAATTATTAATGACATTAAAAATTACAAAAATAATAGAAGTCATAAAGAATCTTTCATTCTTTGCAGTTGTTTTCTTTGGTTTCTTCTTTTTTATTCAAAGACTCATAGCTTAAAAAACAAATAAAAACATCAGGCTCGTAATAATTATCACTATTGATGAAAGAGATATTCTCATTGTTATAAACCATAATTGTGAGATTTTTTGGTGTTGATACAAGTAATAATCATGAACGGCAGATATTAGAAAGCTTACAAGAATTAAACCTAATGAGAGACTTAAATTCTCAATACTCAAAAGTGCAGACCAAGCAATCAATGGGGGCATAACAGAAATAATAAGTGGAATAAAGACGTAGTAAATTTTGTCAGCAAAAGCTGTGATTAGGCCCCACTGAATACCACCCAGAAATGATGAGATGATTGCTGCATATGCAACATAAATAAATAAAAGTAATCCATACAATTCTTCAGTTGGAGGTGATATTGCGCATGCAATTAAAATTAAGATAAATGGAATTAATCCAAGTCCACCTAAAATAAATGATTGTTTTTGGCCCATAACTAGTCGGTAAATAATCCCAAGAATTTTAGAAATTCAAGTTTTCCACCTTCTACTTCGATCGTGTTATTTGCTAAGAGAAGAGAGATAGCAGCTACATTTTTTAGACCGGCAAATACTTCCTTCAGAGTTTGTTGATCAGTGATGACTTTAACTTCAGCACTAGAATCTGGCATTTTACTTAACTGGGCTACTCCTTTTCTTATATGTATAGTGTATACTTCTTCGCTATCGATAAATCTAAATTCATATTTTTTTGTTATTTCGACAGATTTATCCGCGTTAAGATTTACAGGAAGTGACTTCATTATTGCTTTCATTGGTGTTGCTTGTAATTGTTCAGACGTAACACTATTCGGAGTTGATGAATTTACATCAATTTCATTCCTTAATTCACCTGCAACTGTTTTATAAAAATAGTAATCGTTAGATGCAAGTTGAAACTTGGCTAATTGATCAGCTGCAGCCGCTTTTATATTTTTGGCTTGTGTATTGTTTGCATCAAGTGCGATTAACATATCTGCTAGTTCCAAGGCCCACTGATATTCTCCATTATCGAGAGCATTTTGTGCCTCATCAGATATTTTAGTTTGCCTTTGAGCCATGACCTCAAGTTTTTTAGCTCTCTCTTCAACAGTCAGAGGATGAAGGTCAGATATGTTTCCACTAAACCAGCCAATATACCCACTAAATGTTGATCTAACATAAGACGATATAGAGCCATAAAAAGGTTGTAAGTATGGAGACTCAGCTAGGTGTTTTGGTAATTTTACTTTTTGCACAATCTCATCAGGCGTTAATCCTTTATTTGCATATCTTATAGTTTGGTCATGAACAAACTGAATGCCATCTCTATAATCAGTGAGAGCTTTTTCTACATTTTCTTTTCCACTTATAGGACGCGAGTGACTTGGAACCAGATGCTCTGCATTAAGTAATCTGATTTTATCGAGACTATCGACCCATTCCATAGGATTTCTAAATTTTGTTCCTCTTATTGCGTATAAATTTGCAAATGATCTATAAAAATTATCACCAACCATCACAGCTTTTTTCTTAGGTATCCACACATATAGATGATCATCTGTCTCACCAGGTACATGCGCTAAGACAAATGTAAGATTATCAATTTCAATAGTTAACTCATCATCAAAAAGTAAAGTTGGTCTGACAAGGCCAAGTGTTTCTTGATCATTAATTTCTAAAAACCCTCCAATGCCTTGATGAACTATTTCTTCCTTGGGTAGAGGTATTCCAAACTGCCTTGCCGATCTTTGAAAGATTATCGGTCTTATAGTTGTTGCTATATTATCTAAATTATAAATTATATTTTCTTGCGCATATATTTCTGTTTCATTTTCGTTATAGAAAACAGTTGCACCACCAAGATGATCTAAATGATTATGAGTGTAAACGATAGCTACAATTGGTTTTTCTGAAATTTCTCTAAAATCTTGATATAATTCTTCCGCTCTTTCAACAGAACCCAATGTATCAACAATTACTAAACTGTTTTCCGTTTCAATCATAATTGAGTTCGCAAGGCCATATCCTACACCAACATAAATATCCTCGGTTACTTCAATTAAATCCTTTTTAAATTCTTTTTTATGCTCCTGAGACAATCCTTGATCTGAGCTAAATGTCTCATTAGACTGGTTTTGATCACCACATGAAACCAAAAAAGTAAAAAAGAAAAAGCTTATTAATATTTTCATGAATTGATTATTAAGAAATAAGTATTGAAATATTTTCTACGAAAAAATGAAAAAATACAACAATGAAATTTTTGGTGCAATTTGTCTTCTAGCGGCTGGATTTTTTTTAAGTTTTGGTGGATTACTTATCAGGCTTGTAGATGACGCAACTACAATGCAAGTAACTTCCTATAGATCGATTACATTTTGCTTAGTAGCTTTAATTTACATTTTAATAAGATTTAAATCTGAAACACCAAAGGCCTTTATTAATATTGGTAAAGACGGATTATTACTTGCTGTAATTTTAGGACTAAGTAATATTTTTTTTGTTTTTGGGATGAGTAACACTTCAGTTGCGAATGCTGTTTTTTTAATGAGCACTGGACCTCTCTGGGCTGCCTTAGCAAGTTATTTTTTTTTTAAAAAAATCGTTGGTACGAAAACTATTGTTGCAATAGCAGGGTCGATGATTGGAATCTCAATTATGTTTTCCCAAGGATTTGAAACAGCTAACAGTCTTGGTAATTTAATAATACTTGGTGTTCCAATTTGTTTTGCATTACAACTCACATTAATTAATAGACGGTCAGATGTAGACTTTATGCCATCAACTTTCCTTTCTGGTATATTGGTTATTATTGTTGGCTTATTAATTATTCAAGATCATTCAATAAGTACGAAAGACCTGTTGCTTGTCTTATTTATGGGTGCATTTCAAGTAGGTCTTGGTTTTATGTTTATTACAATAGGATCTCGCTATATTCCACCGCACCGAGCAGCTTTATACATTCTATTAGAACCTATCTTAGCTCCAATTTGGGCATGGGCTGGTGTTGGAGAAAAACCTCCTATGATAGAATTGCTGGGTGGCCTGATAGTCTTTGCTTTTGTAACGTGGAGGCTTATAGATGAATTTATTGAGAAAGAAAAAAACAATTAATTATCGGCCAAGTTTTTTTGAATAAAAAATGCTTGTGAGAAAATAAATATAAAAGTAAGACCCATAATTCCAAATAATTTGAAATTTACCCAAACTGCATCAGAAAAATTTCGATAGACTATTTCATTGGCAGCTGCCAGGAATAAGAAAAAAAAAGCCCATCTTTTACTTAATTGTATCCAGCCATAATCAGTGAGTTTTATTGCAGTACCCATTAACGACTTTAATAGTGGCTTTTTAAAATATAAACCTCCAAATAGTACAAAAGAAAAAATGAGATTAACCAAGGTAACCTTAAATTTAATAAAAAAGGGATCATTAAAGTAAATTGTTAAAGCGCCAAAAATAAATATTAAAATAGTACTAAACAACAGCATTGGAGAAACTTTGCGGTCTATAATGTATGACCCTACAATTGCAACTCCTGCAGCAATCATTAGAGGTAGAATTGCTTCTTCAATTTTACCAGTCTTGATAAAAAAATAAAAAAACACGACAAGAGGGCCGAGCTCAAATACTTGTTTTAGTGAACTTCTCATTAAATTTAATTTAGTTATGTTTTGTCTTAGAAATATATTTTCCGTTTTTTATTCCAGTAAACATCTCTTCAACAAGTGGATGTGAAACAGGATCATCTGTTTCATCTGGTAATAAATTTTGTTGAGAGACGTAAGCAACATAAGAAGGTTGGCTAGGTGCTTCGGCCAACAAATGATAAAAAGGTTGATCCTTTCTAGGTCTTACTTGTAACGGAATAGATTGATACCATTCTTCAGTATTATTAAATTCTGGATCAACATCAAAAATTACTCCTCTAAAGTCAAAGTACTTGTGCTTTACAATAGAACCTATTTGAAATTTTGCTTTATTAATCATTAATAAAGAGGTTACTGTATTCGTGATGAAATTCAAGCTTCGAAATTTTATTTATTAAATAACTATTTAACTAAATTGCTTAATACTTCGTATTTAATATACCCAGGATAAATCGAATCATTAATTACAGATGCTGGGGTTCCTCTTAATCCTAAACTTTGTGCTAATTTAAAATTTTCATTAATCACTGCATTTTCAGTTTGATCCAACGCCTGATTAAAAATTTTCTCACCATCAAAATTGTATTCATTTAATAGAGTAATTATTGAATCTTTTTTCATTCTTGGTCCAAGTTTCATTAGTCCATTATGAATGTCAAAATACATATCAGGATAGTTATCCCAAATAATTAGTGCAATTTTTGCCGCTGTATCTGATATGTCACCAAAAATTGGCCATTCAAGATAAACAATTTTAACATTTTCTGACTCATTTAATATTTTTTCAAAATCTTTTGCCTGTTTTGCACAATAGCCGCATCTATAATCGAAAAATTCTACAACTGTAATTTCTGCATTACTGTTTCCAACTGTTGGGAGAGCGCTTGCTTCGTGATTTCGAAGGATGAAACTTGCAAGATTCTGGTCATCTTGTGCAGATGCTAAAGTTGAGATAGTCATTAGAAGTGTGGTGATTATAAATATATTTATTCTTTTAATCATAATTTCTCGTCGTATTTTTTTAAAGCTGCTGTAGTACCAAGATGTAAAACATTTTTATTGAATTTGTAGCCTTTGATCAAATTTTTTGAAATTAAATCATCCCATACTTGATTAATTGAAAAAACATTACTTTTTAAGTCTTTGAATGCTTCTTTTCTAATAATCTGAGCACCATTAAATACGTAGCCTTTACTAGTTGTATCATTATATCTTTGTATATAGTCATCTCTCGTAAATGAAAAATCACCTTTACCATCATAGCCACTTATAAGATTTATTGGCGTTAGAGCAAGTAACGAAATTTTATCTTTTGGAAAATTCTCTATCATTTCTCTAAAGAAGACAGTGTCTTCATCTTCCCATAAATTGTCACAATTTAAAATAAATACTTGTTCTATTTTATTTTCATCCATGATTTTTTTTATTCCACCACCAGTATCTAATAGGCAATCTGTCTCATCAGAAATTTTGATTTTTGGATTATTTAGATTTTTTAAATACGAGATAATTTGATCAGATTTGTAATGAACATTTATAAAAATTTCCTCAAAGCCTAACTCCTCCATAATATTTATTGAATATTCTATAAAGGGTTTTCCGTTTACTTCAATCAGTGGCTTTGGTAAATCCAAAGAATATTCCCTTACCCTTTTGCCTAACCCTGCAGCAAGAATAATTGAAGACTTCATAATTGAAGCTCTTTTATCTGCAACTCTTCAATCCATTTCTTCATATCAAAAAACAATGATGATTTTAAATTTGATTTAATAAAATTATAAGTTGCAGGAAAATACTTTAAATATTTTTCTTTTCCATCTCTAATCGAAAGTCTACTAAATATCCCAAGAATTTTTAAATTTCTCTGGAGAGAAAAAAAGTTGATTTCTCTAAGAACCATATCATAATTTTCATTCGTCAATTTAATATAGTATTTAATTAATTCTTCTTTTTCATTTTCATTTAAGGGCATGCGTACGTCCTCCAATAACGAAGCAAGGTCATAAAATGATGAACCTAATAATGCATCTTGAAAATCTATCAAACCAACTTGTTTAAGAGGGTCCTTATGATCCTTTAGAATTAAATTATCAACGTGGTAATCTCTAAGAACAAGAGTATCGTTTTGAGATTTTATATTTAAGAAAGCTTGTTGTAAAATTTGATAAAATTCATCTCTTTTTTTATTGCTTATCTGCATTCCAAGTTTTTTCTCAATGAACCATTCAATAAATAAAATTGACTCTCTGTATAGCTCCTCAAAGTTATAAGTTTTTAATTTACTTAAATAAGATTTATTTTGATGAGATTTAATTTTTATATCAATTAGAACATCAATTGCTTTCTCGTATAAATTTTTTTTATTTTCTTTATTCATATGTTTAGAAAAAACTTTATCCCCAAAATCCTCTAGAAGAATGAAACCTTCTTTGTTATTTACATCTATTATCTTAGGAGCACTTAAATTAAATGAATGAAGTATCCTTGCAATTTCTGAAAATTTTGAAACTGACTCACCCTTTTCAGGAGCTGCATCCATGGCTAGGATATTATTTTCTAATCTATAATATTTTCTGAAAGATGCATCGCTTTTAATTGCAACTAAGTTTTTAGAAGAGATTTTATGTTTCTCTAAATATAATAATAACTTATTGAAACGATTATCCATCGATTTTTAAATTTTTAAACTTACCAAATTTTTTTATGTCAACATTACGATTATTATTTTTTAAAATTTTAAATATAATTTCTATTCGATCCGATGGAAGAATTTTTTTAAATTTATCAGACCATTCTATTAAACATGCATCATCAAATGTAGATTCCATAAAATTTAACTCAACTAACTCTGCAGCTGAATTAAGTCTATAAAAATCAAAATGATTAATTTTAATATTTCTATGTTCATACACCTGCAATAAGGTGAAGGTTGGACTTGGTATTTCTTTTATTTTTGCATCTTTTAAATACTCTTGAATAAAATACCTACTGAATGTGGTTTTTCCAGATCCTAAATTACCATTTAGACAAATTACTATATTGCTACCTTTAGAAAACCTGACTAATTTTCTAGCAAACAGTTGAGTATCCCTCTCATTTTTCAGAAGCATAAATAAACTTTAACACTAAAATAAAATTTAGTATCGATAAGCTTCAGGTTTATATGGACCCTCTGGAGTTACACTAATATAGTCAGCTTGATCTTTGGATAATTGTGTAAGTTTAGCTCCTACCTTTTCTAAATGGAGACGCGCAACCTTTTCATCCAAATGCTTTGGAAGTACATAAACTTTTTTTTCATAATTTTCTGAATTATTCCACAATTCAATTTGTGCTGTTACCTGGTTTGTAAAAGAAGCACTCATTACAAAGCTTGGATGCCCAGTTGCACAACCTAAGTTTACAAGCCTTCCTTCAGCTAATAAAATAATTCTTTTTTCATCAGGAAAAGTAATTTCATGCACTTGTGGCTTGATCTCATCCCATTTATAATTTCTAAGTGCATCAACTTGAATTTCGTTATCGAAGTGACCAATGTTGCATAAAATTGCTCTATCTTTCATATCTCTCATGTGGTCTGCGGTAACAATATCTTTATTTCCAGTAGCAGTAACAACTATATCTGCTTCCTTAATCATTTCATCCATCAAAACAACTTCATAACCTTCCATTGCCGCTTGTAATGCGCAAATTGGATCTGTTTCAGTAACCATTACTCTTGCGCCACTTTGACGTAGTGAAGCAGCACTGCCTTTGCCAACGTCACCAAAACCAGCAACTATAGCAACTTTACCTGACATCATAACATCAGTTGCTCTTTTAATTCCATCAACTAAACTTTCTCTACAGCCATAAAGATTGTCGAATTTAGATTTGGTGACTGAGTCATTTACATTAATAGCTGGCACCATTAACGTACCATCACTTTCCATTTTTTTTAATGCGAGTACACCTGTTGTTGTTTCCTCTGACAGCCCTTTTACTTCTTTTAATAAGTCATTATATTCTTTATGCATTAAACTTGTAAGATCACCGCCATCGTCAAGAATCATATTTGGCTTCCAACCCTCTTTACCTTCAATTGTTTGTCTTACACACCACCAATATTCTTCTTCTGTTTCACCTTTCCATGCATAAACTGGTATACCTGCTTTTGCTATTGCGGCTGCAGCATGATCTTGCGTTGAAAATATATTACAAGATGACCATCTAACATCAGCACCTAATTCTACTAATGTTTCAATTAGCACAGCAGTTTGTATGGTCATATGAAGACAGCCGAGAATTCTTGCCCCCTCAAGTGGTTTTTTTCCTTTATATTCACTTCTTAATGCCATTAATCCAGGCATTTCAGTTTCAGCTAGTGAAATCTCTTTTCTACCGAAATCTGCAAGATTTATATCTGCTACTTTGTAATCCTCATTTGCCATAGATCATAAAATATAGGTTATATACAACATTAATCAATCTTAATATTTCATCTAATCTGCCAATGGTAAATTAACAATGAACTTAGCACCCAATGTATTTCCACCTTCTATGACGTTGTCCGCAGATATATAGCCATCATGAGCATCTATAATTTGCTTAGCAATACTCAGACCTAAACCTGAATGACCTTGATCACTTTTATTGTCTCTAAAAGAATAAAATCTATCAAAAATTCTTTTTATATTTGGATCCTTAATTCCTGGGCCTTCGTCAGAAATAGAAACGCTTAGATAGTTTTCCGTTGACGATAATACAATCTCTATAATACCGCCTGATGGAGAAAATGAGGCAGCATTCATTATGATATTGTCGAAGGCTTGATAAAGAAAAGATTTTTGGCCATTGACCAGAAGATTTTGATTTTCATTGGCAAAATATTTTATATTTAATTTATTGGAAACATTCTCTTTATAATTATGAATTAACTCATCTAAAAGTTCCCTAATATTAAAAACATTAGACTGACTTTTGTATAAATTAACTTCATCTTTAATCATTGATGAATAATCAGTGATAATATTCTCAATTCTTGAAATATCATTTAAGATTAAATCAAGAAATTTTTTCTGCTCATCATCTAGTTTATTATTGATTACATCAGTGGCCATTCTTATGGATGCAAGTGGATTTCTTATCTCATGCATTAAATCAGCTGAATTATTTTCAGCATTATCTATTTTTTGATATAGGTTTTTAAGCATGGTATTAATAATTTTTGAAAGTTGACCAATTTCATCTTCTCTCCTATCAAGAACAGTAATTAATGGTTTCGATTTAACATCTGCATCTACATTTTCAGCAGCTTTTGCTAATTTTTTTATTGGTTTAAGAATTATGAAATTTAAGAAAAAAGAAAAAAGAATGAGACTAAATGCAATAGCTAGACCAGCCAAAAGTACATTAAACCTTATTTGATTATTAATCCTTTGAATTTCAGTATTATCTTCGTAAGCAACTATATGAAAGACATCGTCATTTAGACTCACAGGTAAAATTGAAAATAGTTCTAACTTTTTATTTTCTTGTTGAACGAAAAAACTACTCTTTATTCCTTTTTTTGAATTATTATATTTTTCTATAAAGATTTCGTTATTAAGAAAGGCCCTAAAGCTTGAGCTTTTTTTGTCCAAATTCAAAATTTCATTATCATTAGAATTTTTACCAAGCTCCTCAATCTCAATAAGCGGGCTTGGAGTCATGCTGCCTGAAGCAACATCATACCCTTTTGTATCAATCACCATATTTCCTTCATTATCTAAAATTAATATAGATAAATTTTTAATCTCTAGCTTAGATAAAATAGCATCGTATATACTTTCAGACTCATTATTTCTAAAAAAATTTGATGAATTTAAAAAATTATAAATTATTAAATTTTGATTATCGATCTCCTTGAGTCTTTTATTCAATTGATAGTTATTTAAAACAACTATTAATACTGTAGTTGCTATAGCTAGCAGAACTAGTCCTAGTAAATTGTAGAATAAATATTTTTTTAATAAGCTGTTCAACTCTTTTATTTTAAACAGAAATATATTTTATTTCCATTGATATCCTGAACCATACAATGTGTGAATAGCATTGAACTTAGGATCTATTTTACGAAATTTTTTTCTAATCCTTTTTATATGACTATCGATCGTCCTGTCGTCTACATCAAGCTCATCATTATATGCTATCTCCATTAGACGATCTCTGGATTTTACAATTCCTGGTCTCTCAACTAACTCTCTAATTATTTTGAATTCTGTTGTAGTTAAATCTTCATCAAGTTGAACTTCTTTCCATTCGCAAGAATGTCTTAAGCAATCCAGTCTTAAATCACCATGTAGAATTATTTCATTTACATTCTTACTATCAAAGTCAATTTTAACTCTATTTAGTGTATTTTTAATTGTTTCAATTAAAATTTCTTTACAAAAATTACCTCCTTTTGTAACATAGCCATCAACACCCTGCATTAAACCTTTCAACTTATCTGCTTCTTGATCTTTTGATGTAAGAAATATTACTGGTATTTTAAGTTTTTCTCTTATCTTTCTAAAAAGCTCGTAACCATCCATACGAGGCATCTTTATGTCAATTACAGCTAAGGCAGGGGGATATCTAAACATCCCATTTAAAGCAGATTGACCATCAGCATAAGTATGAATTTCAAATTCTTCTTTTTTCAATAGCTCTTCCAAGGAAATCAAAATATTTCGGTCATCATCTACGAGTGCAATTAAAGTCTTCATACTTCTATTTATTAATAATGAGTTATGGCATTAAAATGGCAGAAAATCATAAAAATATAACTAACAGGTATATTAACTTTGTAAATATTTGCCCTTAACATAAATGTAATTATATGTTTTTATCACAAATTCGTATCATGAATAATCATCTAAATAATCAAATTATAGACAATGCGTCCAAAGTAAGCCGTAACTTAAGTTCTGAGGAACTATATGAAATATCTCATAAGAATGGTGAAGGACAATTGTCTAAACACGGCGCGTTAGTTGTTGAAACAGGAAAGCACACAGGACGTTCGGCGAATGATAAATTTTTTGTAAAAGAAGATGATAATAAAGATAAAATCCACTGGGGTGATACCAACGTGCCCATCTCTGAGGAAAATTATCAAAAAATAGCTAGTTCATTTTTAGAATTTGCTAAAGGTAGATCGATATACGCGCATGATTTAATGGGTGGAGCAGATAGAAATCATTCTCTAAAAGTTACAATAATTACTGAATACGCGTGGCATGGCCTATTTGCAAGGCACCTTTTAGTCAGACCAACGTCAGAGGAAGTTGAAAGTTTTATTGCCGACTTTACAATAGTAAATTTTCCAAGTTTAAAAATGGATCCTAAATTTCATGGAACCAATAGTGAAACAGCAATTATAGTAAACTTAAAAGAGAAGGTAATTCTAATTTCAGGAACTGAGTATGCCGGAGAGACAAAAAAATCAGTTTTCACTCTCCTTAACTTTTTATTGCCAGAAAAAAAAGTTATGCCAATGCATTGTTCAGTTAATACTGGGAATGATGATGACTCAGCAATCTTTTTTGGTCTTTCTGGAACTGGTAAAACAACTTTAAGTGCGGATCCTAAGAGATCTCTATTAGGTGATGATGAGCATGGCTGGTCTGAAGATGGTCTTTTTAATTTTGAGGGAGGATGCTATGCAAAACTTATTCGTTTGTCAGAAGAAGCTGAGCCTGAAATATATCAGACTACTCAAATGAAGGGAACAGTCATAGAAAATGTAATAATGAAAGAAAATGGCCTTTTAGATCTTAACGATAATTCTCTTACAGAAAATACAAGAGGTGCATATCCGTTAGACTATATTCCTGGCGTAATAAAATCAGGTAAAGCAAATCATCCAAAAAATATAATTATGTTAACGGCTGATGCTTTTGGTGTATTGCCACCAATTGCAAAATTATCTCCTGACCAAGCCATGTATCATTTTCTTTCAGGTTATACAGCTAAAGTTGCTGGAACAGAAATTGGACTATCAAATGAACCACAGGCAACATTTTCTACTTGTTTTGGAGCTCCCTTTATGCCGAGAAACCCAATAGAATATGGCAACTTACTCAAAGAGAAAATTTCTAAATATAATGTAGATTGTTGGCTAGTAAATACAGGTTGGTCTGGTGGTGTTTACGGCGTGGGAGAGAGAATATCAATAAAAAATACTAGAAGGTTATTGGATGCAGCGTTATCTGGTGAGCTTTCTAATGTAGAAATGAGAAAGGATAAAAATTTTGGTTTTTTCGTACCACTAGAAGTTAACGGAATTGATGGAAGTGTCTTAGACCCAAGAAGTACGTGGGCTGATGTATCTGAATATGACTTACAAGCTAAGAAATTAGTAGGTATGTTCATAGAAAATTTTATAAAGTTTGAATCTGATGTCGAAGAAAAAATACTAAATTCAGGACCTTCTCAAATTTAAGATTGCATGGCAAATTCTGCGTCTTTTTTATAATTAAAACTAGCAATATAAAAACAAAGTATTGATACAATTCCTGTTGCTCCTACAGCAACTAGTGACCAAGTGTATGGTGCGGCTGTATCATTAAATACATAATCGGCAAGGTACCCGGTAACGAAGCTACCTAATCCCATACCTATTATATTTACTCCTAAGATAAATACTGCCAACATTGTTGATCTTACTTTATATGGTGTAAGTGTTTGCATTGCTGCAAATATAGGCCCTACCCAAAATGTAACGTTCACAGATATAAAAAATAAAGTAAAATAGAAAAATAATCCGCTCGGTTCGATAAACCTATAACTTATAGTCAGAGGCGTTAATATTAGATATGAGATGGTCAGAACCGTCATTGCGCCACCCTCAAATTTAGGACCAAACTTATCCGTTACAATTCCGCCTACAATAGCGCCAAACGTTCCGCCTACTATAAAGAAGGTTCCAAACATTAAATTGTAAGACGAGCTTGTGAAACCTCTTTCATTAACTGCCCAGAGGAGTTCAAAATTTCCTGTACCAAGAGGTATATGCATAAATATACCACCAATTATTAAAAATATAATTGATTTTGAATTTGAAAAAGTCTCAAAAGTTTTCGAAATTATTTCTTTAGTGGACAAACTTTTCTGATTTGTATTTTGTAAATTTTCTTGTTCACCTCTTTTGGGTACAGTAAGAAAATATGTTATTACTGCTAAAAACATACCAATTAAACCCAATGTTATAAAAACTGCTCTCCATCCAAATAAAGGTCCAAATACAGAGGCTATAATTAAACCAACCCCAACACCAAGTGGTATACCTAGATAATAAATTGCTGATGCTGTCGCTCTTTTATTTTGTGGGAATAAGTCTGAAAGCATTGAAACTGCATTTGGTGTTAGAGCTGACTCGCCGATACCAATTAAGGCCCTTGCAATAATCAAATGAATAAAACTTTTTGCGATACCCGTAAATGCAGTCATAAGACTCCACAAAAAAACACCTACTGCGATAATTTTCATTCTATTAAATTTATCTCCAAGAACTCCCATAAAAATTCCAAATATTGAATAGAAAAAAAGAAAATAAACTCCTGTTAGAAGGCCCCATTCAACATTTGAAAGATTAAAATCACTTTTTATTTCGTTAGCAAAAGCCATTAATAAGTTTCTATCTACAAAATTAAAAATATTAAGCAGAAGAAAGAAAGCTAAATACTTATTTGCAGGAAGCTTACTCATTTATTTTAATTTCTATCATAATCGTCTTCGTATCTGACAATATCATCCTCACCAAAGTATGTACCTGTCTGAACTTCAATTATATTTAGCGGTGCATCAGTATTGTTTTCAAGTCGATGTTTACTGCCTACCGGAATAAAAATTGAATTATTAACTTTTAAATTATGCTGACTGTCATCAATCAGTACAGTTGCATCACCTTTAATAACCGTCCATACTTCAGATCTTTTGGCATGTGACTGATAACTAAGTCTTGAATTTGGATTTACTTGTATTTCCTTAATTTTATGATCATCACTATCATCAATTATTCTAAACCAGCCCCAAGGTCTGTACTCAAGTGGTCCTTGCCAATTTTTTAATATCCAACTAGATGAATTTTTTTTAAAATCACCTCCAACACCAAACTCAAATTCTACATTATTATTATTTTTAAATTTTTCCATCTCAGGAATATTGTCTGATGTTCTATCACCTCCATTTGCAAAAATTATTTTGTTATTTGGATATTGATCTATTACTTTTTGAATTGCATCAGATGCCGAGTTTAATTCATCATCATTAAATTCAATCGCTTTATCCACCACGGATAAATTTGATACTATTTCAATTCTTTCCTCTATTGGAAGAAAAGGGCTTCCTTTTTTTTGTGTCAACCATTGATCAGAATTGACTCCTACAATAAGTTTATCACCTAATTTTTTTGCATCCTTAAGATATGCTATATGCCCGCTGTGAATCGGATCAAATCCCCCGGTTACAAGTACAATTATTTCAGACATTAATGAGCATCACTCCAATTTAAAGCATGGTTATAATCAACCACTAAGGGAATAGAAAAATCAAATTTAGGTTTTAAAGCATTTTCCATTTCCTTAATTATTATCTCCTTGAAGTGGTTTAATTTATTCTTTTTTATTTCAAATATTAATTCGTCATGGACCTGCAGTAACATTTTGCAGTCCTTTGAATTTTTAATTTTACCATTTATTTTTATCATAGCTAATTTTATTATATCTGCTGCAGTTCCCTGAATTGGAGCATTTATTGCCGCTCTTTCCTGAAATGATCTAAGTGCAAAATTTTTATCCTTTATTCTTGGAAAAAAACATTTTCTTCCACAGACTGTTTCTACATAGCCATTTTTCCTACAAAACTCTTTCGTATGATCCATAAATTCTCTAATACCTGAAAATTTCTGAAAATATCTTTTTATAAAATCTCCCGCTTCATAGTTTGAAATTGCGAGCTGCTTCGCAAGTCCATAAGCTGAAATGCCATATATTATACCAAAGTTAACTGCTTTTGCTTTTCTCCTTAATTCATTATCAACTTCTTTTAATTTTACATTAAAAATTTCTGCAGCTGTAATTTGGTGAATATCCTCATTATTTATGAATGCTTCCTTTAGTTGTTTAACATCAGCCATATGAGCAAGAACTCTCAATTCAATTTGACTATAGTCAGCAGCTAGCATGACAAACCCTTCATCAGGTACAAAAGCTTTTCTAATTGACTTTCCTTCTTCAGTTCTAATCGGAATATTTTGTAAATTTGGATCTGATGAAGCAAGTCTTCCCGTATTAGTTGAAGCCATAGAAAATGAAGTATGTATTCTACCTGTTTCTCTGACAATGTGATTTTGGAGTGCGTCAGTATAAGTGTTCTTGAGTTTTGAGAGTTGTCGCCACTGAATAATATTGTCAGCAACTTTATTTCCTTCGTAAGCAAGGTCCTCTAAAACTTCGATACCCGTTGATTTTTCGCCAGTTTTAGTTTTTTTCGGAGGCTTTAGTTTTAATTTATCAAAAAGGATCTCTGATAATTGTTTTGGAGAACCAATATTAAATTCTGAACCTGTTTCTTTGTATATTTTTTTCTCAAGTTTTTCTATTCTTTCCGAAAATTTAATTGATAAATTATTAAGATATTTCTTGTCAACTTTAATTCCATTAATCTCCATTGATTGGATTGGATTTATCAGTTCTCTTTCAATGTTAGTATAAATGTAATTACCTCTCTCCTGGTTAACTCTTTTTTTTAAAAAAAGATACAATTTAAAAGTAATTTCTGCATCTTCAGCTGCATAATTTAACGCATCTTCAATTTTAACCCTGTCAAAAGTTATCTGGGACTTGCCACTACCAACTACATCTTTGAATTTAATTGTTTGTCTATTTAAATGGATACTGGCTAATTCATCCATGCTATGTCGATTGACACCTGCATCAAGCACATAAGACATTAACATAGTATCGTGAAAGCCTTTAACAACGATTCCATATTTATTTAAAATTGAATTGTCATATTTAATATTGTGGCCTATTTTTATGATGGACTCATCATTCATCAAAGGAGAAATAATTGTTATAAAGTTTTTTAGAGAAATTTGACTTTTAACAGTCTTTTCTTCCTGGTCAACATGCTGAAGTGGAATATAGTACGCATTTTCTTGGTTAAAACATAAAGAAACTCCAACTAAATTAGCTTCAATTATATTTAGCGAGTCAGTTTCAACATCATACACAAATTCGCCTACATTATAGATTTCACTAATCAAATATTTAAGATTTTTTTCATCATTTATTAAAATATAAGAAGATTTGGATTTAGAAATTTTGATTTGATTTTTCAAATTTCTTTCAGGAATTCTATTATCGCCGCTTGAATTTCTTTGTTTATTTGTTTTTATTTGACTCTTCGCTATTATTTTTACGTTAGGATTTTTTTTTCTAATTCTCTCAGAAAGTTTTTTTAACTCAAGCTCGTCTAAAAAAGGTATCAATTTTTCAACGGAAACTTCTTTTTTAATTAAATCATTGAGTTCTGGAATATCTTTTACATCTTTTCGCAAAGTTACTAATTCTTTACTAATAAGAATATTTTTCTTATTACATTTAATTGTTTCTTTTCTCTTTTGCTGCTTAATATTATCACAGTTATCAAGAAGACTTTCTAAATTACCAAAATCGTTTATCAGCTGTGCTGCTGTTTTTACTCCTATGCCTGGAGCTCCTGGGACGTTGTCTGAACTATCACCAGCTAGAGCTTGAACATCGATTACATATTCAGGGGTAACTCCGAACTTTTCAACTACTTCACTTGGTCCAATAGTTTTATTTTTCATTGTATCAATTAATTTCACCTGATTTGAAACAATTTGCATAAGATCTTTATCGGAGGAAACTATGGATACACTCCATTTTTTATTTTCTGCGAGTGATGCATATGTCGCAATAATATCATCTGCTTCATAACCACTTAATTCAATAGATGGTATACCAAAGGCTTTCACAGCATCCTTAATTATTTTAAATTGTGGTATTAAGTCCTCTGGTGGATCACCTCTATTAGCTTTATATTCTTTATAAATATCATTTCTGAAAGTTTTTCTGGCACTGTCAAAAATTACCGCTAGATGTGTCGGGCTAATCTTTTTGTCAGTATCTTCAATTAATTTATAAAGCATGTTACAAAAACCATTCACTGCCCCAGTTGGCAGCCCATCACTTTTTCGATATAATGGCGGCAATGCGTAATATGCTCTAAAAATATATCCTGATCCATCAACCAGAAATAGGTGATTTTTTTCTGCCATTTATTTAAGTATAAATAATTTACTACAATACGGACAAACGATCTGGTTATCATCTCCCATATCAAGGTATACTTTTGGGTGACCTAATGGACCTTCAACTCCAGCACAGCTTAATTTTTTTGAATTTACATATTCAACATCTTTATTTTGTTCGCTTTTTATTTCTGGAGAATTCATAATCAGAATGATACAAGAAATTACTTTGAAAAACTATTAATTCTAATATTTATTATTTTTTTATGTCAAGCGATGTCGCTATATCAGTAAGAGATTTAAATAAAATTTACGGCGTAGGATCTAAAAATGAAAAAGTAGCTCTAAACAATATCTCTCTTCAAGTAAAGAAAGGTTCGATATTTGGATTGCTAGGACCTAATGGCGCGGGTAAATCTACTTTTATTAATATTTTAGCTGATCTGGTAAGAAAAACATCTGGACAAATAGACATATTTGGCATGAGCCATGATGAAAAGTTAAAAGATGTAAAAAAATTAATGGGCATAGTCCCTCAGGAATTAAATATTGATCCTTTTTTTACTCCATATGAGTTACTAGAAATTCAGGCTGGTTTATTTGGTGTTCGAAAAAATAATAGAAGGACTCATGAGATCCTAAAGCTTCTTGCACTAGAAGATCAATCTCACGCATATGCTAGAACATTATCAGGAGGTATGAGAAGAAGGTTACTTATAGCTAAAGCGATGGTTCATGATCCTGAAATACTGATTCTTGATGAACCAACTGCGGGAGTGGATGTTGAGCTCAGGGCAAATTTGTGGGCCAATATAAATAAATTAAATGATGAAGGTAAAACAATTATTATTACAACTCATTATTTACATGAAGCAGAAGAGTTGTGTAACGAAATTGCAATAATTGATAATGGTAATTTAATAACAAAGGATACAACATCAAATATAAAATCATTAATTGACAGAAAGCAAATATTTATTTCATTAGATAGTGTAAATTTCAATCTAGATCCGATAATGGGATTAGATGTAGAATGTGAAATAAATAATAAAACTCTAATAATTAATTACAAACCTAGCAAAATTAGATTCAACAAAATTTTAGATGCATTACAATTATCTAATATTCAGGTTAAAGATTTAACAATAAATGAAACAAAACTTGAAGACGTATTTCTTAAATTAACTAAGAATTAGTTTTTTTTCTTGGAAATAATTTATCAAGTACTACAGCTAGAGCAGGTAACGTCGTCATCGCACATACCATATTTATTATAAACATAAATGTAAGTAACGAGCCCATATCTGCCTGAAATTTTAGCGCAGAGAATGACCATGTAGAAACACCAATCGCCAGAGTTATAGCCGTAAATACCACTGCAGCACCAGTGTTTGCAAATGTATGCTCGAATGCTTCTGTGATGTCTAATCCTTCTTTCATTCTCATATTGAGTCTGTTGTATATGTAAAATGCATAATCGACTCCGACTCCTACTGCAAGGACCATAACTGGTAAAGTAGAAACTTTTAGCCCAATTTGTGCTAGTTCCATAAAAGCATAACCCAACATAGTTGCAAAAGTTAGAGGAACTGTGCAACATATTGTAGCTCTCCAATCTAAGTAAGTAGTGAACACTAAAATTACAATAACAATGTATACTGCAATCATCATTGGTAATTCACCTTTTTCAATAACTTCATTTGTTGCATGTTGAATGCCAACTGTGCCACTTGCCAGCCTATATTTGATTTCATCTGACTCGAATACGATATCTGTATAATCTGGATTTTTCTCAAAAAATTCTTTAAAAACTTTTTCTGATTGCTTTATATCTTTAACTCTGAAGTTTACATTTTCATCAAATGAATCTATGTCTCTATAATAATTTCCAAGACTGCCAACCCACAAGTTTCGGCTGTTAAATCCATTTTCATAAGCAAAGTCAGTGAATTCATCATCACTAAACACAGCTGGATTTTTTAAACCTAGTACTTCTATTGGTTGCATTGTTGTACCCGAGAAGGCTGCAAAAGGAATTATATCAGTACCTTCTGTTGGTTTTTGTATCTGAACCCTCCAAGTAATTGAGTCGTCAAGGTCTCGATATTTGTCGTTATACGATTCAACAGTTTCAATGATATGACTAATAGTTGTCGCTTTATGATCTTTTGTGAAAACATATATAGGCATAATAGAACATGCTTCATTAATAAGCCCTGTTGAAGGGTCAACAACACTTGTTGCAAAAGCTAGTGCTCTTTCATTTCTTGGAAGATATGTCCATTTAAGGTTACCCTCTGCGTAACCACTTAAAGCTCTTTTTGCAACGCTTGATAAGGAAATTACTTTGGTAACGCCATCAATATTTTCTAGATACCAATGAAGATTATCCTGTGCAGCCATTACATCATCAGATCTACAGGGATTGATACCAACAGCGGCCCCAACTTCAGCTATGATAACTAATACATCTGTTGTAACGTTATATCTTTTTGTTAACTCTGTAATGTCTTGATTGTACCTTGCTTCTGCTCGAAGCTCAGGAGCACCTGCATGAAGATCTCCTACATGTCTCTCACTAGCTAAGTAAGTTGCTCCAGCGAATAATAATGCACTGAATGATAAAGTTATAACAGCAGGTCGAGGTTTAGCTAATTTGCCAAAAAATCCCATCAAATTCTGTCGATACGTAATGGCAGATTGTGCTCTAGTTGCAAAACTTTCATTATACCTTGCATAAGAAGCGGCAAGTGGAAGCATAACTAGGTTTGTGATTATTTTGAATGCAACTCCAATTGAAGCTGTGATTGCAAGCTCTTGGATCATCCCAATTGGTAGTAAAATAAGTGTCCCGAATCCAACTAAATCCGTAATTAATGCCATCGTACCAGGTACTAATAGTCTTGAGAACGAAGCCCTTGCAGCATACTCAGCTGATTGTCCTTCTATGACTTCTTTTGTAATCTGATTGACTTGTTGAATTCCATGAGAAACACCGATAGCAAATACTAAGAAAGGCACTAGAATTGCAAGAGGATCTAGTCCAAAACCTAAAATTTTTAACATTCCAAATTGCCATACTAATGATGTTAATGAGCAAACAAGGGGCAGAAAAGTTAGCGTCCAGGAGCGTGAGTACCAATAAACTGCTAATACAGTAAGCAAGAAGGCTAGAGCAAAAAATATTACAACATTGTATGCTTCACTGGCAATGTCAGATATCATTTTTGCAAAGCCAGTTATCTCAACTCTATATATTCCCTGCTCAAATTCATCTCTGATTTCTTCAATGTCTTTACCTAATTGCAAGTAATCTAATTTTTCTCCAGTTTTTCTATTAAACTCGGTTAATTCAACTTTAATAAGAGATGAAGTAAAGTCATTTGAAACGATACTACCTACATGCCCACCTGTTAATATTCGTTCCTTAATTTTATTGATTTCATCTAATGACAATTTTTCAGGAGTTAAATCACCAGGAATGACCTCTGTACTTTCAAAGCCTTCCTCTGTAACACGCATCACTTTCACATTAGGTGTCCAAAGTGATTGCATTGAGCCTTGGTTAACCCCTGGTAAATATCTAATAGATTGATTCAACTCAAAAAGTTTACTTAAATACTCTTTATTAAAAATATCTCCTTCTGTAGTTCTTAAGGCAACAGTAATACTATTAGTACCGCTTAAATCGGCTTGATACTCATAGTAAGTTTTAACAAACGAATGACTATTTGGTAATTGCTTATAGAAACCAGCGTCCATTCTGATTTGGACTGCAAAGTAACCCATTATTATCGTTAACAATACAAAACTTGCAAGCACCCAAAAACGGAATCTAAAAAACCAATTTTCAATTTTTTGCAGCATTTTACTATAGAGTTAATATGTGATTGGGGAAAAAATATGAGAAAATCATGGTTTTGTATACGTTTAAATTAAATTGTACAAAATATATTTCAAGTTTGCGGCTAGTAAGTTAATAATGACAAAACTTTATCGTGTATCTAAGATATTGAAATTAATAGGTATTTTATATTTAAAAATGAACAAATGTTCACAAATATATTTTATAATTTGTAAAAAATCATTATAATAAAAGTATGGTTGAATTTTCACAAAGAATACAGATTGCAAAAATTATTGCTAAAGATCAAGTTTATAAGGTTCAAGAAAAATGGCAAACCTCTAAATCAGGCAAAAACTCTCTTACAAAAGATCCTGCTTATAATGCAGCAAATCCAAAACACTTTATTCCAATGATGGATGAAGATCGTTACAGTGATCGATCAGATGCTTTTGATAAAATAATTAGCGCTACACATAAACATTTTTGGGATCCCAACGATAAAAAATACATTGATTTTGACATTCCATTTGACATAGAAAATGAAAATATTGTTGACCCTGATGGACCTTTTGGGATTGAACTTCAAATTCCAAGTATTAGGGAAAAGTTGTCAAAGCATCAATTAATAAAATTAAATAATGAGAGTTTTAGATTTGTCTTATCCCAAATTCTTCATGGTGAGCAGGCTGCTCTTTCATTAAGTGCAAGTTTATGTCACGTTTTAAGAGACCCAGGTGCTCAAGAATATGCCGCTAATCAGACAAGAGAAGAAGCTAGACATGTTGCTGGTTTTACTAAATATATACAAGCAAGATGGGGATCGCCATATAAAGTTGGGCCTACTTTGGGTAGAGTAGCCAACGAGATCGTTTCTTCTGATTTAGTTTATAAAAAGATCATTGGAATGCAAATGATGATCGAGGGATTAGCTATGGGAGCGTTTGCCATGGCATATGAAAATACGAATGACCCAGTATTGAAAACTCTATTAAAATATACGATGAGCGATGAAGCATTTCATCATAAATTTGGCAAAATATGGGCAGATAGGACAGTACCAAAATTAACTAATAAAGAGCATGTCAAAGTTGAAGATTGGGCTGAGAAAATATTTGTTGAACTTCTGTTTAACCTAGTTAATCCATTCGAAAAGAAACATGTATACTCTTGTGTTGGCTTAGATCATAAGTGGGTTGATCGGGAATTCCATAAATACATAGATCAGGGTGAGGTAATCAAGGACGAGATGAAAAATCAAAACAATATTTTTAGAGTTCTCGTCAAAACACTTTTGAAGGCCCATATAATTACTGATAGAACCAGAGCAACTTACGCAGAATTTGTCAACATGGATGAATTAAATAATGAAAGTGACACTGTAGCTGGTCAAGAAATCGCTGATCAAGGCGTAAGTGCCTTAAGTGAAATCAATCAATTAAAGAAAACTGCGTAACTAATTATTTCGGAGATTTTTTCTGCAATATTCTTTGTAAAGTTCGTCTGTGCATTTTTAATCTTCTTGCGGTCTCCGAAACATTTCGGTTACACAGCTCATATACTCTAAGTATATGTTCCCACTTTACTCTATCAGCGGACATAGGGTTTTTTGGAGGTTCAGGTGTAGATGAATAAGGAGCCTTTAGCGCAGCTTCAATATCATCAGCATCCGCCGGTTTAGCAAGGTAATCACAAGCTCCTTCTTTTACAGCAGCTACTGCAGTTGGAATATTCCCATATCCCGTGAGCATTACTATTTTACTGTCAGGTCTTTTATTGGATAAAATTGAAACAACTTCCAAGCCATTACCATCGTTTAGGCGTAAATCAATTACAGCATATTTTGGAGCATTTGTGTTAACCAATGATATAGCCTCTGAAACTGATGAAGCCCCAAAAGCTTCATAGCCTTTACGTTTCATTGCAGTAATTAACCTATTCCTAAACACATCGTCATCATCAATAATCATTAATGATTTTTCGTTATTCATATAAACTTCTTTTACATTACTCATTAGATAAATTGAGGTAATTTTTTGATAAAACTATTTTTACCAATCCTCCACCATCTTTCCTTTGAGAAAATTTAATCTCACCTTGGGACTTTGCAAGTAAGTTTTTAGAAATGAATAAACCTAAGCCAAGACCCTGTTTTTTAGCCTTATTATTATTTCTGATATACGGTTCCCCAAGAAAGGGAAATATTTCAGGTGCGAATCCAGGACCATCATCTGCTACTTCAATAATGATATTATCTTCTTTGCTAATTAAATTGATGTCAATTTGCGAGCTTGCAAATTTAAATGCATTATCAACTACATTAGTTATTGAATGAACTAGTTCAGCTGACCTGGGAATTGTAACATTGATATTCTCAAAATAAGGATCATTAGAAATTATAATGTTAATATTATTATTATCATAAGAGGATGTTATTTCATTAATCAAACGAATAAAGTCTAACTGATTTATAAACTCATTATTTTTGTCATCTAAACTATTTGATCTTAATCTTTCTAATATATTACTACATCTTTTAAGCTGAGATTGTATCACATTTAAATCTTCTTTTACTTGTTCATCATTGTTATTATTGACAAGTTCTTTTGTTATTACTGAAATAGTTGATAACGGAGTACCTAGTTCGTGTACTGCTGCAGCTGTTAATCCCATCAGTGCAGAAATTTTTTCCTCATTTGAAAGAGAAAGTTGCGTTTCTTTTAGTGCCTTACGAGTTTTTCTTGAGTCATCTGCTACCCTAAAACAATAAAATGTGAGAAATATTGCTGCAATTATTAATGCCGACCATATTAAAAATATCTCAAAACTAGAAAATTCATTTTGACTAATACCCAATGCATCGCTCTTTAATGGATAATAAAAAAACGCAAGGAAATTAAGTGAAATAATAGCTATTAACGTAATAACGATTATTCTTTTTAGATCGAGATAGGTTGCTGCAATAACAAGTGGCGCAAGTATTAAT
This sequence comes from uncultured Pelagibacteraceae bacterium, assembly GCA_902571005.1. Taxonomy (GTDB): domain Bacteria; phylum Pseudomonadota; class Alphaproteobacteria; order Pelagibacterales; family AG-422-B15; genus CACNXQ01. The sequence goes on from CACGAG010000006.1 coordinate 104,839, forward strand.
ACAGAAAATGGATTCGTTAAACCTCCAGTTAAAAAAAGGAGGCCCACTAATTGTAGCAAATCGAATACTAGAATTAAAAAAGTTTCATTATAATTAAGTATTTTTGTTAAAGGATAAAAAATACTTACAAGAATATTTAGTACAACGCTAAGGAGAATTAAAAATATACAGAAATATATACTAAAACTTATTTCAAAATAGAAATATGCAATTATAACAGCAAAAAACTGACCAAATATTGCTGTCCAGTGTATAAGGTTTAAAGTTCTTAATTTTAAATTGATTTCTTCATCAAAAGATTGTTTAAGCAAGTTAGTCAAAACTTATTTCCTATTATTAGACATGTTAATCTAATAATATTCTATATACTTTCAATCACTAAAGACATGCAAAAATATTATATCATCAGCTATAACAAGAAAAGCATTCAATTGTTGGTAAAAAAGAATAAGTTATCAAAAAATTATAAGCTTACTTTTGATAAAAAAAATCTTCGTGGGTTAGTGTCTATTCCTAATTATGTTTCATTTAAAAGTGGGCTGGAATTTGCAAATGAAAATGTTAAATGGTTATTTAAAGAAATTAATAAAATTCTACCTTTAGTTTTAATAAAGCATAATGCCTCGTTATTAATTATGGGGAAAAGAATGAAAGTTATTTTTAAAGAAGATAAGTTTAATAAAGTGTATATTAAAAATAATAAGATCATCATCGTATCAAACAAAGATGGTCATAAAAAAATTTTTAAAAAATGGATTGATCGTCAAATTTTAGATCAATCTAAAAATTACGTTGAAATTATATCTAAATTACTTGATTTAAATATTAAAGCTCTAAAAATTTCCAATAGTTTTAATTATTGGGGATCTTGTAACTCCGCTGGAATAATACATTTAAATTGGAGATTAATTTTTACTCCAAAAAAAATCTTAAAATATATTATTGTACATGAGCTTTGCCATTTAAAAGAATTTAACCATACAAAAAATTTTTGGATGCTAGTTAAAAGATTCTGTCCTGATTATAAAAATCAAATATTATGGTTAAAAAAGAATGATAGCTATCTTTATAGGATACGCTTTGACTAGATATCTAGGTTTACTACTTTATCAGCTCTATTTTCAATAAATTCTTTTCGCGGTAGAACATTCTCACCCATCAAATCTTCAAATACACCTTTTGTAGACTCTTCATCATCAATTTTTACTTGTATTAAGGATCTATTTTTTGGATCTAATGTTGTTTCCCAGAGCTGATCCGGATTCATTTCACCCAATCCCTTATATCTCTGCATAGATAGGCCTTTTTTACCTAAATTTTGAATAGTGTTGAAGAGCTGAGATGGGGAATAAACCTTGAGTGTTTCATTGTTTAAAATTAGTTCACCAGGCATCTCAAACATTTGAAAAAGTTCTGAATAATTTGTGTTAAGATTTTTTATAAGTTGCGACTCCAACAAATTATTGTCTATAACAATACTGTCCTCAAGACCTCTCAATTCACGCCTAAATAGAAATCCATTATCAATTGAATATTCACCCTTCCAACCTCTATCATAGTCTGGTCTACTTATATTAATCCTTTTTGAAATATAATTAACAGCGTCTTTTGTCTTTTCTTTTGAGCCTAAAAACTTATTGACATCCAGACACCCAGAAATAGCAATTTGCTCTAAAACTTTTTTATCATATCTATCAGGAACCTTACTATAAATATCAATGACTTCTGTAATTTTATTTAGAGTACTTACTAACTCCTCTTCTTTTAATTGATTTCCTAGTGCAGTTTTAAATATTGCATCATCGACACCATATTTTATAAGAGATTTTTGTAGATTTTCCTCATCACTTATATAAAGTTCTTCCTTGCCTCGTTTAATTTTAAATAAAGGTGGTCTTGCAATATATAGATTACCATTTTCAATAAGTCCTCTCATTTCCTTAAAAAAGAAAGTCAGCAAAAGTGTTCTTATATGCGACCCATCAACATCAGCATCAGTCATTATTATAACTTTATGGTATCTTAACTTATCAGAATTAAATTCATTAGGTCCTATGCCTGTTCCAAGTGCTGTAATTAAAGTTCCTATTTCTTGTGAACCTAAGATTTTATCTGTTCTCGATTTCCAAGTATTAAGTATCTTACCTCTTAATGGTAAGATTGCCTGAAACTTTCTATCTCTGCCCTGTTTAGCTGAGCCACCAGCAGAGTCTCCCTCGACAATAAATATTTCTGAAAGTGAAGGATCTTTTTCCTGACAGTCAGCTAGTTTTCCTGGTAGATTTGTTATTTCAAGTGCAGATTTTCTTCTTGTAAGTTCTCTAGCTTTTCTTGCTGCTTCTCTTGCCTCAGCAGCTTTTTGAATTTTTAGGAAAATTTCTTTTGCTATATTTGGATGTCGTTCAAACCAGTCAGACAATTTTTCATTGACTAAATTCTCTACCACCGGCCTTACTTCAGAAGAAACAAGCTTGTCTTTTGTTTGTGAAGAAAACTTTGGATCTTGAACTTTAACAGATAAAACTGAAGTTA
>CACGAG010000007.1 GCA_902571005.1 uncultured Pelagibacteraceae bacterium
GGTGCTTTTATTATTTGAAATTTCATCATTAACTTCTTTGATTAAATTATTAACTACCTCTTTTGATTTTGATTTATCTGTTTCTAAAATTAATTTTTTTTCTTCTATTTTCTTATTCTCTGCTGCTTTTTTCATTTGATAAACTTTCAAGTCTTCGCCGCGCAGAGCTTCTATCCTTCTAACTCCTGAAGCAACCGATGATTCATTAACTATTTTTAATTTCCCAATTTGACTTGTGTTCTCAACATGTGTACCGCCACATAATTCAACACTGAAAGTTTTATTTCTCATCTTTCCTATTTTTAACACTCTTACCTCATCAGAATATTTCTCTCCAAATAGAGCAAGTGCTCCAGCATTTACAGCGTCGTCTGGGGTCATAATTTGAGTTTCAACATCTGATCCTTCCTCAATAACTGTATTTGTAATCTGTTCTATTTTAGATATCTCACTTTCTGTAAGTGATTTATGATGACTGAAATCAAATCTTAATTTGTCAAACGAAACTAAAGAGCCTTTCTGAGTCACATGATCTCCCAGAACTTCTCTTAATGCTTGATGTAGAATATGTGTTGCAGAATGATAAGTCTTACATGAGCTCCTTCTAGCTGAATTAATTGACAAATGTACACCTGTACCTTTATTGATATCTCCTTTAATTACTTTACCGTGATGCACAAATAGGTTTCCTTTTTTTTGTGTGTCTGAAACTTCAAATTCAAAATTATCAGCTTGTATTGTTCCTGTATCACCAATTTGTCCACCAGATTCAGCATAAAATACCGTTTGATTGAGTATTAGTGATCCGTTGTCACCGCTATGTAATTTATCAACTAATACACCTTCTTTTATTATAGAAATAATACTTCCTTCTGTTTCATCAGATGTGTAGCCTAAAAACTCTGTAGGGGATAAACTTTTATTTAACTCAAACCAAATTTTATCGGTAGCTGTGCCACCAGATCCAGTCCAATTGCTTCTAGCTTTTTCTTTTTGATCCTCAAGACATTTTCTAAAATCATCAATATCCACTTCAATTTTCTTATTTCTCAAAATATCTTGCGTTAAATCAATTGGGAAGCCATATGTGTCATAAAGCTTAAAAGCTGACTGCCCATTTAGAATAGTTTTTCCATTCAAATTATCGATCATTGTATCAAGTTGCTTAATTCCTCTGGACAATAAATCTCTGAACCTTTGTTCTTCATATTTCAATGTTTCATTTATTAAAGACTCTGCTCTTTCAAGCTCAGGATAGGACATTTTCATATTTGAAATTAGTGTTGGTGCAAGTTTGTGCATCAGTAAATCATCGTAATTCAGAATGTGTACGTGTCTCATTGCCCTCCTCATGATTCTCCTTAAGACATAACCTCTGCCTTCATTGGATGGAAGGACGCCGTCAGCAATTAAAAAACATGAAGATCTGAGATGATCAGCTATTACTCTATGGCTTGATATTAAATTTTCGTTATCATTTTTAGTTAATTCTTTAGAATGACTAATAATTTCTAATATACTATCAACTTGATAATTATCATTAGTGCCTTGCATAACTGCGGCTATTCTCTCAATGCCCATACCTGTATCTATTGAGGGTCGTGGTAAATCAATACGATTTTCTGAATCGACTTGCTCATACTGCATAAAAACGAGATTCCATATTTCTACAAATCGATCGCCCGTTTCATCAGCTTCACTAGGTGGTTTACCAATATAATTTTCACCATGATCATAAAATATTTCCGAGCAAGGTCCGCATGGCCCTGTTTCTCCCATTGACCAGAAATTATCTTTTGTAGAAATTCTTATTATTCTATCATCACTGAAACCGGTAATTTTCTTCCAAGCATTGTAAGCCTGCTCATCATCGTGATAAATAGTTACACAAAGCTTATCTTTATTTATTCCTAGTTCAGAAGTTATAAATCTCCATGCGTAATCTATCGCATCATCTTTAAAATAATCTCCAAATGAGAAATTACCCAACATTTCAAAAAAAGTGTGATGCCTTAAAGTATAGCCTACATTTTCTAAATCATTGTGTTTTCCCCCTGCCCTAATGCATTTCTGAGCCGTTACGGCACGGTTAAAATCTGTTTTCTCTAATCCTGTGAATACATTTTTAAATTGTACCATTCCTGAATTAGCAAACATTAGAGTAGGATCATTTTGAGGCACAAGGGGACTTGAATGAACATGTTTATGTCCATTTTTAACAAAGTAAGATATGAATGAGTCCCTTAAACTATTAATCTTCATAGTTAAGGTATAACATCGAGATGACTAAAACGCAAAAAGACGCTTCAAGCGCCTTTTTGCTATGATCAATTTATATGAATTTCTTATTCTTCTGGAGTATCTTCGACTTCTTCATTTTCTCCAATTTGCTCAGGTATTTCCTCAGATTGTCCTCTAATTATTGATTCAATTTCATTAGCTACTGCAGGATTATCCTTTAAAAAGATCTTGGAGTTTTCTCGTCCTTGGCCAATCTTATTGCCTTTATAAGAAAACCATGCACCTGACTTTTCAATGGTGCCGACTTTAACACCCAAATCAATGAGCTCACCCAATTTTGAGATTCCTTCACCATACATAATGTCAAACTCCACTACGCGGAACGGTGGGGCAACTTTATTTTTTACAACCTTTACTCTTGTTTGGTTTCCAATAATTTCGTCTTTATCTTTTATTGCACCTATCCTTCTTATATCTAATCTGCACGATGAGTAAAACTTCAAAGCATTACCACCAGCTGTTGTTTCAGGACTACCAAACATCACACCAATTTTCATTCGAATTTGGTTAATGAATATTACCATACAATTAGATTTAGAAACGGAGCCTGTAAGTTTTCTTAATGCTTGACTCATTAATCTTGCTTGAAGACCCATGTGCGCATCTCCCATTTCACCCTCAATTTCTGCTTTAGGGGTTAATGCTGCAACTGAGTCGACAACTAGAACTGATATTGCTTTCGATCTAACAAGTGAGTCAGTTATTTCAAGAGCTTGCTCACCTGTATCTGGCTGCGAAATGATAAGTTCATCAATGTTTACGCCGAGTTTTTTTGCATAAGCAGGATCCAATGCATGCTCAGCATCAATAAATGCACAATTCTCACCTTTTTTCTGCGCTTCGGCAATAACATGTAATGCAAGAGTTGTTTTACCCGATGACTCTGGTCCATAAATTTCTACTATTCTACCTTTTGGCAGTCCACCTATGCCTAAAGCTACATCTAAAGATAAAGACCCAGTTGAAATAGCCTCAACATCCATAACGGTCCTTTGGCCAAGTTTCATAATTGAGCCTTTTCCGTAAGTTTGCTCAATTTGTGACATTGCTACGTCTAAAGCTTTTGCTTTTTCTGAGTTATCCATCTTTTTATCGTCTACCACTTTTAAATTTGCTTTTGTCATGTGCTTTCTCCAAACTTAGTTTTAATATATGTTCCATTTGTACACATTTTGTTCTCATTTTACAATACCTTATAAACTATTGTTAAATAACGATAAAATATAATTTGTTCAATTAATGTTCTTAAATTTTATAGTTTTTATCAACAGGTGATTCTATATCTAATGATATAACTCAATTAGATTAACTTAAATATATATCTAAAATTGGCTGATTTTCGCTGTTAATAACTATTTAATCGTCAGAATGAAGCTTTTCGTCTCTCTCGTGCATTTCTTGAGCTTCAATACTAAGAGTAGTTACTGGCCTAGCGTCCAATCTTTCGATATTTATGGGTTCTCCGGTAACTTCGCAATAGCCATAGCTTCCATTTTCTATCCTAGCAAGAGCAGCATCTATCTTGGCGATTAATTTACGTTGCCTATCTCGAGACTTTAACTCAAGGGATTTCTCTGACTCTTGGGTAGCTCTATCAGACATGTCAGCTGGAGCAATTGAGTCTTGTAGATTTTCGACTGTTTCTCTACTTTCTCTGTAAATCTCATCCTTCCAATTTTTAAGCTTGGTTCTAAAATATTCTTTTTGCTTTGCATTCATGAATTTTTCAGATTTTGTTGGCTTGTAGGTTTTTGGAAGTTTGACCATATTTACTCCTTGAGAATTAAGATTAAAAACAGTTGGGTGCTTTTAGTGGTTTTTATTATTTAAGTCAACGGATCATTACAATTTTTATGATTGATAAATCACTGAAATATAATATGTTTCTCTAAAATTAATCTTAATTATATGAAGTTTGAAGGAACCAGCTCCTATATTGCAACAGAGGATCTTAAAGTAGCAGTTAATGCCGCTATTACTCTTGAAAGACCAATAATAGTTAAAGGTGAGCCAGGTACTGGAAAAACAATGCTAGCTCATGAGGTAGCAAAATCTCTAGATGCTGAAATAATCACATGGCATATTAAGTCCACAACTAAAGCTCAACAGGGTCTCTACGAATATGATGCTGTTACAAGATTGCGAGATTCGCAGCTTGGAGATGAAAAAGTTAAGGATATCAAAAATTATATTAGCAAAGGTAAGTTATGGAATGCTTTTGAGAGCGATAAAAGGCCAGTTCTACTAATTGATGAAATTGACAAGGCTGATATCGAATTTCCCAACGATCTGCTACTAGAACTAGATAAAATGGAATTTTTTGTTTACGAAACTGGTGAGACAATTAAGGCGCAAAATAGGCCAATAGTAATTATAACATCAAACAATGAAAAGGAATTACCAGACGCGTTTCTCAGAAGGTGCTTTTTTCATTATATTAAGTTTCCTGATCCAAATACGATGGAAGAGATCGTTGAAGTACATTATCCAGATATAAAAAAAGATCTAATTCAAGAAGCATTTAAAATATTTTACGATATTAGAGAAGTTCCAGGAATTAAAAAGAAGCCATCTACCTCTGAACTAATTGATTGGCTAAAGTTGCTCATGACGGATGATGTAGATGCTAAAATCCTAAGAGAAAAGGATCCGAAAAAGTTAATACCACCTCTTCATGGAGCTCTATTAAAGAATGAACAAGATGTTCATTTATTTGAGCGTCTAGCCTTCATATCTCGCAGAGAAAATGAGAATGTTGAGTAGAGCAAGAATCTCTATAAAATAATATTTTATGTTTATTAATTTCTTCTTTGACCTCAAGCAAGCGAGCTTACCCGTATCATTAAAAGAATACTTGATGTTGATGGATGCGATGAATAAGCGTGTTGTTGACTCATTCAATGTTAACGACTTTTATTATCTAAGCCGCTCAGCATTAGTCAAAGATGAGAGATATTTAGATAAATTTGATCGAGTTTTTGGCCATTCATTTAAGGGATTAGAGAACCCTGAAGGTGAAACAGCAAAAGAAATACCAGAAGAATGGTTAAAATTGATGGGGCAAAAGTATTTAACTGATGAAGAAAAAAAAATGATTGAGTCCTTGGGTGGCTGGGACAAGTTAATGGAAACGCTCAAACAGAGGTTGGAAGAGCAAAAAAAGAGGCACCAAGGTGGAAGCAAATGGATTGGAACAGGTGGAACATCTCCATTTGGAGCATACGGCTATAACCCTGAAGGAATAAGAATTGGTCAGAAAGAAGGAAAAAATAAAAAGGCAGTAAAAGTTTGGGATAAAAGAGAATTTAGCAACTTAGATGGCGACGTAGAACTTGGTACTAGAAATATAAAGATTGCTCTTAGAAGGTTGAGAAAGTTTGCGCGTGAAGGAGCTGAAACTGAGTTAGATTTAGATAATACAATCAAATCTACTGCTCATAAAGGTTACATTGACGTTAAAATGATGCCTGAACGAAGAAATAAAATCAAAGTATTACTTTTTTTTGATGTTGGTGGATCAATGGATGCGCATGTTAAAATCTGTGAGGAGCTATTTTCTGCAGCAAGAACAGAATTTAAACACATGGAATATTTCTACTACCACAATTGCTTGTATGATGCGGTTTGGAAAGATAATAATCGCAGATACAATGACAATATCAAAACATGGGACGTTCTGCACACATACCCGTCTGATTATAAAGTAATATTTGTTGGAGACGCTGAAATGAGCCCATATGAAATAACCTACCCTGGCGGAAGTGTAGAGTTCTGGAACGAAGAGTCTGGTGAAACTTGGCTAACTAGAATGTTAAACGTATACGAAAATGCGATTTGGCTTAATCCGATACCTGAACGATATTGGGATAGAATTGCATCAACTTCCATTATAAAGCAGATCTTTTCTGATCGGATGTTTCCTCTCACAATTGAGGGAATTGATCAGGCCATGCGTGAACTAAATAAATAAACCATGCTTAAAGAGCAGAACGTTATTTTAGGCATATCTTTGTTATGCCTTGGATTATTAATAGCTCCTTTATATGATGCGCTTGCTAAGTACTTAAGCGAGGACATTGGTATACTTGAAATAATTTGGGGACGTTTTTTCAGCCATTTTATTTTCTTAGTGCCACTTGTTTATTTTTTAAAAGGAAAAAAAGAATTTGTTAATCAATCAACGAAGCATCAATTAATCAGAGGTACTTTTATATTTCTTGCGACGGCATTCTTTTATGCATCAATTTCACAAATCCCTCTTGCTAATGCATTAAGCATAATGCTCATTGCTCCAATTGTGGTGGTATTCATGTCTTCATTTATTTTGGGAGAAAAATTAAATTCACTAAAGATCTTTTGTGCTTTTTTTGGTTTTTTTGGAACTCTTTTAGTAATACAGCCAGGGTTTAGTGAGTTTAATTATTTTTCTTTATTTGCCTTATTTTCAGGATTCTTTTATGCAATGTATCTTGTTTACACGCGCCGCGTAAACTTTACTTCTGATCCATGGGTAAGCCTGTGTTATACCGCTATTCCTGGGGCACTAATAATGACTATCTTTCTTCCTTTTTATTGGGACAGTGATCCTAATTTTAGTCAGATTATTTTGATGGGCTCAATTGGTTTAGTTGTGATTCTGGTGCATTTTATATTTATAAAAGCTTATCAAAATGCTGAAGCAAGCATTTTGGCTCCATTTCACTATTTTGAAATCGTCAGTAATATGCTAATAAGCGTCTTATTTTTTAGAGATATTCCAAACATAATAGTGTGCTTTGGAATTCTTTGTATTGTGAGTAGCGGAGTGCTTATAACTGTTAGGCAAAAACTAAATTATGAATAATTTGAACGTTGACTATCGCTTTTCTGTAGCACCAATGATGGGAGTAACAACTCCTAGCGCAAGGTACATGTACCGTCTTATCTCAAAAGAAGCTGTTTTATTTACTGAAATGATAGCCAGTCAAGCTTTACACAGAGGCGATTACAAAAAACTTCTTAGAAAAGAAAATATCGAAAAACCTGTCATTCTACAGGTTGGTGGTTCTGATATAGGCTTATTAAAATATTCAACAAGTTTAGCAAATAAGTTTGATTATCAGGGTATCAATTTAAATGTTGGCTGCCCCTCTAAAAAAGTTTCTCAAGGGAAAATGGGGGCGTGTTTGATGAAAGAAGCAGAACTGGTTAGGAATTGCTTAAGTGGAATGAAAGAAGAGACTTCAATGGATGTTTCATTAAAATGCAGAATTGGTGTTGATGAATTTGACTCTTATGATTTTTTTAGAAATTTCATTTCTACAGTTCTTGAGAGTGATGTGAAAGTTATTTTTATTCATGCCCGTAAAGCTTTTCTAAAAGGTCTTGATCCAAAAAAAAATCGTACATTGCCTGAACTTAAATATGAATTTGTTTACAATATCAAAAAAGAATTTCCTGATATTAAATTTATCATGAATGGAGGTTTGACAAATATTGATGACTGTATTGAACAATTGAAATATTTAGATGGAGTGATGGTAGGTCGAGCAGTACAGGCAAACCCTTTTTTTATTAAAGACGTGGATCATATTTTTTATGGTCAAAGTAATATTCAAGTTAACAAGTCCGATGTCGTGAAAAAGTATTTTGATTATATTAAAATGAATATTGAAACTGTATCTACCTATGAATTGCTCAGTCCATTACTTTCACTTTGTTTTGGAGTTCCAGGATCTAAAAAATTTAAACAAGAAGTGAATGAACTAATAAGAGCAAGAGATATCAATAAGTTAGAAGATACTTATCTAAATTTGATTGCCGCTTAAATTATTTCAGCAATATCAGAAAAGTCATACCTCGGGGCTCTCTCATAAAAACCACCTTCAGCAGCGTATCCCAAATTACATAGAAAGTTGCTTTTAATAGTTGTGTCATTAAAAAATTCTTTATCAACCAGATCATTTGAGAAGCCAGACATTGGCCCTACTGATAAACCAAGGGAATTTGCTGCTTTTATAAAGTAACCTCCCTGAATTGATGAGTTTCTAAAAGCTGTAACCTCAGACTTGGTTGTATCATTTTCAAAATATTGCTTAGCATCCTCACGTAAATAGTTTCTGGGAAGATCACGCCAAAATTCTATGTCCATTCCAATAATTGTACATACAGGTGCGTTGATAACTTTGCTAATATTATCATCACTCACTAATTTTGATAGCTTTTCCTTTGAGGTACTACTTTTAAGAAACTTTAATCTCATTGGACTAGAGTTAAACGAGGTTGGGCCCCACTTAACAAGATTATAAAGTTCATTGAGCGTGTCGTTTGCAACTTCCTTTTCAGTAAATTTATAGCAAGTTTGTGGTTCAATAAAAATTTCTTTTAATCTGTCTGACATCTTAAATAATAGCTTTTATATGCTCTTCAATCTCTTCAGGTTTTTTTTGTGTACCAAAACCTCTAACAAATTCACCTTCTTTATTGATTAAAAACTTTGTGAAATTCCACTGTATCTCTCTGCCAGCTTCTTCAGTAAGCTTAACAAAAAGAGGCGATGCATTTTCTCCATTTACATCAATCTTATTAAACAGGCGAAAGGATACATTATACTTTGTGTCACAAAAATCTTTTATTTCCTCATTCGTCCCTTTTTCTTGGGCACCAAATTGATTACAGGGAAATGCTAAAATTTCTAACCCTTTGTCTTTATATCTATCATAGAGATTTTGTAAGCCAGTATATTGCGGCGTAAATCCACAAGCACTTGCTACGTTTACAATTAATAAAGTTTTTCCCTTAAATTCTTCCATTTTGATAGAGTTCATATCAATGTCTTTTACTTCAATATCATAAATGCTCATATTTTTCCTTATCTTACAAATGTTCCGTTATTATAGTCATTAATCGCTTGAATGATCTCACTTTTGGTATTCATTACAAATGGTCCGCCACGAGCAATGCTTTCACCAATTGGTTCACCCGCGATTAATAAAAACTTAGCATTGGTTTCAGCTGATACTTTCAAATTATTACCATTCGTCAATAATACTAGTTTAGATCCCTCAATATTATCATGAGGTAGGTTGCCGATTTTTATTCTGCCATCAACCAAGTAAACAAAACTGTTATGCGATTTAGGTATTGAAAAACTAAACTGTTTATTTTGTTTAAGTTCAACATCAAAGAATATTGGCTCAACATTATGCTTTTTGATTGGCCCTTCAGCATTCTCAAATTTTCCAGCAATTACTTTAATTTTTTTATCTTCATCATTATGTACACTCATTTCATTGGCATCAATATAATGATATTCAGGCTTACTCATTTTTAAGCTAGCAGGCATATTAATCCATAACTGAAAACCATGAAGCTTGCCCTCCTTCATAGCAGGCATTTCGGAGTGAATAATTCCACTTCCAGTTTTCATCCACTGTACATCGCCTGCTGTCATTCTTCCTTCTCCACCAGTACTATCTTTATGCTCAAATTCTCCAGCCAGCATATATGTCACTGTCTCTATTCCTCTATGAGGATGTGATGGAAAACCAGCTATATAGTCCTTACTGTCTTCAGAGCCAAATTCATCCAACATTAAAAAAGGATCAAAATAGTTTGGCTCCACACCTATACTTCTTTTTAATTTTACTCCAGCACCGTCTGTTGCGGGAATAGGATTAATGATATTTTTTACCTCAATGTCAGACATATTTTAATTAAAGGTTAAAAGTATTTTGCCTTTTGCGCGACCACTTTTGAGATGATTGTAAGCATCATGGTATTGATCAAAAGAAAATATTTTTTCGATGATGGGCTTAATCTTTCCATCTTCAATCCACATTCTAAATAAATCTAAATTTGCAGTTGATGTTCTACCAGATAATACGACTCTTGATTTTTTTCTTTGAAACAACTGTTTTGCTACATCTATATTATTGTAGATATTATTTTTTGTAGTCACATATATTCCGTTAGCCGATAAGATTTTTGATGCCTTAGGAAAAGATAGATTTCCATTTGCATCAAAAACGATATCATATTTTTTTGATGAAGATAAAATATCTTCTTTTGTATAATCAACAACGTCATCTATATTAAAATCATTTTTAATCCATTCGTAATTTCTATCACTTGTTACCGCAGTTATTTCTGTTTCATATATTTTAGCCATTTGAATTGCAAAAGAACCTACTCCTCCGGATGCACCGTTAATTAAGATCTTGTGTCCCTTTCGAATTGAAGCAATATTTCTCAATGCTAGCAACGATGTATTTGCTACTTGAGGAATAGCGGCCGCTTCGTGTAACTTGATATTTTTTGGTACAAGTGAAATTAACTTTTGAGAAATTTTAATTTTTTCTGCGGCACTTCCATTAAATAATATGTCTGTCATGCCAAATACTTTATCGCCAACTTTAAAAGCACCTACATCTCTTCCAATTTCAGTAATTTCACCACTGAAATCACAAGCAGTGAATATAGGAAATTTATTCAGATTGGTTATAGGCTTAAACCCACCTTGCATTTTTTTGATATCAACTGGATTAAGCGATACGGCCTCGATCTTTACAATTACTTCTGATCTTTTAGGTCTTGGCTCAGCAACCTCTAAAATTTCAAGATTATCAATATCTCCGTATGAGTTGTATCCTATTGCTTTCATTTAAATATCTAATTAATGATTTTTTGATATATAATTAATAAAACCACAAATACAACAGATATTCATGATTTATAGTTTACTTAATGACATTAGTTGGGTAGTCAATATTCGAACACCCTATTTAACTCCTATATTTGAATTTTTTACATGGTTGGGATATCGAGATTTTTTATTCATGTTTATCCCATTTATTTATTGGTGTTATGACCGAAAAGTTTTTGGCAAACTTCTTGTAATAGTTTTCTTTTCCGCAATTATAAATTCATTTCTGAAAGATATTTTTCAAGATCCTAGGCCGGATTTTGCTCTTAATATTGATCCATGGCTTCAAACTGAAACTTCATTCGGGTTTCCAAGTGGTCACACTCAAATTGCGGTCGTGATTTGGCTTTATATAGCCTTAAATGTAAAGAATTTATTTGTGAAATCACTTTCAATAATTTTTCTCTTTGGAGTGCCTCTAAGCCGAGTTTACTTGGGAGTTCATGACATTGGAGATATTTTAGGAGGCTTGGTTGTTGGATTAGTTACTCTTTACATTGCAGACCTTATCTACAAAAACATTGAAAGAGGAAATATTAAATTCAATACCTTTACAAAATATTTATCATTAGTTGTAATCTTTCTTTTATTTTATCTTACATGGCCGACTGCACATGGAAACGAAGCAGCAATAGCAATCGGAGGTCTAATGATTGGTTTCTTTATCGGCAAAGATATTGACTACAAACAATTTAATTTTGTTCGTACTTCAAATGTATTTGCTCACTACACATCATGCTTTTTGGCATTAGTTCTATTTCTTTTGTTTAATGAATTTCTAAATTTAGCTTTTGAAAAAGTGCACTTACCTATAGAACTTGAAACGGCTTTAAGTTCATTAATATTAGGCTTTTTTATTTCTTTTTTGTCTCTTTACTTACTTTCAAAAATTAAACTTCAATTATCTAAGTAAGTTTCTCCATGCTTTAATGTGAAAAATCTATCTTGAGAAATATTATATTTTGAGACGACTTCAATTAACTTTTGAGGCGGCTCTCTTACAGGCTCATCGGTCAAAATAAATGTTCCCCAAGACATGCCAATGGCTTTAGAAGCTTCTAAATCCAAGAAAGACATAACTGCCTCTTCAGGATTCATGTGTGAAACTTCCATGATCCATCTTGGCTCGTAAGCACCGATTGGAATAGCGGCTAAATCAACTGACCCTAATCTTTTTCTGATTTCTTTAAAATCATCAGAATAGCCTGTATCACCTAAATGAATAAAGCTATGATAATAGTTTTTAAAATGCCAAGCTCCCCATAAAGTTTCATTTCTATCAAATAAGCCCCTTGCCGACCAATGCTGTACTGGAGCAAAAGTAATTTCTGTATCACTTACTTTAATTGAGTCCCACCAATCAAGTTCTCTCACATTTTTTATACCTTTATTTATGAACCATTCTTCGAGACCCAGAGGAACTAAAAAAAGTACATCTTCGTATTTTTCCGAGATTAATTTCACGCTTCTATAATCAAGGTGGTCATAATGACTATGAGAAATTGTTACGACATCAATGTTTGGTAAATCTTCAATTTCCATACCGGGTGGCATATATCTCTTTGGTCCGGCAAAACTTAATGGTGAGGCTCGATCAGTAAAATGTGGATCTGTAAGCACATTTATATCCTTGTTTTGATATAAAAAAGTTTCATGCCCAATCCATGTAGTAACAATGTTATCATTGTTATATATTTCTTTGTAATTTGGTTTCTCCATTTCAAATTTAAATGTCGATAAATCCTTACTTCTTCTCTCCCAACTCCATTGTAATAGTTTTTTAAAACTACTTTCATATGGTACTCCATTAGTGTTTGCATAAGTTCCATCCGATAAATGATGTGCAGGGGTTTGTAGTAGGTTTTCAGTACTTGCTGACGCAGCATAAAATAAAAATAAGAACAATAAAACCAATCTCATAATTATTTATCCCTTAAGCTCCACAATATAGCCAGACATATACTTTTTGATATCGGAAGCATATAAAGTACTGTCAGTATTGTAATTGGTATCCACGTAATTGCTTGCAACCATAACTGAGGTGAATAGTTTTGTTCTATATATAGAACTAAAGGAACAATGATGTGTCCAACAATAATAATTGTAAGCCAAGGACCAAAATCATCCGTTCTATAAATTGAGAGCTTTTCATTACAATTATTGCAATTAGACTTCAGTTTCAAATATTGCTTATAAATTCTTTCTTCTCCACATTGCGGGCATTTTTTAAATACTGATCGAGATAAGGCAAGTAATAATGATACTTTCACAATAATTACTTTTTGCTTAAAATAAATTCATTGCTTGAATCCGCCAACCAATCCCATAAATAATCAGCGAAACTCCATCTAACTGATATATCAAAAACTAGGTCATCTGATAATCTGTCAATGAGGACTGTTGCCTTACTTATATATGATTGAGCGCAAGAATTTCCTTTTGTGAGATATTGATCAAAATTAAGAGGGCAAGCTTTTGTTAAGACTTCAATACTTTTTGGGCCACTGAGTCTCATCGTCAAATAATAATCAGATACATCAGTAATTGCGCAAAATAAATCTGAAAGTATTTCTCTTAATCCATTGATAACATTGTCTTTTTTTTCATCTTCACTTAATAATAAATATTCATTTGGTCCTAACCACAAAACTCTAGTCTCATTATTTCCAGTGACTTCACCAGCACTTTTTGGAAGGCTATATGTAAGGTATTTTTCTACTGCATCCCTTGCTTGCACATCATCTTCCTTTAATCTCACATTAATTTTTCCTAAAAAATCAATTAGCTCCAATGAAATATTATCCGAAGCGATTTTTTCTTTTTGTGTAAGAGGGGAAAAAATTTGCGGTTGATTACTCATTATTCCTCTTACCTTCTTTGTCGTAGAATATTGTATCTGTCACAGTAGCTTCAATAATCTTGCCATTCATAAGTGGTACAACTACTTGTTCACCCATTTTACTAACGCCATCTTTTAACATCGCTAGAGCGATAGGATAACCTAAAGTAGGACTGTAATAACTAGATGTAACATGTCCTAACATTTTCATCGGTGGCTGTTTTAATGCCTTTTCAACGATATGTGATCCTTCCGGAAGGATCGTTTTTTTGTTATTAACTAAGAGTCCAACAAATTTTTTTCTATCAGGTCTAACGGTATCAGGTCTCGTAAAGGATCTCTTGCCAAGAAAATCTTCTTTCTTCTTTGAAACGATCCAATCCATATTCATATCACTTGGTGTGACACTTCCATCTGTATCTTGTCCAACGATTATAAATCCTTTCTCAGCTCGCAATACATGCATTGTCTCTGTACCATATGGAGTAATATTGTATTTTTTCCCATATTCCATAAATTTTTCCCAAACATAACGTCCATAACGTGCAGGAACATTAACCTCATAGCTTAACTCTCCAGTAAAGCTAATTCTGAATATTCTTGCTTTAACTCCGCAAACTTCCCCTTCTTTAAATTTCATGAATGGAAAATTTTCTTTTGATAAATCAATATTTGTTAAATCTTTTAAAAATTCTCTTGAATTTGGTCCCGATATAGACAGCACAGCCCACTGTTCAGTAACTGAGGTGCAAAACACTTTCATATCAAGCCATTCTGTTTGTAGAAATTCTTCTAACCAGGACATTACTCTCGCAGCGCCACCAGTTGTCGTTGTCATGTGATAATGATTTTCTCCCAACCTACTTGTAACCCCATCATCAAATATCATGCCATGCTCATTGCACATTAATCCGTATCTGCATGAGCCAATTTCAAGTTTTGACCAAGCGTTTGTATAAATCATATTGAGGAATTTGGCGGCATCAGGCCCTTGTAGATCAATCTTTCCAAGAGTTGATGCATCTAATATACCCAGACTGTTCCTTACTGCTAAACATTCTCTTTTAACTGCTTGGTGAATATCCTCTTTGTTTTGAGGAAAATAATATGGTCTTTTCCATTGCCCAACATCCTCAAATACAGCTTTATTTTCAACATGCCATTCATGCATTGATGTTTTTCGTTCAGGGTCAAAAAGCTTGTCAACGCTTCTTCCGGCTATAGCTCCAATCGTCTGAGGAGCATAAGGCGGTCTAAAAGTTGTGTGACCTATTTCGTCGACAGGTTTATTATGAATATGAGACATTAAAGCCAATGCATTAACATTGGATGTTTTTCCTTGGTCAGTGCCCATTCCAGTTGTTGTATATCTTTTTGTATGTTCTACACTTATATAACCCTCTCTTTGCGCTAGAAAAATATCTGCAGCAGTTACATCGTTTTGAAAATCAATGAAATGTTTTGATCCTTTTGTAACTTTTTTCTTACCTAACATATATGGCTCAACATCAGAATGTGTGAACTCTATCTCTTCTTTTCCAGTCCAATTAACTTTTTCAACGCTATTGAAATTAAGTTCATTAGCTGCTGCTATTCCTGCTTCAAATGATTCATTTAGATTTTCTTGTAGATTAAACTGACCATTATTCGAACCAATTATTTTTTGGTTTTCGATGATTTTATCAGGAACAAAAGTATTTATCTTTAGATCATATTTTAGTTTACCTCTTGATTGGCTAAAGAGTTGGACTGCTGGATTCCAACCACCAGACATTAATACGCAATCAGTATGAATATTTTCAACTTCTCCTGTTAGTTGATTTTGATTTTTATCAACTTGCTGTATTTCAATTCTGTTTACTTTCTTATCGCCATAGGTCTTAATAACTGAATATGACTTATAAACCGTTATATTTAATGATTTACATTTTTCACTAATTCTTGCATTTAAAAGATCTCTTGTATCTACGACTGTTACTTTAGCTCCCTTTTCAACAAACTCAAAAGCGGTTAAATAAGCATGGTCATTGTTAGTAAAAAGTACAACTGACTTACCTGGTAATACTCCGTACCTAGAGAGATACTTTTGACCTGCAGACGCCATCATGATCCCGGGTCTATCATTATCAGCAAAAACAAGTGGTCTTTCAAAAGCTCCTTGGGCCAAAATAACTTTTTTTGAACGTATCCGCCAATATCTTTCTCTCGGTAAGGTGCTTGAAAATTCTACATGATGATTAGTAACTTTTTCTAAAGCTGTTAAATAGTTGTAATCATAATATCCCATTGCAGTGGTTCTTTTGAGAATTGTAACATTGGCTAAACCATTTAATTCTTCTATGATTTTCTTCAGCCACTTTTTACCATCTTTCTCATTGATGCTAAAATTATAATCAAGAAGATATCCTCCTAATTCCGGATTTTCATCTATTAGCAAAACCTTACACCCCGATCGACCTGCGCCTAAAGCTGCGAGCAAACCTGAGATGCCTCCACCGACAATAGTAATATCAGTGTAATAAAATTTCTGTTCATATCTATCTGGGTTTTTTGCTGTAGGGGACTGACCTAACCCAGCAGCTTTTCTTATGAAATGCTCATAAAATAACCACATGCTTGGAGGCCATTTAAATGTTTTGTAATAAAAACCTGCAGGAAATATTCTTGATAGAAAGTTATTCATTGCTCCAATATCAAAATTAACTGATGGCCAACAATTTTGACTAGAAGCCTCTAGACCTTCATAAAGCTCTATTTCTGTTGCACGAATATTGGGCTCTGTTCGTGCTCCTAGTCCTAATTGAACAATTGCATTTGGCTCCTCTGAACCTGCAGTTAATATTCCTCTTGCGCGATGATACTTAAAACTTCTACCTATTAAATGAACATCGTTAGCCAATAACGCAGAAGCTAGCGTATCACCCTGATATCCAATATAAGACTTGCCGTTAAAAACAAAGTTAATTGGCTTTTCCCTATTTACTTTACCGCCGTAAATTGTCCTATTTTGATTACTCATTTGATATCTCTGGCTTCGCTTCACCCATTTTATATGTTTTTATTATTTGATCTGTGACAGTGTCTCTCATTACATTAAACCATCGTCTGCATCCATGATCGTGAGTCCATCTTTCAAAATGGGTTCCTTTTGGATTTTCTCTGAAAAAAAGATACCTGCCCCATTCTTCATCACTTATTTCAGATGGGTTATCTGGCCTTGCAATGTGAGCTTCGCCGTGACATGTGAATTCTGTCTGATCTCTTTCCCCACAATATGGACAATTAATTATAAACATAATAAAAATTATTAATGAGCAACCGCTGCCGCTGCAGCTTCATCAACTAAGGCTCCTGAGAAATGTCTTTCTAATGAAAAAGGAGCTGCAATATCGTTTGGCTCTCCTCTAAAAACTGTCTCAGCAAATACATGAGCTGACCCTGGAGTTGCTTTGAATCCCCCAGTTCCCCAACCGCAGTTAATAAATAAGTCTTTTACAGGCGTCTTGCCTATAATTGGACTTCTATCAGGAGTTACATCTACGATTCCTCCCCAACTGCGAAGCATTTTAAGTCTTGAGAATATTGGAAATAATTCAACTAGAGGAGCCATCATATGTTCGATCATGTCAAAAGATCCTCTCTGAGAATATGAATTGTAGGCATCAGAGCCTGCTCCAACCACTAGTTCACCTTTATCTGATTGACTTACATAAACATGAACGGAGTTTGACATAATGACACAATCTAGAATTGGTTTAACAGGCTCGCTTACTAAAGCCTGTAGGGGTACAGAGTTTATTGGGAGAGAAAAACCTGCCATATTAGCTAATACTGAGGAGTGTCCAGCAGGTACGAGACCAACTTTATCAACTTTAACAGCACCTTTTGTTGTTTGTAATCCAACAACCTTGCCATTTGAAATATCTATTCCTTTAACTTCACAGTTTTGAATTATATCGACACCAAGATTTTCTGCCGCTCTTGCATACCCCCATGCTACAGCATCATGACGCGCCGTTCCCGCTCGCCTCTGAAGTAAAGCCCCTAAAACAGGATATCTGCCATTAACATTCATATGAGGTATTTTTTTTGCAACTTGATCCTGATTTAGAATTTCAGCGTCAATACCATTTAAATAATTAGAATAGCCTCTCCTTGTGATTTCTTGCATGTCATGAACCGAGTGCGCTAAGTGAAATAAACCTCTTTGTGAAAACATTACATTAAAATTAAGCTCACTAGAAAGACCTTCCCATAAATTAACAGCATGATTATAAAGAGCTGCACTTTCATCCCATAAGTAATTAGATCTTATTATAGTTGTGTTACGTCCAGTATTACCTCCGCCAATCCATCCCTTTTCAAGAACAGCAATATTTTTAACACCAAATTCTTTTGCTAGGTAATAGGCAGTTCCTAATCCATGACCGCCGCCTCCAACTATTACTACATCATATTCAGGTTTAAGATCGGGACTGCTCCATGCTTTTTCCCAATTCTCATGATAAGAAAATGAATTCTTAACTAAATTGTATAGTGAGTATTTCATAACTTAAACCTCTTTACAGAATACGGTGACAAATCTAAATCTGTGTTATTTGCACAAATTTGTTGTGCAACCAGTTTTCCTGATATGCCGCCTAATGACCACCCAATATGTTGATGACCAAAATTATAATAAATATAAGGGTTTTTTGGAGATTGTCCAATCACTGGAAGAGAGTCAGGCACCGATGGCCTGAACCCTACCCATGTTTTTTGAGGAAGGTCTGCTGAGGGAAAAACTTCTTTTAATGCCCGGTTTAAAAAGTTAAGAACTCTTTCATTTTTTGTTTCATTTAACGCTCCAAATTCAACAATTCCACCCGTTCTTAGACCGTCAGACATAGGTGTAAAATATGTTCCCCGTTCTTGCCATGATATAGGTCTTTTTACAATATTCTTCAATTCTGGATTGACCAAATGGTAACCCCTTTCAGCTTCCAGTGGCACTTTGTCGCCTATATGTTTAAGCAGATCATTAGACCACACTCCAGATGTAATCACGACTCTATCGTGCAGGGTCTCTCCTGAGTTAGTTTTAATATTTATTTGATTAGTTTCAGTTTTTTTGATGGATATAACTTTCTCTTTTTTGAATTTTCCTCCTTTTTTAATAAACAGTTTCATTAATGCTTCGCTAACCTTGATCGGACTTTTTGCAAAATAACTACCTTCAAATAATGCCCCTTTGTAAAAGATATTATTAATATTAGGTTCAAGATCAGAAATATCATCTCGACTTAGAGTTGTTATTTTAACGCCTGTTTCTTCTCTTTTAGAAAAATCTCGTTTTGCAGCATTAAAAAATAGTTTTGTAGACCATCCATACATAATTGACTCTCTTGAAATATAATCTTCTGCATTTGCTTCGTTTAATAGATCTTCATAACCATCATCCATATGTGACAGTAAAGTTGTTAAATGTTGAACAGTGTGGTTAACTTTTTCATTTCTGCAATTACTTAAGTATTTTATAATCCAAGGAAATGTTTCGTTTAATCGTTTTAGGCTAATGAATAAGGGGCTGTTTTTGTTTAATAATAGATATGGAAATAAATAAAAATAGGATGATGAATTTGTTGGTATATTTGCATATTTTGCATAAGTTCCAGCATTGCCGTAGCTTGCTTGTGATCCAGGATCATTCATATCATACAAGGTCACATCTTGACCGTACTTCTTAAGCCAATTGGCTGAAGAAATGCCAACTATTCCTGCTCCTATTACTGCTATTTTCATTTTAACTATTGTGATTTCATCTCTAGAAGTCTGCTTATGGTTCTGTTGAATTTATCTTTCAAATGATATGCGCTACCAAGATCGCTTATTTCTTTTTCTGTGCTTAAATATAATTTGATTTTATTATCATAGAGAACATCAATTAAATTAATAAATCTTTCTTGAAGATTAGAATTTGTATTTCCAAAATTTGGAACATTTTCAATGATTAATCTATCAATTAATTTAATTAGCTCGAGGTAGTCTTCAGTGCCTCTATTATCGCCACAAATTTCATTGAATTGAAAACGAGCTATTCTATTAGACAAATTCTTAATAATAAAATTTCTCTTCTTTACACTTATTACTTTATCCTCGACTGCAACTTTATTTGAATGGATAGAAAAAATATCATTTATTTTAAGCTTGCTAACCGGTGAATTTGATAAAAAAAAGTTTTTTTCTTCTTTTAATGATCTTGTTCTATAGTCAATGTCTATTGATAGATGATGAATTAGAGAATTTTTTTTAATTAAATTAATAAATGGAATAAAAAGTTCTCTTTGCAGCCCTTCTTTGTATAAGTCTTCTGGGCAGGAATTAGAAGTTAATACAATTAAAATATTATTTTTAAAAAACTCCTCGAACAAATGTCCCAGAATCATAGCGTCAGCTATATTTGTGACCTGAAATTCATCAAAGAATATGAGACTTGATTTCGATTTAATGCCTTTTACAAGTTTTGAAATTATAAAATCTCTTGAATTTTTTTCATTTCTGAGTTGGTGTAATTGATCATGTATATCAATCATAAACTCATGAAAATGGACTCTTTGTTTTTCTTTTAAATTTACGTCATCATAGAATAAATCCATAATGAGAGTTTTTCCAATTCCCACTCCCCCGTATAAATAAAAGCATTTCTTTTGATTTAAATTATATCGAAATAGTTTTTTTATAAAATTTCTGCTCGAACCTGACAAAAATTTATCTAATTCAATAACTAGATCTTTTTGCTTAATATTATGTTCAATATGCTTATCTTTACAGAGCTGTTCGTAAACTTTTAAAGCTTCTGACACTTTCTCAAGTAGCTAAGATCTAAGTTTCTGATTATCAGGATCGTATGGACTTTCGGGTATTACCGTTACATCAAACATATCTCCCAAAATATCGATCTTTAACTTTGTGCCTACATCTGAATGAGCTGGATTGACCATAGCTAAAGCGAGAGACTTATTAACTCGAAAGCCAAAATTTCCACCTGTAGCGCGACCAATAACTTTGCCATCAGCATATATTGGATTATTGCCAAGTACATCAGCATCTTTGACGCCGTGAACTTCAAGAGTTACGAAGGAATTTTCAAAACCTTTTTCTCTCCACTGAACTAATGCATCTCTGCCTATGAATTGACCTTTGTTTGGGTGAATGAACCTGTCTATTCCTGACTCATATCCTGCGTATTCAATTGATAATTCTGTACCAATTAGTTTGTAGGATTTCTCAATTCTCAAAGAGTCCATTGCTCTTATGCCAAAAGGCTTTAAACCCAGATCTTTTCCTGCATCCATTAATGTATCGAATATATGATTTTGTACTTCAATTGGTGAGTGGATTTCCCATCCTAATTCGCCAACGAAATTTACTCTTATTGCAAGTGTTTCTGCAGCACCAATTTTTACTTTTTTACCAGATAGCCATGGGAAACCCTCATTTGTGAAATCATCCTCAGATACCCTTTGAAGAAGTTCTCTCGACTTCGGACCAGCGACAACTAATACTCCAATTTGATTTGTAATGTTTTCAAATTTTACACTTCTGTCATCAGGCATATGTTTTTTAACCCAATCATGGTCCAGCCGCTGCCAAGCTCCAGCAGAAACACAATAAAAACTGTCATGAGACTCTCTCATTATTGTAAATTCTGAGTGTACTCCTCCTTTAGAATTCAAAGCATGACAGAGATTTGTCCTTCCTATCTTTTTTGGTAATTTATTAGCAACTAAATTATCTAGGAATTCTTCCGCTCCTGGTCCGCTTATTCTGCATTTTGCAAACGCGGTCATATCTAAAAGACCTACATTTTCTGTTACATTTTTACATTCATTTCCAATGTGCTCAAACCAAGCTGATCGCCTGAATGACCAATCGTCTTCTTGTGGGACTCCTTCAGGAGCAAACCAGTTTGCGCGCTCCCAACCAAACTTTTGACCAAAAACTGCACCTAAATTTTTCAGCCTATCATAACAAGGAGCTTGTCTTAATGGCCGGCCTGCGGGCCTTTCTTCATCAGGATAATGGATCGTGAAAACGTTAGCATAAGCCTCTTCATTTTTTTTGATTAAATATGATTTTGATGCGTAATCGCCAAACCTTCTGGGTTCAACCCCGAGCATATCAATGGTCGGTTCGCCATCAACAATCCATTCTGCGATCTGCCAACCTGCACCACCAGCAGCTGTAACACCAAACGAATGACCATCATTTAAATATAAATTTTTTCTATCCCATGCTGGACCGATAATTGGGCTTCCATCTGGAGTATAGCAAATAGCACCATTATAAACTTTCTTAATTCCTGCTTCTCCAAAAATAGGAACTCTGTGAATGGCATGCTCTATATGGGGGCCAAGTCTGTCTAAGTCTTCTTGGAATAATTCATACTCACAGTCTTTGCTAGGTCCATTGACATAGCAACATGGTGCACCATTTTCATATGGCCCAAGAATTAATCCACCAGCTTCCTCACGCATATACCATGCGCCGTCAGATCCTCTAAGTACACCCATTTCAGGAAGGCCTTCTTTTTGTCTTTCTAAAATTTTAGGATGGGCTTCAGTAACGATATATTGATGCTCAACAGGTATCACAGGGATATCTAATCCAACCATTTCTCCAGTTTGCCTAACAAAATTTCCCGAGCATGAAACGACAATATCACATTTGATCTCGCCTTTATCAGTTGTAACAACCCAACTATCATCTGGTAACTGTTCAAGTCCTATGACCGCTGTTTGTCTATAAATTTCAGCTCCAAGCGCTCTTGCTCCTTTTGCTAGAGCTTGCGTAAGATCATTGGGTTGTATGTATCCATCCTCAGGATGCTGTATAGCACCCACTAAGCCCTCAGTTGAACAAAGCGGCCAGACTTTTTGAACTTCTTCGGGAGTTAAAAAATTGACTTTAACACCTATTGTTTCCGCAACACCTGCATATTGACGATACTCATCCATTCTATCCTGGTTTTCAGCAAGTCGAATATTACTTACTTGTCTAAAGCCAACATCTTGACCAGTTTCTTTTTCAAGTTCCTGATAAAATTTAACTGAGTATTTATGGATTTGACCAACAGAGTAACTCATGTTGAATAAAGGCATCAAACCTGCAGCGTGCCATGTGGAACCTGATGTAAGTTCTTTACGTTCGCACAAAACTACGTCAGACCATCCTTTTTTTGCAAGGTGGTAAAGCGTACTAACTCCAACTACACCGCCACCGATGACGACAACTTTAGCTTTATTTTTCATATGAATTATGGTCCGGCCCAATCAACAGCACAATATTCGGCACTTCCACCTGTGAAATCCCAATTACGGCCGTGATCTCTAATCCTACTTCTTTTTGATCCTTTGCAAACAATTATTTCTGGCGCAACCCAATATTTTAAGTTTGATACTTTTACTACTTCGCCTCTCTCTTTTCCTGGCTCATGTTCAATTCGACCATCTAAGATTTCTGGAATTGTAAACGACCAACCATCGTCGGTTTCTTTATATGATATAGAACATCGTTTTACGCCAAGGAAGTTTGCAATCATATGTCTAAACCAACCTGTTTGCCCACCCGCTTGGCCTGAGAAAATAACTGCGAGCGCATCAGCTGCATCATCAGATGCTTTTTCGTCAATATATAATCCTGCTGTCCAACCGCCTGAACCTAAAGGGCCAGGAACTTCTAAAAGAATAGCAACATTTAAACCACTTAAATTCATAATTCCTTTAGACTCTCTTTTGATAGGGTTAAATCCAGACCACTTTTCTTCTGCGTATCCTTCTTCGATATTAATTCCCCACCATGAAAAGCATTTACCATTTGGTGAATTTGGAACCGCTCTTCCCAGGGACATCGGACAATTGCAAAATACATCGCAGTTACAATTCAGCAAAAAATTTCCTTTTATTTCCCAATGTAAGTTTAGTGGATTTACTGTCATATAGTTAAATAAATATTAAATACGCCCCCCAACCTACAAGAAGAATGCCCAGAAATCTAGAGCTAAGTTTCTCGTAAGGCAGCATTTTTTCAGCCAATACAATTACTGTTATTGCGACAACCCAAAGTAAATTCATAACTCCATTTACAAAAAGCAGAAGCATAAGAACCCAGCAGCACCCTAAGCAAAATAAACCATGCTTTAGACCCACATAGGCAACATTTCCGTATCCTTTAATAGGACCTGACATTAGAAACGATAAGGGGTTTCTACATTTCTCAAGACATGTGTCTTTCAAACTTGTAAATTGAAATGCACCTGCTCCAACGAGAAATAATCCAGCAAGAATATTATTTTGTAATGTTCCCATCATATTGACAACCCCGTTATTGTGAAAAATATATTGAAGAGTGCATGCAATAAGTGAAAAAATTGTCCAAATTAAAATATAAGTGAATGAAATCACTATCATCTCAATAATAATATTCGATGATATCTGCATATTCGATCTCATCATTCTAAAAATATTTAAAAAGATAAATGTAGATGGAAGCATCATCGCAAACATCATGACGGTCCACATTACGAACATCACGATAAAATCATTAATTGTCCACTTTCCTGTCATTGGCATCATAAGAAAATTGATTGATAAGATTTTTTCATTCATGTTCATTGAATTCATAGTCATTTCTGTATCAGACATCGAGCTCATTGACATTTCATTCTCTGAAGCGGTTTCCATTGACATTGTCATTGGATTTTTATTTTGCATCATTGAGTCCATTGGATTAGCTGCCATGAGGAATAAATAGTACCAAGCTAAAGCAATCAGCAAGGTGAGAAAAAAAAGTGTAGTGATATATTCAATTTTAAATGTTTTCATTAATGTTCTGTATGGTCATCTAGACTTTTTTGAGTTTCAACCTCAAAAAGTACTTTGATCTCACCTGCATTTTCAAATATTAAAAACCCTTCTAAACTTATTCCATCAGTTAATTCAATGCTAAAATTTGAAAACATTATATGGTGCATGCCGGGTTTGAGCGATTTAGCTTTTTGTGGAGGGATTTCAATGAAATCAACTTTACTCATTGTAACTATTCCATTCTCTATACTTGAATAATGTAACTCAGTATCTGCAAAGTCAGTAATAACTTTAATTAAACGATCTGTCTCGAAACCCATGTTTACTATTTTCATATATCCAGCTGCAGGGCCTGATGAAATTACAAACTTTATGTGTGGGTGATTTATATTAATTTGATCTTTTTGAAATTGGTGAGCAGCTCCAATTTTTGTAAAAACTAAAAACAAAACTATTATTAGTGCCTTATACAATCCTTAATCTCTCTCTGTCGAAAACATACAGACATCGTTAACACAAGTTAAAACGCATAATAAGTTTTTATCTTTGTTATGATAAGATGCCCATAATTCAGTCTTTTCATGTTTTAAAAGAAGCTCAACATTAGCATCACAATTTTTTTTTGATGCTTGTTCAGATGCCAATTCTCTATATTTATTTGTTTCAATTATTTCGGAACAAGAAAATAAAACAAAAAAAATAAATATTGATATTTTATACATTGTTATAGATTTTTTAAATCTTCAACCATTTGTTCAATATTAGAACCAAACGGAAGTATGCTTATTAATACATCATCATCATCAAAAATATAATAGAAAGCAGTATGTTGAACCATGTAGTTTTTTTCTTTATCACTTATTTCATCAGATTGTTCAGACGTACCTAAATAATTTTGATGTTCTGAATTTGTTGCCGGCTCTACATGTACAAAAAAATCTTTCCATATTGGCATAAGATTTTCATGCGTACCCGTTAAACCAATTAAATTATTGCTAAAGTTGCTGAGAAATTCTTTTAACCGATCAGGGTTATCCCTAGCAGGATCAACTGTTACAAAGAAAAATTTTATATTTTCTATTGAATGATTTTCTCTATTTAATTGATCTATGGCATTGCTCATAAGATTCGCACTAATTGGACAAATATCTGGGCAATGAGTAAAGCCAAAAAAGAATACTTTACTATATCCTCTGTAAGTTCTTTCGCTTACATCAACTCCAAAATGGTCAACTGCGGTAAATTTTAAATCAATGTTGTTTGATACTTCTGAAGTATTTTCTTTAAATAATTCAGAAACTGCCCAACCGGCGACGACTGCTAATATAATTATTGAGAGGAATAAAAGTTGATTAACTTTTCTTCTTGAAATCATTATTCCATTTTTTCGAGTCTAGAACTAAATGGTAAAGGTACAACTTCTACTTCTCGTTTCTCTCCATCATGATCAATCTGATATACTTCCTCTGAATTAATTAAATCAATATCGATGAACCCTAAAGCAATATTGCATCCAAAGTTTGGACTATAAATACAGCTGGTTACAAATCCTTTTTTTTCAGAGTTATTGTCAAATAATGGTATTCTTGCCATATTATAACCAATTTTCTTTCCTGAAATTTTAAAACCAGTGAATTGTTTTTTAATGCCCTCTTCTCTTATTTTTAAGAGAGCATCTTTTCCTACAAAGTCCGCTTCTTGATCAAGATCATAAAATTTTGGTAAGTTTAGTTCTAAAGGGTTTTCAGCTAATGAGGTATCTCCTTGGTGGGAAATCATACCAGCTTCAATTCTATCTATTTGATTAGGACAACTTGGTACAATTTTAAACTCTTTTCCTGTTTCCATTAATGCATTCCATAGAGCCGGACCGTCTACTTCTCTTGTTATATAAATTTCGTATCCAAACTGATTACTCCAACCGCTGCGTGCAATTATGATATCTAATCCGAATAAGTTAGTTTCGATAAATTGATAATATTTTAATCCCATAATAACTGGATCATCATTTGTAGCTTTTCTCATGAGTTCTTTTGCGCGCGGGCCTTGCAATGAAAGTGGACAAGCTTCAGGCTCTGAAATCTTAACATTATACTTACCAGATAAAGCGACGCCTTTGCACCATAGTATTGCATCAGAATCTGCAATGCTCAGCCAAAACTTTTTTTCATTAAACTTTAAAATTAAAGGATCATTTATGATACCACCATTTTCATCTGTCATAAACGCGTAACGACAAAAACCATCTTTGAAAGTTGATAGATTTCTTGGCGTCATGTACTGAACAAATTTAGCGGCGTCCTCTCCAATAATTTCAATTTGTCTCTCTGCTGCCACATCCCATAATGTTACATCGTTTATTAATGATTGATATTCCTGCTCAGGAGTCGTGTAGCCAACAGGCATCGTCATACGGTTATAAGTTGTAAAATTGGTAGCACCATATTTTAGTGTCTCTTCAAAGAAAGGTGATTTTCTTATCCTTGGGGTGTATATGATACCTTTTGACATTCTGTTCTCCTTAATGATCAGACCTTATAGACCATAAAGTGATAAAAAGTAAATCCTTTTCCTAAGTTTCTACTTACTAATTGAAACTTAAAATGCTAAAAAATAATCATGAGCAAAAGATATGAAAATTTAATGAAACGTATTCATGCTGGAGAAAATATTCTTCTTGATGGGGCTACTGGTTCAGAACTTGAAAACCGTGGTATTAAAATGGATAATTCTTGGTGTGGCACAGCCTCCTTAGAAAGCGATACATTGAAGCAAATACACAAAGATTATATTGAGGCTGGATCAAGTATTATAACTACAAATACTTATGCAACAAATCGAATGATCTTAGAAACTGCGGGAGTAGATAATCAATTCAAAGAAATAAATCTAAGTGCGATAAATGCAGCTACAGAAGCCAGGGAGGAATGTGGTAGAGATGATGTACTTATAGCTGGGTCCTTATCTCATCAAATACCGTATGAGGATGCTTTTGAAACGCAAGAAGAAAGAGAGAAATTTAAGAAAAAACTCACCCCCGAATATTTTCAAAAATCTTTTGATGAGCTCGCTTTTTTTCTAGCCGATAATGGGTGTGATTTTATTCTACTCGAGTTAATGTATCGACCAGATCGAATTGAAATAATCTTTGACTCAGCAAGTAAGGCTGGATTGCCTGTGTGGGCTGGATTCTCATCTAGAAATAAAGACGGGTTGATAGCCCTTACCACAGACTATGACTATAGTTTTAAAAAAATGATTAGTAATGTGAAACATCATAAATTGGATGCTGTAGGAATAATGCATTGTGAAATTAATGTAATAGAACAAAGTATTAAAGAACTTAAAGAAGTATATGACCTTCCTGTTATGGCGTATCCAGAAGTAGCGGTATTTAATTTTCCACACTACGACATGAGCAATGTAATTTCTCCTGATGATTATTTAATTGAAGCAAAAAAGTGGAAGGATGCTGGAGCGCAAATTATAGGTGGATGTTGTGGTACAACAGTTGAACACATTAAAGTACTCAATCAATTATAGTTAGCCCGTATCTTCTTCGGTCTTTGATGCAAATATTATTTCTGTTAGCCCAGCAAATATTATGAAAGAGCTGCCTAATATTTCTCGCCACCCAATAAGCTCATCTGTTAATACCGCAGCACTGAAAGTACCCACAACTATTTCAAAAAGTATAATTATAGAAAATATGCCTGCACCAATTCTACTTGGTGCACCTAAGATCACTATATTTGTCGGTATATGAAATAAAATTGCAATTAAAATTAGCCACGGCATCATTGCAACCCATGACTCTATTGATGGAGCATCACCTAGGTAGTCGCTCAAGAAATATGATTGTATTAATGTAAATAAGCCACCATAAAAAAAGAATGAAAATAAGATAGGATATATTCCCTCTGGCTTTTTTATCTCCATTCTAACTGCTGATGCGGCAATAAGAATTCCGCCTAATAAAGCAATCCAATCACCAGAATTTTGCGGTAAGGGTATCACGCCTTCTTGTCCAAAAACTATCCAAACGCCAGATAGTGCAAGAGCTAATGTTATGTATCTATAAAAACGTGGAATTTGTCTAAGAAATACAATTTCAAAAATAGTTGTCCAAACTGGGGTTATATAAAAGAGTATTAAAGCTCTAACTACATCTGTCAGTAAAAAACTATTAGCGTAGCAAGCAATACCTCCTCCAAACAAAAGTCCAATTAGAGGATACTCTAGGCCAAAAGACTGACCTTTATAGAGCCTCCAAAGTGATATTGGAAGCAGCATTGCAAAAGGTATAACCATTTGAGAAATCGTTGCCCATCCGCCCGTTAAACCACCAGCCTCTAACGCTCTTTGAGGGATCCAGAATAAACCCCACATACCCGCAGCGATTAATAACGCAAAGCTAATTGTATAATAGTAAGGATGTCTTGATGAGGTGATCATAAAAGTTAATTAAAAAAAAGGCCTTGCACAAAAGTAACAAGGCCTTAATTTTCTGATTTAGCTATTTAGACTTACGGAAGCCAAGCTTTCCATTCGTCTGTACTGTTTTTCCATTCAGCAACAGCTTCTTCGACAGATAATCCGTCGTCACCAACTCTTACAAGCATTTTTGCTTGATCCGTGTTAGAGAAAGCCATTTTTTTGAAGAATGCAACTGCTTCAGCGTTCTCAGGTTTAGACATAACTTCAGGATTCATATAATTCATCGTGTAGTCTTTATCCCAACCAGTAGCAGGCCATGCTGCAGTTCCACAATCTTGCCAGTTATTAGCTTCAGTAAAACTATCACAGTATTTGTATGCTGGTAGTTTTACACCAACCATTTCATTCTTACCGAAGAAAAAGTGTGGTTCCCAAAGATACAGAAGGAATGCTTCACCTCTATCATAAGCTCCTTGAGCTTCCGCTAGGGCTGCAACCTCAGTACCTAGTTCTGATGCTTCAAAATCAATTCCTAAAAGATCTAATCTTTTTTGGTCATGACAGTTCCAACCAGCAACTGGACATCCAATCAATCTACCTTTTGAACCTGTTTCAGGTGTCGCAAATTGATCTTTATATTTATTTAAATCTGACCAGTCTTTAAAATCTGGGTTAGCGTCAACAAAGTATTTTGGAACATAGTAATCTGACATTCCAATGATACCACTTGTGTACGCATCAACAGATCCATCACCAGAATACTCTTTTACAACTTCTCCGTCATAAACAAGATTCATGTTGACCATTACATCGTCAGCCTCTGCATAACTTGGCCAACTTTCACATGCGAAGTCAATATCGCCAGCAGCAATAGCTTCCCATAGACCTGTTCCTGAAGCGAATTCTATTCTATCAACTCTGTAGCCTAGCTCTTCTTCAAGGATAGCAACTGCAACCTGACATGTTAATTCCCCACCAGTCCAGTCAGCAACAGCAGCTGTTAAACGCTTAGCGTTGGCAGTACCTGCCGAAAGAACTAAAAAAGAAGACAAAATCAGGGCAGCAAAAGTTTTTGCAAATAATGAATTTTTCATTAATTTCCCCTTTTTATTAATTAATTAATAAATAATTCTAGACCAAAAAAGATGAATAAGTAAACCGCTTTATCAACATTTTTTGAAGAAAAGTATCAGGAAATATGTATATAAATTAGATCTATAAACCTAGGGCATCTCTTTGCTTTTTTGTCCATGCAAGACTGATACGGTCAATTATCATGGCTAATAAACAAATTCCTATGCCAGCAGCAAGAGCTCTACCAGTATCTGATCGAGCTAAGCCATTAAATACCTCAAGACCTAGCCCTTTACCACCAATGAGAGGTGTGACAATCTGCATCGCAAAAGCCATCATGACTGTTTGATTGAAACCCATAACCAAACTAGGAACTGCTAGAGGAAATTTTATCTTATTGAGAGTCTGAATCGTAGTGCCTCCAAATGACTTTGATACTTCTGAATATGTGGAAGAAACTTGTGACAGGCCCAATACAGTTAAACGTATTATTGGAGGTATGGAGTATATAATTGTTGCAAGTAATGCAGAAAATGCCCCACCACCAAAAAACATTAAAACTGGAACAAGGTAACAAAAATATGGCAATGTTTGCATTGCATCTAATATTACCTCGTTGATATTTTGAAATCTCTTACTGTAAGATGCTAAGATACCTATTGGCACACCAATTACAAAACATAAAAGAACTGAGATAAGAACTGATGAAAGAGTAATCATTGCTTCAGTCCAAATATTGCAAGCGCCGATGAATGCTAGAAGGATGGCAGTAATAATCGCAAATCTAATTCCAACAGATTTCCAGCTGATTAGAACCAATGCGCCAATTGTAAACCAATATGGTAAATATGTGAGATAAAAATCAAATGGTCTTAGTAGATAAATAACAACAGTTGATCTGATTGTTTTGGTTATTGAAATAAACGTATCATTTACAACCAATGACTTTACACCAGCAGAAATTTCTTCTCTTATTGACAGATTCCATGCTTCAGGAAATGTTCCTATTGCAGCAACGTTTGCATCATAATAAACGATGCCAATCAATATTAATAATCCAGAGAAAAAGAAATAATGAGCATTTATAAATTGTGCAATCGCTGAGCCGTAATCCTTATTAAATAAAGAAATTACTGAATTTAAAATGAAAGAAAATATTCGAATAACGCTTGAGAATACAAATGCAAATGCAAAATGAATTAATTGTAGAGGTTTTTCAACCTGTCTAGCAATGGGATAAATATCCCATGTTTGCGGTAAAAGATAAAATTTTTGACTATCGGATGGCAGGGTAACTGTCTCCCGACTAGCGGCTTTACCAAATCTATCGAACATGATTGCCATTAAAAGAACGCAAATACCTCCTTCCAAAGCAGCTCCGACTTCTAGTTTTTTTATCGATACCCAAATGTCTGAACCTAGACCTTGAGCCCCAATAAACGTTGCTAAAACAACCAATGCCAATGCCATCATTATTGTTTGGTTAACGCCCATCATGATGCTTGGAAGAGCTAATGGAATTTGTACTTTAAATAAAATTTGGCTCTTACTCGAACCAAAAGCTGTTGCTGTTTCTACTGTTTCATTGGGGACCTGACGTATACCTAAGTTTGTCAGACGAATAATAGGAGGCATTGAATAAATCATTGTTGCAAGAATTGCAGGTGCGCCTCCGATTCCAAAGAAAAACATTGCAGGGATAAGATAAACAAATGCAGGCATCACTTGCATTATATCGAGAGCTGGTTTCATATTTCTCTCAAAACGATCACTTAATGCACAGAAAATACCAAGTATTACTCCAACAGCTACAGACAAGAATACTGATAGACCCATAAGAGCAAGAGTTTCCATAGCAGAGTCCCAAAGCCCAACCATTCCCCAATACATGGTGCCAAAAAGAACCAGAAAACCTAATTTAATTCCACCGAATGCAAGTGATGGAATAAGCAATAGCGCCGCTATAAATACCCAAGATGAATCCAGTAAAAAATCCTCGAGCATCCAATAAAGGTCTTTTACATAACCAGCAACCATCCTTGTATAAACTTTAATATTATCTTTTAAAAAATCTTCACCAGCATTGACCCAAGCTGTAAAAGTAAAAGCGTCAGTTATAAAGACAGGAAATTCAGAAACATCTTCTCCTTGAAATGCAAGCCAGATTGAAGCTAGAATTGCAGCAAAAATTAGCCCAGGAATGATAAGACTCTGAGTACTACTTTTAGAAGATAAAAGAGATGTATCTTGGGTTAATGCCATATAAAATAGTATTCCTCAAGGTTAAATAAATTATTCAAAAATCCTCAACATAGTATAACATTCAGCAGATAAAGCACTCAAAAATAATGGAAAAAAATGACAAAATAGTATGCACAAATATATGGAAAGTATTTGGGCCGAATGAAAAAAATGTTCTTACAAATTTAGACAAAAATCTTTCAAGAAGTGAAGTGCAAGAAAAAACTGGACATGTGGTTGCAGTTAAAGATGTAAGTTTCTCAGTTCAAAAAGGTGAAACGTTTGTTGTAATGGGTTTATCAGGTAGTGGTAAATCTACATTAGTAAGATGTTTATCAAGACTAATTGAGCCAACAGCGGGTGAGGTAAAAATTGACAATCAGGATGTAACACAGATGAGTAATAAAGATTTAACAGATCTGAGGCGTAATAGAATGAGTATGGTATTTCAGCACTTTGGTCTTTTCCCTCATCGAAGAGTGATAGAAAATATTGGCTATGGACTTGAAATAAGGGGAGTAAAGAAAAAAGATCGATTAGATAAGTCAATGGAAACACTTAAACTTGTAGGACTAGAAGGTTGGGATCAACATTACCCTCGCGAATTGTCAGGTGGAATGCAACAAAGAGTTGGACTAGCTAGAGCTCTAGCAGTTGATCCAGAGATTCTAATTTTTGACGAACCTTTCTCAGCACTGGATCCATTGATAAGAAGGGAAATGCAAGACGAGTTAATTAGCATTCAAAAAATGGTTCAAAAAACAATGGTATTTATTACGCATGATTTTTCTGAAGCTATTAAAATGGGTGATCATATTGCGATAATGAAAGATGGAGAAATATCACAAGTTGGTACACCAGAGGAAATTGTTGCAAATCCTGTGGATCAATATGTAAAAGACTTCACTGAAGATGTTCCCAAATACAAAGTTTTAAGTGCGGGTAAATGCGCAAGAAAAGAATGCTGCGAAGATACAAAAACCCTGTTCGCCCAGGGCAATGAGTGTATTAAAAGTGACGTTAAAATCGATACTTTAATTAATCAGATAGCTGACACTGACAAAAAATATCCTGTAATCGATGCAGTTTCAGGAGAACTAATTGGTGAAATTGATCGGTCAATAGTCTTAAAATCAATGACATCTTAATTAATTTGAATAAATAAACCATGACGCTTTTCAATTTGAATAAAGAAGAAATTCTTGCCCCTCAAGATTGGGGTTTCCCTGTACCGATAGCATATGGTCCAGGTAGATTTTCCGAAATTGGAAATTATTGTTCTGAGAATGAGATAACCAATCCACTTATTGTCACTGATAGTGGCAGTGTTGATCTTCCCTTCATTGATAACTTGGTCGAAATTTTAAAAAAATCGAAAATTAATTCAGGTATTTACTCAAAAATTTCACCCAACCCAAGAGATGATGAAATTGCATCAGGAAAAAAACTTTTCAATGATAACAATCACGATGCAATAATTGCTATTGGCGGCGGAAGTGCCATGGATGGTGGCAAGTCAATTTGTCTAACCGCTAATAATGAAATTGAGTTATTTGACTTTGAGTGGGAAAAGACACCTCAAGTCATTGGACCAGATAATAAATTTCCTAAACTTATTACAATTCCTACAACAGCTGGAACAGGTGCTGAAACAGAAAGTACAGCAATGGTAACAGATACCAAACAAGGAATTAAACTTTGTATAATGCATCCTGAATTGAAGCCTTCATTGGCATTGCTCGATCCTGAACTAACATTGGGATTACCCTCAAATCTTACAGCATGGACAGGTGCAGATGCAATGATCCACTCAATTGAGGGTTATTGTGTTCCAGGTTTTCACCCCTTATGTGATGGTGCCGCGCTCGAAAGTCTAAACTTAATTTCTAAATCACTCATTACAGCTGTAGAAGAACCAAATAATCTTGAAGCAAGAGGGGCTATGCTTGTTGCTTCGTGTTTGGGGGGAGTTTCTTTTATAAAAGGGCTGGGTCTTGTTCACGCTATTGCGCATATGGTTGGGGCAGAATTTAATACGCATCACGGACTAACTAATGCTATTATTTTGCCAGCAGTTCTAAGATACAACCTACCAGATATGGAAGAGAAAGTGATGAGAATGGCTCAGGCAATGCAATATAAAGATCATACTGCAAATCATTTCATCGAAAGCATGGAAAAAATACTAGATCGAATTAAGATACCCAAGGGTTTAAATGAAATTGGTGTTCCAGAAGATTGTATTGAGAGAATATCTGAAAAGTCAATGATTGATACAGCCTTTGGCACTAACCCTCGTTCAGCCACATTGGATGATGTTAGAGAGCTCGTCAAGGTCAGTATTTTTGGAGCTCGATAAAAAACCTCGTAGATGATTACTCATTTATCTGTTCGGGATCAAATTGATTTAATTTCTAAAAAAGAAATAAAAGTTGAAGAACTTTTTCAAGAATACTTATCCAATATTGAAAAGCTTAATCCTAAGCTTAACGCCATTGTGTCACTTAGAGACAAAGATTGGATTATTGATAAAGCAAAGGCACAGGATGAACAAAAAATTGATGTTACAAGAAAACAAATTTTATTTGGACTTCCATTTGTTGCAAAAGAATTATTCGACGTAACTGGACTGCCAACTACTTATGGAATACTTGAATATCGAAATAATTTTCCACAAAATGACTCGTTAATTGTAAAAAAAATAAAGCATCAAGGAGCCACAATTATTGGAAAATCAAATATGGCAGAACTAGCAATTGGATCTCATACAAAGAATAAATTATTTGATCCAGTTTCAAATCCTTATAACTATAATCTATCACCTGGCGGCTCAAGCGGAGGAGCGTCAGCAGCTGTAGCCAGCTGCCTCATACCATTTTCTGATGGTACGGACATGATGGGCTCTTGCAGAAACCCTGCAGCTTTCACAAATCTATATGGTTTTAGACCATCTCCTGGACTGATATCTGATAAAAGAGAAACCAGTAAATTTCCTGTATTGACGACTCCAGGTGGAATTGCCAGAACACCTGATGACTTAAGTATTTTTTTAGATGCCGTCGTTGGAAAAGATATAGAAGATCCCTACTCGTTTAACTTTGAGGGTTCATTTCAGTCAATAACTAAAAATTTATCTAGTGAAATAAAGATTGGTTGGATTAGTAACTTTGTTGAACACTATTCTTTTGAAGAAGGAATTATAGAATTATGCGAAGCCTCTTTAAACAAACTCGTGGAAACAGACAAAAAGATATTTGTAGAACAATGCAAAGTTAATATTGATCCAGATAAACTATGGGATACATGGTGCACTCTCAGGTCAAAAATCACATTTAATGATATTTCTGCAATGCAAATTAAGGATTTTAATGAACTAAGCTTTCCAGCTAAATGGGAATACGAAGAAGGAAGTAAAGTTTCAGACGATCAAGTTTCTAATTCCATTGATTGGTATAATAATTATAAAAAGTATGTCGATAGTATATTTGAAAACTATGATTTTATTGCTTTACCATCAGCACAATTATTTCCATTTAACAAAGAAATAGATTTTCCAAAAAGTATTTCAAAAACCCAGATGGACACATACCATCGCTGGATGGAAGTTACGGTATTTGCAAGCATGTTTCAATTGCCTACCATCTCATTACCAGTTGGCTTTAATGCTGAGGGACTGCCAATGGGTATGCAATTAATTGGAAAAAATAAATCAGATGAAAAAGTGATACAAATTGGAAAATATTATGAAGAAATCTTTTATCATTCAAAAATAAAACCTAATATAATTAATGGTTAATAAGTTAGTCGATACCCCAAACCCAACTCTTGTAACATTACGCGACAATAAAGCTAAATGGAACCTTCCTGAATATAGAAGAACTGGCTATAGGAATCTTCATAAAATAAACAGATATGGTCTTTTGTTAAGATCAGATTACGTTCTTTTGCTTAATGAGAACAGTAAAGATGAAATAGATAAAATAAACTCAGTAAGGGAGATGACGAGCCATAAATCTTTTTGTTCTTTAATAGTTGGAAGAGGGCAAGAAATATTTTTTGAGAAATATGCAAAAGATTTCTCTTCTGAAACACCGCATACAATAATGTCAATTTCAAAGATGTTTTTAAATCTATTTGTCGGTGAATTAGTTGAGAAAGGTGAATTGCAATTGGAAAAACCTATTGGCTATTATTTGCCCAATATTGGAGAAGGATATTCAAAAGCGACGGTTCAAAACGTATTAAATATGAACATTATTAATGCTTTTACCGAAGATTATACTGATCCGTATTCAACATCATTTATGCATGAAACTGTTGGTGGCTGGCGAATACCAGATAAAGATAAAGATGAAAAGTTTCAAGAAGATTTCTTGAACAGTATTCAAACAGATGGAACTAATTCTATAATAAACAATTCTGATAAAGCATTTTATAAGTCAGCAAACAGCGATGTGATTGCTCTACTAATTGAAAAATTAAGTGGAAGAGAGCTGCGAGAGTGGCTTCTCTCGTCAGTAGAAGCAATGGGTCTTGAAGATGGTTTGTATATGGCAACAGATAGAGGTGGGATGCCATGGCTGTCCGGTGGTGGTTGTCTTGTTGCAAGAGATTTGCTACGCATGGGACTGCATTTCTCAAGAAAAGGTCTTGGGATCAGAAATAGATTAGCTGGCTCTCGTAAATTTATTGATGATACAGTTTCTGAAAAAGGTCCAAAATATATGCACTTAAAAGATGAAAAATATGTTTATTATGCAAATCAAACTATGAAATCTAATAATTGGATTGGGCATTCTGGATACGGTGGGCAATTTTTAATGATTAACTTAGAAACAAATGTTGTTGCAAGTTTTTTTTCTGTTTTAGAAACCGACTCAGCAACTGATGAAGACTATAAAGCCAAAATGATTCTCATGCTTGAGGAAGTAACATCAAAGCAATATTCATAGAAAGGATAGATAATGAAAGGATACGTAATGGTTGGGTCAAGTAATTTAAAAGAATCTAAAGCATTCTACGATGTTGTCCTCGCAGTAATGGGAATAGTTTCAATTTATGAGGATGAGGTGTGTGTAGGTTATGCTCGAGAGGGGAAACAAGATGTTGAGTTCTATATAACCAAACCGGCAAATGGAAAGCCTGTTACATTTGGAAATGGTACACAGATATCCTTTTTGACCGAGTCAAAAGAACAAGTTGATAAGTTTCACAAAACTGCTTTAGGACTTGGAGCACAAAATGAAGGGGATCCAGGTTTTAGACCAAGCGACAGTAATGTTTATTATGCATACATTAGAGACCCAGATGGTAACAAAATTTGCTCATATACAAGTGTAAATGTCTAGGGCTACCAGGTTTAAATTATATCGAGCATTGCTTATAGTTGCTATTGTTTTAATAGTACCAGTCATCTTTATTGTAGGAATTACTCTGCCCTATTTATTTAATACAATAAAAATAACTTTTCCTGATATTGTCATTGATAAAGATGTTGAAAGTTATATTGCTGAAAAAGAACTGCTTTTTGAGAATACTGATCCCCGAGCAAAGAAAAAAATCATATGGCATGATGATGCGAAAATTAAAACTGAATATTCAATTGTTTATCTTCATGGAAGTTTTGCGACGGGGCGTCAACAAGAAGAAGTTTTGGTAAAGATTGCCAAAAAATTAAAGGCTAATTTATTTATATCAAGACTAGCTGGCCATGGCTCTGGTTTTGAATCTACAAAATCTCTGGAGGCCAAAAATTTTCTCGAAGATGCAGCCGAAGCCGTTGCAGTAGGCAATAAAATCGGAAACAAAGTTATATTAATGGGTTTTTCAGCTGGAGGTTCATTTGCATTAATGGCTGCAAAAGATCAGAATTTAAGTGAAAAAATTGATCATTTGGTACTTGTGGCGCCATGGACTCCCAAGCTATCTCCTCCTTATTTCTTAGCGGCGACTGGGTTATTTTTTAAAAGCCAATACAAGTTTAATTTTCCTAGAATGTTTGACTTGCCAAATGAAGAATGGGATCCTTTTTGGGTCAATGAATTTCACAGGGAACTTCCAAGACAGCTTTGGGTGGCGGCATTTTCTGGAAGGAAACTTGAATTTCAAGAGACTAAGATTCCACTATTAGTATTTTATGAAGAAAAAGATAAAGTAGTAAACTCTGAAGGAGTTAAAAAAATATTTGAACAATGGAAAGGACCTAAGAAAATAATTAATAACGATACTAATTTAGGAGGCTTTAATTATCATGATATTATTGGAATTCTAAACTCCCCACAAGATGATTTCTTTGTTGAGGAAATCAACAACTGGATAGAAGTTAACTCTTAAATAAACTTTTATTATTTTCTCTCAATTTATTTTTTTGAACTTTGCCCATAGAATTTCTAGGTAAATTTGACATAAATATTATTTTTTTTGGCTGTTTATATTTAGCAATTTTATCTTTTGTATAATCCAATATTTGACTACCATCATTTTTATCATCTGTTGTCACTACTGCCGCAACAACTGCTTCGCCAAAATCATCATGTTGAACACCAAAAACTGCTGACTCTGTAATATTTGGTAACTCATTTATCACATCTTCTATTTCCTTAGGATAAACATTTAGTCCACCGCTTATAATCATATCTTTATCTCTACCAACAATAGTAAAGTAGCCATTTTCATCTTTCTTTGCGAGATCACCTGTTATGAAG
The DNA here is from genome assembly GCA_902571005.1 of uncultured Pelagibacteraceae bacterium. Classification (GTDB taxonomy): domain Bacteria; phylum Pseudomonadota; class Alphaproteobacteria; order Pelagibacterales; family AG-422-B15; genus CACNXQ01. The sequence goes on from CACGAG010000007.1 coordinate 39,124, forward strand.
AAACCATCATCTTTAAATGATTCTTTGGTCTTTTCTTCCATTCCCCAGTACCCCTTGAAAATATTTTCGCCCTTAAGTTCAATAGTTCCTATTTGACCCACCTTTACTTCATTACCTTCTTCATTGACTATTCTTATTTCAATACCTGGAAGAGGTATGCCCACTGTGCCTGCTTTCCGTGATCCGTCATATGGATTTGAAATATTCATATTTGTTTCTGTCATGCCATATCTCTCAAGAATTTTTTTACCAGTTCTTTTTTCAAATTCAATGTAGGTTTCTGAAAGTAAAGGTGCTGAACCAGAAATAAATAGTCTCATGTGTTTTGCTGACTCATTATTTAATTTTTCATTTGCCAACAATCTTGTATAAAAAGTCGGCACGCCCATCATGGATGTGGCTCTTTTCATCCAAAGCAAGGCTTTTTCAGCATCAAATTTTTCCAAGAAAATCATTGATCCTCCGACAATTGCAAGAAGATTACATGCAACAAAAAGACCGTGCGTATGGTAAATAGGTAGCATATGTAAAAGAACATCATTTTCTGTAAATTTCCAAAATTTTCTTAAAACTTCAGAATTTGAAACCAAATTTCTATGCGATAGCATCGCTCCTTTTGATTTTCCAGTAGTACCGGATGTATATAAAATGGCAGCTAAGTCATTTTCGTTTCTTTCAATAGATTGAAATTTTTTTGGATATTTTTTTATCTGCTCAATCAATGAACCAGTTTCATCTAAATTTAATGATAAAATTGAAACCGAAGAATAGCTCACTAAGTTTTTTACTTCATTTTGAATTTTGTCATCGACAATTATCACCTTAGGTTTGGCGTCATTGAAGAAATATTCTAATTCACTTAGGGTATAGCCAGTATTGAGTGGCAGATAAACACCTCCAGCTTTAACGGTTGCTACGTATGTAGCAAGTTGAATTACATTCTTTTCTGCCTGTATGGCCACGCGGTCACCTGGTAATAAATTTATATCTATTAAGTAATTAGAAATTTGATTTACAATTTCATTGAATTCTAAGTAACTTATCTCTTTAGTTTCATTGATCAAAAAAATATTTGGACTCGTTTCGTTAGATTTGAATATTTCATCAAATAGATAGTTTGATTCAGTCATTACTCTTTTCATCCAATGAATAAATACTCAACCGAGATAAAATATCTTCATGAATAACTATACCAAGTCCAGCTGATTTGTTTATATGTGCTTTATTATCTACAATATCAAAAGATAACTCACAAAATTTCTTTGAAAAGTTTATATAATCTGGAAATATTTCAGCCTTTTCTGAATTAGAAATACTTGAGCAAACATGAAGCATCGCAGATGCTGAAACGGACATTGAATTCCAGCAATGTGGAGAAATAGAGATACCATTATTTGATGCTTCATTTGATATCGTGATAATATCAATGAGTCCGCCCATACCTGAAATATCAGGATTAAATATATCTACTGCATTTCTGTGTATTAATTCTCTGAAATGGACCAAGCCTGATTGCTTTTCACCTGTTACAACTTTCATATTAAAAGCATTTTTGATCTCAGTAAGTAAGCTTATATTCTCACCATCAACAGGCTCTTCTATCCAGTAAGGATTAAATGACGATACTTCTTTTAAAAAAGATTTTGTCTTATCTAAATCTTTAGGTATAGCTAAATCAAGCATTAGCGGTAATTCATCTCCTACTATTTCTCTAACTTTTTCAACAAACTGAATTGAAATTGATACGTTATCTAGCATTGGATATATCTTGATCCCCCCATATTTCTTTCCATAAAATTTTTCTATTTGTCTCAAATAGTCATTTGTGTCTTTTTTTAAATCGCTCCAACACGTAGCATAAATGGGAACATTTGATTTGGGACTTTTTGTTAGTAAAGAATTTAAAGGAAGATTTTTTAACTTCCCTGATATGTCCCATAATGCAATTTCAATGGCACTTGTAGCAGAGCTGAAATCTAAACCTCTGTGACCATCACTTAACAATGAAATTTTATTATAAAAAGACTTTATTGATAGATTTGGAATATTCGAAATTTCTCTAAATAGCTCTTTTATAATAATCGCAATACCCTTTTCTCTAAGATTAATAGAGAATGCTTCTCCCCAACCTTCAATTCCATCTTCAGTAGTTATTTTTATGATGATGAATTTTTTTGTATTTGACCATTGATCATCAGACAGATGATTATCAGTTATCCAGATCTTCAACCTTGAGAGTTTACCAATGCTTATATCTTGATTATTCATTATCAGTATTAATATTAGATGGAATATAATTTAATTTGATCTTTAACATATATAAAAAAAACCTTATGTTAAGGTATGATTTCAAAGTTAATACTAGGCGCAGGTTGTTTTTGGGGAGTAGAAGTTCTTTTTGAAGAAATGTCTGGCGTTAAAAAAGTAATTTCAGGGTATGCCGGCGGGCATACAGAAAACCCTACATACGAAGAGGTCTGTACAGGTAAGTCAGGACACATTGAAGTTGTTGAGATTGAGTATGATAATAGTGAAGTAAAATTTGAGGAATTGTTAGACAAGTTTTTCTTTATTCATGATCCAACTCAGATGAATCGTCAAGGTCCAGACATTGGTGAACAATACAAATCAGTTATTTTTTGTAATTCTGATGAAGAAAGAAGAATATCGGAAAGCAAAATTGATGAGATTAATAACTCAGGCGAACATCAAAACGAAGTAGTTACAGAATTAAGAGAGAATGCTAAATTTTGGCCTGCTGAAGAATACCACCAAGACTTCATAGAAAAAAATGGTAAAGTTTGCTATCACCAACTTTACGTACAACACAAATCCTAAATTGCATTATTATTAATGCTCAGCACGCTGATTTGTGCTGAGCAATTAATATAAACTAACCCTTTACAACTTCTCTTGTATTCGCGTTGAAAGACTCAGTAAACGGTACATCAACTGTTACAGCGTCTACTGGTACTCCTGGCTCATCAGCATAAATATCAGGTAAATGAACTTTAAATTTTTTACCTAGTTCCCATTTTGGAAAGCCATTTGCATTAAGAGTTCCATCAAAAGGTATATAACCCATAGCTATATTTTTTCCTTTTTCAGGATGATACCAAGGTGAAGTAATAAAGCCACATGGGTCTCCACCTTCACCAGGAGACACAAGCCAAAAATCAGGCGCATACTCATCAATTGGTTTGCCACCAATTTCAAATCCCACCAATTGTAACTTGTACGGCTTATGACCATCTTTCAAGTCAGTCTTTATCTTTTCAAGCGCTTGCTTACCGATATAATCACCTTTTTTCTCCCACTCACCTTTTCCAGATAAAGAAACTTGATAGCCAAGATTACATTGGAAAGGATTGTGTTCATGATCTAAGTCCTGACCCCAAGATAATATGCCTGCTTGTATTCTTCTGTGGTGAGCAGGCGCTATAACCATTAGATTATGTTTCTTTCCTGCTTCCAAAACAGCGTCCCACATATCGTCGGCATAGAGCGTCGCATTTCGTAAATAAATTTCATAACCGGACTCGCCAGAGAAACCAGTTTGAGAAATCACACAACTTCTTCCACCAACTTTAACTTCTGCTAGACCATAGAAAGGAATATTATCAAGATCAACTTGATCACCCACTAGGTCTTTCATCAAGGCAATGGCTTTTGGTCCTTGAATCTGAACAGGGCACGCATCAATTTCATCAATTTCCACATCAAATCTTTTATCAGCGTTTACACCTTGTAAATAAAGTCCAATATCAGAGTCTGACAAACTAAACCAAAACTCATCTTTCGAGATTCTTAAGAGAATAGGATCGTTTAAGACTCCACCCTTATAGTTACATAATATTACGTACCTAGCTCTTAATGGGGATATCTTTGTGGCATCCCTTGTGATTACATAGTCTGTAAATTTTTCAGCATCTGGACCAATTACACGTATTTGTCTCTCAACTGCAACATTCCACATAGTCACGTGGTTTTTAATTGCTTCATATTCAACCATTGCTCCACCATCTTCTGGCTTTACATAACCCCTGGGATGATAAATACGGTTATAAACTGTTGCTCTCCAGCAACCTGCTTCCATTGACTTATGCCAGTATGGTGACTTTCTCACACGAGTTGAAATCAACATTTCAACTTTCGTTGGTCCACTTTGGCGTAAATTGTAAGGAACATGTCTGTCGCTTTGATCAACAGTAGTATTATGTTCTATTTTTTTAGACATAGTAGTTCTCCTTTTCTAACCATTCGTTTGCTTTTTTTATTCCACCAAACGCATAAATGTGAAAATGTTCAACGTTCTCTTTTAATTCTTGAATTACATCATCAGGTGTCTGAACAGTCAATAAATCAAAAATTTTAGATGCATTTTTTTTTGCGAAATTAAGCGTATTCTTTAATCCAACAAATCCAGCGAATTTTACTAGTGTCTTCATAGAAGCCGGGCCCGCAACGCCTACATGAACAGGAAGTGGTGCTCCAGAAATAAAAGACGATAATGCGTCTGTATCTTGTGTCCACTGTGTTACAATATAGTCAGCAAATGGGGCCTTTGATTTCATTGCTTCTTCAATAGCTGCATCGCTCATATTTGGAGATCCCTCAGGATGACCAGCAATACCTATTTTCATTCCATCAAACAATCCAGTTTCTATAAGTTGTAGTGAACAATGATATTTTCCTAAAATATCTCGATCCCCACCAATTATTAAAACTTGTTTAACTCCAGCCTCTTTAACTTGCTCTATATATGATTTTAACATATCTGAATCAGTAATTGAGCGAGCTGGAAAGTGAGGAATGGGATTATAACCTGCACTAGCTAACGCTTTAGTTTGTTCAATAACGTCAAGATAACTTGTGCCAGGCAAAAATGTAATATAAATGTCATTGAGTTTAGGCAAATCAGATAGATTTGTTCTTGTAGTAACTTCCAATGAAAAATTTACATTTCCCATAATGCTGTAAATGAGTGTACCGCTTAAGCCACGCGAATTTTCAATTGCACTGCTTGGCTTAATTTTGCAGCGCTATTTGAGTCTCCTAAAACAAAATTTAAGTAAAAATTTGTTCTATAGCAATACATTTTTGTAGACTCCTATCTGTAAAGTTCTTAAGTTGTCTAGGTTTTTAATATTAGTATTATTTATGGCTGTACTCTCAGATATTGAAATTGCTAGAGAAAATAGCATGGCTCCTATTGAAGAAATTGCTTCAAAATTAGACTTAAAAGATCAAAATCTGCAAAAATTTGGACACCACATTGCTAAAATTGATACTCAACATATAGAAAGTAATAACAAGAACGGAAAACTCATTTTAGTGACGGCCATTTCACCTACCCCAGCGGGCGAAGGAAAGACTACTACATCAGTCGGTCTTAGTGATGGCTTAAATAAAATTGGAAAACAGTCATTGGTATGCTTGAGAGAACCTAGTTTAGGACCTTGCTTTGGTGTCAAAGGGGGTGCTGCAGGAGGCGGTTACGCCCAAGTAGTACCAATGGATAAAATTAATTTACATTTCACAGGTGATTTCCATGCGATCACATCAGCACATAACCTCCTTGCATCGATGATTGATAACCATATTTATTGGGGAAACGATTTAGGAATTGATACAAGAAGAGTGGTTTGGGGACGTGTTGTAGATTTAAATGATCGTGCTTTAAGAAATATTAATGTTAATTTAGGCGGTATAGCCAACGGATACCCACGTGAGGATAAATTCGATATTACTGTTGCATCTGAAGTGATGGCAATTTTTTGTTTATCTACAAGTTTAGACGATTTACAAAATAGACTTGGGAATATCATTGTTGGTTATACAAGGGAGAAGAAAGAAATTACGGCGCGAGACTTAAATGCAGACGGCGCTATGACTACTTTGCTAAAAGATGCTTTCTTACCTAATCTTGTTCAAACACTGGAGAAAAATCCTGCTATCATTCATGGGGGTCCTTTTGCAAATATTGCCCATGGATGCAATTCTTTAGTTGCTACTCAAACTGCTCTTAAATTAAGTGATTATGTTGTAACAGAAGCAGGCTTTGGTGCAGATCTTGGAGCAGAAAAATTTTTAGACATAAAGTGCCGTAAGGGGAAATTAAATCCTTCAGCAATAGTAATAGTTGCAACAGTTCGAGCGTTAAAAATGCATGGCGGTATGGATAAAAAAGAATTAAAAAATGAAAATGTTGAAGCTGTAAAAAAAGGTTTATCAAATTTAAAGCAGCACATTGCAAATATGCAAATGTATGGGGCGCCTGTTACAGTTGCTATTAATCATTTCATATCTGACAGTGAAAAAGAATTGTCAGCAATCAGCGATTGCTGTGATTCATTAAATGTAAAGTCATTTAATTGCACACATTGGAGCAATGGTGGTGCAGGCACAGAGGACCTAGCAAAGCACATAGTAGAAATTACTGAGCAAAATGCTCCAAAGATAAAGTACCTTTATCCGGACGAAATGAAATTGTGGGATAAGATGAAAAAAATCGCACAAGAAATATATGGAGCGAGCGATATTATTGCTGACCAAAAAATAAGAATGCAGTTTGACGACTTGGAGGAAAAATATGGCCATTACCCAATATGTGTAGCTAAAACTCAATACAGCTTCTCAACTGATCCAAATCTAAGAGGCGCTCCAAAAGACCATGTAGTTCCTATCAGAGAAGTTAGACTAGCAGCGGGTGCAGAATTCCTCGTAGTTGTATGCGATAAGATTATGACTATGCCAGGTCTGCCTAGAGTTCCAGCTGCAAATGCTATACACTTAAATAAAAATGGCGACATAGAGGGATTGTTTTAATGGCTCACATGTATGATACAAATTTAGACAAAAACGATGCAAATTTTACACCGTTGTCTCCTTTAAGTTTTCTCATAAGAGCAGCGGAAGTTTATCCAAACAGAACTTCGATTATACATGGCAAAAAACAATTTACATGGTCTGAAACATATAAAAGAAGCAAACAACTTGCGAGCGCACTTTCTAAAAGAGGTATAGGAAAGGGAGATACTGTTGCGGTTCTTTGTTTTAATACTCCTGAAATATATGAGACACATTTTGGTGTTCCTATGATAGGCGCTGTATTAAATACGATAAACATCAGATTAGATGTAGATACAATTAGCTATATTCTTGAGCACGGTGAAGCAAAAGCATTGATTACTGACAATGAGCTTTCACCGACGATAAAACAAGTACTCGATAAGATAAAAAATAAAATTCTTGTAATAGATATTGATGATGAACTAGCAAATCATCCTGAGGGAGCTGGAGAGAATCTTGGAGAAATTAATTATGAGGATTTTCTTTTAACAGGTGACAGTGATCTCGAATGGAGTTTGCCAGATGATGAATGGCAATCATTAGCGCTCAACTATACGTCAGGCACCACTGGATTACCAAAAGGGGTTGTTTATCATCACAGAGGCTCATACTTGATGGCACTTGGATCTGTTACTGCTTTTAGTATGCCAATGCATCCTACTTATATGTGGGTTGTTCCAATGTTTCATTGTAATGGTTGGGGTAATCCCTACACGCTTACAGCCCTAGCAGGCACAAGTGTATGCCTTAGATATGTTTCAGCTAAAAATATGTTTGATGCTATTGCAGATCATAAAGTAACTCATTTTGGTGGCGCACCAATTGTTCTAAATTTTCTAGCACAAGCAACAGCTGAGGAAAAAAGAGAATACTCTCAACAAGTATATGTAGTCACAGCAGGAGCTCCTCCACCCGCAGCCACATTAGAAGCGGTTCAAAAAATGGGTTTTGACGTTACTCATGTTTATGGACTGACTGAAACATACGGACATATTTCATTATGCGCATGGCAGGATGAATGGAATGAGCTATCAGTTGAAGAACAGTCAAAGCTTAGATCAAGGCAGGGCGTAAAATTTCCAATGATGGATGGCCTAGCAATTATGAACCCTGAGACTATGGAGCACGTTAAGAATGACGGTGAAGAAATAGGTGAGATTATGATACGCGGCAACTGTGTAATGAAGGGATATTTAAAAAATAAGGAAGAAACAGATAAAGCTATGGCAGGAGGCTGGTTTCACTCAGGTGATCTGGCTGTAATGCATCCTAATGGTTACATTCAAATAAAAGATAGAAGCAAAGATATAATCATCTCTGGTGGTGAAAATGTCTCATCAGTTGAAATAGAAAACACACTTTATAAACATCCATCTGTATTATTTGCTGCAGTGGTTGCAAAACCAGATGAAAAATGGGGTGAAACACCATGTGCTTTTATCGAATTAAAAGATCAAAATGATAGCGTGAGTGAAGGCGATATTATTTCGTTTTGTAAAGAAACTCTTGCTGGCTTTAAGTGTCCTAAAAAAGTCGTTTTTACTGAACTACCAAAAACTTCAACAGGTAAGATATTAAAATACGAACTGAGAGAAATGGCCAAAGCCGCCGACGCTTAAGAAAAATGAATAGAATCGTCGTTTAGTCGGCCAAATTTAATACCAAAGAAATCTTTAAAATAATTTTGTGTATTGATCCATGGTGACCTGTTGCCTTGTTGGGGGAATAAATGAATAGCTCGATGTATGTATCCTGAGGAAAACTCAGTCGCGAGCCAATCTTTTTCAGCTTTCACATCCACTGGAACCCTTGGTACACAATGACTGTAGTTATTCTGATCAAGATAATTAATTAATCTACAAGCATATTCACAGGTTAAATCTGCTTTCAAGGTCCAAGATGCATTAATATAACCAAAAGAATTTACGAAATTTGGAATACCGCTGAACATCATACTTTTATAAGTCATTGTTTCAGAAGGCTCGACCAATTTGCCGTCGATATGAACTTGGACACCACCAAAAGATTGTAAGTTTAAACCTGTAGCAGTTACGACAACATCAGCTTCAATATTTTGCCCTGATTTTAGCTTTATTCCCTTGCTAGTAAACTTATCGATATGATCTGTAACGACTGACGCTCTATTGTCTCTTATGGACTCAAACAAATCGCCATTTGGAATAAGACACATTCTCTGTTCCCATGGATAATATCGCGGAGTAAAATGTTTTGAAATATCGTGATTAGGCAATAATTCTTTAACTCCATCTATGAGCTTTCGTTTTACATACTTAGGATATGATCTACAAATTCTGTAGAGAAGCTGCTGAAAGAATACATTTCGTAACCTAACAAGAGTGTAAGACATTTTTTGTGGTAAAACTTTTTTTAAAAAATTTGCAAATCTATCTTCATCTGGACTTGGAAAATAATATGTTGGTGAGCGTTGTAACATCGTTACGTGTTTAGCTTTTTTTGATAGTTCGGGAACTATAGTTGCTGCTGTTGCACCACTACCGATAACAACCATTTTCTTATCTGTGTAGTCAAAATCTTCAGGCCACTTCTGAGGATGTATTAATTTACCTTCGTACTTGTCTAAGTCATCAAATTCAGGTGTGTATCCTTCATCATAATTATAGTATCCTGTCCCCATGAATAGAAAGTTTGCTGTTAATAATATTTCTTGCTCATGATGAGCAGCTCTTACTTCCCAATTTCGCTCTGCTGAATTCCAGTTTGCGCTTAAGACTTTGTGACTAAATTTTATTTTTTCGCGTAAATTATTTTCTTCAACTGTTTCTTCTAAATAACTTAAGATGGAAGGTCCGTTTGCAATTGTTTTTTGCTCTTTCCATGGCTTAAATGCATACCCGAGTGTGAACATATCGGAGTCTGATCTTATTCCTGGATATTTAAATAAGTCCCATGTACCGCCTATATTTTCTCTCCCTTCAATAATACAAAAGGATTTATTAGGACAATTTTTTTTTAAGTAATATCCAGCTCCTATACCCGATATTCCAGCGCCAATTACAATTACATTAAAATGATTGCTATTTTCCATTGATATTAATTCTTAATCGATATTTCCACTGCATCATATATATTATTTCTATACTCTAATTTCGAGCTAAAATTTTGAGACAGATATTCCCCGGATTCTCTCACATGGTCGAAATATTCAGCCATTTCATCTTTAAAAATCCCAACATTATCAGCAAATACTACAGAATTTTTGACAATTATGCCCTTTGATTCCAAAAGTTTTAAATCCGAAAGATACTTTTTCTTCGCATGGTCAATAAATACAAAATCAGCATTGAAATTTAATTTTGGTATTATTTCCTCAGCACTTCCGTGCATCAAGTTTACTTTATGATCAAGTCCAGCAAAGTTAATTAATTCTTTCGCTATTTCTATAGAGTGAATGTCAGAGTCAATCGAAGTTAATTGACTTTTTTCTCCAATAGTTGATGAGATTAATACTGCTGAATATCCAATAAAAGTTCCTAACTCTATTACATTATTTGGTTTTGACTTTAAAAGATGATTTTTTAAAATTTCTCCTTTCTCTGGACCGACATTCATTAAGAACTGACCACTTTCTAACACAAAATTATCTATTGTTTGCAGAATAGATTTCGGATTGTTTCTTTCAGCATTTGAAAAAACATAATCCAAAGTTTGTCGCATCAACATAAGTTATTTTAGCGGACTAGCGGCGCCCCAGTAATGATAGCTTAAAAATTTTGGTCCAGGAACATACATGCTGTCTATTTTATCTATTTTAAAATTAGCTTTCGTTATTTCATTTGGAATATCTACATCAAGATGACAACCGCCCGCTATCCTTTTTTGAATCCCGTTCATTCTTTTTTGCCATTTCAAAACATTTGAGTCAGGAGATTTGCCATGTTCAGAGAATAGAAATTTAGCGTTTGGTTTCATAACTCTGTTTATTTCAGACATAGCACTGTCTAAGCCAGGAATGGAACACATTGTGTAAGTGCTAATCACTGTATCAAATGAGTTATTATCGAAAGGTAACTCCTCAGCCTTAAGTTGTTGGATATTCAAATCTATATTGTTTAATTCTGCATTTTGTTTTGCTTTTTTCAACAATACGCCATCCGGCTCAACAGCAAACACCTCAGATACATTTGCTTTATTGTAATAATTGAAATTTAATCCTGAACCAATACCTATTTCTAATACTCTACCAGACGCAAAGGGTATGACTTTTTCTCTTTGTTTTCTGAATGGTTTCATTTGCATCGCATAATTAATGAGATGCGGACAAATATATTTATCGTATAGTTTTTGCAGCAATTATTTTACACCTAATTTTTTTTGAATATCGCTTGATGAAGTTGTGTATCGAAATGTTAGCGTTTCATCTGGTCTAGCGCGTATAAAAGCTTTCTGTGCTGCTAGGGCGGCTTCATGAAAGCCTGATAGAATTAACTTTAGTTTACCTGGGTAATAAGAAATGTCTCCCATTGCAAATACACCTGGTAAATTCGTTTCAAAATTTTCCGTATTTACCTCAATTTGTTTTTCATTCAAATTTAGGCCCCAATCATTAATGGGTCCTAGCTCCATTTTAAGTCCATAAAAAATTAGGATTTCGTCACAATCTATAATTTTTTCATTTCCGTCATTATCTTTTATGATTGCATTTTCAACTCTATTACTGCCCTTAACATCACTAATCTGATTTTTTGTAATCAAGTCAACTTGACCTTCTTTAACAAGTTGTTTCATTAAATTAACCGTGTGATTAGCTGCTTTAAACTCATCACGTCTATGAACTAATGTTACATGAGAAGCAATTTTTGAAAGTTCAACAGTCCAGTCAAGCGCGCTATCACCTCCACCAAAAATTATAATTTTTTTATCTTTATAAAAGTTTTTATCAGGTATCGAATATTGAATACCTTTATTTTCATATTTAGATACATTTTCAATTGGTGGTTTTCGTGGCTCGAATGAGCCAACGCCACCAGCTATAAATACATTCGGAGTTTCAAAAACTTTATTACCGGTAGTTTTAAGTTTCCATAAGTCGCCAGTATTTATTATTTCATCAATTCTTTCATTAAGGTGAAACGGCGTATTAAATGGCTTGATTTGTTTTTGTAAATTTTCAATTAATGATAATCCAGTACATTCTGGAAGCGCAGGTATATCGTAAATTGGTTTGTCTGGATATAACTCTGCACATTGTCCTCCAATTTTGTCAAGATTATCTACAACGTGACTATCAAGTCCTAATATACCTAACTCAAATACTGCAAACAGTCCCACAGGGCCCGCTCCAATTATTAGACAATCTGTCTTGATAGTTTCAGACATATATTTATTCCTTGTTATATGATAATAAATAATATTACTTATTGAATATACAATGATTTTATTGCGCAGATACCTATTATATTTTATTGCAGTAATATTGATTGCTGTGGCCTTTACTTACGCCTCTGCCAAGCTTTACGAAGAATTTGCATTTATCAAGAACGACAATTGGCAAATTTTGCCATCTCCAGGCGATAAAAATAGAGATATTTACACAAGGGCCGCTGTCGCAATGAGAGGAACATTTGCTATGGCAAAGCCTGAAGCTGCATATTTCCATGCATTTAATGACATTGAAGAACTAGAATTACAAGGTAACTGCAATTATCATTTATTCGGAAATGATATTGAATCTAGATGGTGGAGTATTACCGTCTACAATGAGGACGGTTATTTAGTTGAAAATAATGAAAAAATATATGCTTTAAATAGTGAAACAATTGATTTCAATATCGATGGCGGGTTCGATATTTTTTTAACTAATGACAATAATTTTATTTCAAAGGTATCTGATAAAAATTGGATGAGAACACCTAGTGATGAGAGTTTTTCCGTCGCATTAAGAATTTATTTACCAGGTGAAGAATATTTCTCAAAATTGAAGAGAGTGGATTTGCCAGTTATTGAAAAATTGGAGTGTGGTGATGAGTAATTTAATTAAAAAATTATTTGCACTTGTATTCATTGGGTTTTCACTTCATCTAGTGATGATTTACTACACACCTAGTTTAATGATGAAGTTTATCGGAAGAAATTGGGAAGAGCAAAATATGATTAATAATTCCTTTGCTCGCGATTTACCTGACTCAGAATTTACTGAAGTTATAAGACCAAGCGCTGACATACTTTATGGTGGATGTGCTTATGACGTTACTTACTTTCCATTGGTTATAGAAACTGAAGTACCTGAGTCTTACTGGTCGATATCATTCTTTTCAGAAAACACTGACAACTTTTCTACAATAAATGAAAATGCGCACAACTTTGGTAAGCTTAAAATTTATTTGTTTGGGCCAAATTCTATGCCAACAAAGGTAAATGATGGGTTTATTGTTGTTTCCCCGTCTAATAAAGGCCTTATGTTAATGAGACAATTTATAGGAAATGGTTCTAAACTTGATAAATTAAATGAGATACAAAATAGTTTAGACTGTCAACTTGAGGGTTCTTAAAACTGCTTCTCAGGCATATTAACAACTAAACCGTCTAGCTCATCAGAGACAGTAATTTGACAACTTAATCTGCTGTTATCTTTGACGTCGAAAGCAAAATCTAGCATATCTTCCTCTGAGTCCTCTTTCGGAGGCAGTTTTTCTATCCATTCTTTTGCTACATATACATGACAAGTAGCACATGCACATGCACCGCCACAATCTGCATCAATACCAGGTATTTTATTCTTGATCGCACCCTCCATGACCGTCAGCCCACTACTAACATCAATTTCGTGCTCCGCGCCGCTAAATTCGATGTATTTGATCTTTGCCATTGAGATTTTTTTAAGAATATTTAAAAATGTATTGCTTAAGGGGATCAAATACATCAAAAAAGCGCCAAAGCAAGAATTTTCTCACTTTAGCGCTTTTTCTGGGGCCGGTCGAACCCCGAAACGCATGAACGTCTCATTGCGAATGGTCATTCTAGAAAGGTATTTTTTTGAAACAAGGGGTTATTTATGCAAAAAAGTTATCCACACGAATTAAGCACACTTATCCCCATTCAAACATTAACTTATTAACATGATATCAAAGCCGTATTTATTATTTCTTGGAGACGCAAAAGATGATTTGGCAATAAAGACTGCTGCGGGCGTTAATTACTGGCGTCCAGATTGGTGTATCGGTCAAATGAGCCTTCCAAATGCCAAATCTAGCTTAGGTTTACAGGAAATGAGTATAGAAGAAGCTGTTAAGAATGGTGCAAAGACATTTGTTATTGGCGTGGTGAATGCCGGGGGCGTTATGCCTGAAGAATGGAAATCAATTATAATTAATGCAATATCATCTGGAATGAATGTAGCCAGCGGAATGCATACAAAACTATCCTCGTTTAGTGAAATTGCAGAAGCGGCTGAAAGAAATAATGTTCAACTTCATGATTTACGGTTTAGCAATAAACAATTTCAGACAGGAAAAGGAATAAAACGATCAGGCAAAAGACTCCTTACTGTTGGAACAGATTGTTCTGTGGGAAAGAAATATACAGCACTCGCAATTGAAAGTGCGATGCAGAGTAATCAAATAGATGCATCTTTCAAAGCAACTGGACAAACTGGAATCTTAATAGCAGAAAATGGCATTGCAATTGATGCTATCGTTTCTGATTTTATCTCAGGAGCAGTCGAATGGTTATCGCCTGACAATGATGATAATCACTGGGATATTATTGAAGGTCAGGGATCTCTGTTTCACCCTTCATTCGCAGGAGTTTCACTTGGATTGCTTCATGGAAGCCAACCGGATGCATTTGTTGTATGTCATGAACCAACACGAACTAATATGAGGGGTGTGGATACACCTTTACCGAGCATCAGAGAGGTTATCGATCAGACAATACAAAATGGCAAGCTTACTAATAAGCAAATACAATGCATTGGCATCGCACTTAATACATCTAATTGTCAATCTGAGGCAAGTGATCATAAGGACAGATTATCTAAAGAATATGGCTTACCATGTTTGGACCCTTTACAAGACAGCCTTGATCCATTCATTCAGATTATTGAAAAAATTTGAAACATTAATGTCTAATATTCAGATAAAGCATATATCTTGGGACTTAAACAAATCATTTACTATTTCTAGAGGCTCTAAAACTACAGCCGAAACAATTGAAGTAAAGATAGAAAGTAATAATTTTTATGGTTATGGCGAATGTGTTCCTTATAAAAGGTATGATGAAACTATTGATAGCGTAACTTCGGAAATTTACAAATTAAAACCAGATATTGAACAAGGTAATATCAACTTAACTAATCTCGATAGTTTCTTAAAAAATGGGGCAGCAAGAAATGCAATAGACTGTGCGATGTGGGATCTCGAATGTAAGATGAAAAATACTTCGATTTGGAAATTAATGGGAGTAACAAAGCCAACTACATTACCTGGTAGCTATACCGTAGTTTTAGATGAGCCAGAAAAAATGATAGAGGACGTTAATAATCATCAAGAATTTCCAACATTAAAATTAAAAGTCAATAAAAACAATCTTCACGAAATCTTAACAAAAACAAGAGAGCTTTCTCCAAATAAAGTAATAATCGTTGATGCTAACGAGGCATTCAATATAGATGACTTAAAATCAAACGCTGATTTATTTGTAAAAACAAAGATTGATTTAATAGAACAACCACTGTTATCTAAAAATGACAATGAGTTAAAAGGATTAAATTTTCCTGTTTCTATATGTGCAGATGAGTCATTTCATGACAGTTCTGATTTGGCAAAAATGGCTCATAAATATAATACGATAAATATTAAACTCGACAAAACTGGCGGCCTTTCAGAAGCAGTAAAAATAGTCAAAGAAGCAAAAAAGTTAGATCTAAATATCATGCTTGGATGCATGGTCTCCAGTTCCTTATCAATGTTGCCGTTACTACCGCTATATGAACACGCAGATTTTATAGATCTCGATGGACCTTGCTTTATAGCTAATGATAGAAAAAATGGACTTATTTATGAAAACGGTATGATGCTAGTTAAGGAAGATCTTTGTTGGGGTTAAACTATTTTTCTACTTTTGGTGTAAAGATTTTCTTTCCATTGTAAGTGCCGGTTGTCATATCAACATGATGAGAAAGTCTCATTTCACCAGACTCTTTATCTTCAATAAAATTTTTTCCCTTTAGACGTAAATGAGATCTTCTCATACCTCTTTTAGAATTCGATATCTTACTCTTTGGGACAGCCATTTTATTTTCCTTTATAATTTAGTTGGATTTGGTTCATCTCCGTAAACTTCATCAGGATCAAAAACTTTTTCTTCTGTGGTGAACCTTAATCCAGACTTATTTGCAGTATCTTCTAAGTCAATTTCACGGTAAAAACAAGACTTATAACCAACATGACAACTAGCTCCATTTTTTCCTATATCAACCTTCAAACAAAGGGCATCTTGATCATCATCAATTAGGATTTCCTTTACTTTTTGAGTATATCCACTTTTAGCTCCTTTATGCCATAATGCATTTCGACTTCTGCTAAAGTAGAAAGCTTCTTTTGTTGAAATAGTTTTTTCAAGTGCCTCTTCATTCATAAAACCTGTCATTAAAATTTCATTAGTTCTATAGTCAACTGTTGTAACAACTATCAAACCATTATCATCGAATTTAGGAGCTAGTTCATTACTCTCTTCAACTTGTTGTACTGATTGTCTTTTCTTAAACATAATTTATACTTGTCAAATAATTTAGGGTGGGTTTAACTTAAAAAATTAAATAATTCAATTAATTAAACATAAATATGACAAACAATAAAGATCCTATAAAACCTGTCAGAGCCCAAGGCGCTAGGACAACGTTTTTCCCTCCATATGCCCTAATGATTGGGTTGATAGCATCAAGCCTCCTTGACAGTTTTTTTATGCATTTGCCTCTCTTTAAAGGAAGTATGATAGTTTTAATCATCGGATTAATTATTGCTGTTTCCTCTTTTTTAATGGCTATTTACACCTTAAAAATATTTTCTGACAATGAAGAAAACCCTCACCCAAAATCAGTTCAAAATCAATTGTTTGTTGGTGGAACATTTAAATATTCAAGAAATCCTATTTACTTAGCAATGGTAATAATTCTATTAAGTTGCGGACTAGCATTCAATTCATGGTGGTATGTAATTAGTGCGGCTATATCAATACCACTATTGACTTATGGAGTAATAATTCCAGAGGAAAAATATCTTGAAAAAGAATTCGGAAATGTTTACTTAGACTACAAGAAGTCCGTCAGAAGATGGCTTTGAAATAACTTCATAAATTTTAAATATGTATAGTTTGCTTAAGGGAACGTGGGCCCTATTTTTTGGTGTTGCAATGATAATGCTTGCGAATGGGCTTCAAGGTAGCTTGATTGGAGTCAGAGCATCAATCGAAGGGTACTCCGCTGCATCAGCGGGTATTATACTTACTGGATATTATGCTGGATTCTTATCTGGAGCCCTTTTGATACCCCGTCGTATAAAAAGTGTTGGACATGTAAGAATGTTTGCAGCTCTTGCATCAATTGCTTCTATCTCAATTCTCTTGCATTCAATTCATGTAAGTTTCTTTGGATGGTTTTTGATGCGTTTTATATCTGGAATGTGTTTTGTAGGCATGTACACCGTTGCAGAAAGTTGGATCAATGACCTTTCGGAAAATAATAATAGAGGTAAAGCTTTATCTATTTATATGATGGTTAGTATGGCTGGAAGTGCGGTAGGTCAGTTATTTCTTAATTTAGCAAATCCAGAAACCGCATCTTTGTTTATGCTCGTTTCAATTCTAATTTCCATATCTCTCGTACCAATATTAATTGTTGTGAGTAAACAGCCAGATTTTAGTGTTACTGAGTTTTTAAATGTCAGACAGCTTTATGAAGCATCGCCTCTTGGAGTAATTGCCGCTATGATGACGGGTTTGGCTCATGGAACTCTTTGGGGTATAGGAACCATATATGGTTTAAAAAGTGGACTATCAATTGAGCAGGTATCAATTTTTATGTTTACATTTATTATTGGGGGAGCACTAAATCAGTATCTTATCGGCTATTTATCAGATACGTATGATAGAAGAACAATTATCGTAATTGTTGCTTTTTTAGCAGGCATCTTCTCTATTTTAGCTCTAATTTTTGGTAATACTTTTTCTGTTCTCGTAGTAATTACTTTCATATTTGGAGGTCTGACTGTGCCTCTTTATGCGCTATCGATTGCACATACCAATGATTTTTTGTCAAAAAGAGAAATGGTTGCAGCAAGCTCAGGGCTTCAACTGGCAGGAGGCATAGGCCTTACAATTGGACCTATCTTAGGAGGGCTGGCAATCGATATTATTGGAGCTTCAGGTTTTTGGATATATTTATTCCTAATTCACACCAGCCTAGGTTTGTTTGGGATATACAGAATGACGATCAGAACTGCTGTTCCTTTAGAGGATCAAGGAAGCACTGTGCTTGTAAGCAGTAGAGCTTCGCCTGTTTCTATGGAATTGTATCCAGACGCTGAGGAGGGTTAATTTAAATAGACTTCAACCAATTATCTATATTTTCACTTATTTCGTCAGGTGAGTCTTCTTGAACAAAATGGTTGCCTTTTACAGTCGCTTCGGATTGATTTTTAAATTTTCTGCAAAATTCAATTAGAGGCTTTGGCATTAAACGGCCTGGCTCTGCAATGATTAAAAGTTTTGGTATTTCTGTCTCCATCATGAAAGATAGATTTTTTTTAACTTCTTCATGGACGTGCTTCGGTTCTTTATCAATTGGTATTTGTCGCGGCCAGTCCAAAGTTGGCCTTCTATCCTCCCCAGGATTAAGAAATGGTTTTCTATAAACAGCCATAGTTTCTTCACTTAGAGGAGTAATTGGGTCTGTTCCCAACATTTTTTCAACAAAGAAATTTTCTTCTAAAACCTTTTTGTCACCTTTTTCGGACCTTAGCATCATAAATAAACTTTTGAGTGGTTCTTGCATTTCTTCAGATTTAATTGGCGCAATAACTGTTTCAAAATAACATATGCCTCTTACTTTATCTGAATTCTCTCTCGCCCATTTAATACTTAATGGCCCTCCCCAGTCTTGTCCTACAAGGGTAATTTTTTCATTTAAATTTAGACTTTTTATTAATTCAGATAAATATTCAAAATGAGTATCAAATGTATAAGTCATATGACCAGGATTATCTAACTTATCAGAGTCACCCATACCAATCATATCTGCCGCAATACATCTGTAACCACTATTTAAGTTTTTAATAATATTTCTATACAAATAGGATGAGCTTGGGTTTCCGTGAAAGAAGATTATTGGATCACCTGTGCCAACATCTACATATGCAATTTTTTTATTTTTATGAGTAAAAAATTTTTTATCCATCACTTCTTTATAAATGTACACCAATCTTCTGGTGATCTTCTATTAGTTTTATAATTATTTAATGGCGATGAGGCATCTCTGTATCCTATTGCCATGCCACAGAATAACATGAGATCAGAGTCAGCTTCAACAAATTCAGATACCATTTTCTGCCTAAGTGACCAAGATTCCTGCGCACAAGTATCAATTCCTTCTTCTTGAGCAAGTAGCATAAATGTCTGTAGGAACATTCCTAAATCTGACCACTGAGGTTGGTTCATCTGGCGGTCTACAAAACAGAATAATGCTGCTGGTGCACCAAAAAAAGTGAAATTTTTAAGCATTTGATCTACCCTTGCTTGCGAATCTGATCTTTCAATTCCAATAGAACCGTATAACTGTTCACCTACTTCAAACCGTGAAGTTCTATAAGGCTCTTTTAGTTTTGCAGGATAAATTGGGTACTCAGGTGTGTCTGTGCCCTTCCATTTATCCTGAAATTCAAGAAAACGTTTCATCGAGTTTCCATTTATTATAAATATTCTCCATGGCTGTAAGTTGCCTCCCGATGGGGATCTAGAAGACTTATTAATTAGGCTTTCTAGTATTTCATTCGATACCTGCTTTTTTGTAAAAGCTCTGACTGATTGGCGATTGTTTACGGCCTCTGAAACAGTTGTCATAATTTAATTTTTATTCTTTTTTTTTCATGAAGTTTTTTTTTATTTGCGACCTTTTTTGGTCTAAATTTATCTGTCCTTAACTGTCTTGCAATAGGATTACTTTTTAATTTACTTTTTTTCTTTTTCATTCTTTACAGAAGCACACTGCCTCCATCTACCATCAGAGTTTGTCCTGTAACGAATTTACTTTGATCACTTGCAAGATAGAGAACAGTTCCATATATATCATCAACTTCAAGTGTCTTTTGTAATATCTGCCCTTTAGAAATAACCTCAAAACCACGTTCTGCTTTTTCTCCTAAAAATTCCTTTGCCGACTCGGTTCTTACCATAGATGGCGCTACTGCATTCACACGAATGTTATCTTTTCCCATTTCTCTTGCCATAACCCGAGTTAGTCCAATCACGGCAGCTTTTGATGTAGCGTAATCTGCGGCGTAAGGCATGCCGTATTTAGCTGCTAGAGAAGCAATATTTATTATTGAACCGCTTTTGTTTTCTCTCATTATTGGAGATATTGCTCTGCAGCAATTCCAAAGTCCTTTGACATTAACATTCATCGCTTTGTCCCATTGATCTGGATCAATATCTTCAAATCGTGCGCTTATTAATGCTCCATATAGTGCGGCGTTATTCACAAGCACATCTATTTTAGAAAATTTATCAACTGCCTTCGCCATCATATTGTTGCATGAGTTTATATCTGTCACATCGAGATTTAGATTTAAAAATTTATCTGTAACTTCACTTACCTTTTTCTCTGTCTCAGAACAATCAGATATATCTGCAAAAATGATGTTGGCTCCTGCTTTCGCAAATTCAAGGGCATATTTCTGTCCCAAGCCTCTTGCGGCACCTGTAACAATAATTGTTTTATCTTTGATCATAAATATCTTCCAGCTCCTCCTTGCTCATTTCAAATAATATTTTCTTTACGATGTTATATGAAAAACCTGCTCTTGACAAAACTCCAAGCTCTCTCATTTTTATTTTTTCTGTAAGTTCATTTTTTCTATAAGGTCCTAAAGATTTCTTTTTCGCTAACCTGCAAGCGGCTATAAGATCAATATTTTTAACTGAATCTCTTATGTTCTGTATTGCATCTATAATTATATTATCCTTTACGTATAATTCCTTAAGTTTGAATTCAATTTTTTTTAGTGACCAACCCTTATTTAGATAATTCCTAATTTTACTTTCAGAAAATAGCTGATCATTAAGAATTTTTTGCCTTTCTAAAGAAAAAATTATTTCATTGATAATTTCTTCTGAATTAATACTTAAATGGCTATCTTTAACTTTTCGTCTTAAATAATTTCTTAAGTTTTCTGAGCTTGATGCGTATCTTTGTAAGTACCATAAAGCTTTTGACTCAATTTCAGTATAATTAGATTTATCTTTCATTCACTATTTGAATAATTTTTTCTGCTGCCATTATGCTTGGTGTGCTTTGAGATTTGAGTTTAGCGGTGGCTTCGCTTGCATTTAATAGAATGTCTCGAAGGTAATCATTATCATCTAAAAATTTTTTTAAATAATATATAATATTGTCTTTATTGCTTTTACGTTGTAGCAGTTCAGGGATGATAAATTTTCCTTGTATAATATTAATCAAGTTACCCATCCTAGTTTTGATTAGAAATTGCAATATAAAATAGGTTACGGGATTAAATTTATATGCTGTCACATATGGTGTATTAAAATATGAGACTTCTAGAGCTGCGGTCCCTGAGGTCACAATACCAAGTTTTGCATGGTAGTAATAAGAGTATTTAATATGCTCATCTAAAACTATTTTTATTCTATTTTGTAAACCGAATTGACTTAAGATATCTTCTGCATGAAAAGTCATTTCTTTTGTAAGTGGCATTACTAGCTCATACTTATCATCTAACTTCATGGTCCTTATAACTTCTAAGTAAATTGGTAAAAGAGATACAACTTCCTTTTTTCTACTTCCCGGTAAAATTAAGAAAATATCTCTGTCTTCTTCAGTAATTTGACTCTTTTTAAAGTTTTCAATATTTATCTCTGTTATCGGATGTCCCACAAAAGTGGTTGGCACTTTATATTTATCAAATATCTTCTTCTCAAAGGGCAGAATTGTCAGTAAGTGATCTACTGAATTTTTTACTTTATGAACACGTCCAGGCCTCCATGCCCAAACGCTAGGAGCAACATAATGAAGAATTTTTAATTTATTGTTTCGTTTTTTTACCTGCTCTGCAATTCTCAATGTAAAATCTGGACTATCAACTGTGAAAATAATATCAGGATCAAGTTCAATAATTTGATTAACCACTGATTTTATTATGCGATTGATTGTAAATATCTTAGGAATAACTTCAATTAATCCCATGACGTTGATGTCTGATATATCAAAAAATTTTTGAATACCCTCCTTTTCAAGAGCTCTTCCACCAATGCCATAAATTTTAAGAGGCTCATTTGAAATTTTTTTTAGTTCTTTTATGGCGGATGCAGCTAATTTATCGCCAGACTCTTCACCAGTTATTACTACAATCTTCATTTTACTATTTGATCTAATTGTTTATATTTATACCATTATATATGTCTAAAAACGTAACATTTTGCTTTGATTTTGGAAGTCCTTACTCCTACCTAGCTTACAATAATCTTAAAGTAATTAAAAACGAAGGTGCAGAAATTGAAATTATGCCTGTTCTGTTAGGAGGCATATTTAAGGCTACAGGAAATCAACCCCCTGCAACTGTCCAAAAAAAGGGCGAATATATGTTTAAAGATATTACTCGTTGGACAAAAACACTCAATATTCCATTTAAGATGAATCCTTATTTTCCAATATTAACAGTACCTCACATGCGCGGGGCGGTCTTAGCTCAAAAAAATAATATTTTAGAAAATTACATGCAAGTTATGTTCGAATCTATTTGGACAAAAGCAATGAATCTTAATGATCAGGAACTATTGACTCAAGTCGCTACTGAGTCTGGAATGGATGCAAATAGTTTTGCTGAAGGAATTTCAAGTGATGAAGTTAAAAATAAATTAAGAGTGAATACAGAATTTGCTATTAATAAAGGAGCGTTTGGAGTGCCAACATTTTATATCGATGATGAGATGTATTGGGGCATTGACAGTATGAAATTTCTTGTTGAATATTTAAAAAATCAATAATCAACCATTATCCTCCTCGTTATAATTTCTAGCTATAATAGCACCTAAACCAGGAAAATATCTTGATATATATAATGCTATTTTTGGAAAGCTTATTTTAGGAACAATATAAGCCTCTCTTTTATTTGCCTCTATTGATTTAATAATCATTTCTGAGGCTTTATCCAAATCCATGCCTTGACTTTCATGACCTCTATCATTTGCACCATAGGGGGTGCCGTCACCAGTTAGGGCTTTCATACCTATCTCGGTGTTAACAAATCCTGGAGCAACAGTATTAACTTTAATATTATGTTCATGAACTTCGGCTCGAAGCGAATCCATAAAACCGTGCAATGCGTGTTTTGACGAAGCATAAACAGTTCTTTTTTTTGAGCCAAATTTTCCAGACAAACTGGTGTTTGTTACTATCTGACCTTTTTTATTTGATATCATTTGTGGCAGCAAACACTTAGTTAGTTTAACAACAGAGAGAAAATTTAGATTCATAACTTGTGTATAAACATTAAAATCTGTTTCATTTGCCGCAGAATATGCAGATACTCCTGCATTATTAAAGAGTATATCTATTGAACCCACCTCACGGGTCACTCTATTAACTAAATCGTCAATAGACTCCAGATTTGAGAGATCGTGATCAAAAATATGCGCCTTTGAATTTCCACATTCTTTTTTTACTTCCTCTAATTTATCTCTGCTTCGTGCAGTTAATATTACTTCTGCGCCTAATTTTGATAACTTAATCGCGACCGATCGACCGATACCAGATGAAGCACCTGTAACCCATATTCTTTTATTATGAAAATAGCTCATAGAATTATATAATCTAACATTATGCAACTGAGACTAGCAAGAAATAAAGACGGAAATCAAATAATCAACTTAATCAAAAGATGCTTTAAAGATTATAAAAATTGCTTCCTTGATGTAGACAATGACTCACCAGAATTAAGAGACGTCTATTCTTACTTTAAAAATAAAAAAGGTAAGTTCTGGGTATATGTCGATAAAAATAAAATTATCGGATGCATGGGTTATCTACCTCACGAAAAAAATAATTTAGAAATACATAAGCTATATATAGATAAAAATTATCGAATGAAGGGGTTGGCAAAAAAACTAATGTTAAGGATTGAGAATATTGCGAAGAAATATAAAAAAAGAAAGATAGTGCTATGGACTGATACTAGATTCAAGGAAGCTCACAAAATGTATAAAAAATTAAATTATAAAAAAATGTCAAAAACACGAAAGTTAAATGACATAAGCAATACTACTGAATATGCCTTCCAAAAAGTAATTAATTAGCTTTCACTGTTCCTAATTTTCTCTCCGCTAACCCAACAGCTAAAACTATAATGAAGTTGATAATTAAATATATTGATCCCGCTACTAAAAATATTTCAACAGGTGCATAGGTTTTTGAGATTATAGTTCGAGCTATTCCAGTAATTTCCATAAGTGTGATGATTGATATCAATGAACTGGCTTTAACCATTAATATCAACTCATTACCATAAGCTGGCAATGCTTGTCGTACAGTAATTGGAAGCGTTATTAGCAAAAATGTCTTAATTTTATTTAGTCCTAATGCTCCTGATGCTTCTATGAAATTTTTTGAAACAGACAGGATACCTCCTCGAATTATTTCTGAAGAGTACGCACCAGTACTAATTGTAAGTGTGATGATACCGCACCAGTACGGCTCTTTTAAAATTGGCCACAATATACTCTCTCGAATAAATGAAAATTGTCCAAGACCATAGTAAACAAAATACAACTGCAGTAATAATGGTGTCCCCCTAATTAAATAGACAAAATAATATGCAGGAATTGACATTGATTTTTTGCCAGAAATTCTCATCAATGCCACGATTATTGCTAATGCTAGTCCGAGTACTGTAGAAATTGAAACCACTTGTAATGTAAGAGGAATACCCTCAATTATTTTGAAAAATGACTCATACATTAATTCAAATCTCATAGCGCCCCCTTAGATACAAAACCTTTAGAGTAAGTATTTTCAGCCTTATCAAATAAAATGTTAGAAAGCCTGGTGATTACCAGATAAAGAATAATAGCAGCCGTATAAAATATAAATGGTTCATGTGTCGAGCCCGCGGCAATACGCGACTGTCGCATAATTTCAACTAACCCTGTAACACTAATTAGCGCGGTATCTTTAAGCGTGATTTGCCACACATTACCAATACCTGGCAGTGCAATTCTTGCAACTTGTGGAAATATTACTCTTCCATAGAGTCCATATCCATTTAATCCAAGTGTTTTACCTGCCTCAAACTGCCCTTTATGAACGGAATTAACCGCACCTCGAATTACTTCTGTAGAATAAGCCCCTGAAATTGCACCAACAGCAATTGTGCCAATGGTAAATGCATTCAGTTCAATATAACCATCATATCCAAAAATTTTAGCAATATACATAACTGCGCTGCTGCCACCAAAAAAAAGAAGATATATGACTAAAAGCTCAGGTATGCCTCTTATTATTGTTGTGTATGTATTGGCTACTATTTTCAGAATAAAAATATTTGATAGTTTACATGCAGCAAAAATAATTCCTATCAGAATGCCTAAAAGTAAAGATGACGCGCTTACTAGAACTGTCATCAGTGCACCCATAAGCATCTCATCTCCCCATCCAGATGAACCAAAGGAAAATACTTCAAGCATATTTATTTATATAAAAAAAAACGGCTGAGTATTAGTCAGCCGTTTTTTAACGTTATTAATTTCAAAATTACGGTGCTAGGTCTTTACCAAACCATTGCATTGATATTTTAGAAATTGTTCCATCTGCAGCCGCATCGGCAATTGCTTTATCAAACATCGCTTTAAGATCAGCGTCTCCTTGTCTGATACCTGCGCCAACACCTTCACCTAAAAGTCCTCCAAATACATTTGGACCAAAAGTTACTACATTAGAACCACCTGAAGTTTCCATAAATGCTTCTGCTGTTCCAACATCACATAACATTGCATCTATTCTACCTGCCGCAAGATCAAGATTCATTTCGTCTTGTGTTGGATAAACCTTTAAGTTTGAATCTAAGTATTTATTTGCAAAATCCTCATGGATTGTCGCAACAGTTACTCCAATATTCATACCTTTCATTGCATTGTTTAACGCACTTATAGTACCAGAAGTAGCACTGCTATCATCATCAAGATTTAAGTTTTTTGCTGAAGTAAAAGTGCTTAATGGTGAACTATTAAGTGTGAAAAATCTAGCTGGTTCTGTCATGTAAGCTTTAGAAAAACTAATTGTTTTTTTTCTTTCTTCAGTTACTGACATACCTGCCATGATTACATCATATTTCCCATTTACTAACGCAGGAATGATTCCATCCCAGTCCTGTTGAACGAACTCACATTCAGCGTTCATCCTTTTACATAGATCTCTTGCAAGATCTAACTCAGCGCCAACGAGATTTCCTGATGCATCTGTAAAGTTCCATGGTTCGTATGCGCCTTCCGTCCCAATTCTAATTTTTGACCAATGACCGTCAGCTAATGCCATTGAAGATATAGCGCTTATAGCCAGTCCAATTATTAATAATTTTAAATTTTTCACTAAATTTCCTCCAATTTGAAATAAACAGAGAGATAGGGTCTATTAAAATTACTAAATGAGCAAGAAAAATGTTAGTTTTACTTATTTTTTTTGAAGTCTATTCCAAAGATATATAATGATTGCTACAGAAATTATACCCACAACACCCTCACTACCTAGTTGGTTGATTAAACCTACTAAGTTCTGAGTAATATTTTTTCCTAAAAAAGGTGATGATGGTCCAAAGAGCACTTCTAAAATTATAGCTATTGCTATCAACAATAAGCCAAAATCAATGATTTCTCTTAGTATTTGCTTAATTCTTGAGATCATATGCTAATTTTTTATCACCTCCCATGCGCAAACATGGGAAGTGATAATATGTTTAATCTCTGAATAACCAGAGAATAACACCAACAGCAATTAATCCAACAACTCCGGCATTTCCTAACTGGTTCACAAGAGATACGATATTGCTAGCTATATTGCCAACAAATGGAATGCTTCCTCCGCTTAGCAGGCCAATAACAATACCCAAAGCTAGCAGTGAAAGACCAAGACTGGTTAGAGCCTTTATTGCGTTCTGTGCGTTTCTAATCATAACTTTCCCCCTCGTTATGTTTATTTAGATAGCAGTACTATATTTAGTACATAAATGAACACTATATTCAAAATGTGGTAAAACAAGTTTCTTTTATAATTTAAGTAATTGAATTTATTTGATTTTTCATAATATTTTTAAAAATGTCACATTTATACAACATTATTTTGTACATCTACACGGGATTGATTCTATTCAATCTGTATTAATAGCTCAGATACAAGTTTATTTATATTTAACCCTTTTGATGCAAGTCCATAGATCTTTTTATCTGGTCTAATAATTATTTCCCCTGCTTCTAAATAATCGGATAACTCGGGTCCGATATTAAAATTAGAATAGTCAAAAATAAATTTAAAATTTAGGTTAATTAATTTTTCATATATATCCTCAGAGAATTCATTTCTTACATCTTTTTTTGAAAATATTGCAAAACAGTTTCCAACCATTTTATCTAAGCAAGCAATACCTTGTTTATCAGTAATCTCTCTATTAAAAAGTCTTCTGTTGATTATAACTTCACTCTGTGAATGACTAAAAATACCTTTTTTTGATTCCTTTTCTTCAATATTGTTATTTCTCCCAAATGCTTGATCTCTGGCCTCTGGGGCGATTGCCTCCTCTAATGGCATATTTTTCTGAAATGCCATAGATAATGAATCAATCAATTGTCCAAGCGCAATAGATGATTTTATTGTTTGCTTTATTGGTTGAGCTCTCTCTAAATTATAAGAAAGTAGAAGATTTTTATTGCAATTAAAATTAACAACTAAATTAATTTTCCATATTAGATTTAATATATCTCTAATTCCTGTATTTAGACCTTGACTTGCATAGGGCGGCATTTGATAGGCGGTATCACCTATTAAAAAGACATTTTTTTTCTGAAAAGTATTAGCAAAAGATCCTCTAAAATTTTGAATAAATACATTTTCAATCTCGTACTGATTAGGTTCTATCCATTTTGAAATTAAGTTTTGGATATTATTTTTTTGAATAATTTTATGGTGTTGTTCACCTGTTAGTAATTGAAATTCAAACCTATGTCTTCTATTTGAAAGAGAAATATAAGAAGTAGGTCTTTTATCGTCGCAAATTTGCCTGAAAACATTTTCTAAACTATTTTCATTCTTAAGCAATATATCGACAAGAAGCCAATTTTTTGAGTATCTTTGATCAACGAACTCAATGTCTAATTTATTTCTTACAAAAGAATTTGCACCATCGCATGCGATTAGGTAAAGAGCTTCAAAATGTTTTAATTTGTTACCACTTTTTGTATCAAGTCCCACTTTATTATCATTTAAACTAAAGTTAATAAGTTCGTTATCAAATAGTAAATCTATATTTTCATCAGCTTTACACTTTTCTCTTATTATTTTTTCAATCTCTGGCTGAAAAAAAGTACAAACAGAAGGAAAGTCATTATCAGTGTGTAATACTGGATTACGTTGGATCACTTTTCCATTAGTTAGCACAATGTCAGTAAAATCTGGTTTATTTAAAAATACTTTTAGAGAATCGTATAAACCAACATTTTTCAGTAAACGTAAACTTTCATCATCGAATGATACAGCTTTTGAGGAGAATTCAGTGTCCGATTTTGACTCAATAACTAGTGTTCTAAGATTGTATTGGCTACACACTTTTGCACAGATTTGTCCAATTAGTCCGAAACCCACAATTGCAATATCATATTGATTAATATTACTAGTCAAAATAACTCCTAGATAATGAAATCGCTTGACTCTTACTTTCAATTTAGTTTGAATTCAAGCCATTATTTAATTTGATAAAAAAGATTTAAAATGGTGAAAATAGTAAATTCATGGAATGAGTGGGATCCTCTAAAACACATAATTGTTGGAAGAGCAGATAATTGTTGCATTGCTCCAGTTGAACCTGCAATGGCTCCGAAAATTCCTGAAGACTCTGACATGAAAGGTCAATTTGGACCAAGGCCACAACATACAATTGATAAAGCAAATTATTTACTTGATAATTTCTCTGATGTTCTAGAAAAAAGAGGCATAAAAGTAGATCGTCCATCTCCGTTAGATTTCAATCAGAAAATTGGTACCCCAGATTGGAGTATAGAAACAATGTTTGGCTGTATGCCTCCCCGAGATGTTATTCTTACTTTAGGTAGTGAGATGCTGGAAGCTACGATGTCCTTTCGTTCAAGATGGTTTGAATATTTATGTTATCGACCACTATTACAAAGTTTTTTTGACCAAGATCCAGAAATGAAATGGGAAACTGCTCCAAAACCAAGGTTAACGAACAAATCATACAGGGATAATTATCTTGCAGATGACATAACAATAGAACAAAGATACGAATGGGTTGCCAATAAAAAGTTTGTTACCACTGAAGAAGAACCACTATTTGATGCAGCCGATGTGTTAAGAATGGGCAAAGATTTATTTATTCAACACGGGTTCACAACGAACTTAAAAGGCATTGATTGGATTAAAAGACACTTTCCAGACCAACGTGTTCATGTACTAAATTTCCCAACTGATCCTTTTCCTACACATATTGACGCTACATTTACGCCATTGAGGCCAGGATTGATATTAAATAATCCTGAAAGAAGACTACCTGATGAACAAAGAAAAATTTTTCATGATAATGACTGGGAAATAGTCGATGCCGCTAGACCTGCTCATAATTCTCCTCCTCCATTATGCTATTCAAGCGTATGGCTGAGCATGAACGTTCTTATGCTAGATCCAAAAACAGTTTGCGTTGAAGAAACTGAAGTTCACCAGATGGATCAACTAGATAAGTTAAATTTCGAAGTTGTTCCGGTTCCTTTCAGGGATGCTTATCCATTTGGTGGCGCTTTACACTGCGCGACAACTGATGTTTATCGTGAAAGCAGCCAGGAGGATTACTTTACGAAACAATAATTTTTAATAATTTGTTTTCTCAATTATGATATTTCGATTGATATAACAATTCATTAAAAGTCCAAACCCAAACATAACTGCTAACATCGAACTCCCTCCATAGGATATAAATGGAAGTGGAACTCCTACTACTGGTAGCAAGCCTGTGACCATTCCAATATTTACAAAAACGTAAATGAAAAATACATTACATACTCCTAATGACAAATATTTACTAAATAAGCTGCGACTTTTGAGTGCAAGACGAATTGAAATCATAATTAAGGCTGCATATATTAATAATAAAAGTAATGTCCCTATGAAACCAAATTCCTCACCTAACATTGTAAATATAAAATCTGTTTGCATTTCAGGAAGAAAATTTAGATGGCTCTGAGTACCTTCCATGTAACCTTTCCCAAAAATACCACCAGAGCCAAGAGCAATTTTTGATTGCATTATGTGGTATCCATTTCCAAGAGGATCGCGTTCAGGATTGAAAAAAGTGAGCACTCTGTCTTTCTGATAATCTTTGAGATATTGCCACAAAACTGGTAAAGAACATAAAATTGAAAATACGCCTACTATAAAATATTTATAATTTAAACCTGAGATCCAAAAAAGACTTATTCCGCCAATTAAAATTATGAGAGCTGTACCTAAATCCGGCTGTGTAATAACTAACAATACTGGAACTATAGTAATGATCAGGGGAATAATCAGAGTCTTAATAAAACTACTATCGTTATTTATTGAATGAAAATACTTAGCTAGAGCTAAGATTAATGTATATTTAACAAATTCAGAAGGTTGTAGACTGATACCAGCTATATTAATCCATCGAGTAGCACCGTTACTTTCAATTCCAAAAAAAGGAATGATGACTAAAGATACTATGCTCAGGAAAAAAATTACATATGCATAACCAAATATTAACCTTAAATCAAAAAATATGACTAAAAAAAAGATCATTAATCCAAGTATAAATCTTTGAGAGTGCTTCAATGGCCACGAGTAAAAGTTTCCGTTTGATATACTATATAATGCAGCCAAACCCACAAAAAATAGTATAATTATTAAGCCCAATAGAGGATAATTGATACTTTGTAGCTTAGCAAAGACTGAACTATAAAAGTTATTTTGATTAAACATTAAAAATTTCGTTTCTTTTTAAATTGAGTTTTTTTTCAAATAAATATTTGAATATATCTGATGCAATCGGAGCCGCAGATCCAGATCCACTGCCTCCATGTTCAACAATTACAGAAACTGCATACTTAGGATCTGTAGTTGGACCGTATCCGATAAAAAGACCATGATCTCTTTTTTCCCACGGCAAATCTTTATTTTTTATTAAACCTTCTTCTCTTTCTTTAATTGATATTGCTCTTACTTGAGATGTGCCTGTTTTACCCGCCATTTTATACTTACCGATAATTCTTGATCTATAGGAAGTCCCTCCAGGAGCATTAGTAGCTTCGTCTAATGCATTTTTAATAATTTTTAGATATCCGGGATCTGCAATAATTCGCTCATTATAAATATTTACGGTTTCATTATCATATATTAATTTTGGGCTAAGCCTCGTTCCATTGTTAATTAATTGAGCTAACGCAAGAGACAACTGCGCTGCAGTTGTTAAAAAATATCCTTGGCCTATACCAGCAGATAACGTTTCTCCTACCATCCATCTACTACCAAGATTTTCTAATTTCCACTGTTTGTTTGGAACTACTCCACTTTTTTCTTCATAAAGAGATTTGAAAACTTTTTCTCCTAACCCATATCTTTTACAAACCTCTGCAATTTTATTAATTCCTATTCTTCTTGCAATTTGATAAAAATAAACATCACAAGATACCTTTATAGCCTTTGTCATATCTACATTTCCGTGTCCTTCCTTCTTCCAGCAATGAAATGTTTTGTACCCTGATTCTAGGCTAGTATCTTCTATTAAGTGTTTCCCATCACAAAAAAAAGTTTCTTTATGAGAAACTCCTGACTCTAAGGCTGCTAGTGCAACAAATGGTTTTATGGTTGATCCAGGAGGATATTGATTGGATATCGATTTATTAATCAGTGGTTTATATTTATCTGATAAGAGATTTTCCCAAGCTTCATTTGAAATAGATTTACTAAATATATTTGGATCATAGGATGGTGAGGATGCCAATGCATAAAACTCGCCATTTTTAACATTAATAACAGAGACGCTTCCACTAAGTCCTTTTAATCTTTCATAGCAAAACTTTTGTAATTCTGAGTCAATTGTAAGTTGTATGTAGTTTCCTTGTACGCTATTTACTCGATCGAGTTCTCTAATTTCTCGTCCACTGGCATTAACTTCAATATTCTTATTGCCTAGTTTACCTCTTAAAATTGTATCTTTAGCTTTTTCTACACCTATCTTGCCTGCTTTTGCTGTGCTTAGATTAGATAATGGGTTTGACTCTTCTTCATTTTTACTTATTGGAGAAACATACCCAATTAAATGTGAGTGCGACTCTCCTTGAGTATAATATCTCTTGAAGCCAATCTGAGGGTAAATTCCCTCTAATTTATGAATATTTACATTTATTTTAGAAAAATCCTCCCATGTCAAGTCATCGATAATTCCAACAGGAATGAATTTTTTTCTTGAGTTTACTTCCTTTAATATTTTTTCTATATCAATATTTGCGTGAGGTAAAAGTGACTTTAAATTAACTAATGATTTTTCTACGTCTCTAGTTTCTTCTTTTATTATTATAATTTCATATTTTTGTTTATTGATAGCCATTGGTCGCCCCTGCAAATCAAAAATAATACCTCTTTCTGGTTCGAGAAATCTGTGTGTTATTCTGTTTTTATCAGATAATTTTTTATAATTACTATTCTCGGCGATTTGTAAATAAGCTAATCTTCCAACAAGCACCGAGAATACACCAGCTTTAGCAATTGTTACAAGCGCTGCTCTTCTATTGATTAAATTTTCAGTATCATATTTTTGGAAAATAAATTTACCTGATTTCTTCATATTTTTTCTGACTATATATAATTATTAAGTTTAATGGCGGGTATAATAAAACTATTATTAAGAAAGCTGACAATTCACCAACAGATAAGTAATTGAGTTGATAATTAAAATAGATAAAAAAGTTTTTAAAAATAAATAATATTAATAATGCTATAATAAAAATTATAAATTTTATTTTTTGTTGTTCGAATAAACCATTAATTGAGGTAATTTGACTTAAAACATAGAAATATAAAAAAATACTTCCAGAATAACCTAAATTCATTCCAAGCAAAATATCTTGAAAAATACCCCAAGCAAAAAGAAGAAGAGGAACTAACCATTCGCTTTCGTTCCATTTTATTGAATACAACAAAATGGATAGTATAAAAGTTAAATCGATTAGATTAAAATTAAAAACATTGTTAAATGAAATAAAAAAAAGAAGAGATCCATTTAATAGCAAATATCGTTTGAAACTTAGAGTCATATTTTAGTTTTCATTTATTAGTTTATAATTTAATAATTTCACATGCGATAAAGTTGCTATATTTTCAAATATACTAATTTCGATTTCATTTGATTCTTTTCCAACTACTTGACCAATCAATTGAAATGGAGGAAAAATTCCACCTTTTCCTGATGTTGTGACTAAGTCTCCAATGCTGATTTTTTCAATATGTTCTACATATTTTATAGTTGGGTTTTCTCGACCTTGACCTACTAGCATACCATGATAACCATCTTCAGAAATTATCACTGGTATTCTACTGTTAATGTTGCTTATTAACAGTACGCGCGAGAGTCTTTCACCAACATGAGATATTCTACCAATTATTCCATTAGATCCTGAAACTGGCATATCTAATTTAATATTTTCTTCTTTTCCCGAATTAACAATTAAGGTGCCGTTAAAATTATTAGAAAAATCACCAACTATCCTTGAAGTTCTAAAATCATATTCAATATCGTTAGATGCGTTTAATAGACTTTCATATTGAGCTATTTTTAGTTTCATAGAAACCATTTCTTGAAAACTAGCGGAGTCAAGTAATTGCATTTCTTTGAACCTTTGATTTTCTTCGTAAATATTTTGAATATCGTAAATACTTTTAAATCCATTTTTGATTAAACTAATAGGACTGGAAACAATTGAAGTAATTGAGTAAACGGCATTAATACTTTTAGCTCTAAGTTCATTTGAGAGATTGCTATTGTCAAATCGTCCAAAATAAAAAATAAGGGAAATTATGATTAATCCTATAGGAATAAGAATAGACACATAGCTATTCTTGTTAACATATCTTGAATAAAAATTTCGTGATGTCCTCACTGTCAGAATTTAATTAATAGGCAGAAGATAGAATAGGTTCAAAAGAACTTTCAGATTCAAGTGCTTTACCGCTTCCTAAAGCAACACATGACAATGCTTCATCTGCAATTGTAACAGGAAGCCCTGTTGCTTCTCTAATGGCTTCATCCATAGACTCTAATAGTGCTCCGCCTCCAGTTAAAACTACACCCATATCAACAAGATCTGCAGCCAGTTCAGGTGGTGTATCCTCCAGTGCAGATTTCACACCCTCGATGATAGTTTGAATTGGCTCAGATAGTGCTTCCGCAACTTGTGCTTGTGTTAGCTCTATCTCCTTAGGAACTCCGGAAGCTAAGTCTCTACCTTTTATATCAATTGTTTTTCCGTCACCTGTTTTTGGAGGTATCGCGATGCCAACTTCTTTTTTTATCATTTCTGCAGAAGCCTCACCAATTAAAAGATTATATCTTTTTCGCATATAATTAATTAATGCAATATCCATTGCATCTCCACCAATTCTTACTGAACGAGAATAAACTATGCCTCCTAGAGAGATAACGGCTATTTCAGATGTACCACCACCAATATCTACAATCATTGAACCTCTTGGCTCACTTACTGGAAGTCCAGCACCAATCGCAGCAGCCATTGGTTCTTCAATTAGTGAAACTTTTCTTGCTCCTGCAGCTAGAGCGGAGTCATGTATTGCCCTTCTTTCAACAGGCGTTGAACCCGTTGGTACACAAATAATAATTCTTGGATTTGCAAATGTTTTTCTATTGTGAACTTTGCGAATAAAATGCTTTATCATTTCTTCTGTAACAACAAAATCAGCAATTACTCCATCTTTCATAGGTCTAATCGCTTGTATATGTCCTGGTGTTTTTCCTAACATACTTTTTGCTTCCTCGCCCACAGCAATAACTTTACTCTTACCTCCCTGATTTAAAACAGCAACCACAGAAGGTTCGTTAAGAACAACTCCTCTATTTTTTACATAAACGAGTGTGTTTGCAGTGCCTAAGTCAATTGCCATATCAGAAGACCAAATTCCGATTAAATTATTAAACATTTTATCCTTTCCTTATCAAACTCCAGTGACACCTGACATACTAGCTGGAGCTGATTTTTCTCTTTTGATTATTAATTTGTTTAGAGCATTTATATATGCTTTTGCTGACGCTACAAGTGTATCCGTATGTGCACCAAGACCGACAACAGTTTTGCCATCTTCAGCCAACCTAACAGAAACTTCAGCTTGAGCATCTGTACCTTCAGTAACAGCATGTACTTGATACAACAATAGCTTTCCCTTATGAGGAACAAGTTGACTTAAACCATTAAAGATTGCGTCAACAGGTCCATCTCCAGTTGAAGTTACAGTCTTGTTCTCACCATCAATTAAAAGACTGATCTCTGCTTTTTGTGGTCCTTTCGTTCCTGCGATAACTTGCAAATCCTGTAGTAAAATAGAGTCATTCACTCTAATTACCTGATCATCGATAATAGCAATGATGTCTTCATCATAAATATTTTTCTTTTTGTCAGCTAAATTTTTAAAATTTTCAAAGGCTTCTTCAATTACGTTGTCATTGATTGAATAACCAAGTTCAATTATTTTTTGTTTGAATGCATGTCTGCCAGAGTGCTTACCCATCACAAGATTTGACTCTGAAACTCCAACACTTTCTGGGGTCATAATCTCATACGTTTTATTATTTTTTAACATCCCATCCTGATGAATACCTGCTTCATGTGCAAAAGCATTTTTTCCAACAATAGCTTTATTAAATTGAACGGGGAAACCTGTAACTGCGGAAACAAGCTTTGAGGTTTTTGTTAGTTTTTCTGTCTGTATATTCGTTTGAAAAGGCATCATGTCATTTCTAGTTCTTATTGCCATGACCACTTCTTCCATTGCAGCGTTTCCAGCTCTTTCACCCAAACCATTAATCGTGCACTCAATTTGCCTTGCTCCTGCTCTTACGCCAGCAAGAGAATTTGCTACCGCTAATCCAAGATCATTATGACAATGCGTTGAAATCGTAACCTTATCAATATTAGTAACGTTATTCATCAAATGATTAATAATGTTTGTAAACTCATCAGGAATTGAGTATCCGACAGTATCTGGGATATTTATTGTAGATGCGCCGTTCTTAATCGCCGCTTCAACAGTTTTACACATAAAGTCTAAATCTGTCCTAGTTCCATCTTCACAAGACCACTCAACATCATCACATAGATTTCGTGCAAATGATACACTGTCAATTACCTTCTGGTAAACCTCATCAGAATTCAACTGTAACTTATGTTTCATGTGAAGTTCACTTGTTGAGATAAATGTATGTATTCTTGGAGCCGCTGCATTTTTGAGAGCATCCGCAGCTGTTTGAATGTCATTTTTTGAAGCTCTGCTCAAAGCGCATATTGATGAATTTTTAATCTTTTTTGATATTTCTGAAACTGCTTCATAGTCTCCCTTTGATGCGGCAGGAAATCCTGCTTCAATAATATCAACTTTCAAATCTTCTAAAGCTCCTGCAATTTTTAATTTTTCTTCAATGTTCATTGAAGCGCCAGGAGACTGCTCCCCATCTCTTAATGTAGTATCAAAAATCTTTATGTAATTATTTTCTTTGTTCATATCTCATCCTCTTAATAAAATTAAATTGTGTTAAAATTAAGTACCCCCTGCAGTAATGTTATATTACCCAGGGGCTGCTAAGCAGATTTAACAGCAATAGAGATTGAGAAGTGCTATTCACAGTTAAATGATTATCAAAATTTTTATTAAATTTTACCACTCTGTTCTATTGCACTTTCTACTTGTTTGAGATATTTCGATAATTATATGAAAATTCGTTATTTTTCAACGTATTAGTGAAAAAATCTAATTTTCTGCCATAAATCAAGGAAATTACTTAACTGAAGTTTTACCGAACTAGTTTTTTTCTTTATCAACCAATTTATTTTTTGAAATCCAGGGCATCATAGCTCTTAAATCTTTGCCGACCTTTTCAATCTGATGATTATCAATTTTACTTCTCATTGCCTCAAAATTTTTTGCACCACTTTTATATTCTTCAATCCACTCTCTTGTAAATTCTCCAGACTGGATTTTTTCTAGAACCTTTTTCATTTTTGATTTTGTTTCTCCATCTACTATTTTTGGACCAGATACATACTCACCATATTCAGCAGTATTAGATATTGAGTAGTTCATATTTGCAATTCCACCCTCATAAATTAGATCAACGATTAGCTTTACTTCGTGTAAACATTCAAAGTATGCCATTTCAGGTGGGTAACCTGCCTCGACTAAAGTTTCAAATCCATTTCTAATCAATTCAACGACACCACCACATAAAACAGTTTGTTCACCAAACAAATCTGTTTCACATTCGTCTTTAAATGTTGTTTCAATAATTCCAGCTTTGCCGCCGCCAATAGCTGATGCATATGACAATGCAATATCAAGCGCCTTTCCAGTTTTATCGCTATCTACTGCGACTAGACAAGGTACACCGCCTCCTTTTTTAAATTCTGATCTGACAGTATGACCAGGACCTTTTGGTGCAACCATGAATACATCCATATCTGGTCTTGCGTTAATAAGGTCAAAGTGAACATTTAGTCCATGTGCAAACGCAAGTGCTGAACCTTCTTTAGCTCTTTGCTCAATGTGATTTTTCCAAACATCTGCCTGAAGTTCATCAGGTATTAACATCATCATTATATCAGCCCATTCAGCTGCATCAGACATAGACATTACTCTCAAACCTTCAGCTTCTGCTTTTTTTGCACTCGAAGAACCCTCTCTCAAAGCCACTACAACATCGCTGGCACCCGAGTCTTTTAAATTTAATGCATGAGCATGACCCTGACTACCATAACCATATACAGCAATTTTTTTTGTTTTTATTAAATCCAGGTCAGCATCTTTTTCGTAATATACTTTCATTCTTTTTCCTTACATCTTTTCTGTTCCGCGTGCAATAGCTACTACACCAGTTCTTGATACCTCAGAGAGACCTAATGGCTTCATTAAATCGATAAAAGCATCAATTTTTCTTGGAGAACCATTCAATTCGAAGACGAAAGAATCGTGTGTTGTGTCTATAACTTTAGCTCTGAACACGTCAGATAACCGCATTGACTCAACTCTTTTTTCTCCAGTTGATACAATTTTGACTAAAGCCATCTCCCTTTCAATACCCTGTTTTTCAAATGTCACATTTACTGCTCTTTTTACTGGTACAATTCTTTGCAATTGACTAATCATTTTATTTACAGTTTCTTCTGTACCTGGCGCTACAATTGTAATCCTTGAAATATGCTTTTCTGCATCTACTTCGGCAACTGTAAGACTATCAATATTGTAACCTCTACCAGAAATTAAACCGATTACTCTAGCAA
This sequence comes from uncultured Pelagibacteraceae bacterium, assembly GCA_902571005.1. Lineage (GTDB taxonomy): Bacteria > Pseudomonadota > Alphaproteobacteria > Pelagibacterales > AG-422-B15 > CACNXQ01. The sequence continues at coordinate 78,025 of CACGAG010000007.1, forward strand.
GCACACCTGGTTCGTTATCAACAAGAACTGATACGGTATGTTTTGAGATTAATTCACTCATTACACTAATACTTTTCCTTCATCTGAGATCTCTTCCTTTTCTGTTTCATCACCAAGCAACATTTCATTGTGAGCTTTACCAGATGGTATCATTGGAAAAACATTTTCATTTTCATCAACTACGCAATCAAATATCACAGGACCATCATGGTCGATCATTTCATTTATTGCCTTGTCAAGTTCACTCGGATTTTGGGCCCTTATACCCTTAGCCCCGTATGCTTCAGCAAGCTTTACAAAATCAGGTAAAGCATCTGTATAGCTGTGAGAGTATCTTTTGTCGTGAAGAAGTTCTTGCCACTGCCTTACCATCCCCATGTATTGATTATTAATAATAAAAATCTTAACTGGAAGTTTGTGTTGAATAGCTGTCGACATTTCTTGTATACACATCAATATTGATGCTTCTCCCGCTATATCAATTACGAGTTTGTCAGGGTGAGCAACTTGAGCGCCTATTGCAGCTGGCAAACCAAAACCCATAGTGCCCAGTCCTCCAGATGTAATCCATCTGTTGGGCCTATTAAATTTGTAATATTGAGCGGCCCACATTTGATGCTGACCAACCTCAGTGGTTACAAAGACATCTCTTTCTTTGGTCAGTTCATACAATCTTTGTATAGCATGTTGTGGCTTTATCGTTTTTTTATCTTCAGTAAACCCTAATGAATCTCGCTCTTTCCATTTATCTATTTGTTTCCACCAATCCTTAACCTGCGGTTTACTCACTTTATAAACTTTTGATTTCCACAGCTTAATAGCATCTTCAAGTACATGTGCAACATCGCCAACTAGGGCAACATCTACATCTACAACTTTATTAATTGATGATGGATCAATATCGATATGAATTTTTTTTGAATTTGGAGAAAACTCGTCAATTTTTCCAGTGATTCTATCATCAAAACGTGCACCAATGTTTATCATCAGGTCACATTTATTCATAGCCATGTTAGCTTCGTATGTACCGTGCATACCCAACATTCCAACAAACTGAGTATCATCGCCTGGAAACGCGCCAAGTCCTTGAAGAGTGGATGTAATTGGAAAACCAGTAAGACGAACAAACTCTCTTAGGAGTTGAACGGCTGCATTTCCTGAATTAATAACTCCCCCACCAGTATAAAAGATTGGCCTTTCAGCTTCTGCGATTAACTTTAGAGCATCATCAATATTATCAATGTTCGCTTTTAATTTTGGCCTATAGGACTTATGTTTAATTGTATCAGGTCCAATGTATGTTCCAGTTTGAAATTGAATATCTTTAGGTATATCAACGAGAACCGGCCCAGGTCTGCCGCTTGAAGCTACATAAAAGGCTTCGTGTAAAATTCGAGATAGATCGCTTATATCCTTAACTAGCCAATTATGCTTAGTGCATGGACGCGTAATGCCAACCGCATCACATTCCTGGAATGCATCCGTTCCAATTAAGTGTGTAGGAACTTGTCCACTAATACAAACAAGAGGAATTGAATCCATCATAGCATCAGTTAATCCAGTCACTGCGTTAGTAACTCCAGGGCCAGAAGTGACTAACATTACTCCAACTTTACCACTAGACCTTGCATATCCTTCAGCAGCATGGGATGCACCTTGTTCGTGCCTTACTAAAAAATGGCGAATTTGATGGTTAGTATCCTTAGTTTTTGCTAATTCATCATATATCGGCAAAACTGCGCCACCAGGATAGCCAAAAATAGTATCAACTTGTTGATCTTCCAAGGCCTTCAGAACCATTTGTGCGCCAGTCATTTGCATATTTACCATAAATTATACCCCTAATAAGAAATGACGTTTTATGAAGATTTACTTAATAAGTCAAATATTTTAAATATATGAAAAGAATATTTTATATATAATTTATAAATATTTCTTTATATCAATATTTTGAGTAATATTATTACCTTTTATCCAGGTATCTTGTCTTTTGATATAATTTCTAGTGTTTCTCTTCATTATACTTTTAGCCTCATCTAAACTGACTTTTCCTTCAATAAAGTTGGTTATCTCACGAACTCCAATTGCCTTCATAATTGATAATTCAGGGTTATAATTTTTCTCAATTAAAGATTTAACCTCAGCGACAGCACCATCTCTAAACATATTTTCAACTCTTTGAGCAGCTGATTCATATAACTTCTCACGTAAATTGCTAGTTAGGATCAATCTATAATTTACATTATCAATTATTTTGTTTTGATTAAATTGCCATTCTTCTAAAACCTTTCCAGTCTGAAGCAATAATGAATAACTACGCATTATTCTTTGTTTATCATTTGAATTAATTTTTGTGCCTGGATATTTAGTTAAGATTTTTTTATATAAATGTTCAAGACCATTGGTTTTTAAATCAAGCCTTGCTTGCTCTTCTATATTTTTTTTTATTGAAGGAATTTCTGAAAGTCCATCCATCAAGGCCTTTAAATACAAACCTGTTCCACCTACAACAATTGGAAGTAACTTATTATCAAAACAATTATTAATTTCATACTCAGCTTTTTTTAACCAAATAGCTGCTGAGCAACTTTCACTGCCTTTAAGTATTCCATAGAGACGATGATCAAATTTTTTGCACATCTCATCGTCTGGTCTATCAGTTAGTATCTTTAGATCTTTGTATACTTGTAGACTATCAAAATTAATTATTGCTGATTTATGTTTAGAAGCAATTTGAGTTGCAAGCTTTGATTTTCCACTCGCTGTGGGACCAAAGATAACCAGTATGTCCCTTTTTTCCATTTTATTTAGTCGAGAGACAACCTTGCGCCTATATATTTTTTAGAGTTAGGGCCAGAATAAAAAACAATTAAAACATTTTCTTTTCCCTGAGAAACAACCTCATCAATTATTTGTAATACTTCCCCAGATGCTTTCACTGATTTATTTTGTATTTCAATAATAATGTCGTCTTTCTTAATATTTTGTCGTATTAGGAAAGAGTCATTATTGATTTCAGATATAATTACTCCTTGTAAAGTTTTAGCTAAATCCAATCTGGACTTGTCTTCATCTGTCAAGGTTCTGACTTTTATTCCTAGTTCTTTTATTAAAACAGCTGATCCATTATTTTCAATTGAGGCAAGTTCCTCAAGAGACGGTTGTTTGCCCAAATTTACAAATAACTGAACTTCTTTTTCATCCCGCCAGACAACTACCTTTGTAGATTGACCAATATCAGCCTCGGCCACAAGTTTTGGAAGCGTTTGAACAGATTCAACTTCTTTGCCATTGAATTCAATAATGATGTCACCCTCATTAACTCCACCTTTAAGTGCCGGGCTATCTGTAGTTAAACCCTGAACTAAGGCACCATAAGTTTTACCAAGACCCAAACTCTCCGCAATTTCATCAGTTACTTCTTGAATTCTTACACCTAACCAGGCTCTTTCAATTTCTCCTGTTTCTTGCAGTTGCTGTATAATGTTATTTGCAAGATTTGATGGAATAGCAAAACCAATTCCAATAGATCCACCGCTTGGAGAAATGATCATTGAATTCACTCCAATCACTTTTCCATCTAAATCAAATAATGGTCCTCCCGAATTTCCCCTATTTATTGATGCATCAGTTTGTATGAAGTCATCATATCTTCCACCAAGCATTCTTCCTCTTGCTGAGACAATACCTGCTGTAACTGTACCTCCTAGTCCATGTGGATTACCGATTGCCATTACCCAATTACCTACCTTTGCCGTGTCTGAGTCACCAAACTCTAAAAACGGAAGGTTATTTGCGTCAACTTTCAAAAGTGCTAAATCAGTCTCAGCATCAGAAGCAATCAATTCGGCTTCTAATTTTAATCCATCTGTAAAAGTAACTTGTATGTCTGAAGCGTTCTCTACAACATGATTATTTGTAACAATAAAACCATCTGCAGAAATCACAAAGCCTGAACCTAATGAACTAAATTCTCTTTCTGATGGTTCCGGGCTAGGCATGTTAAACGGAAAATTAAAAAAATCTTCAATCGATGGAACTTGAGGACCTGTATTTTCAATTACACCTGTCGTTGAAATGTTAACAACTGAGGGTGAAACTCTCTCAGCTAAATCAGAAAAGGTATCTGGTCCATTAAAGCTTAAAGATTGAAACGTAAAACAAATAAACAAAAAAAAGATGGCTGGTATAATTTTGATATCTAATTTCATCTGACTGCAGTCCATAACATTAGAAATCCTACTATTGCTGATGCTAGACCTCCCCATTTTAGAGTGTCATTGTTCATCTCTAACATAGATTTGATCATACTCTTCATTCTATTTGGAAATAAGGCATAAAGAAGGCCCTCTATAATTAAAAGTAATCCAAGAGAACCTAATATAAATTGAATCATTTTAGGAAAATTAAATAATTTTACTCAGAGTAAGTTCCAAAATATTGAAAGAATTCACTTTCAGGAGACAAAATCATAGTGGTGTCTGAACTTTTCAACCCTTCAGCATAAGCTTGCATTGCTCTGTAGAAAGCAAAAAATTCAGGGTCTTTTCCAAATGCATCCGCAAAAATTTTATTAGCCATTCCATCACCTTCACCACGAATTATGTTGGCTTCTTTTTCTGCCTGTGACTTTATAATCGTAACTTCCTTATCAGCAGTTGAACGAATTTTTTGAGCCATCTCAGCACCTTTTGCTCTAAACTCTCTGGCTTCACGTTCACGTTCAGTTTGCATTCTACCAAAAATCGCCTGGCTATTTGCTTCCGGTAAATCAGCTCGTTTAATTCTTACATCAACAATTTCTATTCCAAAATTCTTCACCTCGGCTTCGGCTAATGACGTAATTTGTTTCATTAGTTTCGAACGATCATCTGATAATACGGCGGCTAGAGGTTCCTCACCTAAAACGCCCCTTATTCTTGAATTAACAACTGCAGAAATTCTTGATCTAGCAACATTTTCATTACCAAATGCCTTATAAAACTCTAAAACATCAACAATTTTGAATTTTACATAAGCGTCAACAATAAGTCTTTTTTGATCAGATGCGATCACCTCAGCGGCAGGTGCATCGATGTCTAGAATACGATTATCAATAAATATAACATTTTGAATGAATGGTATTTTAAAATTAAGACCTGGTTCAGTGATTACTCTTTTTGGATCACCAAACTGCAATACGATTGCATTCTTTACTTCAAGTACTGTGAACAGGGTGAAATAAGCGACTATTGCTATAAATCCTAAAACTATCAATGATATTCTAGTAGTGCTCATAATTACTCCTGTGACTTCTTACTTAATTCGGGGAGAGGTAAATAAGGGACAACTGAGTCACCTCCAGCTTTATCAATAATAACTTTGTCCATATCAGAGAATACATCTTCCATTGTCTCATAAAATATTCTTTTCTTTGTCACTTGTGGTGCTTTTGCGTACTCTGTTTGAATTGATAGGAACCTTGCTGCTTTACCTTCACTGTCAGCAATGACTTTTTGTCTATAACCCTCAGCAGATTGAAGAATTTGCTCTGCCTCACCTCTTGCTCTTGGAATTATATCGTTAGCATATGCCTCTGCTTCATTTCTTTGCCGTTCCATATCAGCCCGTGCAGCTTGTACATCTCTAAATGCATCAATTACCTGTGCTGGCGGGTCAGCCTTTTGAGTTTGCACTTGTGTTATTGTAATACCCGTACCGTATTCGTCTAAAATTTCTTGTATAATCGATCTAGTTTGTTCCTCTATTTCTGTTCTTCCTTCTGTCAGAATGGATTGAAGACCTCCCTGTCCGATAGACTCTCTCATTGCAGTCTCAGCAGCACTTTTCACGGTAAGTTCGGGAGCTTGAACATTAAATAAAAACTTACCCGCATCATTGATTAACCAGAATACTGAAAAGTCAATATCAACAATATTTTCGTCACCAGTTAACATTAAACTTTCTTCTTCTACATCTCTAATCGCAGTGACTCTAGAGTCTGGACTTTGTCTGTAACCAACATCTATTCTATTTATTTTGGTTACTTTGGGTGTGAATACACGCTCTATAGGATATGGTAAGTGATAGTTTAGTCCAGGTTGTGTGGTTTTGGTGTACTTTCCAAATTGTAAAACTACGCCCTGCTCGTCCGGTAAAACCCTATAAAAACCACTTGCAAGCCATATAAGTATTAATATACCAATGATGACCATTGGTCCTAACTTTCCAAAAAAAGAACCTGGCATCATTCCTTTGAAACGATTCTGTGCATTGCGGATCACATCATCCATGTTGGGACCTGGACCACGTCTACCGCTTCCATTTCCCGAAGAACCCCAAGGATCGTTATTGTTATTATCAGACCAAGACATATAATTTAGAATTATTACCTATATATGGTAAAAATGCTTAAAAGCAATTATTTACACTTATACTATGATATATTGTAATTAATTACGTAAATACAAGATCAAAAAAATGGCAGAAACTCTGGAAAATCAAGCTTTACACCTCCTTGGACAAGTTGTTAACGAAGAAGCAGGTGAGAACATAGTTGCTATGGGTATGGTTAAAAATGTATCTGTGAGTGAGGGAAAGATAGATTGTATTATTGAATTCAAAGAAAATGATCAGAAAAAAAATGAAAAAATTTTTGAGGATGCCCAAAAAGCACTCAAAGAGATTCCAGGTGTAACTAAAGTTAATATCATCACAACTTTACATAAGGAAAATTCAACACATGCAAATGATGAAGTGAATTCAGATAACAAAACAAATAGCGTTGGCACTAATCAAATAAAATATATTCTTGCAGTTGCATCAGGAAAAGGAGGAGTTGGTAAATCAACAGTCGCATCAAATCTTGCGTGTGCGTTTAAATCACTTGGTTTAAAAACCTGTTTACTTGATGCTGATATTTATGGTCCATCAATTCCCAAAATGATTGGGATTAATGAAAAGCCTCATTCTGATGGACAAAAAATTGAAACAATCAATCGATATGGACTATCGACAATGTCTATGGGTTACATGGTTAATGATGAAAATCCAATCATCTGGAGAGGTCTCATGGTCATGAAAGCAATTAATGAAATGATTGATAAAGTAAATTGGGGAGCTGCAGACATTATGGTCATTGACTTGCCCCCAGGCACAGGCGATGTTCAACTGTCTCTGATTCAGAAACTAAAAATCTCTGGAAGTTTAATAGTTACTACACCTCAAGATATTGCTTTAATTGATGTAATCAGAGGTTTAAAGATGTTTGAAAAAACTAAAGTCCCCATTCTTGGCATTGTAGAAAACATGAGTTACTTCTTGGCACCTGATACAGGTAAAGAATATAAGCTGTACGGTGAAAGTAAAACAAATGAAGTTGCTGAAAAATATGATTATGAAATACTTGCAAATCTTCCTCATGATCCATTGCTTCTTGAGCAGTGCGAAAAAGGTCACCCTCTTACAGATTTAGTGCCAGATCATAAAGTCAGCCAAATGTTTATTGAATTGGCTGAGAATTTATTAAAACGATTAAAATTAGAGCAATTAGCAAATACTAACTAATTTCAAACTTTCTTTGCAGTTCGCTCCATTCTCTTTTAGACAGACCTTCTTCTTCAAAAGACACTTTCTCGCCTTTTAGAAGTTTTCTCATTAGATTTACCTCTTTGGCGGAGAGTTCTGTTCCACCAATTCTATAATCTTCAAATGCATCGTAAGTGAGAGGAACCCATCTTTTTACAATATCTAACATAGCATCCGCATAAACACGTATTTCATACTGCGCATGATCATCAGCTCTTAAAGCAAGAAAGTGTAATAAATTATTGAGGTCAATCTTCCAGTACCATTGTGTATAAGTATTAAGGGTAAGATTCATTCTAGCCAGTTCTCTTGCAATCCCAGACTTACTTTCATCTATGATATTGCCCTCAGAACTTTCGTTTAATAACGTTTCATAATTAGAATATGTTTGCTCAGCATCCTTTTTTAATATCTGAATAACATTAGAGGCTTCATCATCCGTTAACACTTCACCTCTACCCTGATTATTGATTGCTGACTGTGCTGCTAGGTTTTCCGCTGATGGAATATAAAACTCTTTATCAAGAATTGAATAGCGAGCCGAGTACTCATTAACGTTTGCCGTTCTGTGTCGTATCCATTGTCGAGCAATGAAAATTGGAAGCTTAATATGAAATTTAATTTCACACATTTCAAAAGGCGTTGAGTGACGGTGTCTCATGAGATATTTAATGAGCCCTTTATCATTTGAAATCTTTTTCGTACCTTTCCCATATGAAACTCTTGCTGACTGTACGATTGAACTGTCATCGCCCATATAATCAATGACACGAATGAAGCCATGATCGAGCACTTCTATTGGCTTATACAAAACTGCTTCTAATTCAGGGGCTGTAACACGAGCTGTTTCTGATATTTCAGACCTTAAGGCTTCAATTTCTTCAAGTTGTTCTTTGTTTACTGGCATTTTTTGAATCAAATAATAAACACATACTATATTAAGATTACTCTCTTTAAAAAGTCTCAATATCCAACTATATTCAGAATGCTGGGGATATCCCAGCTATAGGGATAAACGGCTTGCGTAATACCCATTACGGACCCGGGGGCGGTACCCGGCACCTCCACCATGAATTAGGGGGTGATATAGGATCGACGAATGCTTAAAGGTAAGTTCTTCTCTCGGTATTGTACCACCGTTATCGGGCTATTTTATAAATGCTAACGATGAATTAGCGCTCGCTGCTTAATCTAATTAGGTAAGCGCGGTTCGGGAGACACCGGGCAACAGAAGTCTCCCACTTTTCGTCACTAGGCCTTTAAAAAACTTAAATCGTTACCATATATATATGTAAGGTAGTATACTACAATTCAAATGAATCAAAAAACAAGACAAGAACAAGACAGCATCGGCAAAATAAAGGTTTCAAATAGTAATTTTTGGGGAGCTCAAACTCAAAGATCATTAAAGAATTTTAAAATTGGCAATAATTTAATGCCTATTGAAATTATACATGCACTAGTCACAATAAAAATGGCCTGCGCGAAAGTAAATCAAAAACAAAAGTCTTTAGCTCCTAAAATAGCAAATGCAATAATTAGTGCATCAAAAAATATTCTTACCGGGAAGCATGATGATCAATTCCCTCTTTCGGTTTGGCAGACTGGATCTGGAACTCAAACTAACATGAATGTAAATGAAGTCATCGCTAATCTTGCTAATAAAAAACTTACCGGAAAACTTGGAACGAATAGTCCAGTTCACCCGAACGATCATGTCAACAAAAGTCAATCGACTAATGACAGTTTTCCATCTGCAATTAATATTGCGGCCTCAAAAAAAGTTACAGATGAACTTATTCCGGCTTTAACTGAAATGGAAAAAACTTTAGGTAGCCAGTCTAAGAAATGGAAAAGTATCATCAAAATTGGAAGGACACACTTGCAAGACGCAACTCCCTTATCACTTGGACAAGAATTTTCAGGTTATCAATCTCAGATTGATATGAATATTAAACGACTGAAGACAGCCCTGATTAACTTAAATTATTTAGCCCAAGGAGGGACGGCCGTTGGAACTGGTCTGAATACAAAAAAAGGGTTCGATAGACTTGTTGCAGATGAAATAAGTAAAATTAATAAAATTAAATTTAAACCTGCAAGCAATAAATTCCAAGCCTTGGCCTCTCATGACTCTCTTGTAGAACTATCGGGAGTATTAAATGTTATTGCAACGGATCTTTTCAAAATAGCAAATGACATTAGACTGTTAGCTTCTGGACCAAGATCAGGTCTAGGAGAACTGAATTTACCTGAGAATGAACCTGGGTCATCTATAATGCCTGGTAAGGTAAATCCAACTCAAAGTGAAGCTTTAACAATGGCTTGTTTACAGGTTATGGGTAGTCATAACGTAATATCAATGGCAGGAACTCAAGGTCATTTTGAACTTAATGCATTTAAACCAGTAATTGGTTTTAACATAATTAATGCAATCAATTTATTATCCTCAGGGGTTACAAACTTTTGCGATAAGTGCCTAAAGGGAATTAAACCGAATTTAAGAAATATAAAAGAAGGTGTTGAGAATTCCTTAATGCTTGTAACCGCTCTTGCTCCTGAAATTGGATACGAAAAAGCTGCAGAACTCGCAAAGCTTGCACATAAGAAAAATATTACGCTAATTGAGGCAAATAAAATCCTAAAATATATTGATGTAAGAAAGATGAAGTCTCTTCTCAATCCATCAAAAATGATTTCTTCTTCATAGTTCGTTCATGCCCAATTCCAATAAGCGCACTGTCAAGATAGATGGCCACATTACAAGTGTATTTCTTGAAACTGAATTTTGGGAAGAAATATTAAAACTAAGCAAAAAAGAAAATACTACTCCAGATAAAATAATCTCAAAAATAGATAAGACGAAAAACACTTCCAATTTATCAAGCGCAATTAGACTATATGTTCTGAATCACTTAAAGGATCAGTTATGACTGAAGTAAATTACCTAGAAAGTCTTAACCCACTTCAATATGAGTCTGTTTGTAGTACCGAGGGTCCAAATCTAATTATTGCAGGGGCTGGAACTGGAAAAACTAAAGTACTCACAACGCGAGTTGCTCATATCATAGATAATAACTTAGCATTCCCCTCTCAGATTCTTTGCGTAACCTTTACTAACAAGGCTGCCAGAGAAATGTCCGAACGTGTTCAAAAACTGGTAAGTCAAAATATGGAAAAGATGCCTTGGATGGGAACCTTTCATTCAATTGGAGCAAAAATAATTAGAAACCACGCAGAGGTAATTGGTCTTAAACAAAGTTTTACAATACTTGATAAGGATGATCAGCTTTCCCTGATCAAGCAAATCATAAAGGCTGAAAACTTAGATCAATCTCAGTTTTCACCAAAATTAATACAATCTAAAATTGATCATTGGAAAAATAAAGCTCTCAATCCAAATGATATAAAATCTGAGTCACTAGATAATTTAGTCGATGAAAAGAGTCTCTCTATTTATAAAATTTATCAAGCAAGGTTGTTTGAAATTAATTGCTTAGATTTTGGTGACTTGCTTTTACAATGTATCAATCTTTTTAAAGTAACTGATATCCACAAACGTTATAGCAATAATTTTAAATATATTCATGTGGATGAATACCAAGACACCAATGCTGCACAATATAAATGGCTTAAACTTCTTGGTTCTCAACATCAAAATGTTTGTTGTGTTGGAGACGATGATCAATCAATTTATAGTTGGCGTGGCGCTGAAGTTGATAATATGCTTCGATTTGAAAAAGAATTTGAAAATGCAAAGGTAATACGACTTAAACAAAATTATCGATCAACAAATAATATACTTAAGTCTGCATCATCATTAATTAGTTATAACGAATATAGACTTGGCAAGGAGCTTGTTTCGGACCAAGGTGATGGAGAGCCCATACATTTACACTTAGTTAATTCAAGTAGAGACGAAGCCGATTTAGTTGCTCAGGATATTATGAAGTATAGTGACGATAACCCTGACCTGAACAATATCTCAATATTAGTAAGGGCAGTATTTCAATCACGTGAAATAGAGGAGTCTCTGATTAAATATTCAATTCCTTATCGTATTGTAGGTGGTATTCGGTTCTATGAGAGATCAGAAATAAAAGATGCTGTTTCATATCTTAGGCTGGTATATGAAAGTCAAGACGATGTCGCATTTGAAAGAGCTTTAACAGTCCCTAAAAGAGGCATAGGAGAAAAATCATTTAATCATATTTTATCTTACGCAAAACAAAAACGAATTTCATTGTATCAAGCATCAAAAGAAATGGTTGATACAGATGAATTTACCAAAAAAATATCTGAAAGCTTAAAAGCATTCATTTCTGTTATCGATAGAGGAAAATCATCAATCGATAATTTGCAGTTTTATGACATTTTAAAAATGCTGCTCGATGAGTCTGGTTATATGAATATGCTTAAAAATGATAAAAATGTCTCTGCCCAAACAAAAATAGAAAATATTAAGGAATTAATAATTGCAATGGAAGACTATAACAGCATTGAGGAGTTTTTAGAGCATGTATCTTTAGTTACAGCTATAGATGAAAATAATGAAGACAATAAAGTAAGTATCATGACGCTTCATGCCGCTAAAGGTCTTGAATATGATTATGTTTTTTTGCCAGGTTGGGAAGAAGGGCTTTTTCCTCACCAAAAAACAATTGATGAAACTGGTAATAAAGGAATTGAAGAGGAACGTAGACTTGCATATGTCGGCATAACGCGAGCTAAAAAAATAATAAATATCTCAACATCAATGAGTCGTCGATTTCAAAATAATTGGATGCCTTCATTGCAATCTCGATTTATCGAAGAGTTAGATCAAGAATTAATAAAAACTATTAATCACGCGTCAAGCCATATGGACAGATTCCAAAATCAAGAATTTGATGAATTTAATCAAGATTTTGATTTTAAACCAAGAAAATTAGATTTTAAAAATAATCCATCTTCAAGTTATCGAACAGTAGTTGATATGGAAATAGAAAATGTTAGAGATATAAACGATGATGTTTTACTTCAAATAGGGCAAACGGTTGAACACAAAAAATTTGGTATTGGTCGAATAAAAGATATTGACGGCACAAAGGCAGTTGTGGATTTTGATAAACATGGTACAAAAAAATTAATATCTGATTTTCTAAAACCATGTTGAATACCTCAAAAAAAATTGCTGAAATAAGAAAGCTGTTAATTAAAAACAAAATTGATTATTACTTAATTCCTCACTCAGACGAATATCAGAATGAATTTTTGCCAAATTACAGTAAACGACTAGAGTGGATTAGCAACTTTACTGGATCAGCCGGAGATGCCATTGTAGGCATAAAAGAAGCTTATTTATTTGTTGATGGGCGTTATACCATCCAAGCTCAGAATGAGGTAAATAAAGGACAATATAAGATATTTAATTACAATAAACTTACTCCATTAAATTTGCTAAAATTAAAAAAAGCTAAAAATGTTGGGTTTGATGGTAACATTCTGCCTTATTTTAAAATTAAATCATATTCAAAATCTTTAGGTAAAAAAACAAATTTAATACCACTAGAGAAAAATCTCATTGATCAAATCTGGAAAACGAAACCAAAGAAAAGCATTTCAAAGCCATTTGTTTTAGAAAAAAATTTTGCAGGTGAAAGTACTAAAAGTAAAATAAATAAAATTGTCGATTTTTTAAAAAAATCTAAAATAGATTACTATGTTTTAACTGCATGTGACTCAATTTCGTGGGTATTCAATATAAGATCAAATGATATTGAGTATACACCTATATTTCTATCTCAAGCAATTATTCATAAAACTGGAAAATGTTACATTTTTTCTGATTGCAAAAACAATTTAAAAAAGCAATTGAAAATTGATGTCTCTTTTAAAAAGCAAAAAGATATTTATCCATTCATCAAAAAGTGTGGAATTAATAAATCATTCATATGTGACATCAATACGATTAATTTTAATCTAGCTAATGCAATTAAAAATTATGGTACATTAAAACTTCAAGGGGATGTCATACAGTTACTAAAGTCTAAAAAAAATAAAACTGAGCAAAAAGGTATGCTTAATTCACATAAAAGAGATGGTGCATCATTAACAAAATTTATATTTTGGGCTAAAAACCAAGTACAAAATAAAAATATAACAGAAATGGATGCAATTAAATATTTAGATAATTTAAGAAAGAGTAATAAAAATTTCTTTTCACTCAGCTTTCCAACAATTGCGGGTACAGGCTCAAATGGAGCAATTGTTCACTATCGTGCAAATAAATTAACAAACAAAAAAATAAGAAAATCAGATTTATTTCTAGTTGATTCTGGCGCTCAGTACTTTGATGGAACGACGGATGTAACGAGAACAATAAGTTTTACTAAGCCGAGAAAAGATCAAATAGATATGTATACTAGAGTCTTAAAAGGTCATATTGCGGTCGCACGTAGTAAATTTAAGTACGGAGAAAAAGGTAAAAAATTAGATAATCTTGCAAGAAAATATCTCAAAGAAATAAATTGTAATTTTGAACACGGAACTGGACATGGGGTCGGCTGTTTCTTAAATGTACATGAAAGTCCCCCTTCTATTTCACAATTTTCTAGAATATCTTTTGAAGAAGGTATGGTTGTTTCAAATGAACCTGGTTTCTATAAAAAAAATGACTACGGTATAAGGATTGAGAGCCTAATTATGTCTCAAATAAGTAAAGGTTATTTGCATTTTAAAACATTAACAATGGCTCCGTTCGAGAGAGATTTAATAAATAAAAAAATGTTGAATAAAGAGGAAATTGAGTGGATTGATAAGTATCACTCAGATGTAAAATCAAATCTATTGCGATTTATGAATGAACAGGAGAAAAAATGGCTGATAGAACAAACTTCCCCCCTGATTAATTAGCTAAATTTGACCATTCTTTCTCATTCATTACCTTGACACCTAATTCTTTTGCTTTTTTTAACTTTGATCCAGAATTTTCACCTGTAACGAGTATATCTGTTGACTTACTTATTGATGAAACGACTTTTGCGCCGAGTTTCTCAGCTTTTGTTTTTGCCTCAGCCCTAGACATTGATGACAGTGTTCCAGTAAAAATTATTTTTTTTCCGGTTATTTTTGATTTAACGGTATCTATTTTTTTAATAAATAGATCAACCCTCTGGGTTAGTTTTAATATTTGTTTCTTATTAGATTTAATTGATGAGTATTCTATAAATGATTGAATAACTTTTGGACCCAGTCCATCTGTATTTTCAAGGTTGCTAAGTATATCGCTCTTTCCTTCAAAGAAACTTATAAAGCTCTTAATATTTGTAAAAGCTGATGCTATTAATTTTGCATTTATTTGCCCCACGAAACGAACTCCCAAGGAATAAATAAATTTTGATAACTCAATTTTTTTCTTTTGATCTATTGCATTTATTAAATTGTTAAACGAAAGTGTGCCCCATCCTTCTATATTAACAATTACATCTCTCTTTGCTTCAAGATCAAAAATATCAGCGTAGTCCTCTATTAGTCCCTTATTATAAAATAGATTGATTTGTTTATCTCCCAAACCCTCAATATCTAGTGCACTTCTTGATACAAAATGTTTCAGCCTGCCAATTTTCTGCGCATCACATACGTAAGTACCTGAACATCTGACAACAACTTCATCGGGGTCAATAACTATTGGTGATTTACATATTGGACAAGATTTAGGTGGTTTAAAAAGATTTGGTCTATTTTTTTTATTTTTAGATACAACTTCAAGAATATGAGGAATTACATCGCCTGCTCTTTCAACAATCACGGAGTCACCCTCACGAATATCTTTTTTTTCTATTTCTTCAAAATTATG
>CACGAG010000008.1 GCA_902571005.1 uncultured Pelagibacteraceae bacterium
CAAAGAAGTGATATGGTCGTAAGTGTAACAAACTCAGGTTATATAAAAAGGGTTCCTTTAAATATGTACAGAGCACAGAAAAGAGGTGGCAAAGGAAGAGCAGGAATGAAAACCAATGAAGAAGATTTTGTAACTCAAGTTTTTACATCAAGTACTCATGACAATATGTTGTTTTTCTCGTCTGGAGGAATAGCTTACAAACTTAAGACATGGAAGATTCCTGAGTCATCACCCCAAGCTAAGGGCAAAGCAATAATCAATCTCTTAAATCTTAAAGACACTGAAAGTCTATCAAGTATCCTTGTGTTGCCAGAAAATAAACAATCAAATGGGAATGAGTATTTAATATTTGCTACATCAGACGGCAGCATCAGAAAAAATAGTTTAGAAGATTTCAAAAGGATTCAAGCAAATGGTAAAATTGCAATGAAATTAGATACTAATAATGCAATCGTAGGTGTAAAACTTTGTAGTGATGAAGACGATATTTTACTATCAACAAAACATGGAAAGTGTATTCGAACTCCTGTTTCAAAATTGAGAACAACTAAAAGTAGAAGTTCGGTAGGTGTAAGGGGCATCAGGCTAACAAAAGATGATAAAATTATTTCAATTTCTGTCATTTCTCATACTGATGTATCGTCAGCAGAAGCAAAAGCTTACTTAAAAATGATTTCAAAAGAAAAAGGAATGCAATTAGAAAATGAGAGTGACGATAATGATACTGATAACTCTGTTTCTGAAATTGAAATATCTAAGGATCGATATGATGAATTAAAAGCGAGAGAACAATTCATTTTAACCGTTACTGAAAATGGCTTTGGCAAAAGATCTTCTTCTTACCAGTTTAGAGTTTCTAATCGCGGCGGATCGGGCATTATGTGTATTGCGACATCAGATAGAAATGGTGATGTTCTAGCTTCTTTTCCAGTCAATAATGACGATGATATAATGCTGATAACTAAAACAGGCCAATTAATTCGCTGCCCGGTAAAAGATGTTCGCGTAGCTGGTAGAAATACGCAGGGAGTAAGTATATTTAAAACAACAAAAGAAGAAAAAGTTGTTTCTGCAAGCAGAGTTGAGCTAGATAGTTAATAAATTACTAGAGGTCTTTAAATAATCATTATATATTCCAAACATGAGTAGAACTGGCATATATCCTGGAAGCTTTGATCCCATTCATAAAGGGCACATTGATATTATCAATAGGGCTACAAAACTTGTTGATAAATTATACATCGCAGTTGCTGACAGCCCGCATAAATCACCTTTATTTGATTTAGATGAAAGAAAAGAAATGATAGAAAATGAGTTTTCATCAAATGATAAAATTGAAGTAATTGCATTTGATAATTTATTGATTGATTTAGCTAATTCGCTAGATGCAAAGATACTCATAAGAGGTCTTCGTGTTGTTTCTGATTTTGAATACGAGTTTCAGATGTTGGGTATGAATAGACAATTAGATAATAATATTGAAACAGTATTCTTAATGGCAGACGCTCAACGGCAATCAATTTCCTCTAATTTTGTAAAAGAAATTGCACGTTTGGGAGGAAATATCAGTAATTTTACAAATAAGTTTGTTGAGCAAAAATTAAAAGATAAATTTAAATAAATAAAATGAAATTAATAAGAACTTTTATCTTTGTATTTTCATTTTTTATAGCGTTAATCGCAGAAGGAGTTGTCATGGCAAATGATCCAGAAAATTCAATCCAAATAGAGCTGAAAGATGGTAATGTAATAATAGAATTACTACCTGACATTGCTCCAAATCACGTAAATAGAATTAAAGAACTTGCAAGAGAGGGCTTTTATGATGGAGTACCCTTTCACCGTGTTATAGAGGGCTTTATGGCTCAAACTGGTGATGGCGAAAATAGAAATGGAACAGGCGGATCAACCAAACCTGATTTGAAAAATGAATTTGGTGATACACCTCATCTTCGTGGAACAGTATCAATGGCAAGAACAGCCGACCCGGACTCAGCTAATAGTCAATTTTTTATATGTTTTGCCGAGGCTCCACATCTAGACGGCCAGTATACTGTTTTTGGTCAAGTCGTAGAAGGGATGGAGTTTGTTGACAAGATTAAACGAGGAGAGCCAGGCTCTGGAAGTGTAGATGACCCTGATGAAATGATAACTGTGAGGGTCATTGCAGATCTATAATTTTCATGAAATTAAGTCAATTTGACTTTGAACTACCTGATAATCTGATCGCTGAAAGACCGTGTGAGCCTCGAGAAGAATCGAGGATGTTGGTTTATAAAAATAAAATATCTGATACTAACTTCAGTAAATTTATTGATTATGTTGGCCATAATGACTTGGTTGTAATTAATAACACAAAAGTTATCCCTATTTTCCTTGAGGGACTTCACTCAAAAAAAAACATTAAGGTTACGCTTCATAAAAAACTATCAAGCAATAAGTGGCTTGCATTTTTGAAACCTGCAAAGAATGTAAGTGAAAACAGTATAATCAGTTTCAATAATGAGATCTCTTGTGTAGTTAGAAAAAAATCGGATTATGGCGAGGTTGAATTAGAATTTAATTGTAGTGAGAAAGAATTTGATAATTATTTGAATCAATTTGGACTTATGCCGCTGCCACCATACATTCAAAAAAAAAGGAAAAGTGATAAAAAGGATTTTACTGATTATCAAACTGTATATGCAAAAGAAAAAGGTTCTGTAGCAGCTCCTACTGCTGGTTTACATTTTAATAGTGAAATAATAAACAAACTGGTTGAGAGTGATCAATTAGTTGAGATTACTTTACATGTTGGGGCCGGTACATTCTTACCTATAAGAAACGAGGATGTTGATAATCATGTAATGCATTCTGAGTACGGTATAATTGATGGAAAAACTGCACTGAAAATTAATCAATGTAAGAAAAAAGGTGGAAAAATTATTGCTGTTGGAACAACGACACTAAGACTTCTAGAAAGTGCCGCAAAAAATAATGTAGTGGAGAAATTTAATAGAGAAACTAATATATTTATAAAGCCTGGATATAAATTTCAAATTGTTGATATGCTATTGACTAACTTTCATTTGCCAAAATCTACTTTATTACTGTTAGTTTCCGCATTTGCAGGCACTGAAGAAATATTTAAAATTTATAAACACGCCGTAACAAATAAATACCGTTTCTTTTCATACGGTGATGTTAGTTTACTATTTAAGAAATGAGCGATTTTAAAATACTAAAAACAGATGGAAATGCCAGAAGGGGTAAATTAATAACCTCTCATGGGGAGATAAATACGCCTGCTTTTATGCCAGTTGGTACAGCTGCAACCGTCAAAGGTGTCTTTACAAAGGACCTAATTGAAACAGGCTCGGAAATCCTTTTAGGCAATACTTACCATTTAATGCTCAGACCAGGATCCGAACTAATAAAAGAATTCGGCGGGCTTCACAAGTTTATGAATTGGGACAAACCTATACTCACAGATTCTGGTGGATACCAAGTATTTTCTCTATCTAAACTAAGAAAGATTAGTGAGGAAGGTGTTAAGTTTTCATCACATATTGATGGAAAAGAAGTAATGCTTACTCCAGAAAGTTCAATGGAAATACAAACTAACTTAAACTCAGATATTGTAATGTCGTTTGATGAATGTACAGCTTTTCCTTGTACCCATGATCAAGCAAAAAACTCAATGGAATTATCTATGAGATGGGCAAAAAGATGTAAAGATTATTTCATACAAAGAAATAACAACAAATTATTTGGCATCGTTCAGGGAAGCGTGTTTGAGGATTTAAGAAAAGAGTCCGTTAAAGCTCTTGAAGATCTAAATTTTGATGGTTATGCAGTAGGGGGTCTTGCAGTAGGTGAAAGCCAAGCTCAAATGTTTGAGGTTCTTGAATTTACTTCGCCTCATTTACCTGATGACAAACCACATTATTTAATGGGTGTGGGCAAGCCAGATGATATTCTTGGTAGTGTTGCTAGAGGAATTGATATGTTTGATTGCGTATTGCCAACTAGAAGTGGTAGGAATGGACAAGCCTTTACTCGTCATGGACCAATTAATATTAGAAATGCAAAATACAAAAATTTAGATGATCCAATTGATAAAAACTCAGATAATCCTGTATGTAAAAATTACTCTGCTGGGTATATACATCATTTATTTAATGCAAAGGAGATGCTAGGTGGCATGTTGCTTTCTTTGCACAATATATATTTTTATCAGAGTCTTATGTCAGATATTAGAAAATCTATAGAGGAGGATCGCTTTATCTCTTTTTCTAAAGAATTTCTTGAAAGTTATAAATCTTAGTTACTTACCTTTGAATTCAGCTTTTTTTTTTTGAATGAACGACATTACTCCAATTTTGCTATCCTCAGTTTTGCCAGCAATTGTTTGTGCTGAGCTTTCCGCAGCAAGCTGACCTTCAAAGTTATTCGAAAAACTATCCCAATATAATTGTTTAATTAATTTTAAAGCTACAGTTGGTCCTGAAGCTAATGTTCTTGCTGTACTCATTACTTCTTCCATTAGTTTGTCATCTTCAACAACATGATTTACAAGACCCCATTCAAGAGCTTTATCAGCTAAAACTTTTTCACCAATTAATGAAAATTCCATTGCTCTTGCCATACCTATTTTTCGAGGAATTACAAACGTAGAGCTAGCATCTGGTACAAGTCCTATAAATTTGAACGCTTGATAAAAGTATGCAGATTTAGAGGCATAAACTAAATCTCCAAATACACCCAATGAACAACCTGCGCCAGCAGCCACTCCATTAACAGCCGTAATCAATGGAACATTTAGATTTTTTAAATCTATTAAAAAAGGATGGTAAACTTTTTCTAAGGTTTCTCCCGGGTCTATATTATCGCCTAAGCTTGCTCCTTCAACAAGGTTTGCGCCCGCACAAAAACCTCTTCCAGCTCCTGTTAGGACGGCACATCGAACTTTTAATTCTCCACTATTTATAGATTTTACTTGCTTATGAAGCTCTGAAATCATGTCCATAGAAAGTGCGTTTAGCCTTTCAGGGTCATTCAGCGTTAAAATAGCTATATCATCAACGATTTCAGTTTTTAAAACATTGGTCATTTTTTAAGTAATACATGCATATGAGAAAACAAAAAAGTATATTTTTTTGTTATTTTGGATTAGTTTATAAAACTTGTTTAATAAAGGATAAAATATGGGATTAGGAAACGTATCTATAGGGAGCACTTATCCAGAGGTAAGTAGAGACGAAATGCTCTCAAAATTAAATAAATTAAAACAACCATTTTTAAAAAACTTCAACCCAGATTTAAATGTACGTATTGATCGTATAAAAAGAATACAAACTTTAGTTGAGGAAAATATAGATGCTTTTCACGACGCGTTAAGATCTGATTTTGGCACACGACATGAACAGTTAAGCCTAATGGCTGACACAATGCCTGTAATTAATAATGCAAAAGACGCCTTAAAAAACATTAAAAGATGGGTTAAGCCTGATAAGCGAAAACCTAACTTCCCATTAGGATTACTTGGCGCAAAAGCTTATGTTCAATTCCAGCCTTATGGAGTAGTTGGTGTTATTTCTCCTTGGAACTTCCCACTAACTCTAAGTATTGCGCCTTTAATAGAAATATTTGCAGCTGGAAATAATGCAATGATGAAGCTCTCAGAGTTCGTTCCAGCAACCTCTGAATTAACTGAAGAACTTATTAATAAATTTTTTAGTGATGAAGAAGTTGTTATAGTAAATGGAGGCCCTCAAACCTCTCAAGATTTTGCAGGATTACCATTTGATCATCTGCTTTTCACTGGATCAACAAATGTAGCTAAAAAAGTTGCATCTGAGGCAGCATCAAATTTAGTACCGCTTACTCTTGAATTAGGTGGCAAGTCACCAGTAATAGTTGGTCCAAATGCCAAAATGAAAAAAAGTGTTGATAAGATAATGATGGGAAAGCTCTTAAATGGAGGGCAAATTTGCATATCACCTGATTATGTAATGGTTCCTGAGGGGCAAACAGATGAATTTGTTGATCACGCAAAATCCCATGTTAGTGAAAATTATCCAACGATAAAAAATAATCCCGATTATACATCCATAATTCATTTGAATCACTACGAGAGACTTCGTGAACTAGTAAAAGATGCTGAGTCAAAGGGAGCTACTATTGTAGAAATAAACCCCGCAAATGAAGACCTTTCACAACAAGAGCATCATAAAATATTACCAACATTGGTTTTAAATCCAACTGATGATATGAAGATTATGCAAGAAGAAATTTTTGGACCTTTATTGCCCGTTAAAACATACAAAAGCTTTAATGAAACAATAGAGTTCATAAATAAGAACCCTAAAGCACTTGCAATATATTATTTTGGCGATGACAAAAAAGAAATTGATACTGTGTTAAACAATACTTCATCTGGTCAAGCGGTTATAAATGATGTCTTATTCCAATTTTCTATGCATGATCTACCTTTTGGAGGGGTCGGTCCTAGTGGAATGGGCTCATATCATGGTTACGATGGCTTTAAGAACTTTAGTCATAAGAGATCAGTTCTGAAGGGTCAAAATATCTTAGATGCGGGTAAGATGATTACAGCTCCATTTACTGAATCTACGGAAAAAAATATAAAAAGGCTGTCTTAGAGAATACTCTCAGCTGCTATTTTTTTTGAGTTTTCGACAATAAACTTAAATCTCAACTCAGGTTTTTTACCCATTAAAGAATCTACAGATTTATGGGTTTTCTTTTTGTCTTTTGATGCAATTTGAACTTTTAATAAGGTTCTATTTTCCTGTGACATAGTTGTCTCTTTCAGTTGAGCGGGCATCATTTCCCCCAATCCTTTAAATCTATTAATAGTTACGTCTGAATTTTTAAATTCTTTTTTTATTATCTCATCTTTATGCTTATCATTCACAGCGTAATACGTTTTAGCTCCTTTAGATATTTTGTATAAAGGAGGTACGGATAAGTAAAGATGCCCTTCATCAATTAGTTTAGGAAATTCTTTATAGAAGAATGCCATCAATAAAGTGGATATATGAGCCCCGTCAACATCAGCATCTGTCATAATTATAATTTTTTCGTATCTTATGTCTTTGCTATTAAATTTGTCTCCTCGCTTACATCCAATAGCTTGCATTAAATCAGTGATTTCCTGATTTGCATTTATTTTATCTCTTCCAGCACTGATCACATTTAAAATCTTCCCCCTTAAAGGCAATATGGCCTGTGTTTGGCGATCTCTAGCTTGTTTTGCTGATCCACCAGCCGAGTCTCCTTCTACAAGAAAAATTTCAGTTCCTTTATTTCCATCAATTGAACAATCAGCAAGTTTACCCGGTAAAGTTGTCTTTTTTCTTTTTATATTTTTTTCTATGATTTGATTTGATTTGCTTTGCAGTCTTAACTGTGATCGATTGAATGCGTACTGAAATAATTCTTCTGCTGACCTAGTTTTTTTTGTAAGCCATTGTTCAAATAGTTGTCGTGTTTTCATTTCAATTTTACGACCAGGTTCTATACTTGATAACTTTTCTTTTGTCTGACCCTGAAACTCAGGGTTTTCTATAAAAGCAGACAAGATTGATCCGGATGAACCAAAGAGATCTTCTTGATTAATTTGAGATGATTTCTTTTCGTATTTAATTTTTGAAAAATCTTTAAATGCCTTAAAAATTCCTGACTTGAAACCACTCTCATGAGTACCCCCCAATGGGGTTTTAATAGTATTACAATATGATTCATTTATAGGTTCCATCACATCAAACCAATTTATAATTCCCTCAATTTTACCACTATCAACATCTATCTCGGTATTGAAATAAAATGGATCTTCAAAAATAGGGTCATTGGGCGTGCAAAGATTATTTAAATAATCTTTAATTCCATCGGAGTAATGTAGTTTATCTGATAATGGAATATTTTTTTTGGCGTTTGCCTTACTGCATGACCAATGAATTTCAACATCTGGTATAAGATAGGCTTTAGCTTTTGCCATATTATATATAATTGAAGCATCGAATTCTATTTCTTTGCCAAAAATTTCTGGGTCTGGTGAAAATACTATTTTTGTACCCTTTTTAAGAGGACCTTTTGCCGATGCTTTTAATTTATTTTTAGGAGTACCTTGACTATAAGTTTGTACAAAATATTTTTTATCTCTTGCAATTTCAAGAGTAAGTTTTTTAGATAGCGCGTTTACAACAGAAATTCCAACGCCATGCAAACCGCCAGAAGTTTTGTAATTATTTTTTGAAAACTTGCCCCCAGAATGTAGTGTTGTCATAATGACTTCAACTGCAGGTATTTTAAATTTTGGATGCTTATCTACAGGAATACCTCGCCCATTATCAGAGATTTCAATCGTGTCCTGGGAAACAAGCTTAATTTCTACCTTATTTGCAAAACCAGCAACAACTTCATCCATTGAATTATCAAGTACCTCGCTTACCAGGTGATGCATTGCCATTATATCTGTTCCCCCAATATACATTCCGGGTCGCTTTCTAACCGGCTCTAAACCTTCAAGGACTTCAATATCTTTTGCGGTGTAAGATGCTTTTGAATTTTTTATTGTCTTTTTGGATGAACTCTTCTTTTTAATTGATTTATTTTTCTTTGATTTCTTTCTCATAACAAACAATACAACTAATAATAGATTCTTTACATTGTGTAATATTTATTTACTCTAACAGCATGAATTTATTAGGATTTTAGTATGCCGGTTATTGAATCAAAAATAATGATTAATTCAGAGTCCTTCAAAAAAAATCAGGAGGACCATCAAAAGCTTATTGATGAAATTAGAACTTTAGAACAAAAAATAGCAGATAATTCCGCTAGGTCTAAGGCTAAGTTTGATAAAAGAGGACAGTTGCTGCCTCGTGAAAGATTAAAAAGACTATTAGATCCAGGTAGTTTTTGGCTTCCATTATCCACCCTTGCTGGTTACAAGATTGGCGATGATGATGGCGATAAAAATATTGGATGGGGAAACTCTATTAGCGGTATTGGTTATGTTGCAGGCGTTCGTTGTATGATTGGTGTTTCAGATGCGGGTATTAAAGGGGGAAGTGCATCTGCGATGGGCACTGAAAAGGCGTTAAGAGGCGCTCAAATAATTTTTGAAAATAAATTACCTTTTATTCAGTTAATAGAGAGTGCTGGTGCAAATCTACTGAGACAGACCGATATGTTTATTAAAGGCGGTAGAAGTTTTGCCAATCTTTCTAAAATGTCAGCAATGGGAATTCCGACAATTGGCGTAGTTCATGGTTCATCAACTGCAGGTGGCGCTTACCAGACAGGCTTATCAGACTATATTATTGTAGTTAAAGAAAGATCAAAAATATTTTTAGCTGGTCCTCCTTTATTAAGAGCTTCGCTTGGCGAGATTGCTACTGACGAAGAAATTGGTGGAGCAGATTTACATTTTGCAGTTTCCGGACTTGCTGAATATATGGCAAACGATGATTCACATGCAATCGAGATTGCAAGAGATGTCATGAAGAATATTGGATGGAATAATGATTTTATTTCTACTCAAAAGTCTGAGTATGATGAGCCCGTTTATTCACCTGATGAGTTAACAGGGGTTGTTCCAGTTGATTATAAAACCCCGTATGATTGTCGGGAAGTGATTGCAAGAATTGTTGATGGTTCTGATTTTTTAGAGTTTAAAGAAGGCTGGGGTAAAACCCTCATAACAGGACATGCAACTATTCAAGGTTATAAAGTTGGAATTTTAGGGAACAATGGACCGATATTTTCTGAGAGTGCAAACAAAGCTACTCAATTTATACAAATTTGTTCTCAATCAAATACGCCGCTAATTTTTCTTCAAAATATAACTGGTTTTATGGTGGGAACTAAAGAGGAAGCAAAAGGAATGATAAGACACGGATCAAAGATGATACAGGCGGTTACTAATTGCACCGTCCCTAAAATAACACTTAGGATTGGAGCCTCTTTTGGTGCGGGAGAATATGGAATGGCGGGAAGATCTTATGATCCTCGATTTTTGTTCTCATGGCCAAATGCAAAAATGAGTGTAATGGGAGGGGAACAGGCTGCTAGAACAATGGCTCAAGTAGCTCTTGAAGGTGCCGAACGAAAAGGTCAAGACCCCAAAAAAATTTACGGAGAGAACCTTGAAATGCTTGAAGGCATGAAGCAGAAAATAATTGATCAATACCGTGAGGAAGGTGAGGCAATATTTTGCTCAGCAAGATTATGGGATGATGGAATAATTGATCCAAAAGATACAAGAAAAATTTTAGGTGAATGCTTAAATATCATCAGTGATGGCGATAAAAGAGAATTAAAGCCAAATACTTTCGGCGTTGCAAGAATGTAACTAATTTTTTCCCGGAAGAATGTCGAGATATTTTGAAATAATACCTAGCATTACTTCATCTGATCCACCGCCAATCGAACCTAAACGTCCATCTCTATATGCTCTTGAAATAGGCGACTCATTCATATAACCCATTCCACCCCAATATTGTAAGCACTCATCATTAACTTTTCTAGAAAGTCGTGTCGCTTTTAGCTTTGACATTGAAGCTAGCTTTGTACAATCACCACCATTTACATGAATCTCAATTCCTTTCCATGTAAGAGCCTTTAGAGCTTCAACTTCCGTCATAAGCTCAGAGAGTTTATAATGAACAATCTGATTATCTAGAATTGGCTTTCCAAATGTTTTTCTTTGTCTTGTATAATTAATAGTTTCATTAATAGCTAATTCACAGCCAGTATAGCCAGCAATAGCTGCATAAAGTCTTTCTTCTTGAAATTGCATCATTTGATAAATAAAGCCTTTACCTTCTTCTCCGACTAAATTTTTTTGTGGCACTCTTACATCATCAAAAAATATTTCAGCAGTATCAGACGAATGCATGCCCATTTTTTTTAATTTACGATTGATCGTGACACCTTTTGCTCTTTTGCCATCTTCCTTAAGGGGTACACATATAAGAGATTTGTTTAAATGTTTATTCTTATGGTCTGTTTCAGTGTTTGCAAGCATACACATCCAGTCTGCTTGAGTGCCATTTGTAATCCACATCTTTGATCCATTGATTACGTAATCATCGCCATCCTTAACTGCATGAGTCTTAATAGCAGCCACATCAGAACCAGCACTTGGTTCAGAAACACCAAGGCAAGAAACAAGATCTCCAGTAATAGACGGTTTTAAAAATTCATTGCATATCTCTTCACTGCCGAAGCGCGCCAATGCCGGAGTTGACATATCTGTTTGTACACCAATAGCCATTGGAACACCGCCACATTTAATATGTGCCAATGCCTCATTAAGAACAGCTCCGTATGAATAGTCTAATCCAGATCCACCGTACTTTTCAGGTTTAGTTACTCCAAGAAATCCTTGATCACCTAATTTTTTGAATAGCTCATGAGCTGGAAAAATTTCATTTTCTTCCCACTCGTCAACATAAGGGTTAATTTCATCTTCAACGAATTTAAGAGCTGATCTCTTTAATTCTTCGTGTTCTGTTGTTAATTCCATTTTAATATATATAGCATTTTATTTGCAAAGGTCACCCTTTAGAATTCAACTATTTGTCAAACACTAAAATAGTTTTTGTATTCAATAGGATGAGGAGAATGTTCTAGATCATATACATCTTCCATTTTCAGGTCTATATACGCATCAATTTGGTCATCTGTAAAAACTCCACCTTCAGTTAAAAAAGCTCTATCTTCGTCAACCGCCTCAAGTGCCTCTCTAAGAGAGCCACAAACAGTTGGCAATTTTTTAACTTCTGCATCAGGTAATTCATAAAGATCTTCATCAGCAGCATTTCCTGGATCAATTTTATTTTTTATACCATCCATCCCCGCCATTAGCATTGCTGAAAATGCCAAATAAGGATTTGCTGAGGGATCTGGAAACCTTACTTCAACTCTTTTTCCTTTCGGATTATCTGAAACAGGTATCCGACACGAGGCAGATCTGTTTCTTGCTGAGTATACAAGTATTACTGGGGCCTCAAACCCTGGTATCAGTCTCTTATAACTGTTTGTGCTAGCATTCGTAAACGCGTTAAGTGCCCTTCCATGTTTTATGATCCCACCAATGTAGTGCAATGCCATCTCGGATAAGCCTGCATATTTATCTCCTGCAAATAGAGGTTTGCCATTCTTCCATATGGATTGATGTGTATGCATTCCAGTTCCATTATCACCTTTAACTGGTTTAGGCATGAATGTAGCAGTTTTACCAAATGCATTAGCGACCATGTGTACACCATACTTATAAAGCTGCATAGCATCGCCCTGTTTAAGTAAAGTATCAAACTTCAGTCCCAATTCATGTTGACTTGGAGCAACTTCATGATGATGTTTTTCCATCTTCAGTCCTAAATTTTTTAATTCTTCAAGAAATTCTGTTCTTATATCTTGTGCGCTATCAACAGGCGGTACAGGAAAATATCCTCCTTTAACACCTGGTCTGTGTGCTAAGTTGCCACTTTCATAAGAGCGTCCAGAATTATATGGACCTTCAGTACTATCAATTTCAAACATTGATTTGTTCATATCAACTTGAAATTTTACATCATCAAATATAAAAAACTCTGCTTCTGGACCCATATATATAGTATCGCCAATTCCACTTGCTTTGACATACTCTTCTGCTTTTCTTGCAGTTCCTCTTGGATCTCTCTCATATGGTTCCTTTGACACTGCATCGAAAACATCGCAAAATACAATTAATGTTGGTTGGGCTGTAAAAGGATCCATTACCGTTGTGGTTAAGTCCGGTTTGAGAACCATGTCTGACTCATTTATAGCTTTCCAGCCAGATACAGAGGATCCATCAAAGAAGACTCCGCTGTTTAGGAGATCATCGTCAACTGCTGTACCGTCCATCGTTAAATGTTGAAGTTTGCCTTTTGGATCAGTAAATCTCATATCGAGATACTTGACTTCACCATTTTTAAATTTTTTTAGTACTTCGTTTGCAGTACCCATATGATCCCCTAATTATGGAATTTATTTAGTCAAAGTCCCAACTATATGTGATACAATTTTGTATGGATCAGCATTCGATGCTGGCCTTCTATCTTCAAGATACCCATTCCAATTATGTTCAACAGTATAAACTGGAATACGTATACTAGCACCTCTATCACTTACACCATATGAAAATTTATCGATACTTTGTGTCTCGTGAAGTCCAGTAAGTCTCATATTATTGTCAGATCCATAAGCTGCAATACCTTCTTCATGAACCTTTCCAAGTTTGTCGCACATTGATGTAAATAATTCTTCTGATCCAGAAGATCTCATTTGTTCATTAGAAAAATTAGTGTGCATACCAGAACCGTTCCAATCTCCAGTTTTTGGTTTTGGGTGGAAGTTCACTCCAACGCCGTGTTCCTCAGCAGTTTTCATGAGTAAATATCGGCTTACCCATAAATCATCAGCTGCTTTAATACCTTTTCCAAAGCATTGATATTCCCATTGGCCAAGTGCAACTTCTGCGTTAGTTCCAGTAAGCGTAATCCCAAGATCTATACAAGCTTTTAGGTGTGCGTCTGATATGGCTCTACCAACAACATTGCCTGCTCCAACACCACAATAAAATTCACCTTGCTCTCTCGGTGTGCCATCTTCCCAGCCAAGTGGTTCACCAGTTTTAGCGTCAGTTAAAAAGAATTCTTGTTCAAAACCAAACCACCATTCGTCGGAAACAACTTCCGCTGCCGCAGCTCTAAAGTTTGATGGATGAGTTGTATGGTCTGCAGCCTGTACCTGTGTCATTACTATATCGTGTCCATTTGGATTAGAATAAGTTTGAACAGGAAGAAGAAGACAGTCTGAGCTTCCTCCCTCTGCTTGTTGAGTAGAAGAACCATCAAATGACCAGTCCGGTGCTGATTTTTCTTCGGTTGCTTTTACTTTACTTCTCATAAAAGGCTCTGGTGTATAACCATCGAGCCATATGTATTCATAAGTTTTCATATCTGACATTAATTTCTCCCTGAATTAAGTTTATAATGCGTCCGAACCAGTCTCGCCTGTACGAATTCTCATAACTGTTTCAATGTTAGAAACAAATATTTTACCATCACCAATACGATTTGTGTTTGCTGAAGCCCTAATCGCTTCGACGGCCGTATCGACAAGATCATCTTGTAAGATTATTTCTAATCTAATTTTCGGAAGAAAATCACCATATTCAACACCAGTGTTAACTTCAGTAAAACCTCTTTGTCTACCTAAGCCTTTGGCTTCAGATATAGTGATCCCACGCACCCCAACTTTTTCAAGTGCTTCTTTTACATCATCTATCTTAAATGGCTTTATGACAGCTTCGATTTTTTTCATTATGAGTTAACTCTTAAGTTTTATACATTAATTTTCTGAAAGAAGTTAAAATTAATGATAGAATGTATATATAATGTTTTTATGCCAAATTGACATATAGATTTAATTATAAGTAGAGGTAAATTTTACATATCTTTATTTAAAACATGCACTTATAGGCGATTTCTAATAAATGACTCAATACATCCTTAGTAATAAAGAAATGGCAAAGGCCGACCTTTTAACTATTGAATCTGGTATTTCTAGTTTGGATCTGATGTTTAACGCAGGAAAGAAAGTTTTCAACAATCTTCCTGTTAAAAGAGGTAAAAGGGTGCTCTTTATTTGTGGTCCGGGAAATAACGGTGGCGATGGCTATGTTGCAGCTGACCTTATTTTAAAGCAAGGTATGGAAATTGATATTTATTGCCCTATTAGTAAAGCTAAGGAAAGTAATGACAATTTACATTATAAACAAAAACTTAATAAATCATTATTTGTTTCCAAAATAAGAAGTTTATCAAATTATTGTTATGTAGTAGACGCTTTGTTTGGTACGGGGTTATCAAGGACAATGTCAGATGATTTAAGTTCTTTGGTTGGTAAAATTAATCAGTCTAAATTAGATGTTTTCTCCGTAGATATTCCATCTGGCATTAATGGCGATACATCTGCTGTTCTTGGAGAAGCTTTTAAAGCTTCAAAAACAATTACTTTTTTTAATAAAAAAAAATGTCATTATTTGTACCCTGGAAAAAAATATTGTGGAGAAATAGTAGTTGAGGATATTGGAATTAAAAAAAACGTATTAGATCAAATTATGCCGAATATAAAAAAAAATGATCCATCATTATGGATTAAGAATTTTCCATTTCCAGTTTCAAGTGATCATAAATATTCAAGAGGAATGCTTGTAATTAATACTGGTCCTCAATTTCAAACTGGAGCAGCTCGATTAGCTGGTCGATCAGCTATGCGCGTTGGGGCAGGAGCAGTAACAATGGTCTGCGATGAAGAAACAGCAAAAATATTAGAACCACAAATCTCAGTTGAATTACTATCAGTGATAAAAGAAAAAAACGATTTTCAAAAACTTTTAAAAGACAAAAGAGTTTCAAGTGTCCTCATAGGTCCTGGAAATGGAGTAAACGATGAAACAAAAGCAAGAACTTTAATGGCACTGGCTTTTGTGGATCATTGTGTAATTGATGCAGACGCAATTACATGTTTTGAAAATAATCCAGAAGAATTATTTATAGATACTTATCCGCATACAATACTCACACCTCATGAAGGTGAATTTAAAAGATTATTTGGTGAAGGTATCGCGTTAATGGAAGATAAAGTACTCAAGTGTGTTGAGGCAGCCAAATTAGCAGGAAGTATAGTTTTACTCAAAGGCGCTGATACAGTTATTGCTGATCCTGAAGGTAATGTTGTAATAAATGCAAGCGAAGCTCCATATCTAGCAACCGCAGGATCAGGCGATGTTCTTGCTGGAATCATCGCTTCACTTGTTGGAGATAATAAGATGAATGCTTTTGATGCGACTTGCGCTGGAGCATATATTCACTCAAAACTTGGAGAAATGATAGGTCCAGGACTTATAGCTGAGGATCTTATTGACAACATTCCTCTGATGATTAAAAAGCTGCATTCGTATGTCAAAGATATTAAATAAAATAATTGTAGCCTTAGTTTTTCTTATGCTTCTGCTAGTTAGTACACTTTATGCAGAAGAGTCATACACTTTTAAAACAAATGAAACTGAATTTATTGGTTCGGTAGCAAAAGAAAAGGGAGACAAAAAGACTATATCCTTTGTCGGAATTCCCTTTGCAAAGCCTCCAGTAGGTGAACTGAGATGGAAAGCTCCCAGAGAATTAGATAGCTATCCTGATACATTTAAAGCAACCACTCTACCCAATAGGTGTATGCAAGTTAGTAACTTTTATGATTCAATGGATGGCATTGAGGGTGAGTCAATCATAGGTTCAGAAGATTGTTTGTACTTAAATATATATCTTTCTGAAAAAGCATATAAGAGCAAAGAGAAGCTGCCAGTTGTTTTTTGGATTCATGGCGGCGGCAATACCTGGGGATATTCAGCTTCAAATTTATTTACATCAGGTGATTTTATTTTAGATCACGATGTAATATTAGTTACAACAAACTACAGGCTAGGACCTTTTGGATGGTTTGCGTACAGCGGGTTAAATCAAGACTCAGAAAACCCTTTAGATAGTACTGCTAATTTTGGAACATTAGATATTATAAAATCCCTTGAATGGGTGAATAAATACATTTCCTTTTTTAATGGTGATCCAGAGAACATAACAATTTTTGGCGAGTCTGCTGGAGCTCGAAATGTGATTTCTCTTATGTCTTCGCCATTAAGCAAGGATTTGTTTCAAAGGGGTATTTCACAAAGTGGCTATCTTGGATCAGATTCGCTTGAATACTCTGAAAACAATGAAAGAGCTGGTTCTTTAAGTTTACTAAAATACCTTATTAAATCTGAAAATCCAAATATTGCTGATGAAGAACTTTCTAATTTTATTGGCAATAAATTACTGTCCAAAGAATTTTTAAGATCTGCCAATGCAAACGAAATAATTTCTTATTATCGTGTAAGAAATGATACTGGTGGATTAATAGACGTTCCAAATGTCATCCCAGACGGTGTTGTTATACCAATGAAAGGTATATACGGGGTATATCGTGATGGCGAAATGCACGATAAACCAATGATATTTGGATCTACAAGAGATGAAGACAAACTCTTTATGTTCGCAAATGATGCATTCGTTGAAAGACCTCTTGCTTTTCTTAGGCCTATTTCAGAATATTTCGATTTATACGTAAAGCCAAAAGATCCTAAATTCTATGATGTATATGCAAGATACATGGCAGAGTCATGGAAATATGGTGCAGTAGATCTCCCGTCCGACTTCACATCTTTAAATAAGAGTTCAAATGTATACGCGTATAGATTTGATTGGGATGAGCAAAACAGTGACTTAGGTTTAGACCAGATAATTGGCTTTAATATTCCAGGTGTGAATATAAATCTTGATTTGCCGAGGTTATTAGGTGCTGGACACGCAATGGAATTAGCTTTTATTTTTAAGTCTGGCGGTTTATTGGGTGAGAGTTTTGATGCAATTAATGACATAATGTATGACGAAGATAACAGAGAGACAGATTTAGATTTGGCAACAAAAATGGGAAAGTACTGGGTAAATTTTGCGTATGATGGAAATCCAAATTCTATGCCTTATGATGTAGATACAGAATGGACGCCTTGGGATGCTAAGAAAGGGAATGAGAGGTTCATAGTTTTTGATACAGTAAATGATAAAGGCATTACAATGTTTAATAATACTCTATCGGCTGATTCAATTCTTCAAGGAGTATCAAGTGAGAGCATAACTGTTGATCAAAAGTGCTATATAATTGATAAAATGTTTAATAGAACAACTCTTACTGACGAGGAAGTGGATGAAATTTACAGAACCTTTATCAGCGGTAAGTGCACTAAGGCCTAAATTTTATTTAGTTCAACTCTATAGTCATCCACGATAGTTATTTCCTGTATACCATCGATGTGCATTTTAAATTTCTTATATTCTTCTTTTTCTTTCACTTTTTCTCGAGCTTCTTTTTCATCTTTCGCACAGACAAAGATATTAGTGTGTCCTTCGTAAAAGCCATCTGAAATATTAGGATCATAAAAACCTGTATGGACTTGAAACAATTTCATATTATTTAATAATTAGATCATGAAAAAAGAAAACTTGCCATCTAAAATATGTCCAGTTTGTAATCGCCCTTTCAAATGGAGAAAAAAATGGAGGTTGAACTGGGACAGAGTAATATACTGTTCAAAAAAGTGTGCTGGAATAAAAAAGGCTTAAACAATATTTCTTTTTTTGCCTTTATAAAAAGAATTTATATTTTTTACTAATTGATTGATTGCTTCTTGCAAGGTTTCATTTGATGCCCATGCGGTATGGGGTGTCCAAATGAAATTTGCTTCATTTAATATGCTATAATAAGGGTGAGACTTTTTTGGAGGTTCACTAGTTGTGACATCGATTCCAGATCCTGCAATGATTTTTTGTTTTAATGCTTTTGCTAGATCATTTTCATTAACTATGCCACCCCTTGCAGTATTAATTAAGATCATATTTTTTTTCATTATTTTTAATTCTTTAATTGTTATCAGGTCTTTTGTTTTCTCATTCAAGGGACAATGAATAGATAAATAATCAAGAGATGATAAGAATTTTAAAA
Source organism: uncultured Pelagibacteraceae bacterium (assembly GCA_902571005.1). GTDB lineage: Bacteria > Pseudomonadota > Alphaproteobacteria > Pelagibacterales > AG-422-B15 > CACNXQ01. Next base: position 18,637 of record CACGAG010000008.1, read on the forward strand.
ATTCATTTTTTTTATAATTTCTAACTGAAAAATAATTAATATTCATTCCAAATGCTTTAGCCATTCTGCCAACTTTCATACCGATTGAACCTTTTCCAATTATGCCCAATGTTTTGCCATGTAGGTCATTTATTTTTCTGCTAAGTAATGCAAACACCTTTCTTTTTTGCCAAAGTTTCTTGTCTATATCTTTCTCAAGACCTTTAATATTTTTAGAAAGCGCAAGCATGAGAGTTAAAACGTGTTCAGCAACCGAAATAGAAGCATAGTCTCTTAGATTGCATATGGAGATGTTATGTTTTCTGCAGTACTCTAAGTCTATTATATTCGTTCCCGTTGCAGTTATCGCAATTAGTTCTAAATTTTTTGCACCAGACAAATTATTTCTATTAAGCTCAATTTTGTTGGTAACAATTATATGTGCTTTCTCAATCCTTTTTTTGACTTCTTTTACCTTCGTAAAATTATGGTTTTTCCACTTGTGACTAAAATCAAGTTTTGGAAATAAAATATTAGATGGAAAGGTGGACCTATCTAAAAATACAATATTTTTTCTCATAATTAACGGTCAAAACTATAGCATCAAATTGTAATATTTTACTGTAAACATCTAAAAAATAGTCTATTTTGCATTTTCTATTAATCGCGGATATGGTGGAATTGGTAGACACGCTGGTTTTAGGTACCAGTGAGGCAACTCATGGGGGTTCGAGTCCCTCTATCCGCACCAATTTGTTAGTAAGAAGATAATATGAGTTATAAAGAAGTATTAAATAAAGGTTTGAAAAGAGCTTATGAGTTCACTATTGCATCTGCAGATTTTAACACAAAGCTTGAGTCAAAAATTGAGGAAGTAAAAAAATCAGTAAAAATTGACGGCTTTAGACCAGGTAAAGTTCCAAATAATATCATTATGCAAAAACATGGTGATGCGATTAATAATGAAGTTTTGAATGCTGTAATAAATGAAAATGTTTCAAAAATAATACAAGAAGGAAAGCATCGTCCTGTTTCTCAACCGAAGGTTGATTACAAAGATAAAGAACAAGAAAAAAAAGATGTTGATAAAACGTTTAAAATTGAGTTTGAAGTTTTTCCAGAAATAAAATTAGCCGACTTTAGTAAAATCGAAATTGAGTCAACTTCGGTAAAGCTTGATAAAAAAGAAATTGATAAACGAATAGACTTAATTGCCAAATCTCAAAGAACATATAAAGAGCAAGGCAGTGATTATAAAGCTAGGAAAGAGGATTCTGTCTTATTAGATTATGAAGGAACTATCGATGGTAAGAATTTTGACGGAGGTAAAGCAGAAAGTCAGACAATTGTAATTGGCTCTGGACGATACATAAAGGATTTAGAAGATGGCCTTGTGGGCCTAAAGAGTGGAGACAGCAAAAAGATAAACGTCAAGTTTCCTGCAGATTATTCAGCAAAAGAGTTACAAAATGCTGATGCTGTGTTTGATTGCAATATTAAAAAAATAAGTTCACCCGTTGAGTCAAAAGTAGATGATGAATTGGCAAAATCAATGGGTGCAACTGATTTAAAGGATCTAAAAAGTAAGGTCGAAAATCAAATGCAAAGTGAGTACTCAGATCTAACAAAAAATCTTGATAAAAAAGTTCTCTTTGAAAAGCTCCAGTCAGCGCACAAATTTGAGTTACCTGAAGATCTTATAAATGTTGAATTTCAGAACTTGTCTGCAAATTACTTAAATTCACAAAGTCCATCATCAATTGATCATCAAAAGGAAATAAAAGATAAAAAATTAACTCCTGATAACGAGACTAAATTTAAGGAAGATGCAAAAAATAGAATTGAACTGGGCTTAATTCTTCAAGAGGTCGGGAAAGTAAATGAAATCTCAGTGACACCAGAGGAGATGAATAAAGCCCTTTTTGAATATGCAAGCAATTTTAAAGGACAAGAACAAAAAGTGATTGATTATTATAGAAATAATCAGGATGCAGCGATGCAACTTCAAGCTCCTTTATATGAAAATAAAATTGTAGACTTTATACTTTCGAAGGTTAAATTGAAAAAAAAGGACGTTGATGTTGATTCGTTCATCAAAATGTATAATAACGTCAATTCAGTTGAAAAGACTGAAGTGAAGAAAAAAACGGCAAAGAAAAAGACAGTTAAGAAAAAAACTAAGAAATAATAATGATTGATAATAAAATTTTTGATCAATTGGTTCCAATGGTCGTTGAACAGACGGGAAGAGGGGAACGTGCTTTTGATATTTATTCAAGATTATTAAAGGAAAGAATAATATTTTTAGTCGGGCCAGTTAACGATCACATGGCCTCTTTAGTTTCAGCTCAACTTTTGTTTCTTGAATCCGAAAATCCCGAAAAAGAGATATCATTATATATAAATTCACCTGGAGGAGTTGTAAGTGATGGATTGGCAATTTACGACACAATGCAATTCATACAGTCTCCAGTCTCAACTCTTTGTTTTGGACAGGCTGCTTCAATGGGCTCATTCTTACTTGCAGCAGGTGAAAAAGGAAAAAGATATGCTTTGCCTAATAGCCGCATAATGGTGCACCAGCCATCTGCCGGCTTTCAAGGTCAAGCAACTGATATAGAAATTCATGCGAAAGAGGTCTTGGCAATGAAAGCAAATTTAAACAAAATATACGCAAAACATACAGGCCAACCAGTTGAAGCAATCGAAGAGGCGCTTGAAAGAGATAACTTTATGTCACCGGAAGAGGCTCAAAAATTTGGCATAATTGATAGCATTCAGGAAAAAAGAGTTGAGCCAAAAACTGAGAAATAGCCTCAAATAGTCAATTTAATCCACTGTTTATAAACACTTTTTTTTAAAATTAATTGTTTTTTTTCGACATAAATGTTTTTCTTAATAATTATTGATTCGCAGATTGTTAAAAAATTGAATTATGAGTGAAAATAATAACGATAGTAAAAGCAAGAACACGCTCTATTGCTCTTTTTGTGGTAAGAGTCAGCATGAAGTAAAGAAGTTGATTGCAGGGCCAACTGTATTCATATGTGATGAGTGCGTTGAGTTATGTAACGATATTATTCAAGAAGAGAATAAGGAGACCAAGTCAAAATCATCAAGCAGAATTCCAACTCCTAAAGAAATCTGTGCAACTTTAGATGACTTCGTAATAGGACAAAAAGATGCCAAGTACAATTTGTCTGTAGCTGTGCATAATCATTATAAAAGAATTGAGCACTCCAGTTTCAAGTCAGATGTAGAGTTATCGAAATCAAACATTCTCTTAATTGGACCTACTGGCTGTGGTAAAACTTTATTGGCTCAAACTCTAGCACGTATCTTAGATGTACCATTTACAATGGCAGATGCCACAACTCTTACTGAGGCTGGATATGTTGGAGAAGATGTTGAGAATATCATTTTAAAATTATTACAGGCATCTGACTATAATGTTGAAAGAGCACAGAGAGGCATAGTTTATATTGATGAAATTGACAAAGTTAGCAGAAAATCTGAAAACCCATCAATTACAAGAGATGTTTCAGGTGAGGGTGTACAACAAGCATTACTTAAAATAATGGAAGGAACAGTTGCTAGTGTACCGCCACAAGGTGGAAGAAAACATCCACAGCAAGAATTTTTACAAGTGGATACGACAAATATTTTATTTATATGTGGTGGGGCTTTTTCTGGGTTAGATAAAATAATTAACAAAAGATCAAAAGGGTCAGGCATTGGATTTCAAGCGAATGTGAAAAGTTATGAAGAGAAATCTGGAGGCAATAGTTTAAAACATTTGGAGCCTGAAGATTTATTGAGTTATGGGTTAATACCAGAGTTCGTTGGAAGACTCCCTATTGTCACAACTCTTACAGACTTAGATGAAGAGTCGCTAGTAAAAATTCTTCAAGAACCAAAAAATGCACTGGTGAAACAATATCAAACACTATTTAACATGGAAGATGTGAAGCTAATACTCTCAAATGAAGCCCTTGGTGTCATTGCAAAAAAAGCAATTGAGAGAAAAACAGGCGCAAGAGGACTTAGGTCTATACTAGAGAGCATCTTGCTCGATACTATGTTTGAATTACCATCACTTGAAGGTGTTGAAGAGGTTGTGATTAACGCTGAAGTCGCAGAGGGCCGTGCTCGTCCGCTCTACACTTACGCAGACGGCAAAAAAGCTTCAGAAACAAGCGCTTAGCCCGCAAATCTTTTATTCCTTGAAAATTAGGAATTTATACACATTTAAAGAGTAGTAGGAAAATAAATAACTTTACTAGTTTTAGTATTGATCATCTTATTGATAAAAGGATTATCGAGTCGAATATGGTTGAAAATAACATTCCAGTCTTGCCATTAAGAGACATAGTTGTGTTTCCTCATATGGTGGTTCCATTGTTTGTAGGTAGAGACAAGTCAGTTAAGGCGCTAGAAAAAGTCATGGCTGGTGATAAACGCATCATGCTTATCACTCAAAAAAGTGCTTCAGTAGATGACCCAAAAAAAGATGACCTTTTTGACTTTGGAACAATTGCAAATGTATTGCAGTTATTAAAATTACCTGACGGTACAGTCAAAGTACTTGTCGAGGGACTTCAAAGAGCTTCGATCAATATGTTTACTGATAATGAGGATTACCTAGTTTCCAACATTGATCTTGTTGATGAGAACAATGATAGCTCGGATAAAAAACTAAGAGCATTATCTAAATCAATAACAGATCTTTTTGATAAATATGTAAATTTAAATAAAAAAATTCCTCCCGAAGTACTTGGAACAATAAACGAAATTGATGATTTAGCTAAGTTGAGTGACACAATTGCATCACACCTATCAATTAAGTTGTCTGACAAACAAGAGATATTGGAAGCCATTGATCTTACCGATAGATTTGAAAAGATAATGAATTTTATTCAAGCAGAACTCGATGTTATGCAAGTTGAAAAAAAGATTAGAGGTCGTGTAAAAAATCAAATGGAGAAAACTCAAAGGGAATATTATCTAAATGAGCAAATGAAAGCCATCCAAAAGGAGCTTGGAGAAGGCGATGATGGTAAAGACGATATTCAAGAGTATGAGGAAAAAATCGAGAATACTAAACTTTCAAAAGAAGCAAAAGAAAAATGCTACTCTGAAATTAAAAAGTTGAAATCTATGAGTCCAATGTCCGCTGAATCCAGCGTTATAAGAAATTATTTAGATTGGATATTAACAATACCATGGGGTAAAAAGACAAAAGTCAAAAAAGATATCAAATTTGCAGAGAGTGTTCTTAACGAAGATCATTATGGTCTTGAAAAAGTTAAAGAGAGAATATTAGAATATTTGGCTGTTCAGCAAAGAATAAAGAAAATGAAAGGTCCAATTTTATGTTTAGTTGGAGCTCCAGGTGTGGGTAAAACTTCATTGGGTAAGTCGATTGCAAGAGCTACGGGAAGAAAATTTGTTAGAATGTCACTCGGAGGAGTTAGAGATGAAGCTGAGATTAGGGGGCACAGAAGAACTTATATAGGATCTTTGCCTGGAAAGGTTCTTCAGATGATGAAGAAAGCAGGATCATCTAATCCATTATTTCTATTAGACGAAATTGATAAGTTAGGAGCTGATTACAGAGGAGATCCTTCGTCAGCTTTATTGGAAGTGCTTGATCCAGAGCAAAATAATTCATTTAACGATCACTATCTAGAAGTTGATTATGACTTGTCCGATACAATGTTTATTACAACTGCTAATACATTAAGAATGCCTCCTGCACTTTTAGACAGAATGGAAATTATTAGAATTGCAGGCTACACAGAAGATGAAAAAGTAGAAATTGTAAAACAACATTTAGCACCACAGATGTTAGAGAAGCATGGCTTAAAGAGTGGTGAGCTTATACTGGATGATAGTGCGATAACTGGATTAATAAGATATTATACTAGGGAAGCAGGTGTAAGGAGTTTAGAAAGAGAACTTGCTAACCTCGCTCGTAAAACAGTTAAAAAAATTGTTGCAGGTGACATTGGATCACTAACAATAAACGAAGATAACCTGCATGAGTTTGCAGGTGTTAGAAAATTTAAATTTGGCGAAATTGATAATGACGACCAGGTTGGGATAGTTACAGGACTGGCTTGGACAGAAGTTGGTGGCGATATATTGCCAATAGAGTCGGTTATAATGCCTGGAAAAGGCCGCATGACCATTACTGGAAAATTAGGTGATGTGATGAAAGAGTCTATTCAAGCCGCAAAATCCTATGTTCGCTCAAGATGTATTGAGTTTGGAATAAAACCAACTATTTTCCCGATGCGTGATATTCATATTCATGTACCAGAAGGTGCAATTCCAAAAGATGGTCCATCCGCTGGCCTAGGTATGGTTACTTCCATAGTTTCAGTGTTGACAGGTATACCCGTTAGAAAAGATATTGCTATGACAGGTGAAGTGACACTTCGTGGAAAGGCACTTGGGATTGGTGGTTTAAAAGAAAAACTATTAGCTGCTCTCAGAGCTGGAACAAAAACTGTCATAATTCCAAAGGAAAATGAAAAAGACATGGCTGATATACCAGATAATGTAAAAGATGGACTGGAACTTATATTCGTCGATAATGTTGATGAGGTCTTAAAAATAGCTTTGACAAAGCCTCTCCTGCCTATTGAGTGGGACGAAGAGGATTCACCTAAGTCTTCTAGCGATATATCTGAAGATGATGCTGATCAAGATGTGGATAATCCTATAACACACTGATTTAATTATATTTTCTTAAATAAAAATACCTAAATTTTAATTTTTAGCAGTTTTCTTGGGCTTTTTCTTGACTATATATAGTAGTTCAGGTCTCATAGTTATATTACGAATCAAAAACTCCTAAAAAAGGGGGGGGTTATGAACAAACAAGACTTAATAGCAAAAGTAGCTGATGTTACAGGTATGCAAAAATCTGACTCAGAAAAGGCAGTAAATGCAGTTTTTGACCAAATTACTGATGTTCTTAAAGCAAGAGGAGAAGTAAGATTGGTGGGCTTTGGCACATTCAAAACATCAATTAGAAAAGCATCTCAAGGGCGAAATCCACGTACCAATGAGGTTATTCAAATCCCTGAGTCAACTAGACCTAAGTTTACTGCAGGTAAAGGTTTGAAAGAAGCTGTTAATAATGCTGGCGGCGGAGGAATGTAGTTCCTTAACTGCTGACTAAATTATTTAAAATCCGATCACTCTTAAACAAAGTGTGGTCGGATTTTTTTTATAAATATCTGTGAATATTCACTAAAATAGATATATAACAGTCTTTCCGGGCGATTAGCTCAGCTGGAAGAGCGTCACGTTTACACCGTGAATGTCGGGAGTTCGAACCTCTCATCGCCCACCATTTCCTCCCACGAGATGGAAAAAATTTAACTGTGGGGGTGTAGCTCAGTCTGGTTAGAGCGCCTGCCTGTCACGCAGGAGGTCGCGGGTTCGAGTCCCGTCACTCCCGCCACATGATTATTCTCAAGAAAATAAGATTTAACTTTTTGCTTTTGCAACAAGTTTTAAAGAAATTTATTGGATACAATAGTTTATAAGCTCATTAAAAATACCAAAATCTACTAATGACGGTTATAGTTGATAGATCCGAATGATTTACTGCCACTACATAAAAAATACTCTATATGCCCTTATGATGTTTGGCATAATTTTGACTTCTCAAGTTCATGCAAGTGAATTTAAAGTTGGCTTTGCTAAGATGCCGATCAACCCTAATCTAATTGATGAATGGGAAGATATAAATAATGATGCTCAATTTGATGCAGATATTGATAAGTGGACTGATATAAATGGCAATGGTCGATTTGATGCAGTGTGGATGGCAGGTTTTCAAAATAAACGAGCTGCCCAAGGTATTAAAGATGATTTGATGGCCGTAGCCGTTGTAATAGATGATGGCCAGACACGAATAGGTATCATAAGCGCTGATACAATAGGATTAATGCGAAAATTTGTACTCAGTGTCCGTGAGGATGTTCCTGCTGAGTGGGGTCTAGATTACATTATGGTGCATGCAACACATAACCATGAAGGCCCGGATACTCAAGGTCTTTGGGGTCCGAGTTTTTTAAAAAGCGGCGTCAACGATGCCTATATGAAGCGGCTTAAAAAAGATTTTATAAGCACATTAAAAATAGCTATTGATAACTTAGAGACTGCAGAAATGAGTTTGGCTTTAATTCCGACAAATCCACTTACCCCTATTAAAGATAAACGAAAACCTATCGTTATAGATGATGATATAAGGGCAATTTTATTCAATCGCCCTGACGGCTCAATTATTGGTTCTTTAATCAATTTCGGAATTCATGTCGAGCTTGCATGGGATAAAAACTTAGACATAACCTCTGATGTTGCTGGCTACTTAAGAAGAGGTATCAGTCATGGAATTTATTATGATGACAAGTTAATTAAACCTGGTCTTGGCGGAACCACATTATGGCTTACAGGAAATATAGGAGGCTTGATGACATCAGGGCCAACCGATCCAATTTATGATCCTGTATTGGAAAAAATGATTACTAAACCAAGTCATGCTAAAGCTCGCGCATATGGTTATAGCCTCGCAAACAGTGTTATAGATGCATTTCAAGCAGGCGATTTTAAGACTTCTCCTAAGCCATCACTAAGTATCCAATCACAAGAAATAGAAATAGGTATAGAAAACTTTATGCTCTCATTTGGCACTTTGCTTGGTATAATTGATGCTGATACTAAATTCAGTCTGAGGCCACCATTTATACGTTATCTAAGTGAGGTGGCATTCATACAAATAGGAGATGCATCAATTACTGGAATTCCTGGAGAGCTTTATCCAGAGATTGCTATTGGCGGCATTGAAAACCCTAAAGGAGCTGATTATGTTATGACGCCGCAAGAAGTTCCAAATTTACGAAGTCAATTTCCAGACAAACTGAACTTGATGGTGAATTTAGCAAATGACTCAATCGGTTACATCATCCCAAAAAGTGAGTGGGATGATGACGCTCCTTGGATCTATGGAGAAAGTGAAGAAACATATGGCGAGGTAGTGTCCTTGGGCCCAGATACGGCAACAGTGATTCACGAAAATATTATTAAGTTGATAGAAGAATCAAAAAATCAATGATTTATTCTGGATACTCATTATAGGTAAAGTTATTCGTGCTCACCATCTTTGCCTCTAAAGAATCTTAAATCATAAATTTGGGGTTTTTTTTCAGCCGTGACAAATACAAACATCGTTATGAAAATTGCAGCAATTAATAGCGCATGAGCAATTGCAGTGAAACCAAACACAAAAATACTCTCAACGATATAAAGTGAAAATACACCGCTCCACATAAAAGCAAGAATTTGCATTATCATGTGACGAATTTTAAGATTGGTTATATTTTTTAATGGATTTACATTTGAGTCCATTACAGGTGACCAAAAACCCTTAAATATCTCTATTATTTTCTTCACTTAGTTATTATTGAAATAAAGTAGCAGTATCTTTAACATCCTTTAAAAATTTTTTTCTAACCTTGTCAGCGACAAACGGTACAGCAAAATATCTTTTATAAAGTATGCTTTTAATACCACATATGTGAAAAACACCTCTTTTCAAGCGTCTTATTGGCAAATTGAGAAAAAAAGTAGTTATTGCTAAACGAGGAGAGCCGTAAGTGCAAAATATTATTGCTTTTTTATTGCCTAAATTACCTTGAGGGTAGCCATAGTTGCCTACCAGTTGTTTAAAAGTAAATGCCCATGGAGGAGCTAAAACTTTGTCTATCCAACCTTCCAGAATTGCAGGCATTCTAAAATTCCAAATAGGAGCAATTAATACAATTGTATCACTTTGTTCAATCCTCCTTCGGTGATCTAGAACATCTGGTCCAGGATTGCCTCCAGCAAATACAGGATCAAATTTCTCTTTATATAAATCGACCATATCAACTGTATGACCAGCTTTTTTTGCACTTTCTATAAAGGTATCTCTTATGGCTGCATTAAATGAATTATCATCGTAATGGCCGTAAACAATAAAAAATTTTTTAAACTGTCTTTCTCTCATTTTGTATTTTCCTTACTTTCATTATTGTCTGATTCTGTAGCATTTTATTGTAGAAATTTTGTATTTTTGGATAATTTTCAAGAAAATGATCCTCCTCCAACCAGAAAAGCAATGTGAATAAATAAAAATCTGCAGCTGACAGTGAATTGCCAACAATATATTCACCTATTTTATTTTCTAGATAATTTAAATAAGTTTCCAAGATTGATTTAGATCTATTCACTAAGTCTTCAGTATTTTCAGTAGAAACGTAATGATCAGGATGAAAATAAAGAAGGATTGCAGGATAAATTGACGATGACATAAATGCCATAATTTGATGGAAGTCGGTTATTCTATTTTTAGTATCAGGAATCAATTGGCTCTCTCTTTCAATAAAGTGATAAACAATCGCCATACTTTCTATTAAATATTCGCCATTTGGTGTCTCAACCATTGGCACTCTTCCAAGAGGATTAACATTAAGTATGGTTTTGTCACTTTTAAAATTATCTCCAATCTCAACAAACTCATATTCAATTGATATTTCATGGCAAAGGAATTCAATTATATCAGAACCCCATTCTGATTTACCGAAGATTTTATATTTCACTATGGATACCCAGCTTTGGCATACTCCACATTAATTGAATAAATCTTTCCAGATTTCACGGCTTTAGCCTCTTCGGGTTCAGACACATCAGCAGTACATACAAATAATTTTTTGCCGTCTGATCCACCTAACATACATGCATATGCTCTATTTGGAGTAGCAATTCTATCTGTTATTTTTCCACCTTCGGTATATCTAACTACCTCTGAGGTTGTTGGAGACGCTATCCAGATCCCCATCCTTTCATCTAAACAAATTCCATCAGGAACAGGGTAAGGTATACCTTTGCCTTCTTTTGGAGTAATTTTTAAAAAACGCATGGTTTTTGTGTAGTAATAAAATAGATTAGGCATCATATAAGCCCATATTCTCCGATTAGATAGATTACCATCTGTATCTATATCAAATGCAGTAAGTCTTCCTGCATAGGTTTCGCCAATAATTAGTATTTTACCATCAGGTGTAATTACTGTTCCATTTGGAAAGTCTAAATTTGAAGCAGCAATTGAGGGGTTTCCATTAGGATCTACCTTTATAAGAATAGTTGGCTTTATATCTTTTCCGTGATGTATTGATCCAAAATTACCAACGAAAGCATTACCGTTTTTATCGACCACCATGTCATTGCACCTAAAAGGTGTAAGTTTAGACATATCTGCATGCTCAGTAAGATTGCCATCTTTAAACTTTAGGAGCTTTCTATCGAGCATAGAGACAATAATGAGATCACCATTTGGCAACCACCCCAGGCCAGATGGTTGATTAGGTACATCGACTATTTTTTCAACATTCCCCATCTCATCTGCGGTCATCACAGCATGATGGTAAAAATCTGAAAACCAAAGTTTACCATCTTTCCATCTTGGACCTTCAGAAAAGTGAAGGTTATCTGCGATTAATTTGAAATTACTATTCATATTTCCTAATTTTATTGATTATTCTAATTCAAAACTATTATATGGCTATTTACCAGCAAATTAAGTGTATACAGATACTCACAAAATTTTAGAGAGTTTAATTAATGTTAAAAGTCACTGATCAAAGGTCAAATAGTGTTGAAAAATTAGGAAATTTAGGATTTTTTTGCATATTTTCAAATATGTTAATTTAATTCCACTCTGATTTTTTGTAAATTTAGGTTCACTCCCTTAAAAATTAATCGCTAACGGTCGGAAACACAATTTTTCCCATATTTTCTATTGTTTTCGAATGATTTGAATATATATTTTCCGTGATACTAATACGATTCTAAAATATGGACATAGCGATAGCTGATTATTTGCCAATACTAATTTTTATGTTTGTTGCGTTAGCGATTAGCTGTCTATTTGTTTTGGCAAATTTCTTAGTTGCAGTAAATAACCCCGATCCTGAAAAGAATTCTGCCTATGAGTGCGGATTTGAACAGTTTGGAGACTCTAGAATGAAGTTTGATGTTCGTTTCTATTTAGTCACATTACTTTTTATTATTTTTGACCTAGAAGTCGCGTTCCTATTTCCTTGGGCCGTTACATTTGGAACCTTGGGCTTATTTGGTTTTGTTTCAATGATGGTTTTTCTAGCTATTCTAACAATTGGTTTCATATACGAGTGGAAAAAAGGAGCATTGGAGTGGCAATAAATACAAATATTGAAGAGACAAGTCCAGAACTAGAAAGACTAAAGAAGTTGTATGCTGATAAAGGTTTTGTTGTCACCAGTATCAATAACCTTATTAACTGGGCTCGAACAGGCTCTCTGCATTGGATGACATTTGGATTAGCTTGTTGTGCTGTCGAAATGATGCATGTTGGAACACCGCGCTACGACGTTGAGCGTTTTGGTGCGGCTCCGAGAGCATCACCAAGACATGCAGACGTTCTTATAGTGGCAGGTACATTGACAAATAAAATGGCAGCGGCATTAAGAAAAGCTTACGATCAGATGCCAGAACCTCGATATGTAATTTCCATGGGAAGTTGTGCGAATGGTGGAGGGTATTATCACTACTCATATTCTGTTGTTAGAGGTTGCGATCGAATAATACCTGTTGATGTTTACGTGCCAGGGTGCCCACCAACAGCAGAAGGCCTGCTTTATGGATTATTGCAGTTACAGAAAAAAATAAGAAGAGAAGGCAACATCAAAAGATAATGAGCGAGCAAATTGAGATGGCAAAAGCTGCCATTGAAAAAAACTGTAGACTGAACGATATAGATGTAAACTTAGGGCAGTTACAACTATCGGTTGACCCAGCAAATCTAATACAGGTTATCGATTTTGTTAAGAATGATCCAAGCTGTGAATTTAAACAAATTACAGACATTGCTGGGGTGGATTTTCCGGAAAATGAAAAAAGATTTGAAGTTATTTATCATTTTTTGAGTTTTGGGTTCAATTTAAGGTTAAGAGTAAAAACTCAGATAAGTGAAGCGGAGTCTTTGCCTAGCATAACATCAATCTTTCCTGCAGCTAATTGGTTTGAGAGAGAAGCATTTGACATGTATGGAATAACTTTCACGGATCATCCAGATTTAAGAAGAATTTTAACTGATTACGGTTTTGAGGGATATCCTCTACGTAAAGATTTTCCATTAACAGGTAATGTCGAAATCAGATATGACGAAATTGATAAAAAAATAGTTCACGAGCCTGTTAAGCTTCAACAAGATTTTAGAAATTTTGACATTCAAAGTCCCTGGGAAGGAACAAAGTATTTAGATAAGGAATCAAAAAAAAGTGAGTAATAATAAAACTGTAACTGTTAATTTTGGACCAGTACACCCTGCAGCACACGGAGTTTTAAGACTCATTCTTGATCTTGATGGAGAAATTGTAGAAAGGGCTGACCCGCACATCGGGCTTTTACATAGAGGCACTGAAAAATTAATCGAACACAAAACTTATCTTCAAGCTATACCATATTTTGACAGACTGGATTATGTCGCGCCTATGAACCAGGAGCATGCCTTTGCATTAGCAATAGAAAAATTGCTTAATGTAGAAGTACCGTTGAGAGGACAATATATTAGGGTCCTATTTGCTGAAATTGGACGTCTCTTAAGCCACCTACTAAATGTTACCACTACAGCAATGGATGTGGGAGCCATGACACCAATCACATGGGGTTTTGACGAAAGAGAAAAGCTATTAGATTTTTACGAAGAAGTATCTGGATCTAGATTTCATGCAGCTTATTTTCGGGCAGGTGGTGTTCATCAAGATTTACCAGATGGATTAACTGATAAGATATTTAATTTTTGTAATAATTTTCCAAAAGCGATTGATGATATTGAAAGCATGTTGACTGAAAATAGAATATTTAAACAACGAAATGTAAATATTGGTAAAGTATCAAAGGAAGATGCCGTTGATCGTGGCTTTAGTGGATTCATATTAAGAGCATGCGGTGTACCATGGGATTTAAGAAAGTCCCAACCGTATGATTGTTATGATAAACTTGAATTCAAAGTTCCAGTTGGTCAAAACGGTGATTGTTATGACCGTTATCTATGTCAGATTGAAGAAATGAGAGAAAGTACAAAAATCATGCTTCAATGTCTTGATCAGATGCCTAAAGGAGAAGTCATCAATAGAGATTCCAAAATTGCAGCGCCCAAAAGGGAAGATATGAAACAATCAATGGAAGCCATAATTCACCATTTCAAATTTTTCACTGAAGGCTTTCACGTACCTGAAGGAGAAATCTATTCAGCCGTTGAAGCTCCTAAAGGTGAATTTGGGGTATATTTAATTTCCGATGGAACCAGCAGACCTTATAGATGTAAAATTAGAGCCCCTGGATTTGCTCACTTGCAAGCATTTGATTTGCTTTCAAAAGGCCATCTTCTAGCAGATGTCCCCGCGATTCTTGGTTCAATTGCAATAGTTTTTGGTGAGGTTGATAGATGAGCAATCAAAAAAATACCTTTATGTTTAATAAGGAAAATGAAATTAGGGCAAAAGAAATTCTTCTAAAATATCCAACTGATAGAAGGCAAAGTGCAATCATGCCTTTGCTTGATTTAGCGCAAAGACAAAATGAAAACTGGTTGAGCAGGGATATAGTTGAGTATGTAGCGGATTACTTAGAAATGCCTTTTATCAAGGCTTGGGAAGTAGTTACATTTTATTCAATGTATTACACAAAATACAATGGAAAATATTTAGTACAAGTTTGTGGAACAACACCTTGTTGGTTAAGAGGTTCAGATCAAGTTATAAAAGCGTGTAAAGAAGTTATTTCACCAGAGCCAAACACAGTCTCAAGTGATGGTTTATTTTCATGGATGCAAGTTGAGTGTCTTGGTGCTTGTGTGAATGCTCCACTTGTTCAAATCAATGACGATTATTATGAAGATTTGACTTACGATACAACGAAAAACGTTTTGCAATCTCTTATAGATGGATCGCCACTGAGTATAGGTTCACAAAGTGGCCGTAAAAGTTCAAAGGCAGTGTCTTAATGTTAAAAGAAAAAGATAAAATATTTACTAATTTATTTGGCGATGAGCCTTTTCATTTAAAAAATGCACAGGCAAGGGGTGATTGGGATAATACAAAAGAACTTATTAAAAAAGGAAGAGAATGGATAATTGATGAGATGAAAAAATCTGAGCTAAGGGGAAGAGGAGGTGCAGGTTTCCCTACCGGATTAAAATGGTCATTTATGCCTAAAGATTCAAAGCTTATTAATTACCTTGTTGTTAATGCAGATGAGTCTGAACCAGGCACTTGCAAAGATAGAGATATGATCCGAAATGAGCCTCATAAGCTTATTGAAGGATGCTTGTTAGCATCTTTTGCTATGAATGCTCATACTTGTTACATTTATATTCGCGGTGAATATTTTAATGAAGCTGTTGTTCTTCAAAAAGCGATTGACGAAGCATACGACGCTGGGTTAATTGGGAAAAATGCTGCTAAGTCGGGTTGGGATTTCGATATATTCTTACATCGAGGCGCAGGAGCATACATATGTGGAGAGGAGACAGCTCTACTTGAAAGCTTGGAAGGAAAAAAGGGCCAACCAAGACTCAAACCTCCTTTTCCAGCTAATAAAGGTTTATACGGATCTCCAACTACTGTAAATAATGTTGAAACCATAGCTGTTGTTCCAACAATTTTAAGAAGAGGTGGAGAATGGTTTTCATCTTTTGGTCGACCAAAAAATACAGGTACAAAAGTTTTTTGTATTTCTGGTCATGTTAACAATCCTTGCAATATAGAGGAAGAAATGAGCATTCCTCTTAGGGAGCTTATAGAAAAGCATGCTGGAGGTGTAACTGGTGGATGGGATAATCTTAAAGCTGTAATTCCTGGGGGCTCATCTGTTCCACTTATACCAAAATCAACTTGCGATACTGTCCTGATGGATTTCGATTCACTGTCTGCAGTTAAAAGCGGGTTAGGCACAGCCGCTGTAATCGTAATGGATAAAAGCACTGACCTCGTCAAAGCTATCTCTAAGCTATCTCACTTTTATAAACACGAAAGTTGCGGTCAATGCACGCCTTGCAGAGAAGGAACAGGGTGGATGTGGAGAATGATGGAGAAGATTGGAAACGGTCATGCAAGCTCAAATGATATCGATAAGTTACTTGATGTGACAAAGCAAATCGAAGGCCATACAATTTGCGCACTTGGTGATGCGGCGGCATGGCCAATTCAAGGATTGTTTAGGCATTTTAGAGATGAAATAGAAGAGCAACTTAAAAAGACTAAGGCTGCATAATGGCAAAAGTAAAAATAAATGGGTCCGAGATTGAAGTATCTGATGGCATGACGATACTGCAGGCATGTGAAGAGGCAGGAATTGAAATACCAAGATTTTGCTACCATGATCGTCTTTCAATTGCAGGTAATTGCAGAATGTGTCTTGTTGATGTGGAAGGTTCACCTAAACCAGTAGCTTCGTGCGCGATGCCAATCAACGAAGGCATGTCAATTCATACAAATACTCAGTCTGTAAAAAAAGCGAGAGAAGGTGTAATGGAGTTTTTGCTAATTAATCACCCACTAGATTGCCCAGTTTGTGATCAAGGCGGTGAGTGCGATCTACAAGATCAAACTATTGCTTTTGGTCCTGAAAATTCAAGGTTCGAAGAGAATAAAAGGGCAGTTGAAGAAAAGCATATGGGCCCATTGATTAAAACTTATATGACTCGATGTATTCACTGCACAAGGTGTATCCGATTTGCAGATGAAGTAGCGGGAGTAAATCAATTAGGCGCAGTAAATCGCGGAGAAAATATGGAAATAACAACTTATTTAGAAAAGACATTAGATTCCGAGCTATCGGCTAATATCGTTGATTTATGTCCGGTAGGTGCACTTACATCGAAACCATATCAATTTGAAGCCAGACCTTGGGAATTAAAGAAGACAGAGACCATTGATGTTTTGGATGCGGTAGGGTCGAATATTAGAGTTGATACTTACGGGTGGAAAGTGAAAAGAGTACTACCTGTGCTTAATGAAGATATTAATGAAGAGTGGATATCAGATAAAACAAGGTATGCATGTGATGGACTTTTAAATCAACGTCTAGACACACCCTACATAAAAAAGAATAACAAATTAGAGCAAGTTTCATGGGAAGAAACTTTTTCTCAATTAAAAAAACTTTTTATGGACTCAGATCCTGACGAAATTGCGTTTTTAGTAGGTGATTTTATTGATTTAGAAACAAGCTACTTAATAAAAAAATTATCGGAAGATCTAAGCATCAAGGCAGTTGATGGAAGACAGGAAGGATGTAAAGTTCCATTCAACCATAGATCTCAGTTCTTATTTAATTCTAAAATTAAAGGCATTGATGAAACAGATTGCATTTTAATGATTGGAACGAACACTCGTGAAGAAGCTGCAATTATTAATACAAGAATAAGGAAAAGAGTTATTTCATCAAATATTCCAGTTGCACTGATTGGAAAAAATGTGGATCTTACATATAAATACAATCACTTAGGTGATGATATAAATATCCTTATAGATCTTTTAAATGAAAAAAACTCGTTTTATAAAAAGTTAACAAATGCCTCAAAGCCAATGATTATTATTGGCCAGTCCGTGTTAAATCGTGATGACTCATTGCAAATTTACTCACTGCTTGAAACATTTACAGATAAATTCAATCTCATTCAGGAAGATTGGAATGGATTTAATGTATTACAGCTTGCCGCTGCAAGAGCAGGTATTCTTGAGATGGGTCTTATACAAAAAAATAAATCAGTCGATGATTTGGTCGCTGACGCTGAAAAAGGCAAATTCAAATTAGTGTTTTCATTTGGCGCTGATGAAATCAGTTATGAAAAATTTTCCAATTGCAAAATAGTTTATATGGGCACACATGGAGATAGAGGCGCAAACGCCGCTGATTTTATATTACCAGCAGCAGCATATACTGAAAAAGATGCAATTTTTATAAATACTGAAGGGAGAGTTCAATACGCAAATAAAGCAAGTTTTCCTCCAGGTGAAGCCAGGGAAGATTGGAAAATTATTAATCAATTCAGTGAAGTCCTTGAGCTAAAATGGTCGTTTTTAGAATTGTATGATGTAAGAGATGAAATGTTTGCCAAGTTTCCTCAACTTAAAGAGGACTTTAATGATCAAAACAATGGATTCGTTAAAATTATTGATAATAAAGGTAATGAAGAAATAGAAATCATTAATAAGGATACAAGATCAAGCCAAGAAAAAAAGAATGATACAATTAATGGTAACATTAAGAGCTTTGAAGAAAATTCGGCAAAAAAAATATTTAATACGGCTTGGACTGATCTAAATGATCGCCAGAGAGAGTATCTGAGAAAATATAATTATCCTGAGACATGGTCAGAATTTACAGAGCATTTTGGCTTTAAAGTTGTTAATGATATTAAGAAGAAAAATAACGTCGTGTTGCCATATGAGGAACAATACGCAAATAGTATCGGAAAAGTTTGGAATGATCTCACTTATAATCAAAAGAAGTGGGCCTATACTAAAAGAAACAAAAATAATTTAATTGGATTAGCAGATGACGCAAATTTTTCACCTGATGGAATTGTCGTTTTAAACGACAATCAGGAGGCGTACTATGCTCAACCAAAAGAAATTAAATTTAAAATTAAAAACTTAAGTTTCAGTATTGAAGACTTTTATATAAACGACTCAATTACAAGACATTCTAGTACGATGGCTGAATGCAGCAGAGCTAGAAGTGAAGTAAGGTTATCAGTAACGGAAAAGGCTTCATAATGATTAACTTAGCTCAAACGTACTTTATCGAAGTAATGACTATTATTCTTTATTGCCTACTTATTTTTGTTCCCTTACTTCTGGGTGTTGTAATGGCGTTATATGCAGATAGAAAAATATGGGCAGCAGTTCAAAAAAGAAGAGGTCCAAATGTAGTTGGCCCGTATGGTTTGTTCCAAGTTCCTGCCGATGGATTAAAGTTTATTTTTAAAGAAATTATTTTACCCGACGGCTCTGACAAAACAGTTTTCCTAATTGCTCCCATTATTACTCTTGCTTTATCAATTGCAGCCTGGGCGGTTGTACCAGTTCAGGCGGGTGTAGTTTTGGCTAATATAAATGTTGGAATCTTATACATTTTTGCAATTAGCTCTCTAGGAGTCTATGGAATTTTGATGGCAGGATGGTCTTCAAACAGTAAGTATCCTTTTTTTGGCGCACTTAGATCAGCGGCTCAAATGGTTTCTTATGAAGTTTCCATAGGTTTTGTAATAATAACTGTATTGTTATGTGTAGGCTCACTCAACTTGACTGAAATAGTAATGGCTCAAAAAACAATGTGGTTTTTCATACCTTTATTTCCAATGTTTATTGTTTTTTTTATATCCGCACTAGCAGAAACGAACAGACCCCCATTTGATCTTCCTGAAGCAGAGTCTGAGTTAGTAGCTGGATATCAAACAGAGTATTCAGGAATGCCATTCGTTTTGTTTATGTTTGGAGAATACATAAATATTTTATTAATGTGCGCAATGACTACTATCCTATTTCTTGGAGGGTGGTTGCCGCCAATTGATATTTATCCATTAAATGCTGTTCCTGGATTTGTTTGGTTTTTATTGAAAGTAACCTTCGTTTTTTACTTATTTGCAATGGTTAAAGCATTTGTTCCAAGGTATCGATATGACCAACTAATGCGACTTGGCTGGAAAGTTTTCTTGCCCTTATCACTGTTTGCAGTTGTAGCAACATCTACGATATTGTTCTTCTTTAATCTAGCTCCAGGAATGTAATGAAAATAATTAATTTTTTTAAATCGTTCCTTCTTCTAGATTTTTTAAAAGCTTTCTATTTAGCTCAAAAATATTTTTTTAGGAAAAAAGCAACAATCAATTATCCTTTTGAAAAAGGCAAATTAAGTCCTCGATTTAGAGGTGAGCATGCTTTGAGAAGATATCCGAGTGGTGAGGAAAGGTGTATAGGATGTAAATTGTGTGAGGCTGTATGTCCAGCTCAAGCGATAACAATTGAAACTCAACCTCGCGATGATGGAACAAGAAGAACGCTTAGGTATGATATTGACATGGTTAAATGTATCTACTGCGGTTTATGTGAGGAGTCGTGTCCAGTTGATGCAATTGTACAGGGTCCAAATTTTGAATTTACAACTGAAACGAGAAAAGAACTTTATTATACGAAAGAAAAATTGCTTGAAAACGGTGATAGGTGGGAAACAGTTATCGCTGAGAACTTAGAAGCCGATGCAAAATATAGATAAATGACAGCTCAATTATTAACATTCTATTTATTTTCAGGGGTTATTTTAATTTCTTCATTGATGGTTATTTCAACTAAAAACCCAGTCCATTCAGTGCTGTTCCTAATTCTTTCATTTTTGAATGCCGCCGGCCTATTCGTTATTCTTCACGCCGAATTTTTGGCAATGATACTCATAATTGTTTATGTTGGTGCTGTTGCAGTACTTTTTTTATTTGTTGTAATGATGTTAGATTTTAAAACATCAATCAATAAGGATAATATTTTACAATATATTCCGATAGGAATTTTGATTGGTGTAGTTTTTATTGCAGAGTTAATAATTGTATTAATCAATACAAAGTTTGACTTGTCTAATATTCAAGTGTTACCAAATCCTCTTTCAGATTTTACTGGCAAGTCTAATACGGAAGCAATTGGCTCAGTTTTGTACACAGACTACATTCTATATTTCCAACTTTCAGGTGTAATTCTGTTAGTTGCAATGATTGGTTCTATTGTATTAACTCTCCGCGAAAGAGAAGGCGTAAAGAGGCAAGTTGTTTCAGAGCAACTACAACGACAGGGCAAAATTGATTTAGTAGATGTAAAATCAGGAAAAGGTGTTGATGTTTAATGATTGAATTAAATCAATTTTTAATTTTATCTGCTCTATTGTTTGCAATTGGCGTTATTGGTATTTTTTTAAACCGAAAAAATGTGATTATCATTTTAATGTCAATTGAAATCATTTTGCTCTCTGTAAATTTAAATCTTATCGCTTTTTCATATTTTTTAAATGATCTAACTGGACAAATATTCTCTCTTTTTGTACTTACTGTCGCTGCCGCTGAAGCTGCAATCGGACTTGCCATACTTGTAATTTATAATAGGAACGCTGGCAGTATAGAGATTGAGAAAATTAACGCCTTAAAGGGGTAATGTTGAATGGCGCATAGTATAATTTTATTACCCTTGATCGGGTTCTTGATTTCTTGTTCATTATCATTTTTTAAATCTAATAAATTTATTGACCGAGCAGCAGAGATTATCACTTCATTATTTATTACTATTGCAGCAATATTTTCGTTTTATATTTTTATTGATAATATTGGGGACCCATCGGTAGTATCAATCAAACTATTTAACTGGATATCCTCTGGTTCATTCAATGCCGATTGGTCAATTTATCTAGATACAGCTACAAGAGTAATGCTTGTAGTAATTACAAGCGTATCAGCGTTAGTTCATATTTATTCAATTGGTTATATGTCTCATGATGATAGCAAGCCTCGTTTTATGGGATACTTATCATTATTCACATTTGCTATGATGATGCTTGTTACAGCAGATAATTTTTTGCAACTTTTCTTTGGCTGGGAGGGTGTTGGACTTGCCTCTTATTTATTAATTGGGTTTTGGTATAAAAAACCAACTGCAAATGCCGCTGCAATTAAAGCATTTATAGTAAATCGCATAGGTGATTTTGGATTAGCTTTAGGTATTTTTACAATATTTATTGTTTTTGGCAGCATCGAATACCAGACAGTATTTAGTAATGTCTCATCTTTTAAGAACGTAAATTTTAATTTTTTAGGTATTGAACTACATGCTTTGACTTTAATTTGCATTTTCTTATTTATTGGCGCTATGGGCAAGTCAGCTCAATTGTTTCTTCATACATGGCTTCCAGATGCAATGGAAGGCCCAACACCAGTATCTGCATTAATACATGCAGCAACAATGGTTACAGCTGGAGTATTTCTAGTTGTACGATGTTCACCTTTATTTGATTTGGCTCCTGTTGCTCTGGACTTTGTAGTTTTGATTGGTGCAAGCACTGCATTCTTTGCTGCTACCGTTGGGCTTGTTCAAAATGATATTAAGCGTGTTATTGCATATTCAACTTGTAGCCAATTAGGCTACATGTTTGTTGCAGCTGGACTTGGAGCTTACGGTGCAGCTATGTTCCATTTATTTACACATGCATTTTTTAAAGCACTTCTATTTTTAGGAGCTGGATCAGTTATTCATGCCGTTCATGAAGAACAGGATATAAGGAAAATGGGAGGTATAAGTAATTATGTTCCAATAACTCAATTAATGATGATAATTGGAACAATTTCACTCATGGGTTTTCCATTCACATCTGGCTATTACTCAAAAGATGCAATCATAGAAACAGCTTATTTATCCAATTCCAATTTCGCAGACTATGCGTATATCTTACTTACTGTTGGTGTTGTGATGACATCTTTCTATTCATGGAGGCTTATGTTTCTTGTTTTCAATGGAAAAACAAGAATGGCTGAAGAAGACCTTAGTAAAGTTCATGAGTCTTCCTCAGTAATGTTAATTCCTTTAATAATTTTAGCAATTGGAGCTTTGTTTTTTGGATTTTTATTCAAAAGCTATTTTATCGGTTATTACAGTGATGTATTTTGGAATGGCTCAATTGTCGTCCACCATGAAGATCACCATTCAATTCCTTTGTTAATATATTATTTGCCTGCAATTTTAGGCATAGTTGGATTTATTATCGCTTGGTTCATGTATATTCGAAAATCAGATATGGCTAAGAATATAGCCGAGTTAAATAAGCCGCTTTACAATTTTCTATTAAATAAATGGTATTTCGACGAGTTGTATAATTCAATTTTTGTAAAACCAGCTATGGCAATTGGCCAGATTTTTTGGAAGTTTATTGATGGTTTAATTATTGATGGTTACGGACCTAACGGAATAGCTGCTTTAGTGAGTAGAATATCAATAAAAGCAAAGCAAGTTCAATCTGGATTTATTTACCATTATGCTTTTGCCATTTTAATTGGTCTTTCATTCATTATTACTTTCATAATTTTTAGGTTTTAAAAAATGAGTGAAATTCCAATCTTAAGTATTTTAATCTTTATACCGGTCGTCGGTATTTTTTTTATGTTATTGATAAGAAATAATGATGACCAAAGCTCGCAAAATTTAAAACACACCGCCTTATGGATCGCGTTTTTAAATTTTATTATATCATTATCTTTACTATTTTCATTTGACTTAAATAACCCAGATTTTCAATTTGTAGAAAAATACGCATGGATAGAAAGTGGTATCAGTTATCATTTAGGTATAGATGGTGTTTCAATTTTATTTGTAATACTGACAACAATGCTTGTACCTATTTGCATACTTGCAAGCTATGAAAGCATTAAATTTTCTGTTAAAGAATATTTAATTTCATTTTTAGCTTTAGAAACTTTTATGATTGGCGTTTTCTGCTCTCTTGATCTTGTCTTATTTTATTTATTTTTTGAAGGAGGTTTAATTCCAATGTTCTTAATCATTGGGATATGGGGTGGAGAAAGAAGGGTTTATTCAACTTTCAAATTTTTTCTTTATACACTTGCTGGCTCAGTATTTATGCTACTTGCAATAATTTACATTTTCATTTCTACAGGCACAACTGATGTTGAAACACTCTTGATGTATAATTTTACTACAAACGAACAATTAATATTGTGGATCGCATTTTTTACTTCATTCATGGTCAAGATACCTATGTGGCCTTTTCACACTTGGCTACCAGATGCCCACGTAGAAGCACCAACAGCTGGGTCAGTTATACTTGCGGGCGTTCTATTAAAAATGGCTGGGTATGGCTTTATAAGATTTTCTATTGGTATTTTTCCAGATGCATCAGAATTTTTTGCGCCATTTATATTTTCTCTTAGTGTCATAGCAATAATAGTTACTTCTCTAATTGCATTAGTGCAAGAGGATATGAAGAAACTAATTGCTTATTCATCAGTTGCTCATATGGGATTTGTAACATTAGGAATATTTACATTTACCGTACAAGGAATAGAAGGTGGCATCATTCAAATGATAAGTCATGGCATTGTTTCTGCAGCATTATTTTTATGTGTTGGCGTGGTATATGATCGTCTACATACAAGAGAAATCGCAAGATATGGAGGCCTAGTTAGTAAAATGCCTTTTTATTCATTTTCATTTATGATTTTTATATTAGCTAGCCTTGGCTTGCCTGGAACAAGTGGTTTTGTTGGCGAGTTTTTAGTACTTCTTTCTATATTTTCGATAAATACATATTTCGCGATATTTGCGACTACAGGTGTCGTATTGGCAGCCACATATTCATTATGGCTTTATAGAAGAATAATATTTGGTGCTTTAATTAAAGATGATCTATCTGAAATGTTTGACTTAACAAGAAGAGAGATAATTATTTTTCTTCCCTTAATTATCCTTACAATATTCATAGGCTTATATCCGAAACCAATCATAAATATAATTGAACCTTCAACAGAAAAAATTGTAAATCAAATTAAAATGAAATTAGATTAAAATGCAAAGTTTAGTATACATATTACCCGAAATATTTTTATTTATAGTTGCAACAGTTTTGTTAGTGACTGGCTTGTTTTTGAAAAATGTAAAGCTTATTAACTCACTTGCTATATTTTCACTTTTAGTCGCAGTTATCTTAATTTTAAATCAACCCTTTCAGTCGGCCTTTCTAAATAGTTTTGTTGTAGATGAATTTTCACTAGTACTAAAAGTTATAATACTAATCGGCTCCATTGCTTCATTGATTATGTTTGTATCAAGTAAAGATGACCTAAATATAAATATTTATGAATTTCCAATTTTAATAATTTTCTCAACCATAGGTATGATGGTGATGGTTTCAGCAAATGATTTGCTTGCAATGTTTATAGGATTAGAGCTTCAATCATTAAGCCTTTATGTTCTTGCGGCTTTGAACAGAAACAGCTTATTGTCATCAGAAGCAGGAATTAAATATTTTATCCTCGGAGCTCTTTCCTCAGGCTTATTACTCTTTGGAATTTCATATATTTATGGATTTTCAGGAAATACAAACTTTAATCTAATCGCTGTAAATATTAACCCCGAAAGTCTGGGTTTAATTATTGGTATAGTTTTTGTATTGGCAGGACTAGCTTTTAAAGTGTCAGCAGTTCCATTCCATATGTGGACGCCAGACGTTTATCAAGGAGCACCAACTCCGATTACAGGATTCTTTGCCCTTGCTCCAAAAATTGCTGCAATGGGTTTACTTGTTAGATTCTTATTCAATTCATTTGGTGAGATTTATATTGACTGGCAACAAATTATTTTTTTCATATCAATCGCATCGATGATGCTCGCTGCCTTTGCTGCCATTGCTCAAACTAATTTAAAAAGACTAATGGCGTATAGTTCAATAGGTCATATTGGATACGCTTTAATAGGTGTGGCCTGTTTTACCGATGAGGGATTAAGGTCATTATTAATATATTTAATGATTTATTTAATTATGAATATTGCTGTGTTTGCTTTTTTACTGTCTTTAAAAAGAAACGATGGATATTTTGAAAATATTTCAGATTTATCTGGAATGCATAAAAATCATCCTTTAAGGACCATGCTAATTGCCTTGATTATGTTTTCTTTAGCTGGCATCCCTCCTTTAGCTGGCTTTTTTGGTAAATTTTATATTTTCGTTGCAGCTATTGAGTCTGAAATGTTGTTTCTCGCAATCATTGGCGTCGTAGCAAGTGTTATCAGTGCATTTTATTATTTAAGGATTGTTAAGATAATGTATTTTGATGAACCTAAAGAAGAATTTGATGGATCAAGTATCAAATCACTTAATCTGCTTTATTATCCTTCATCAATACTAATTATTATTTTCTTTATTTATCCATCGCCAGTAATAAATATTTCTGAATATGCTATTCAATCAATTATT
The DNA here is from genome assembly GCA_902571005.1 of uncultured Pelagibacteraceae bacterium. Classification (GTDB taxonomy): domain Bacteria; phylum Pseudomonadota; class Alphaproteobacteria; order Pelagibacterales; family AG-422-B15; genus CACNXQ01. Next base: position 44,734 of record CACGAG010000008.1, read on the forward strand.
TAATGTTAGATCAAATTCAATCAGAAGTTATTTTTCATGAAGTAATCGATAGCACTAATGTAGAAGCTAAAAGATTAATTAAAAATGACAAAATAAATAAAGCAACTTGGATTATAGCAAATAGACAAACTTCAGGCAAAGGCAGAAATAATAATAAATGGGTTTCAGAGGCAGGTAATTTTTACGGCTCATACGTCTTGCCAATTAACTTGGATCACAGAAAGATACCATTTATCTCATGTATAAGTTCTTTGTCGGTATATGATGCAATTAAAAATTTTTTACCCAATAATGACCTTTTAAAAATTAAATGGCCAAACGACATACTATACAATGATGCAAAATTAGCTGGAATATTAATAGAAAATTTACTAGGTGAAAGTGCAAGTTTTTCAATAATTGGAGTTGGTATTAATTTAAAGAATTCACCAAATATAAATAATCATAAAACTATCTCTATAAAATCTATAATTGAAAATGAGGTTATGCCAAAAGATATACTTGAAACATTAGACACCAATATCAATAATTACTTAAATATTCTTAACAGTGATAATATCTCAGAATTAATTGAGTCATATAAAAATAATTGCTGGAAAATGCGAGATCGGGTTCGTTTTTTACAAAATAATATTGAATTTGAAGGTATATTAGATGATATAACCGATACATTTGAGATTCTAATTAAAGTGAATGGAGAGCTTAAGAAATTCAATTCAGGAGAACTGTCATTTAGTTATTAATCATGAAGGTTTTAGTTGATATAGGAAATACAAATGTATTAATGGGGAAATATGACAATTCGAGATTAATTGATCAAGTACGATTTGAAACTAACACAGTTATAAGTTCACCAGATGATATATTGAAGAGCCTATGCATTTTTTTAGCTAATGTAGAATATGTTTTAATTTCGGGTGTTGTGCCACAAGCTCAAAAAAATTTACGATGCTTGATCTCAAAAAATTTTGAAAATTTATCAATTAGAGAACTAAATACTTCTGACTTAGAGGCATTTATAAAATTCAATGTCATCAACCCAGCTGAAGTTGGAGATGACAGGATCATTAACTCAATAGCGGCTATAGATAAGTATGAACCTCCTTTCATAATTGTAGATTTTGGGACAGCCACCACGTTAGATGTTGTAGATAAGAGCGGTGCATATTCTGGAGGGTTAATTTGTCCTGGTGTCAACTTATCAATAAAATCACTGTCAGACGGTGCAGCGTTATTGCCACTTATAACTTTTAAAAAGCCTGAAACATTAATTGGTAAACATACAATTGCTGCAATGGAATCGGGTATTTATTGGGGGTATATTAGTTTAATCGAGGGCTTGATTGAGAGATTAAAAACTTCTCATGAGTGCTCTAATGCAAAAGCTATAGCAACTGGAGGTTTATCAAAACTATTTGAAAATGACCTTAAATGTATTAACTATTTTGAGAGAGATCTTACTCTTGAAGGTCTTTTAATCGTAAGCAATAAATTACAATGAGCAAAGGTGATAGATTAGTATTTCTGCCTTTAGGAGGCACTGGTGAAATTGGAATGAACATGAATCTCTATGGATACGGTAAAGAGATTGATGACATGAAATGGCTAATTGTTGATGTTGGCATCACATTTGGGGATGAAACCACACCAGGCGTAGACATCATTTTACCTGATCATGATTTTATTAAGGAAAGAAAAGATAATTTATCAGGAATTATAATAACTCATGCTCATGAAGATCATGTTGGAGGTCTTGCGTATCTATGGCCAGATTTAAAATGTCCTATTTATGCTACTCCATTTACAGCTTCAATAATAAGACTAAAATTTGAAGAAAGGGGATTGGATCATGAAGGTTATTTGAATGTAATAGACCTGTCATCTGAAATACAAATAAAACCCTTTGATATAAAATTTCAAACTCTGACGCACTCAATACCTGAGCCAAATTCACTTATCATAAAAACAAAGCTAGGAAATATATATCATACTGGTGACTGGAAAATTGATGATGATCCAGTTGTAGGAAAAGCTATTGACTTTAACGAACTCAAATCAAACACAAAAGATATTCTTGCAATGGTTTGCGATTCAACAAACGTCTTAACAAAAGGGAGATCCGGATCAGAATCAGAAGTTAAAAGTAATTTAACTGAAGTTATAAAAGGGATAAAGAATAGAGTTTTTGTAACATCTTTTGCTTCAAATGTAGCAAGACTTGAAACAATTGCCCACGCTGCGAAGGAAACAAATAGATCGTTAGTCGTATTAGGCAGATCTATGCATCGCATGATAAGTGTTGCAAGGCAAAATGGTATTCTTAATGATATAGATGTTATCTTATCTGAAAAGGAAGCAGTTAAAAAAAAGAGGGAAGAAGTTTTGTACCTTTGTACAGGCAGTCAAGGTGAACCAAGGGGTGCAATGATGCGAATTGCAAATCAAGATTTTCCTCATGTTGATATTGATTTAGATGATACCATTATTTTTTCATCAAAAATTATACCTGGCAATGAAAAGAAAATTTACCAATTGTTTAATCGGCTCTCAGAGTTAGGTGCAAATGTTATAACTGAGTATGATGAAAATATACATGTCTCAGGCCATCCATGTTTAGATGAAATGGTAGATATGTATGAAAATATTAAACCCGCAATTTCAGTTCCAGTTCACGGCGAACACAGACACTTAAAAAGACACTCAAATCTTGCGAAGGAAATGGGTGTTAAGTTCCCAATGCTAATTTCTAATGGAGATATATTGCAAATTGCTCCTGGATCGCCATACGTGGTTGATCAGTGTGACTCTGGCAGACAGTACTTTGATGGAAATAGATTAGTAAAAAGTGAAAGCAGTCATATTAGAGATAGAAAAAGAATGGCTTATAATGGCGTATTGAATGTTACATGTATAATTGATCAAAAAATGAATTTAAAAGAAAACCCATTGATTATTAGCAGTGGCATAGTAAGCGATCAAGAATATGAGAATGATGAGATGGTATATTTATTAGAAGAGGAAATTTATAAATTTTTTGAGGATAAGACAAATTTATCAAAAAAAGAAAAAAAACTATATCAAAAGCTCGAGACATTATCGCGAAATTTTGTTTTCAAGCATACTCGCAAAAAACCTTTGACAAACATAAGTATTGTTCATATTTAATTAGTATGATTGGAAAATTAAATCACATTGCTATTGCGGTACCAAATATAAAAGAAGCTGCTGAACAATATAAAAACATTTTTGGTGCAAAGGTTTCTGATCCTGTTGAACAACCCGACCATGGCGTAACAACAGTATTTATAGATTTAGGTAATACAAAAATAGAATTGTTAGAGGTTCTAGGTGAGGGGTCTCCAATTCAAAATTTTATTGATAAAAATCCGAAAGGTGGAATGCATCATATTTGCCTAGAAGTGAATGACATTAATACTGCTATAGATAAATTAAACACTCATGAAGTATCAATAACTGGAACTGGTAAACCAAAAATTGGTGCTCATGGTAAACCAGTAGTTTTTCTTCATCCAAAAAGCTGTAACGGAACACTCATAGAGTTAGAAGAAGTATAATTTGGGTATAACTGGCTCAATTATCATTTTTTTATTAATTTGGTGGTTAATTTTTTTCATATCACTCCCAATTAATATAAAAAAAAGTAGGTCAGGAAACTATATAGAAGGGGAAGATCCTGGGGCACCTAATAATCCACAATTATTTAGAAAATTCTTAATTACAACAGTTGTCTCAATAGTCATCTGGTTTATCATATATAGTTTTCTAAATAATGAAGGCTTTCTGATGTATATCTTAAAGCTTTTTTACATAAATGAAGTTATCTAATTATTTTCTACCTGTATTAAAAGAGTCTCCAAGCGAAGCAGAAATTGTTTCTCATAAACTTATGCTGCGCTCTGGTATGATCAGTCAATCAAGTTCTGGGATTTACTCTTGGCTACCTCTTGGGTTAAAGGTTTTGAAAAAAATCGAAAACATCGTCAGAGATGAACAGAATAAAGCGGGAGTTAATGAAATATTAATGCCAACTATTCAACCCGCAGATTTATGGAAAGAAAGTGGAAGATATGAAGATTATGGAAAAGAAATGTTAAGAATTAATGATCGTCAAGAAAGAGAAATGCTTTATGGCCCGACAAACGAAGAGCAAATAACAGATATATTTAGAAGAAATGTTAAATCCTATAAAGAGCTCCCCATGCTGCTCTACCATATACAGTGGAAATTTAGAGATGAATTAAGGCCAAGATTTGGAGTAATGAGAGGTAGGGAATTTTTAATGAAAGATGCTTACTCTTTCGATGTTGATGCAGCATCATCAGAAGATACTTATAATCGTTTTTTTATTTGTTATTTAAAAACATTTGCAAGATTAGGTCTCAAAGCAATACCCATGGCTGCTGATACAGGACCCATTGGAGGAGATCTCTCACATGAATTCATAATTATTTCTAATACGGGGGAAAGTGATATTTATTTTGATAATAATATACTTAATGAAGGAAATAAGATTTCTGACATTAGCTATGACGACGATCTAAATTCAATTGTTGAAAAATTTAAAAGTTATTATTCTGCTTCAGATGAGAAACATGACAAGGCTAAATTTGATGAAATAGTTCATAAAGAAAAACAAATGAATTCAAAAGGAATTGAAGTGGGTCACATATTCCATTTTGGAACAAAATATTCAAATTCAATGAAGGCAAATGTTTTAGATTCTGATGGAAAAGAAAAAACGGTACACATGGGATCATATGGAATAGGAATTTCACGTCTAGTGGGCGCTATAATAGAGTCCTCCCATGATGAAAGTGGAATAATATGGCCTGATGCAGTGTCACCATTTACACTTGGTGTTATAAACTTGAAACCAAAAGACGATGAAGCCTCCTCAATTGCTAATAAAGTTTACAATCAAATTAATGATAAATCTGAAGTTTTATTTGATGATAAGAATGATAACGCAGGAGTAAAATTTTCTAGAATGGATTTAATAGGTTTACCACATCAAATTATAATAGGAAGCAAAGCTGTGTCGGACGGTCTAGTAGAGTATAAAAATAGAAAAAGTGGAGAAACAGAATTCATTAACCTAGATAAATTAGATAAGTTTCTAGAAGAAATGAACGTTTAAACAAAGTGCCATTTAATTATTTTGAGAGATTTATAGCTTTTAGGTACCTGGTTCCTTTGAGAAAAGGCGGGTTGTTATCAGTCATTTCATGGCTTTCATTTATTGGGATTTGTATTGGTGTTGCAACATTAATAATTGTGATGTCTGTAATGAATGGTTTTCATGATGAACTAAAAAAAAGAATTATTGGTTTCAATGGCCATATTTACATTAAAAATATAGAGCCATACTTTGAGAATGATAAAAACCTCTCTGAAATTTCGGAAATATTATTTATTGATAAAAATATATCTATTCAAGCCTTAATAAGTTCAGCTAATAAGAGCAATGGAATAATTATCAAATCGATTAATGATGAGAATTTTAAATTTTACGAATTTGTTAATAATCTGAATAATGATAATCTGCTTACTGCTAATTCAATAATATTAGGTGAAGAACTAGCTTTTTCTTTGGGTGTTTTACCTGGCGACGAAATAAAAATCACTTCTTCTTCAATGATTTCTACTCCACTAGGTCAAATCCCAAAATCTTATAAAATGAAAGTATCGGCCACATTTAGTTCTGGTATGAGTGAATATGACAAAAATTTTGCATTTACTTCACTTGCAAATGTTCAAAAATTCTTGAGTCTCAAAAATGAGATATCAACCATTGAGATACATTTAAAAGATATCAATGATGTAGAAAAAGTTAAGAGTGATTTACTTAAAATTTATAATGATAATTATTTAGTAAAAGATTGGATTGATCTAAATAGTTCTTTTTGGGAAGTGTTGGCAACGGAGCGTGAATTAATGTTCTTTGTATTATCACTTATTATCATAATTGCTGCATTTAATATTGTCACAAGCCTGTTTATTTTAGTACAAAATAAAAATAAAGAAATAGCAGTGCTTAAAACAATTGGTAGCAGTGATAGTTCAATTTTAAGAATATTTTTACTAGTCGGCACTTTTATAGGGTTTAGTGGAACGATCATAGGTTCTACTCTTGGAATACTTTTTACAATAAATATTGATACAATAAGAAATTTACTAAATTCAACATTCAATTTAAATTTATTTCCATCTGAGTTTTATTATCTTGATAAAATGCCAACCAGTATTGATTTGACTCAAATTATATTAATCATTCTCTTTTCATTAGTTATATCAATGATAGCGACTGTATATCCTGCCTATAAAGCTTCTAAGACAGAAATTAGAGGAATATTAAACAATGTCTGAATCAAATCTAATTTTAAAAAACATTTCAAAATCTTACTTTCAAGCTAATAATAGCTTATCTATTTTAAAAGATATCTCTTTAGAAGTTAAAGGTGGTGATTTTATTGCAGTTACAGGTCCCTCAGGTTCTGGAAAAACCACTCTACTTAACTTAGTAGGGTTGCTTGATACATCCGACGAAGGCACTATCTCATTCAATGGTAAGGATCTTACGAATTTAAATAGTGAACAAAAGAATAAATTTAGAAGGAATAATTACGGATTTATTTATCAAAACTATAACTTATTGGAAAATTTTAATGCAATAGAAAATGTTGCATTACCGCTAATCTTAAATGGGTACAGTAAGCACGAGGCGACACAAAGGGCTGAAAACATAATGAAGGTATTTATGATTGATGATAGATCTTTACATTTTCCAAATTCATTGTCAGGAGGGGAGCAGCAGAGAGTTGCAATATCAAGAGCTTTAGTAAATAATCCAAAATTTATAATCGCTGATGAGCCAACTGGCAATTTAGACAATAAGAATTCTGATTTGGTGTTTAATTATTTAAAAAACTATGTCGAATCAGAAAAAATGACACTAATTATAGCTACTCATGACGAGGAGTTGGCATCAAATGCAAATAAAAGGATAAATTTATAGGTGAGTGACTTTATTCATTTAACAAATAAAACAGAATACTCATTATCAGAAGGCGCTTTACCTATAGCGCGTATATCAGAACTTTGTCAGGCCTTTAAAATGCCGGCTGTAGGCATCACTGACACGAATAATATGTTTGGAGCTTTGGAATTTAGTGAAAAAGTATCAAGTGTTGGAGTTCAGCCTATAATAGGATGTAATTTAAAAATCAAAACACCTAAAAACTATCTTCATGAAAATATTGAAGAAGAAGATCTCTATTTCTTTCTTAATATATTCTCTAAAAATGAGGTTGGTTATAAGAATTTATTAAATGTTATTTCAAGCGCATACATGAATCATAAAGAAAATGCTTATGTAGATATTGAACAGTTGTATAAAAATAAAGAAGGCCTATTAGTCCTTTCAGGTGGAAATAACTCTATCTTAAAATATTCAAATGGTAATAAAATTACTTCACAATCAGCATCATTTGTTGCTGACTTTAAAAAAGAATTTAATGATAATTTTTACATAGAAATCCAGAGAATTGAAGGAAATCGTTATAGAATTGATGAAGAAGTAATTCTTAATTTGGCTTACGATAATAATATTCCAGTTGTTGCAACTAACGATGTTTACTTTGAGGGACCTGATCATTTTGAAGCACATGATGCTCTAATGTGTATTGAAAAAAAGCTTTTTGTCTCTCAAAAAGATAGAAAAAGGTTGTCAAAAAATCACTATTTTAAGTCTCAAAATGAAATGCAAGAACTGTTTTCGGATATTCCGGAAGCATTATTTCACACAATTGAGATTGCGCAAAGGTGCTCTCATAGACCTAAAATAAAAATGCCAGTACTTCCATCTTACGATAATGATGATAGTCAAGAAAAAAAATTATTAAGAGAACTATCTCATAAAGGCCTTGAGCAAAATCTCACTCAAAAATTTATGAGTGAACAAATAGATAATAATTTAAAATTAAACATAAAAAAGGAATATGAGGAAAGATTAGAAAAAGAGTTAAAAATAATTATAGATATGAAATATGAAGGATATTTTTTAATTGTTTCGGATTTTATAAGATGGGCAAAAGACAATGATATACCGGTTGGTCCCGGAAGAGGGTCTGGGGCAGGTTCCTTGGTTGCCTGGTGTTTAAAAATTACTGATCTAGATCCAATTAAATTTGGTTTAATTTTTGAGAGATTCTTAAATCCAGAGAGAGTTTCTTTGCCTGATTTTGATATCGATTTTTGCCGTGATGGTAGAGATCGTGTACTCGATTACGTACATCAAAAGTATGGGAATAACCATGTTGCTCAGATAATTACTTTTGGAAAATTACAAGCTCGAGCAGTAATTAGAGATGTAGGTAGAGTTCTTGGCATTCCATATGGTCAGGTAGATTATCTTTGTAAATTGATGCCTTTTGACCCTTCAAGACCCATGACATTGCAACAATACATTGATGAAGAGCCTCGATTAAAAGAAGAGGCAAGTAAAGATGATAAAATTGCAAAGTTATTAGACATATCTCTAAAGTTAGAAGGTCTCAAAAGACATGCATCAATTCATGCAGCTGGGGTAGTTATTTCAAAAGAGGAAGTATTCAAAGATGTCCCAATATACAGTGACCCAGATTCAAATATTTTTCTAACACAATTTGATATGAAATGGGTTGAAAATGCTGGTTTAGTAAAATTTGATTTTTTAGGTCTCAAGACACTAACGCTAATTGATAATTGTACAAAATTGGTAAAATTAAAAAATCCTGATTTTAATATTGATAACATTAAATTAAATGATCGAGACACTTATGATTTGTTAAGTACTGGTGAAACAACAGGCATTTTTCAGTTAGAGAGTGCAGGTATGAAGGATACTCTTAAGCAGCTTCAACCAGATAAATTTGAAGATATTATTGCTATTGTCGCGCTTTATAGACCTGGTCCTATGGCTAATATTCCAAGCTACATAGAAAGAAAGCATGGCAGAGAAAAACCTGACTACATTCATCCTTTATTAGAAGACTTATTAAAAGAAACTTATGGAGTCGTAATTTATCAAGAACAGGTTATGGGGGTAGCTAGAGAGTTATCAGGATACTCAGATGGTGAGGCAGATTTGCTAAGAAGAGCAATGGGAAAAAAAATACAAAAGGAAATGAACGCTCAAAAACAAAGGTTTATAAATGGTTGCTTAAAAAAAGATATAACATCAAATGAAGCGCATACTATTTTTGAATTATTATCTAAATTTGCTGACTATGGTTTTAATAAAAGTCATGCCGCAGCATATGCTGTAATAGCATTTCAAACAGCCTATCTAAAAACACATTATCCAATAGAGTTTTTTGCAGCTTCCATGTCATTAGATATTAATAATACAGATAAAATTTCTATATTTCAGCAAGAGTTAATGCGTTTAAAAATTAAACTAGCCCCACCTAGCGTTAATTATTCTGGACCATACTTTTTAAGAAATAATGATTCAATTTTATACGCACTTGGAGCAATTAAAAATGTGGGTATTGAATCAATGAAAGATTTGTATAATGAAAGAAACAAAAATGGCAATTTTAGTAATCTCAACGATTTTATAAATAGAAACAATACCTCAGTAATTAATAAAAAAACAATTGAAGCATTATCTTGCGCGGGAGCATTTGATGAGTTCAATGTAAGTAGATCAGCTGTATTTAATCAAGCCTCAGAAATTGTAAAGTATCATAAGTCTAAAAATAGCAATTCCATAGATCTTCAAAAAGATATGTTCGGCGATATGAACATATCGAGTTTTAAATTAACGGAGGAAGAAGAGTGGAAGTCAAATTATAAATTAATGAAAGAGTATGAGATGTTAGGTTTTTATTTATCGGGTCACCCTTTGTCAACACACAGAAAAAACTATAAATCTTTAATGTTAAGAGAATATTCTGAAATTAAAGATAATTCAGAACTGCACAATCAAAAAGATCTTCTTTTGGGTGGTACCTTACTTTCTAAAAAAGAAAAGAGATCATCCAGGGGTAATAGTTATGCATTTTTAAATTTTTCTGACATGTCATCAATTTTTGAACTTATTATATTTGAAAGTAATCTGAGAAAATATCGTGAGCTACTTTTAGAAGGTGAATCATTTGTTTTAGGTGTAGATTTTTCATCACAAAATGGAAGTTTAAGAGGAGAGCTCAAAAAAGTATTTAGCTTCGAAGATGTTGAAAAGTTAAACAAGACAAGTGATTTTAACAAAAAAGAAAATGACAAACTAAACAATCAAACACTTAAAATTTATGCTGATAGAAGCTTTTCAAAGGACGAGTTAGCAAAATTAAATTGGGTTAAAGGGCACAATAAAATTGAGATTATCATTAATAATCAACTACTTAAGATTCCCGGTGAATTCAATATTACTTCAGATATGATTGATAAGATGAAAAACCTCAACGGCGTAATGAAAATCGATTTTGTAGAATAAGTTGTTGTAAAGCTTGCTTATTTAATATAATTACAGTCAAAATATCACACAGCGATAGCTAATGCTGTCCGGTCCTTAATCAGGTCAAATTGCTGTGGATGAACAACCGGAGAAAAAAATGACTATACCAAATATTAATTTAAAAGATCTCGTTGAAGCCGGGGTACATTTTGGGCATAAGTCTCAAAGATGGAACCCTAAAATGCTAAAGTATATTCATAGCACAAAAGAAAATATTCATATTATAAATCTTAACTACACAGTTCAAATGATTAGTGAAGCGCTGAGCGTTATGAAAGAGACTGTATCAAAGGGTGGAAAGATTTTATTTGTAGCTACGAAAAAACAAGCAGCAGGTAAAATTGCTACTCTAGCATCTGAAACTAACCAATTTTATGTAAATCACAGATGGTTAGGTGGAATGCTTACGAATTGGTCAACAATTGCTAAATCGATCAAAAAAATGAAAGAACTTGAAGTTCTAAAATCTAACCCAGACAATGAATTTACAAAGAAAGAAATATTAAAAATTACAAACCAACATGAAAAATTAGTTAGGTCATTAAGTGGAATTAGTGAGATGAAAAAATCACCTGACTTAGTTTTCATTATTGACACTAAATTAGAACACATAGCTGTTTCTGAAGCAAATTTGTTAAAGATACCTATTATTGGAATTGTAGATACCAATTGTGATCCAGATAAAATAGATTATCCTATACCAGGTAATGACGACTCACGAAGGTCAATAGATTTATATTGTTCTCTAATCAAGGAGACCATTAACTCATCCGCTAAAGAAATTGATTTCGAAATCAATTCTAACAATAAAGAAGGGATTACTGAGCCCGATGTAAAAGGTGATAGTGATAATTCTAATAATAAAAATGTTTCTGAACCTGAGGACCCTAAGAATGACAGTTAGTGCAAAAGAGGTTCAAGAATTAAGAAAAATGTCTGGCGCAGGAATGATGGAGTGTAAGTCTGCTTTATCTGACTCAGGTGGCGATATATCTCAAGCATTTAAATTGTTAAGAGAAAAAGGTATTGCAAAAGCCGAGAAAAAATCTGGTAGAGACGCAAATGAAGGTCTAATAGGTGTTAGAGTTCAGGCAGAAAAAGCATCTATAATTGAAGTTAATTCAGAGACTGATTTTGTTTCTAGAAATTCTGAGTTTCATAGTCTTGTTAACTCGATTTTAGATATATCTATGGATGATGAAAGTAAGTCATTAGCTAATAATGCAAATGTTACCGAACTAATAAGTTCCGCTGTAGGAAAAATTGGAGAAAATATAGTTCTAAGAAGATCAAGTCAACTCAGTGGAAACATTCATAGCTATGTTCATAACAGTGTGGATCAAGGCTTAGGTAAGATTGGCGTGCTTCTAAAATTAAATACTGATAGTGATCATGTATCTGAAATAGGTAAAAATCTTTGTATGCATATTGCAGCTTTAAATCCTAAATCAATTTCCGAAAAAGACCTCAGTAATGAATTAGTAAACGCAGAAAAAGAAATAATAAAACAACAACTCAAAGATAGCGGCAAACCTGATAATATTCTTGAAAAAATGCTCGAGGGTAAATTAAAAAAATTTTTTGAGGAAAACACATTATTAGGCCAAAAATTTGTAATTGACCCATCGTTAAATATTGAAAACTACCTTAAGCAATTCGCAGAAAGAAATAATTGTAAAATTTCTGTAGAGCAATTTATCAGATACGAATTAGGCTCATAAAAGATGCCCAAACAAAAATTAAACCGGATATTAATTAAATTATCTGGTGAGTCTCTTATGGGCAAAAATAAATTTGGGCTTGATTTAAATACCGTTAAGCGGATTTCAAATGATTTGCTTTCATTAAAAAAATTAAAAATACAAATTTGTGTTGTAATTGGCGGTGGAAATATATTCAGGGGTTTAGCAGCTTCTGCAAAAGGCATGGATAGAGCCAGTGCGGACTACATGGGTATGCTAGCCACAGTTATGAATAGTCTTGCTTTGCAAAATTCATTAGAAAAATTAAATGTTGAAACCAGGGTTATGTCTGCATTTCCAATACAATCTATATGCGAAACATACATTAGAAGAAGAGCAATAAGACATATGGAAAAAAACAGAATTGTTATATGCGCAGCTGGAACTGGTAATCCATATTTTTCTACAGATACTGCTTCAGCTCTAAGAGCTGCAGAACTTGAATGCCAAGTTATATATAAAGCAACTCAAGTGGATGGTATTTATGATAAGGATCCCAATATATATAAGAAAGCAAAAAAACTTAAAAAAATATCATATGAAAACTATTTGTCGAAGAATCTTAAAGTTTTAGATAGTGCTGCAGTAAGTATTGCAAGAGATAATGAAATTCCAATAAAAATATTTTCAATTTTACGAAATAATTGTTTCAAAAACGTATATAATAATAAACAACAATATTCTGAGATTAACAATGTTTGATATAATTAAAGACGATATTATCGGCCGTATGGATTCTTCAATACAGTCTTTTAGATCTGACATGCAGGGAATACGCGCCGGTAGGGCATCACCTAGCATGCTGGACTCAATTAAGATTGATGCGTATGGACAGAAAATGAATATTAACCAGGTTGGAAACATAACAACACCTGATCCGCGTACGATAAATATTGATATATGGGATAGTTCTAATGTTTCACTTGTCGAGAAAGCTCTACGAGAATCTGATTTAGGTATTAATCCAATGATTGAGGGAAATCTAATTAGATTGCCTCTACCACAGCTTACAGAGGAAAGACGAAGTGAATTTCTAAAAATGGCGAGTAAAATATCAGAAAATACAAAAGTTGCTGTTAGAAATATAAGAAGAGATGGCATTGAACAAGTGAAAAAATTAGAAAAGGATAAAGAAATTGGACAGGATGATTCTAAAAAGTATCAAGAAAACATCGATAAAATTACTGCAGATCAAATTAAAAATATTGATGAAATCCTTAAAAATAAAGAAGAAGATTTAAAAAAAATATAATCTTAAGTGACCTCATTTAATTTATCAAAAAAAAAGATTAACCATGTCGCTATTATTATGGATGGTAATGGAAGATGGGCAAAAAAAAACAATCTCCAAAAAAAAACTGGCCATAAATATGGGATTCAGAATTGTATTTCATTATGCAAGAGCTTAAGAGATTTAGATTATAAACTAAATGAAATATCTTTTTATGTATTTTCAGCTGAAAATTGGAGAAGAAGCCCTTCAGAAATAAAAGATTTATTTAATCTAATAACTGAATTTTATAGAGATTTTAGTTCAACAGCTAATGATAACAATCTTAAAATAAGGCATTATGGAAGTAGAAAAAAATTATCAAAAAAATTGTTAAGTATAATTGATGAAGTTACTTCGATCACTAAAGACAATAGGGGTACTATAGTAAATTTATTATTTAATTATGGATCAAGACAAGAAATAAATGAAGCAGTAGATAAAATAAAAAAACATAAAAATCCATCAAAAAATTTAAGAGATTATTTTTATATTCCTGACTCAAAAGACCCAGATTTCATTATAAGAACCGGTGGTCAAATTAGATTAAGTAATTTTATGTTATGGCAAAGTGCTTATGCTGAATTGTACTTTACAAAAGTTTTATGGCCTGATTTCAAAATTAGTAATCTTAATAGGGCTCTTGATCAATTAATGAAAAGAAAACGAAATTATGGTCAATAAATGAGTGATTTTTTTACAAAAGAGCTGCTTTATCGATTAGGGTCTGTTATAATTTTTGTTCCATTAGTTATATTACCCCTTATTTACAATAATTATTTTTCTGTAATTGTTTTTCTTTTTATAACATCGATTATTTGTCTTGAGATTAATCAAATGAAAAATAAAAAAGGAAGTTATTTAATATTTAATTTATATTTGGTATTTACAGTATTGTCTTTTTTCTTATTTTTATTTTTGTTAATTACTGAAATAGTTTCAATGCTTTTTATATTAGCTACCATTGCTACAATTTGGCTTTTTGATACATTTTCTTACATAGGAGGGAAAATCATTGGAGGTGCTAAATTAATGCCAAAAATTAGTTCAGGTAAAACCGTAAGCGGATTTATCACAGGTGTATTCGTGACAGTGCTTCTTATTCAATTATTGTTTTATTATTTGGAAATTGAATATAGATTTTCAATTTATTACACACTATTAATTATCGCGTTGTCTTTTGTTGGGGATACAGTTGTTTCAATGCTAAAACGATATGCATCTATAAAAGACTCGGGAAAAATCATGCCAGGGCATGGCGGACTTCTTGATAGATTTGACTCTTTTATAATTGTTTTTCTAATCTTCGGTATATCAAGTCTGTAACATGAAAAAAATTAATGTGGTTATTTATGGTGCTACTGGAAGTATTGGCAGATCTACATTGTCAATAATAAGTAAAAATTTAGATAAAATAAATATTGAGGGCATCACATGCAATAAAAACATTTTAAAGCTTATTAAGATTGCAAAATCCTACAATGTAAAAAAAATTGGTTTTAACGAAAAGTCAATTCATAAGTACAATCAATTTAATTTAAATAAATATGAAGTATTTAATGATGATACTAAATTTTATAGCATGATTTCAAAAAAAACTGATATTATTATTTTTGCTGCAAGTGGACTAACTTGTTTAGATCTCTTATTAAAGATATTAAAATCAGGAAAGATTGTTGGTATTGCTAATAAAGAATGTATAATTACACTTGGAAAGAAATTTATTAGTTTATCAAATAAATTTAAAACTAAAATTATACCCTTAGACTCAGAGCATAATTCAATTTATCATTTATTAAGTAAAAATTTAGGAAAATATAAATCAATTACTATCACTGCAACTGGCGGGCCGTTCCTGCATTATACAAAAAATAAATTGAGCTCAGTAACACCTCAGCAAGCAATCAGGCATCCAGTTTGGAATATGGGTAGTAAGATCTCAATTGACTCAGCTACAATGATGAATAAAGCGCTTGAGATAATAGAGGCCAAATATTTATTTAATCTAAAGAATAATGAAATTAATGCTATTATACATCCCCAAGCTATTATTCACGCATTAATAAATTATGAAAATGGTATCAGTACAGCAATATTAAACAAACCAGATATGCGTATTCCTATTTCATCTTTATTTTTTGGATTTAATAAATATTCTAATGTTTATAAAGGTATCGAATTGACTAACTATTCAAACTTTGAATTCATTCCAATAGATAAAAATAAGTTTCCAGCAGTTGATCTGGGGTATCAGGTAATGAAAATTGGAGGCTTAGCACCACATATATTCAATTATTTGAATGAGATTTTGGTTAATTTATTCATAAAGAAAAGAATAAGATTTCTTGATATTGTAAAATTAAATGAATTGAATATGGATAAGTTTTTCGGCAAAAATTCAAATATTGCTGATCCAAAACTCACTGATATTAAGAATATTAATAATTGGATTGATAATAATTTATATCTTGGTAATTAAGTAAAGTCATGTTGCATCATTTTAAATTAAAATTCTTTCTTCTAATATTTATATTTTTCAAATGTACATCAATATCTTTTAGTGATGTAAACAAAATAGATGAAATTGATGTAGTCGGTTCACAGAGAGTTGATATTGAAACAGTAATATCATATTCAAATATAAGCAAAGGCGATATTTATACAGAAGAACTTGGAAATAAAATATTAAAAGACTTATTTGATACTAATCTATTTTCAAACATTGAAATTGCATTTGACGAAAATAGATTACAAATTAATGTAAAAGAAAACCCTACAATTAATTTAGTCAAGTTTACTGGTAATAGTAAAATTAAAGATGAAGATTTACTAGTTGAAATTTCTCTTAAAGAAAGATCTGTTTATTCAAGAAGCAGAGTAAAAAAAGACACTGAGAGAATGCTGTCCCTTTATCAGAGGTCAGGAAGGTTATCTACGGAAATAATACCGAAAGTAGAATTATTAGATAATAATAGAGTGAATTTAACTTATGAGATTGAAGAGTCAGATGTTGCAAAAGTTTCTAAAATTATAATTCTTGGCAATGAAGTTTTTACATCATCTAAAATAAAATCTATAATGAAAACAAAAGAAAAAAGATTTTTGCGTTTTCTTTCATCGGCAGACAGATACGACCCTGATAAATTAGAGTATGATAAACAGCTTGTAACCGAATTTTACAATAATAACGGTTATCCTGAATTTCGATTTGTTTCAGCAATTGCACAACTCTCAATAAATAAGAATGATTTTGAAATTATTTTATCTGTAAAGGAGGGGGATAAGTATGATTTTGGGAAGATAGATGTAGTTAGTAAGTTAGATAAAATAAGTATAGATTTTGTCTATAATCAAATACCATTTAGTACAGGAGATTTGTACAATGCAAATAAAATAAAGGATACAGTCAAACAAATAAAGAATTCTGCCGAACTAAGTGGATACACATTTATTGAAATCAATCCTAAACTTAACATTAATAGTGAAAAAAAATTAGTTAATATTAATTTTGAAATTAATGAGGGGCCTAGAGTTTATATTAATAAAATTGATATCTTAGGGAATACTAGAACTGTAGATAAAGTGATAAGAAGAGAGTTTTCTATATCTGAAGGTGACGCCTATAACAAGCTTGCAATTAATTATTCCAAAGACTCTATTAGGGCGCTAAATTTCTTTTCAGATGTTGATGTCAAAGAAGTGAGGACGAATTATTCTGATAAATTAGATTTAGAAATATTCGTTGAAGAGAAAAATACTGGTGAAGCTTCTTTAGGGGCTGGTTACTCAAGTGCAACTTCCACATCATTAAATTTGGGTTTAAAAGAAACAAATTTTCTTGGTAAAGGTCAGAAGTTAAATTTTACAACAAGTTTCTCAAATACAAGAAATACTTACGATATATCTTTTACAGAACCATATTTTAATAACAAACAACTGGCTTTAACTGGAAGTCTCTATAGTAATTTTACAGACCCAGGATCTGTTAATTATGAAACTGAAGATTTAGGTTTAGGGCTTGTTGCACAGTTTCCTCTTGCAGCAAGCACATATTTAAGTGCTAGATATTCACTTTTCACCTCAAAAGTGAAAGCGGATACTAATGCCACAGAGTACGAAAGACTTCTCTCTGGGACAGATACAGTTTCTACTATTGGATATACATTAAAGTTCGATAAGAGAAATAGCAGATATAAACCTTCCTCAGGATATTTATTTGAAATTGACCAGGATATTGCAGGCTTAGGAGGTACAAGTTATTATTTAAAAAATAGTTTAGAATATAATATTTACAAAAGGTTAAATGAAAATTTAGTTGGTGCTTTTAAATTACAAGCAGGTAATTTAAATGGTTATAATAGTAAATACGCACCATTATCATCTAATTTTAAATTAGGAGGTAAAAGACTCAGAGGCTTTAAGTCGGGTAAAGTTGGTCCAAGAACCGGAAATTCCTACACAGGTGGACAATATTATTATTTGACATCAATTGAAACAAATATTGATTTTAATTTGGATGCTTTTGATATTACTAGTACATTATTTGTTGATGTAGGGAGTGTATGGGGTTTAGAGAATCCAGCATATTCTAATATTAATGATGAACATGAAGTGCGTTCATCTTTAGGAGTTAATTTTAATTGGGATTCAGCAATTGGCCCTATAAATATTATTTATGCAACAATTCTGGCAGATGAAACTACTGATACTACAGATAATTTATATTTTGATATAGGATATAATTTTTAGGATGAAATTCATTTTTAAACACAAATATATTTTAGTTTTTTCTTTTCTGACACAGCTGATCTTTAGTCCTTCATACGCACAATATCCAGATACTAATATTGGTGTCATTGATATAAATTATATTTTGTCAGACTCTGATGCCGCCATAGATGCAGCAAAACAAATAGAAAATTATGCTAAGCAGATAGAAGAGGAAATAAATGAAACTGATCAAAGTTTAATTGATGAGCAGAACGAATTGATAGAGTCACAGCAAATAATGGCACCAGCAGCATTTGATGAAAAAAGAAAAGAATACGAGAGTAAAGTGCAAAATTATAACATTACAAGACAAGAAAAATTAATGTCAATTGACAGAATTGTATCTGAATCGAGAAATGAAGTTCTTAATGCATTGAAGCCAATTCTAGAGGAAATTTCAAACGAAAAGGGTATTACTGTTCTTTTAGAAAAAAATTCTGTTTTACTAAATGCTGAGAATATGGATATTACAGAAGAGGCACTAAAAGCTCTAAATAAAAAGCTTCCTAGTATTAAAGTATCCACCGAATAAAAAGAATGGTTCCTAGTTTTTTTAAGAAATTAGGTCCTATTGGTAGTGATTTAATAAAGTCTAAAATTAATTGCAAAGCTGTCAATGTTACAAGGGATGATTATTTTGATAATTTTGTAAGTATCATCAATGTTTCAAATAATTCACTATCTTTTTTATATGACAATGAAAAAATAGGTGACAATTTGCCACTGAGCTCTGGTGTCTTATGTACAGAGAAAATGGCTAATAAAATAAACCCAAATCAAAAAAAATTTATTGTACGCAATGTGCAAGAATCTGTAGCAAAGTTATCAAATATTTTTTACAGAGACTTTACTGAAAAAGAAAAAATGAATTTTGATAATCCAGTATTTGGAGAAAACTGCGAAATTGGTAATAATGTTACAATTGAAAACGGAGTAATAATTGGAAAAAATGTAAAAATAAATCATGGGGCAGTTGTAAAAATTAACTGCATTATTGGTGACGGGTCTATAATTGGCTCAAATACCGTTATATCAAATTCAATCTTAGGTGAAAATATTTACATCGGAAGTAATTCATCAATAGGTCAAAGAGGATTTGGATTTTTTCTCAGCAAAAATAATATAAACATATATCATATAGGAAGAGTATTGTTGCAGTCGAAAGTTTCTATAGGATCGGGTTGCACAATTGATAGAGGAAGTTTTAGTGATACAGTAATTGGTGAAAACACTTATTTAGATAATCTTTGTCATGTGGCTCATAATGTAGAAATTGGCAACAACTCCGCATTTGCAGCTATGACAGGTATAGCCGGAAGTGCCAAAATTGGTAGCCACGTTTTAACTGGCGGTCAAGCCGGTATTGCTGGACATATTAGGATTGGAAACAATGTTCATATAGCTGCAAAAAGTGGCGTATTCCAAAGCATTGATGATGGTGAGTCGGTTATGGGAAACCCCGCGGTAAATAAATACAAATTTATAAAAAATTATAAAAAAATATATGGAAAAAAATAAAATATGCCTTTCTGAAATTAAAGAATTAATACCACACAGGGAACCATTTTTGTATATAGAAGAACTTAATAATATACATAAATTAAATAGAGCTACAGGTATTAATACTTTTAGAGATAAAGACAGTTTCTTTGCTGGTCATTTTCCAGGTCATCCAGTTGTCCCAGGTGTAATACTTATTGAGATGATGGCTCAGACAGCGGCAGCATTAATCGCATATAGTATAAGAGAAGAAACTTTTGATAAAATTGTATATTTAATGAACATAGAAAACTCAAAGTTTCGTAAACCTGTATTCCCAAATGAAAAAATAAAGGCAAATGTTGTGGCGATGCGTTCTAAGGGTAGAGTTTGGAGATTTGAAGGTAATTCGTTCAATGAAAAAGAGGAATTAGTATGCAGTTCCAAATGGAGTGCAATGATAATGGATCGTAATAATGAATAATATACACAAAACAGCGATAGTCTCAAAAAACGCCACTGTGGGGGAGAATGTTACAATAGGCGCTTACTCAGTAATTGGTGATAATGTTAAAATAGCTAACAATAATATAATTTACTCGTCAGTTTATATTGATGGTCATACAGATATTTCTGAAAATAATAAATTTTTCCCTTTTTGTTCAATTGGTTCAATACCTCAAGATTTAAAATATCGTGGAGAGAAAAGTAGACTTACTATTGGTAGCAGCAACACATTTAGAGAGCACTGTACAGCAAATCTTGGAACTGAAGGCGATAATATGGAAACAATAATTGGAAACAATTCATTGTTTATGACCGGTGTTCATATTGCACATGATTGTGTTATCGAAAATAATGTAATATTTGCAAATCAAGTTACACTTGGAGGGCATGTTTATGTTGAAGAAAGTGCCGTAATAGGGGGTATTTCAGCTGTACATCAATTTTGTAAGATTGGCAGTCTTGCTATGATTGGTGGCATGTCAGCTGTAGAAAATGATGTGATTCCATATAGCTTAGCTATCGGTAACAGAGCAAAGGTGACTGGTGTAAATATTATTGGATTAAAAAGAGCTGATTATACTAAGAGTCAAATCCGAGAGTATTCGCAAGCTGTTGAAGAAATATTTACGGGTGAAACAATATCTAAAGAAATTAATAAACTTAGAAATACTGATAACCCCCTAATAAAGAAATTGCTTATCTTTCTGAATAAAAAAAGTTCAAGAGGTTTGTGTAAATATGAAAAATAATCAATCATTGGCTATAATTGGTGGTTATGATATGATTTCCAAAGCATTTTTTACAGAATGCAAAAAGATTAATGATAATTCTATATTTATTAATCTAAATAATAATCAAATTAAGAATAAGAAAATTTATAATTTTAAAATTTTTCAATTAAAAAAAATTTTTGATACTTTAAGGATAAATAAAATTAAAACTTTACTTTTCCTAGGCAAGATTAATAGACCTAATTTATCTAATTTTAAAAATGATGGAGAAATTGAAAAATATATACCAATACTATTAAATTCGTATCAACAAGGTGATGGCAAGATTCTATCAAGTGTTTTAGAAATTTTTATTCAAAATGGTTTTAGAATTATTTCTCCAAGAGAAGTCTCAAAATCATTTTTTCTTAATACAGAAGAATTGGATGAATTAAATTATAATAAAGATGCGATTGATGTTGATAAATCAAAAAAACTCCTGAATAAAATATCTAAGTTTGATAATGCCCAGTCAATTGTTTGTGTGAGTGGATATATAATTGCAATTGAAGCTGCTGAAGGAACTGATAATTTACTAAATAGAGTATTTGATGTGAGAAAAAACCTTAATCAATTAAAATTCAAAGCTGGAATACTTGTAAAGATACCTAAGAAAAGTCAAAGTAAATTAGTTGATTTACCTGTAATTGGATTAAACACGCTAAGACTAATCAAAAAGGCCAATTTAAATGGTGTCGCAATTTATCCAAAACATACATTAATTCATGAAAAAGGAAAAGTCCTACAATATGCCAAAAAATATGAATTGAAAATTTATGATGCAGCTCAGTAAAATTATCTAGTATTTTTCCTAGATCTCTTTACGCCATATTTAAGGGATTTATTGCCAGTATAATACTGCCTTGGTCTTCCAATTTTTTGAATAGGATCTTCTATCATCTCTGTCCATTGAGCAGTCCATCCAGCTGTTCGAGCTATAGCAAAAATTACAGTAAACATTTCAGGGGGAAATCCTATTGCTCTAAGAATTATACCAGAATAAAAATCAACATTAGGGTATAATTTCTTTTCAATAAAATACTTTTCATTCAAAGCAATTTTTTCTAGCTCCATAGCAAGTTTGAGTATTGGATCATTTTTTATACCTACATGAGCTAAAACTTTTTTACATATTTTTTTTAAAATCTTTGCTCTTGGATCATAGTTTTTATAAACCCTGTGTCCAAATCCCATTAATTTAAACGGATCTTTTTTTGATTTTGCTTTATTTAGATATTTTCTGATATTTTTTGTCGATCCGATTTCTTCAAGCATTTCTAAAGCTGCTTGATTAGCTCCTCCATGAGCAGGTCCCCATAAAGATGAGACTCCTGCAGCAATACAAGCAAATGGATTAGCACCAGATGAGCCAGCTAGACGCACTGTAGATGTTGAAGCGTTTTGTTCGTGATCTGCGTGCAAAATAAATATTGTATCCATAGCTTTAGATATAACAGGTGAAACTCTGTACTCTTCTGCAGTATTGCTAAAACACATATGTAAAAAGTTTTCTGAAAAAGATAAGTTGTTTTTTGGAGAGACAAAAGCTTGGCCAATTGAATATTTATACGCCATAGCACCGATTGTTGATGATTTAGCAATTATTCTTCTAGTTGCCTCTTGTCTTTGATGGGCATCATTGATATCCAACGTATCTTGATAAAATGATGATAATGCCCCCATAACCCCTACCATCATTGCCATCGGATGAGCATCACGTCTGAAGCCTTGAAAAAAGTTTATAATTTGTTCATGCAAAAGTGTATGACGAGTAATAAGTTTTTTATATTTTTTTAGTTGTTCCTTATTAGGCAAATCACCATAAATTAATAAATTTACAACCTCTATAAAGTCACTTTCATTTGCCAATTCTTCTATATCATACCCACGATATCTTAAAATCCCTTTATCACCATCGATGAATGTAATTTTTGACTCGCACGATGCTGTTGAAGTAAACCCTGGATCATAAGTGAATAATTTTGCTTCTGAGTGCAGTTTAGAAATATCAATAACAGACTCGCCTTCTGTAGACTTGTATATAGGTAGTTCGTAAGTATTTTCGTTGATAGTTAGTTTTGCTGTTTTATTTTTAGGGGTACTTTTATTTCTAGGCATTCACGTATTAATTAAACTATTTATCAAATAATTAAAGAAAAATATAATTAATATTTTCTAAGGAGACCTATTAATTTACCCTGAATTTTGACTCGATGAGCAGATAAAATTCGTGTTTCATAAATAGGGTTAGCACTTTCAAGTGCTATACTTTGACCTTTTTTTCTAACTCTTTTTAAAGTTGCTTCATTATCATCAATCAAGGCAACAACAATTTCACCGTTATCCGCTATGTTAGTTTTTTTAATTAAAACAGTATCTCCATTATGAATACCTTCATTGATCATTGAGTCGCCTTCAACTTTTAACGCATAACTTTCACCTATTGGCATCATTTCTTTTGGAACATCAACAGATGTATCATTTTGTTGAATGGCTTCAATTGGAGTACCAGCAGCAATTTTTCCCAAGAGTGGAAGAGTGCTTAATTTTTGATTATCATCATTCGCATTATTTATAAAATTACCAACCACTAGGTTATTTTTATTTTTTTCAGAAATCTTGATGTTTGATATTCCATCTTTTATTATTTCAAGTGCTCTTGCTTTATGAGCTAATCTTTTTACAAATCCTCTTTCTTCGAGAGCTAAAATTAATCTGTGGATTCCTGACTTTGATTTTAAATCAAGTGCAGACTTCATCTCTTCATAAGAAGGAGTGACACCATTTTTACTTTGGAATTTCTGAATATAATTTAATAATTCTTTTTGTTTCTTTGTTAACATTGATTCGATCCTTAATTAATGTTCTATCAATGTTCTCTTATAGTTTCAATGAAAAAAAATTCATTTTTTTCAATGATTTATTGAGATTACGTAATTTTTTAATTTAATAATTCTGCAATATGCTCGGGCAAATTTTCTGACTTCATTAAAAATTCACCGATTAAATAGTTGCTTATACCTGTAGTTGTATAAATTTTTGAAATGTCACTTTTACTATGAAAGCCACTTTCAGAGATTATGAGCTTGTCACAATTATCTAAGTGTTTAGACAAATTTATTGTGGTATCTAAATTAGTTACAAAATTATTTAAATTTCGATTATTTATACCTATCATATTTGCATTCATAGATTTCGCTCTTTGCAGTTCATCATAGTCGTGCACTTCAATAATACTATCCATCTTTAGGTCACTTGCTAATTCAGCGAATCTATCTGCAACATCTTGAGTCAACATTGATAATATGATCAAGATACAATCTGCACCAATTAATTTGCTTTCATATATTTGGTAATCGTCAACTATAAAATCTTTTCTTAGAATAGGTAGTTGCACTTTTTTCTTTATTTCAATTAAATCATCAATTTTTCCATTAAAATATTTTTCGTCTGTCAAAACTGAGATGCACGAAATATTATTGTCTTCATATGCCTTTGCAATATCGATTAAATTTATATTCTCTTTAGTAAATTTACCTAAAGAGGGACTGGCTTTTTTTATTTCTCCTATAATAGATATTTGACTATTTTGATGATTTAATTTTTCAAAGAATGGAAAGTTAATATTATTTATATTCAATTTATTTTCAATTTTTGATTGAGGAGTTATTTCTTTTTGATTTGAAACAAAATCAATTTTATACTCATATATTTCTTTTAATACTGACATTATAAATTTGTAAATTTAGATAACTGATCAATAATTCTCAAAGGTTCTCCACTACCAATAATTAATTGAACTTCATTAAAAGCATTTAAAATATTTTTTTCATTGAAATCCTCAGATTGATTTATGAGAATACCGAATGCAGCATTTGCACATACCGTATTATAAAAAGTATCTTTTTTGCCTTTAAAAATTTCAATTATACGATCAGCATTAAATATTGCGTCACTTCCTTTAATTTCATCATCTATCATTTTTGGACAATCAAGCATTTCGGGATCAAAATGCATAATTCCATTTTTTGTTGTAAATATTAAATTAGTGCCACTTAGAGATATTTCATCATTCCCATTATGACCTGCTATTAAGCAAATATTTTTATCTTCTCTTTCAAAAACATCCTTATAAATATTAAAAACTTCTTTAGAATAAACTCCGACTATTTGATTTCTAACATTTGCAGGATTTAATAAAGGACCCAACATATTAAAAATTGTTCGAATTCCAAGCAATTGCCTAACTTTAGCAACGTGCTTCATGGCAGGATGGTGATTAGGTGCAAACATAAAGCATATTCCTGTTTTTCTGAGACAATCTTCTAGTTTAGAAGTTTCCATATCGACATTTATATTTAATTCTTTTAAAACATCAGCAGATCCGCATTTTGATGTTAGTGCTCGATTTCCATGTTTAGCTACCGGTATACCATAAGCTGCCAAAACAAAAGCTGTTGCTGTTGAGATATTTAAGCTATTTTTTCCATCTCCTCCCGTACCGCATGTATCTATTGTATTCAGTGGCACGTTGATCGAGAGCATTTTTTTTCTCATTACCTCTAAAGCAGCAATTACATGATGTGATTTAACACCGGACTTTTGGAGCAATGAAATAAAGGAGCTTATTTGTATCTCACTTATTTCACCACTCATGATTTGCATAAAGGCCTTTTTAGTGGATTTTAAATCTAAACTATCCTCGTAAGCTAATTGAATGAATTCTTTAAAATCAGTCATAAATTTAAAAAATTCTTCATTATTTTTTTGCCAAATGGAACAGAGGCTATACTTTCAGGATGAAATTGAACTCCGTAGCAGGGATAATTTTTGTGCTCAATTCCCATTATTACATTTTTTTTATCATCAATAGTCTCAGATATTACTTTGAAATTTTTAGGTAGTGTGCCATTTTTAATTACCAAACTGTGATATCTGGTTGCTTCAAATGAAGAAGGAAGTCCTTTGAATATTTTTGAACCAAGGTTTGAAATTTTTGAGGTTTTGCCGTGCATAATCTTACTTGCTTTTACTATCTTTGCGCCAAATGCTTGCCCTATGGATTGATGCCCTAAACACACACCAAGTATAGGCATTTTATTATGAAATTTTTTAACAAGATCTAAACAAATGCCTGCTTCATTAGGAGTGCAGGGGCCAGGTGATATTATAATTTTTTTGGGACCAAGATTTGATATTTTTTTTAATGATATTTTATCATTTCTATAAACTTGAACGTTATGTCCTAGTTCTTCAACATAGTGTACTAAATTATAAGTAAAACTATCATAATTATCTATTAGCAATATCATAGGTTATTTCCAAGTACGATTTCAGCAGCATTTAATACTGCTTTTGCTTTATTTACAGTCTCCATATATTCGAGTTCTGGATCACTATCATAAACTACACCTCCTCCAGCCTGAACATATAATTTATTCTTAGTAATTATCCCTGTTCTTAAAACGATGCAAGTATCCATATCTCCATCAGGAGAGATATAGCCAATTCCACCCGCATAAATACCGCGGACATCAGTCTCTAATTCATCTATAATTTGCATTGCTCTTATTTTTGGTGCACCCGATACTGTTCCAGCTGGAAATCCTGCCATTAGTGCTTCAATTGTACTAATATTTTTTTTAAGTTTTCCAGTTACATTAGAAACCAAGTGCATAACATGAGAATATTTTTCAATTATAAATTTGGCGGTTACGCTTACAGTTGATTTTTTTGCTACTTTGCCGACATCATTTCGACCAAGATCTAACAACATTAAGTGTTCCGATGTTTCTTTTTCGTCTGAAAGTAAGTCCAACTCGTACTTTTGGTCCTGTTTTATGTTTTTGCCTCGTGGTCTTGTACCTGCGATAGGTCGCAAAGTTAATAAATCAGATCTAAGTCTGACTAGAATCTCTGGACTTGAGCCAACAATTTGAAAATTAGGTAAATTAAAATAGTACATAAAAGGTGAGGGGTTAGTCAATCTCAGTACTTTGTAGAGCGAGCTACCTTTACTTTTAAAATTAGTTTCAAATCTTTGACTTGGAACTACCTGAAATATGTCACCAGCTTTAATATATTTTTTCGCTTTTTTAATATTATTAATAAATTTCGACTTAGTTATATTTGACTTAATTTTAAGCCTCTTCTTTTTATTGAGATTAATTGCTTGATTGTTTACTTTTTTATAAAGGCTATTTTCTATACTATTTAATTCATTTAGAACTTGTTCATATTCTTGGGTTTTTTTTACACCAGATAAGAAATGTTTTAATATATATAAAGAATTAGAAACATTATCATATACAATTAATATCTGAGGAATAAATAATATAAGTTCAGGAGTCATTAAAGTATTCTTTTTTTTGAACTTAGATATGTCTTCGATATTATAAATATTTTCATATGATATATATCCAAAAAAAGAACCTGCCATAGGCGGCAGTTTTTTATCCTTTAAAAATTTATATTTACTTATTGTTCTATCGATTTTTAAAAATGCATTTTTATTTGTTGAAGAAAGTTTTTTTTCTTTAGCATTTTTTCTATTGTTTATTTGTATTGTTTTAAT
>CACGAG010000009.1 GCA_902571005.1 uncultured Pelagibacteraceae bacterium
GATTTTTTTCATACCACTCAAGTAATTTATTTGAAAAAAATTTGTCTTTACTTGTCATTTTCGTGTTACTTTATTTTTTATGTTTCAAAAGAAATTAAGAGGCCCTCAAATATTATCAAATCTTCTTCCAGAAGAAGCAAAGAAAATTCTTAAATCAAGAGGTTTTTCAGAGTTAGAACTCTTAGCAAATTGGGAGAGAATTGTAGGCAAAAAACTTGCTAAAAACTGTAAAAATTATAGATGAAGATTACAACGGAAAAATACCAAAAGATAAAATTAATTTAATTAAATTACCCGGCATTGGGGAATATGCATCTGCCGCAATAAGTTCAATTGCATTTAATAAAAAAGCGGTAGCAATTGATGGAAATGTAAAGCGAGTAATAGCAAGGTATTATGAAATTCGTGGCAATGATAAAAGTTTTGAAAAAAAAATCTCTGAAATTGCCGAAAGAATTTGTCCCAATTCGAAAAATAGGTCTTACACTCAAGCAGTTATGGAGTTAGGGGCAATAATATGTAAGCCTAAAAATTCAGACTGTCACAATTGCTGTCTCAAGAGTAAATGCTCAGCCCATAAAAAAAATACGGTAGATCTTATTCCAACTATAAAAAGTAAGCCGTTAAAACAGAAGCTAAATTGTATTTCATTTCTTACAATTTATAATAATTCTAAAATTCTTTTAAAGAAAAGAACTGGTAAAAAGATTCTTGCAAATCAATGGGAAATTCCATCTACTAATTGGAAAGTGAAACCATTAAAGTTTAGTAAAAAGAGTACCCCTATACCAAATGCTAAATGGAAAAAAACAAATGTTGAATTCAAACACTCCTTTAGCCACATTGATCTTAAAAATACTGTTTATAAATCCAATATTAATAACAGTCAGATCCAATTTAATGAGGATGATTTAAAGTGGGTGGATTTAAAAAAATTAAATAAATATACGGTTACAACGATGAGTAAGAAGGCACTTAATCTGCTTAATTTAATTCAGATCTGATTTTTTGTCTTAATATATCAATCGGTTTGAGTTCGCCTTCAACGTCAAAGTGCCAAAAAGTCCAACCATTACACGCGTTTGCAGACTGAACTTCTGCGCCAATTTGATGAATTGATCCAGAGTTTTTCTCACTAACAACAGAACCATCTGCTCTAACTTTTGCAGAGTATTTTCTTTTTTGATCATATAAAATTGTTCCAGGCTCGATCAGTTTTCGTTCAATTAACCAACCAAAAGGTATTCTTGGTTCAGATTTTTTAGATTGAGTTAATGTTAGTGAATTATTTTCATATATACTCACTTTTTCAATTCTATTCTTGGCTTCTTTTATATAATTTTTATCTTTTTCAATACCAATGTATTTTCTTCCTAGCCTTTTTGCTACAGCGCCAGTTGTTCCTGTTCCAAAGAAAGGATCAAGTACAAGTTCACCCTGATTTGAAGATGAAATAATTATTCTATGTAATAATCCCTCAGGTTTTTGCGTAGGATGTACTTTCTTTCCTGATTTGTTTTTTAATCTTTCATGGCCACTGCAAATAGGTAAGAACCAGTCTGAGCGCATCTGCATATTTTCATTTAGTGACTTCATCGCTTCGTAATTAAATGTATATTTTTTTGAGTTTTTATCTTTACTTGCCCAAATCATAGTTTCATGAGCATTAGTAAATCTTTTTCCTCTAAAATTTGGCATTGGATTTGCCTTTTGCCAGATAACATCATTTAAAATCCAAAAACCTAAATTTTGCATTATGTAACCAATTCTAAATATATTATGATATGAGCCTATCACCCATATAGTTCCAGTTGGTTTAAGCACTCTTTTAGCTTCTTTAAGCCAAAGATCAGAAAAGTTATCGTACTCTTCAAAACTTTCGAACTGATCCCATTCATCGTCAACAGCTGAAACTTTGGAGTTATTAGGTCGAAGCAACTCTTGATCCAATTGCAAGTTGTAAGGAGGGTCAGCAAAGATTAGATCTATACAATTGTCGGGTAAATTTCTCAACTCCTCAACTGTGTCACCGCATAAAATTTTATTAGTCTTTGCCATAAGACTTTCATCGACCGATTTCATGGTCAGTAATATGATTCAAAATAGAATCGAGGTCAATAATATTTAGAATCAATGACTTAATTTATTTTCTTAATTCAATATATTGTAGATGGGTTTGAAACTTTTTCGATGGATAGGGGTAATTCCATGAGACTTCAGAGCCAAAAGGTGCTCTTTTGTTCCGTACCCTGCATTTTTTTCAAATGAATATTCAGGATATTTGTCAGCAAGATTGGTCATAATCTTATCTCTGTAAACTTTGGCTAGAATTGAAGCTGCAGCAATTGAAATTGATTTACTGTCACCTTTAACAATTGGTTTGCATTTTAAATCAACTTTAGGCGTATATATTCCATCAATAAGAGACATTGATGGTACTATTTTTAGCGACTCAATAGCTCTTTTCATTGCAAGTAACGAAGCTTGTAAAATATTTAAATTATCAATTTCTTCTACTGACGCCTCTCCATATGCGTAATGACTGTTTAATCTAATTTTTTCTGCAATTATCTCTCTTTTACTTTTTGATATTTTTTTTGAATCTCTGATACCTTCAGGAAGGTTATTTTTATTCAAAATTACTGCCGCTGCCACTACTGGTCCCGCTAAAGGACCACGTCCTACCTCATCGACACCAGCAACTGGACAATTAAAATTTTTTTCAAAATCCAACAAATTGATTTGACCGTTAAAATTATGACTCAACTTTTTTCTTAAGACTTTTTAAGTCCTCCCACGAATATTTTTTTTGTCCAGGCTGCCTTAATAAAAAAGCAGGGTGAAAAGTGGGTAGGGTGGGATATTGTTTTTGATTAATTTCAATATCTACCCATTTACCCCTAATCTTTGTTATTCCTTCAGTATTTCTAATAAGTGCATAAGTCGCTGTTGATCCTAATAGCAATATTGCTTTGGGATTAATCAACTCTATGTGTTTCTTAATCATTGGCAGACACATATCTATTTCTTCATCTGTGGGTCGTCTGTTATTAGGAGGTCTCCAAGGTACAATATTTGCAATGTATACCTTTTCTCGATTAAGGTTTATTGCCTCAAGCATTTTATCTAGAAGTTTACCGCTTCTACCAACAAAGGGTTTTCCTTGAATGTCCTCATCATGGCCAGGAGCTTCACCAATAAGCATAATTTCTGATTTTGGGTTTCCATCAGAAAACACCATATTCGTCGCACTTTCGTGAAGCTTACATTTGTCATAATTTGCCATGAAGTCTTTTAATGAATCTAATGATTCTAGTGAGTTGATAGTTTTTTGATCCTCAATCGATGAGTTATTAACAGATATAGAGCTGTCACTAGTTTTTGATTTCGATGATTTTTTGGCTCCGTAGCGATTTTTTGGCTTATTTCCAATGTTTTCATTGACCCCACTCATCTTTAAGTGGTTGAGCTGCTTCAGAGTGTTTTGAACTTTTGCATCGGTCATAAACAAATTGAATTATAGTACCTATAAACTAAATATATATATAATAATGGATACTATTCAGCAAAGAGAATCAATGGAGTACGATGTTGTAATCGTGGGCGCAGGTCCTTCAGGCCTTTCAACCGCGATAAAACTCAAACAAATAAACCCAGAAATTAATGTCTGCATTGTAGAGAAAGCATCTGAGGTTGGCGCTCATATATTAAGTGGAAATGTATTTGAAACAAGAGCTCTTGATGAGCTACTTCCAGATTGGAAAACTATAGACGGCTGTCCTCTGAAAACAAAAGTCACAAAAGAAAAGTTTTTATTTCTCTTTGAGAAATCTCACTTTACAGTTCCCTCGTTTTTATTACCTCCTGTTCAACACAATAAAGGAAACTACATCGCTAGCCTTGCGAATATGTGCAGATGGC
The DNA here is from genome assembly GCA_902571005.1 of uncultured Pelagibacteraceae bacterium. Lineage (GTDB taxonomy): Bacteria > Pseudomonadota > Alphaproteobacteria > Pelagibacterales > AG-422-B15 > CACNXQ01. The sequence goes on from CACGAG010000009.1 coordinate 3,922, forward strand.
TCGGACAAATCGCTGAAAACTTAGGAGTTGAAATATATCCTGGTTTTGCAGCTTCTGAAATATTGTATGATGAAGATGGAAAAGTAAAAGGCGTGGCCACAAATGACATGGGACTGGACGCAAATAATGAAAAAAAAGATTCCTATGAGCCTGGTATTGAGCTACACGCAAAAACAACAGTATTTGCTGAGGGGTGTAGAGGTCATTTAGGTAAGCAATTAATAGAGAAGTTTGAACTCGCAAAAAATTCAGACCCACAACAGTATGGAATTGGTTTGAAAGAAATATGGGAGGTACCTAAAGAAAATCATGATGAAGGCTTAGTCTTTCATTCAACTGGTTGGCCCTTAGATAATAAAACCTATGGAGGAAGTTTTGTTTACCATGCAGAAAATAATCAAATATTTTTGGGATATGTAGTTGGACTTGATTATAAGAATCCATATTTGTCACCTTTTGAAGAATTTCAAAGGTTTAAAACACATCCTGCAATAGAAAAAATGTTGAGTGGCGGGAAAAGAGTATCCTACGGTGCCAGAGCATTGATTGAGGGTGGCATACAAAGTCTGCCTCAGATGTACATGCCGGGCGCATTATTAATAGGCTGTGATGCCGGTACGCTAAATATGCCAAAAATAAAGGGAACTCACACTGCCATGAAAAGTGGAATGATTGCCGCTGAAGCTATTAATGAATTCCTCTCAGGTAAGTCGAATGATCTATCTTGTTACGAGGCTTTATTCAAAAAGAGTTGGGTTTATAGCGAATTAAAATCTGCTAGGAATGTTAAACCTTTCTTTACAAGGTTTGGAAATATCCTTGGTATTTTACTTACAGGGATCGATCAGTGGTTATTTATGGGAAAGCTTCCTTTTACTCTATCGCATAAGCATGCTGATCATGAAACATTAGAAGATGCAAAAGAAGCAAAAAAAATAAATTATCCAAAACCAGATGGCGTTTTAACTTTTGATAGGGCTAGTTCGGTATTTCTTACTGGAACTTATCATACTGAAAATCAACCTGTTCACCTTAAATTGAAGGATAAAGAATTACCTATCAGTTATACGCTAGATAAGTTTGATGAGCCCTCTCAAAGGTACTGCCCAGTAGGTGTTTATGAAGTTCATAGAAATGATGATGGTTCAGATCCAAAATTTGTAATTAATAGTCAGAACTGCATACATTGCAAAACATGCGATATTAAAGAACCGTCACAAAACATAAACTGGGTAACACCAGAGGGTGGCGGTGGCCCAAAATATGCAAATATGTAAAGCATAAGTCTATGCTTATAAGAACAATCATATTTTTACTAACATTTAACATTTCAAGCATTAATCTTTATGCAGCACAATTTATTCCGCCTCAGGTGGGCGATTACTTAGTTGCAAAAATTTCTAGTGACTCAAATGACTACAGCACAACTAAGAGATATTATCAAAGGCTGCACAGATCAAATCCAAACGATTTACTTGCTTTAGATAGATTGTTGTTGCTTAGTATCCTTGATGGGGATTTGCTTAGTGCAAATAACTACTCTTTTAAACTCGCGAAAGCAGGTTGCGATAAAAATGTGAATTCATGTTGTATGAATAATCAATCACCACAAGGTCATCTTGTTAATGGGATTTCTTACCTGAACTCTTATAAGCCAGGTTTTGCTGACCAAAGTTTTGCTAGTATTTGGAGAGGGAATTTATCTGATAGCACGTTTGTAAGACTGCTCAGAGCTTGGGTATGGGCCGATAGTAATACGATAGATAAAAGTATGGCGCTAATCGATTTAATTTCCACAGGCGAACATCAACACCTAACACTTGTGCATAAAGCTCTAATTTATGACTATGCTGATGAGATTGAATTAGCGGAAGTTTTTTATGACCAATCTTTATCAGTACAAAGAGATTTATACGTTTTACGTCTATATTATAATTTTCTACACCGAAATAATTTGACTGAGAAGAAAGATGCTTTTGCAGATGAGTTTTTGTCTTCATATGATGAAGAATTTCAAAATAAATTTTTAACTTCAAATAAAAATAGGATTATTCAAAACCCTCTTCAAGGAATAGGAGTGGTTTTATTTAATTCACAACTATTGATTGAGGATTTAAATGAAGAACTCGCACATATGTTATATCAACTAGCAATTGATACTTCTCCTAATTTACATGAGATCAAGTATATATTTGCTTCTTTTCTTAATCAGTTGGAAAATCATGATAAGGCAAGAGAGGTGCTGAGTTATATCCCAAAGAAGCATTATCTAGGTAATTTTGCTGCAATTCAAATTTCAGATGCATATAGCTACGAGGGCAACAATGATCAAGCAATTCAAAATCTCAATACGTTTGTCGAAGTTGATGATAGCTTTGAAGCTTACCTTTCACTTGGAAATTATCACCGTTATGAAAAGAATTGGTCTGATGCAATCGATAATTACGATCATGCATTAAAGCTTGGTAAAAAATTTGATAAAGAAAACATTTGGGAAGTTTACTTTAATATTGGAATTGTTCATGAACGTTCTAAAAATTGGAAGTTAGCTGAAAAAAATTTAAAAAGATCATTGAAACTATCTGAAGATCAAGCAGATGTTCTCAATTATTTAGGATATTCTTATATCGATATGGATCAAAATATATCCGAGGCTAAAGTTATGATAGAACAAGCAATGGAATTGAAACCAAACGATCCATACATAGTTGATAGCCTTGCTTGGTATTATTTTAAAGTTGGTAAGTATAATGAAGCGCTTTCTTTATTGGAGTTTTCTTTGGATATGATGCCATACGATCCAACTGTAAATGATCATTATGGCGATGTGCTCTGGAAGCTGGGAAATGAACTTGAAGCACGTTTTTATTGGCAGAAAGCCATAGATTTAGATCAGGAAAATATATTTGAGGATAAAGTTAAAATCAAACTACTTAAAGGAATCTAAGTACGTTGTTGAATAACATAAAATCCTACGCAAAAATAAATCTTTTCTTAAATGTAGTAAACAAACTTGATACTGGTTTTCACGAATTAAACTCAGTGTTATCAAGGATTGATCTTTTTGATGAGATTAGAATAAAAGATGAAAGCTCATTTAGTATCTCATATAGTGGCCCTTTTGGAGATCAAGTAGGATCCAATGATAATGTTTCTAAATTATTTAACTATTTAATCGATAAGAATTATTTAAAGCAGAAATCATTTGCTATTCAAGTTGTAAAAAATATACCAGTGGGATCGGGTTTAGGTGGCGGTTCATCAAATGTCGCAGAAATAATTAAATATTTAATAAGATCCAATTTGTTAGATAATTCAAGCTCAACTGAGATTGCAAGAGATCTTGGGTCAGACATTGAATTTTTTATTGATGAGGGATCTGCACTGATTTCTGGAAAAGGGAATGTTGATCAAAGGTTAAAAATCAATTCGGATAAGCATTTTCTAATTGTATTTCCAAATGTTCAAAATAGTACTAAGGAAATTTTTAATAAACACTCTAATTTAAGTGGAGAAAAATTCTCATACAATAACGATACTAACTTAGATAGAATTTTAAAAGGTACATCAAATGAATTGGAAAAAACGGCACTTCTTGCAAATCAAGAAATGAAAAAAATAAGAGAATATTTAGAAAATGATATAAATTGTAAGTATGAACGAATGACAGGAAGTGGCTCTGCATATTTTACTGTTTATGAAGATAAACAAAAGGCAGAGGAAGCAATACAGAGGATATCTGAAGAACACCCCAATTGGTGGACATATTTAACGAGGTTAATATAAAGATTGCAAAATCTTTTTCTTAAATTAAATAATTATATAGCGTTGGGGCGTGGCCAAGCGGTAAGGCACCGCTTTTTGGTAGCGGCATTCGGAGGTTCGAATCCTCCCGCCCCAGCCAATTAGGATTAAAAATATGAGTAATTTTTTAAGTAAGTATAAATCAGTATACGATGTCTTTTTAGACAACTGGGGCTATCAGAAACATTATGTGGCTTATTTAGAGTCTCTAATGAGACAAGAAACACTATTACCAACACACATTAAAGAGATGATATTCGCCTATGTCTCAGGATTAAATGGCTGTGGGTACTGCAAGAATATTCATGTTGAAATATCAAAGAAAATTTTAAGAGACAAGAATGACCTAGATTTTATGAATGATATTGAACAATCACAAATAGAAGCTAAGTATAAGCCAATTCTAAAATTATCTCACAAAGTAAATGAAGACATTCGCTCAATTACTGAAGAAGATGTAACTGCTATATTAGAATATGGCTTTGATGAAAAAGTTATATCCGAAATTATCTCTATTTGTTCTGCTGCACAATTTATGAATACCACAGTTGTTGCTCATCAAATAAAGCCTCTTGATCAAGTTCAAAATGTTGCATCAGCGAAAATGATGATTGAGAAAGGTTACGATGGGCTTGCTGAATTTATGTTAAGAAGACGTAATAAATAATTTAAAAAAATTTGAATAAACTTAGCCCAAGATAAAAAGCTATAACCGTAAATGTGAATGTCACAAACAGATATAAAAGTGAGGCTAAAATTTCTCCGTTGTTGAATAATTGATAAAAATCCAAATTAAAAGTTGAAAAGGTCGTGAAACCTCCGAGGAAACCAATAGTTAAAAACATTTTTATATTTTGAGATACATTAACTTTGTCTACAAAATAACTAACGACTAATCCCATCAAAAATGCCCCAAGAACATTGACAACTATTGTTCCAAATGGAAATGAACTTAAAAATAATCGATCAGTCTGTTCACTGATAAGAAAACGCAATAAAGCTCCGACGCCTCCACCTAAAAAAATGGATAACAAAATACTCATCAGTTCATACCCACCAAATGAGCCAATAATCCAAAGTGATCGCTTGGAAAAAATTTATTTTTTTTTGTACCGACAAGGTTGCACTCAATTGGATGACCCAGACCATTAGGTCCAGGTTTACCCAAAAATATATAATCAATTCGTCGATTATATTCTAAAGTTTTTTTTGCCCAATCATTGCTGTTTGACCAAGTGTAACCAGGATCGTTTCTATTTGTTAATTTCCATACATCTCTTAAAACGATATCGTTTACCGGCTTAGTTAAACCAGTAATCTTTCTTATTTCATCACTTTCAGGATCAGCATTGAAATCTCCACACAAAATTATGGGGAATTTTGATGGTTCTAATTTACTAATGTATTCTAATATTTGATTTACTTGATCTTCTCTTACTTGTTGGTGTTCATATTTATAATTAAGGTGGGTGCAAATAACGTTAATCGTTTCACTTTTGTATTTTAATGAAAGATGAAGCAAAAATCTTTTTTCATCTTTCTCTGCTTTAGTCTTAAACATTACAGTATGGTGAGAATTGATTGGGAATTTAGTAATGATTGCATTTCCAAACGCAACACCATCAAATTCAAATGATTTTTCAAAGATATAGTTATACCCAAGTTGATCTGCAATTATTTTAGCCTGACTTTCATCAGTTTCTTCCCACACTTCTTGTAGACACAAAATATCTGGACAAGAATTATTGATTTCAGAAATGATTAGATTTTCTCGTTCCTTATAGTTTTCAAATTTCCACCATATGTTCCAGGTTAAAAGCTTAATTATATCAGTATTTAAATCAATTGAACTTGCATCTGGATCAGGAAATGATTTATCACTCATTTTTAAGGAAAAGCTACCATGATTTGTTCTGCAACATACGCTGGTTTGTCTTGTCCTTCAATTTCGAGAGTAGCCTCACTGATTACCTGCGTTCCACCATTATCTAATTTGTTTACCTCTTTGATTTTTATTCCCATTCTCACACGGGAATTAACTGGAACCATATTAATAAACCTTACTTTATTTAAGCCATAATTAATCATCATTTTAGCCCCTGTAACTGTCCATATTTTACCAGCCAACGGTACTGATAGAGAAAGGCTTAAGAAGCCATGAGCAATTGTGCTTTTAGTAGGAAGTTCTTTTTGAGCTTTTTCTTCATTAACATGTATCCACTGATGGTCACCAGTTGCATCGGCAAATAAATTTATTCTATCCTGATCAATTGACATCCAATCTGAATGCCCCATATCTTTACCTTTATAATTTTCTAAATCCTTTACATCCACACTTTGCATAGTAAATCTCCAAAATAATTAAATATATCTTGAGAATATTATCTAATTAAAAAGATTATTGAAGTTTTATAATGAAAAATATTGATAAATCCATTAATTATGAATTCAAGTAAAGCATGAACGATAATCCAGTAAATTTAAAAGGACTAGAAACAATTTATAGTTTCAGTAAGAAAAATAAGCAATCACTGCCACCTGTAGAAAAATGGAACCCTCCATTTTGTGGTGATATTGACATGAAGATTTTAAGAAATGGAAAGTGGTTTTACATGGGCTCTGAAATAAAAAGACCTGCGATGGTTAAACTTTTTTCAAGCATCTTAAGATTAGATGAAGATGCATGCTATTATCTAGTTACGCCCGTTGAGAAAGTTAGAATTCAGGTTGAAGATGCACCGTTTGTTGCTGTGTCTCTTAATAAAGTTAAGATAAGTAGTAAAACTGGCTATCTATTTAAAACAAACCTCAATGAAGAAATTCTTCTCTCTAAAGATAATCCATTAACAATTAAAATTGGAGAAAATTCAGAACCTTCACCCTATATTTTGATCAGAAAGAATCTCAATGCACTTTTATCCAGATCAGTTTTTTATGAACTAGTGGACCTTGCAAAGGAAAAGATAATTAATAATAAAAAATGCTTAGTTATAGAAAGTATGGGTGAAAGTTTCAATATTCATGAAGTTGAAAAAGAATGATGCCTTTAGAAAAATTGAGGGATTTATTTGATGGTCCAGATAAGATATCTCATGAGTATTTTGAAATACTTACAAATGATTTTTTAACAAGACATCATCACCCTCTAGCAAAGGCTGAAAAAGATAAAGCTAAGCTAAATCCATCAGCTGTACTTGTACCCATATGTTATTCAAATGATGAAGTAAAAATATTATTAACTAAAAGACTGGATAATTTAAAAGATCATGCGGGGCAAATTAGTTTCCCCGGAGGTAAAATTGAAAAAAATGATACGTCTCCAATAGAAACTGCTTTACGAGAAGCTAACGAAGAAGTTGGTTTAAGGTCTGGTGATGTAAATGTGCTGGGGAATCTTGATGTATATATAACTGGTACAGGATTTAGGATCATGCCAATTGTATCTATAGTTTCTGATTACTCTTATCTAAAGGCTAATCAAAATGAAGTAGATGAAATATTTTTTCTCCCCTTAGAATTCTTAATGGACTCAAATAATCATAAGAAAGAAAGTGCAACATATGAGGTAAACAATAAAATATATGAATACGACTATTATGTTTTACCTTATAAAGGTTATAATATCTGGGGAGCAACTGCTGGAATGTTGATTAATCTTTATCAAATTTTAAAATAATATAAATAATCTGTTTTATGAGTAGATTTTCATCAATCCTAGAACAAATCGACGTTGCGCAAGTTTTTGGTCTTTTTGAAACCTATCAAAAAAATAGTATTTTTGTTGTAGGAGGTGCTATCAGAGACGCACTTTTAAATAGGGAAATCACAGATATTGATTTTGCCACTTCCTTGGAGCCAAAAACTATTACTGAAATACTCAATAAAGAAAATATTAAATTTATTGATGTAGGAATAAATCATGGAACGGTTACAGCAATAATTAATGAAAGAAAGTTTGAAATTACAACTTTTAGAAACGATATTTTTACTGATGGAAGACATGCTCAAGTATCATTCTCAAATAGTTTAGAGAAAGATGCATTAAGGAGAGATTTTACCATAAATGCAATGTATTTAGATAAGAGTGGAAATTTAATAGACCCTACAGATGGTAAAAAAGATTTAGAAAATAGAGTCGTTCGTTTCATAGGAAAGCCTGATGAAAGAATAAAAGAAGATTACCTTAGAATACTTAGGTATTTTCGTTTTTTAGCATTATTTGGCAATATATCCCCTGACGCAGAGGTGATGAAAACAATTTCAGCTAATCTTGATAAGTTATCAGTTGTTTCTAAGGAAAGGCAATGGCATGAACTAAAGTCAATACTAAGTCTAACTGCGCCAAATAATGCAATTTCTGCAATGAGTGAAATTGGTTTATTTGATGATTATTTTAATGGCACTGGCATAAATGATGCATTTGTAAATTTAATTGAAATAGAAAATAAAATATCTTTTTCAATTGATCCAATATTGAGATTAAGTACTTTAATCGAAAACTCATTGGATAAAGCAAACACTATCATAAAAAAATTACCTTTATCAAAATCAGAATCTACTGACTTATTGAAATTATGCACATTAAATAAAAAAGTCGTCTCTTACATGTCAATGAAGGAAGTTAGATATTTACTTTATCTATTAGGCCGTGACGGTTTTCAAAAACAAATACTTGTTACTTGGGCTAAGGATGCAAATAATAAAAATGAAGTAAACTGGAGATCTCTATATGAAGTCGCTCAAAGCTGGGAGAAGCCATCTTTTGCTTTAACAGCCAAAGATGTAATAAACATGGGAATATCTCAGGGCCCAATGGTTGGAGACATTTTAAAAGAGGTTGAAGACTGGTGGGCAGAAAATGATTTTATTGATGATAAATTTTCATTAATTGAAAGACTTAAAGCAATCGTCCAATCAAAAAAATAATTTTTTTTATTTATATAAAATTTTCTTAATCTCGTAGTTTTTCTCTCCTTTTGGTGTTGAAACTGATACGAAATCACCTTTTTCTTTGCCAATTAGAGCTTTTGCAACAGGGGATCGGTAAGACAACAGTCCCGATTCAATATCTGCTTCATCGTCGCCAACAATTTGAAACTTTGTCTTTGTATCATTATCAATATCTTCAACTTCAACAGTTGCTCCAAAGACAACGGTTTTTTGATTTTTAGGAATATTTGAAATATCTATGATTTCTGCATTTGATAGTAGTAATTGAATTTCCTGAATACGACCCTCAATGTGTCCTTGCTCCTCTTTTGCTGCATGGTACTCAGCGTTTTCCTTTAAATCACCATGCTCTCTTGCTTCGGCAATGGCTTGAATTACTTTTTGTCTTTTATTATTTACCAAATCGCTTAACTCATCTTGAAGTTTTTTTGCGCCATTTGATGTAATTGGTTCAGTTTCCATTTTTATTTCCACTTTGCATTAGGGGGCATTGACATTAAAATTGCATCAATATTACCGCCGGTGTTCAAACCAAATTTTGTTCCTCGATCGTATAAAAGATTATATTCTACGTATCTTCCACGTTTCAATAACTGAATTTCTTTATCTTTTTTTGTGAACTTTTCGTTCATTTTTTGGCTTATAATTTCTCTTACAATATCATTAAATGTTACGCCAACGTCCTTAACAAAATCAAAATCTTTTTTCCAGTTATCCATTTTATAGTCAAAAAATATTCCGCCAATACCTCTTATTTCTTTTCTGTGAGGTAAATAGAAATATTCATCACACCATTTTTTATACTTTTTGTAATAAGATTTATTATGATTTTCACACATTATTTTTAATTTAGTGTGAAATTGTTTCTTTAATATAGTGTCATTAAAACATGGAGTAGCGTCAATACCGCCACCAAACCAATTTTTACCTGTTATTATATGCCGAGTATTGAAATGTAATGCAGGAACTTTTGGATTTGCCGGGTGAAGTACTACAGATACTCCCGATGACCAAAATCTTTTATCCTTTTCAGTTCCCGGAATTTGTTTTGCAAATTCTTTTGGAAAAGTACCTGTTACATTTGAAAATGCTATACCACCTTTTTCGATTACATTTCCCTTAATTATTCTATATTCACCTTTTTTCCATTTATTAGCTTTGAATTTTGCTTTTGATCCATTTTCTTTTTCGAGTTCATGAACAGTTTCACAGATTAAATTCTGTAATTCCTTAAACCATGCTTTTGTTATCTTTTTTTTATTTAACATTTTAAAATAGTTTTAACTGTCTGTTTGCCTCAGAAATAACTATAGCTGAAGACACTGCAACATTTAAAGATCTTGCCGAACTGTTCATTGGTATTCTTATTATTTGGTCAGATTGTTTGTGAACGTAATCTGGTACTCCCGCACTTTCTCTTCCAACAATTAAATTATCAGTATCCTTAAATTCAAAATCATAGTGACTAAGTTTACCTTTTGTAGACAGCAGTATTTTTCTTCCTTTTCTATTTTTTTTGTAGTGTTTCCAATCGTCAAACTCTGTTAAATTAATATTTTTACCATAGTCCATTGCAACTCTGCTAAGAGATTTTTCCGACATTGCAAAAGAAGCTGGATGGATGATATCAATATTGACATCGAAACAAGAGCAAATCCTCACCATTGCTCCAGTATTTTGAGGTATATCAGGTTCGAAAATTGCTAAGTTCATTTGATAAATATTTTATAACTTTTTGATCCTAATATATGCGTCATCATGACACAATTTTTTGCGCCTCTAATTGCCTTTTTCCCTTAAAAAACGAAGATTTACAAGTATATTAGCAATATAACTCTAGGATATTAAGTTGTCAGAAAAACAAGTTACAAGAAGAAATTTTCTTTATGTCACTACAGGTGCATTTGCAGCTGCGGGAGCGGCTTCATTGGCATGGCCTTTCGTTGATCAAATGAATCCTGATGCATCAGTCAAAGCGTTAGCATCTACTGAAATTGATCTCAGACCTATAATACCTGGGCAGAGCATCACTGTAATGTGGAGGGGTAAACCCGTATTTATTCGAAGGCGAACACAGGCTGAAATTGACGAAGCAAAGACAGTTAATTTAGCTGATTTGCCCCACCCAGAAGCAGATAGTGATCGAGCACAAAATCCTGAGTGGCTTGTTATGGTTGGTATTTGCACCCATCTTGGTTGTGTTCCACTTGGGCAGAAAGGTGATTACAATGGATGGTTCTGCCCATGTCATGGTTCTCATTATGATACTTCAGGTAGGATAAGAAAGGGACCTGCACCTACAAATCTTGAGATTCCGGATTATGTATTTTTAAATGAAACTACTATAAAAATTGGATAAAAAAGTATGAGCGAAAATTATGCACCTAAATCAGCGGTTGGAAGATGGTTTAATGACCGTCTACCACTTTTAAACTTAATTTATGGACATTTACTTCCATATCCAACGCCGAAAAATTTAAATTATTGGTGGACATTTGGTGGAATTTTAACTTTTTGTCTTGTTACCCAAATAATTACAGGACTTGTCCTAGCGATGCACTATGTTGCTGACGCCGACTTAGCCTTTGCAAGTGTAGAGCATATTATGAGAGATGTTAATTATGGGTGGTTATTAAGATACATACATGCAAACGGTGCATCACTATTTTTTATGGCGGTATATATTCATATGGCAAGATCGCTATTTTACGGCTCATATAAAGAACCAAGAGAATTAATCTGGATTATTGGTGTGTTTATATTTTTACTCATGATTGCTACTGCTTTTATGGGGTATGTACTTCCGTGGGGCCAAATGAGTTTCTGGGGAGCTACAGTTATAACAAATTTATTCAGTGCAATTCCTTTGGTAGGTGAGTCAGTAACTAACTGGTTGTGGGGAGGTTATGCTGTTGGCAGCCCACTTTTAACTAGGTTTTTCACATTACATTACCTGATGCCTTTCCTGATTTTTGCCCTCGTTATACTTCATGTTTGGGCACTGCATGTACCCGGCAATAATAATCCTGAGGGTATAAATGTTGTTCAAGGTTCTCAAGATACAGTTCCTTTCCATCCTCATTACGTTGTAAAAGATATGTTTGCACTTGTTGTATTCTTAGTTGTATTCGCGGGCTTTGTATTCTTTGTCCCTAATTTACTTGGACATACTGATAATTATATTGAAGCTAATCCTTTGCAAACTCCGGAACATATTGTCCCAGAATGGTATTTTCTTCCATTCTATGCAATCTTGAGATCTGTACCAGATAAACTCGGCGGAGTAATTTTAATGGTTTCTGCAATTGCTATTTTAGCATTCTTACCTTGGCTGGATACTTCAAAAGTTAGGTCAGCAAAATACAGACCTCTCTATAGACAGTTTGTATGGCTTTTCTTTGCTAATGTAATATTGCTTGGTTACTTAGGAGCTCAGACTGCTGATGGTCTATTTTTGATTATTGGACGAATTGCTACCGCTTATTATTTTGCTCATTTTATAATTATTTTACCTCTACTTGGTTATATTGAAAAAACCAAACCTTTGCCTAAGAGCTTGAGTGAGCCTGTTCTTTCTGCCGAGGAAAGACAGATGAAGGCTGCTGCCTCTGGAGCCAGTGCATAGCTATTGATATATGAAATTTATTATAAATTTATTTGTATCTTTCTCATTGCTACTGAGCTTTAGTTTCACTCAATTACATGCTGCTGGTGAAATGAAAGAGCCTATGCATCCTGATTGGTCATTTGAAGGACCATTAGGAAAATTTGAAAGAGCATCGCTTCAAAGAGGGTATCAAGTTTATACCGAAGTCTGTTCAGGATGTCATTCAATGAACCTTTTAAGTTATAGAAATCTAATTGAAGAGGGTGGCCCTGAATTCAGCGAGTCTCAAGCTAAAGCAATGGCTGCAGCATTTGAAGTAAAAGCTGCTCCAAATGCCGATGGAGAAGTTGAAATGCGTCCTGCAATATTATCTGACAAGTTTGTTAGCCCATATGAGAATGAACAACAGGGAAGAGCTGCAAACGGCGGCGCTTATCCGCCGGATTTATCTGTAATGGTTAAAGCACGACATGGCGGAGCAGACTATTTGTACTCTTTATTGTTGGGTTATGTTGATACACCAAGTGATATTAAACTCGATGACGGTGTTTATTACAATGAGTACGCAAAAGGCCAAAAAATAGCGATGCCTCAAGTATTGTATGAGGATGCTGTGGTTTACACAGATGGAACAACTGCAACGCCAGAACAAATGGCACGGGACGTCACAATGTTTCTTACATGGGCAGCAGAACCAAAGCTAGAGGCGAGAAAAAGAATCGGTTTTAAGGTAATTTCATACTTATTAATTCTTTCTGTATTACTCTACTTCACAAATCGACAAATTTGGAAAGACACTCATTAGGCTATTTTCTAAAAACAATTGATTTTCAATTATTTAAAAAAATAATTTTAAGTAAATTATCAATATCCTTATCCACAGAAACATTTTATCGATCTCGATTACTTCATTTTGGTAATGTAAATTAAACTCTTACTAAACGGAGGAATTGAATGTTAGAAAATATTTTTAAATTAAAAGAGAACGGTACCAGTATAAAAACTGAGTTATTGGCAGGTTTAGCCACGTTCTTAACAATGGCATATATTATTGTCGTTAATCCGGCCATCTTATCTACTGAGGGAACTGGTATGGATTTTGGCGGTGTATTTGTTGCCACAATCATAGCTGCTGTAGTTGGCTGTCTAATAATGGGCCTGTGGGCTAATTGGCCAATTGCCCTAGCACCTGGTATGGGTTTAAACGCTTTCTTTGCTTTTGGAGTTGTATTTGGAATGGGTTATACTTACCAGCAGGCTCTTGCCGCAGTGTTTATTGCAGGGATAGTATTTTTAATTTTGTCTGTAACACCAGCACGTCAGTGGATAATAAATAGCATACCAAAAAGTATGAAGTTTGGCGTAGGGGCAGGCATAGGATTGTTCTTAGCTATTATAGGACTAAAAAATGCTGGCGTGGTTGTCGATAATCCTGCAACTTTAGTTGGTTTAGGTGATGTAAGTTCAATGCCTGTGATATTGGCTGCTGTCGGATTTGCAATTATGGCAATTTTAGATAAGCGTGGTGTTCCAGGATCAATTATCATCGGTATACTAGCAGTAAGTATTATTGCTTGGGTAAGCGGTGTGAGCGCAATTGATGGAGTTGTGGGATCAGTTCCACCAGCTGTTCATGCGTTCTCAATGGACTTTAGCCTTGTAGCAACAGCAGGTTTTATTGGTGTCGCGTTTGCTTTTCTTTTTGTAGACTTTTTCGATACCGCTGGAACTCTTACCTCAGTTGCCAATTTAACTGGTAAAGTTGACCAAGACGGAAACGTTGATGGAATAGGTAGAGCAGTTTTAGCAGATTCCACAGCTACAACAATAGGTGCATTAGTTGGAACTTCCAATACTACATCATACATTGAATCTGGAGCAGGTGTTAAAGAAGGTGGGCGAACAGGACTTACAGCGGTTGCTGTGGCAGTTCTATTTGCTATCTGTTTATTTTTAGCACCATTAGCTCAGAGTATTCCTGCGTTTGCAACTGCTCCAGCTCTAGTGTTTGTTGCAACATTCTTTTTGAAAAACCTAAGGGATATAGAATGGGATGACGTCAGTGAATATGCTCCAGCAGTGTTAGCGGCAGTTTTGATGCCTCTTACATTTAGCATTGCTCATGGAATTGCACTTGGTTTTATAGCATACGTTGTAATTAAAGCATTAAGTGGTAGACACGAAGATCTAAATGCTGGTTCGATAGTAATTGGAGTATTATCGGTACTATACTTTATCTTCTAGTTTAGTTAATGATTGGCTTTGTCTTCCTCATCCCAGGGGAAGACAGGCCAAGTTTCTTGTGTAATTTCCTCAACATATGTATCAGCTAGAGGTAGACCTCTTGGTTTCGCATATATTACAGCTAAGTGCATATTAGGCATGTATTCCTTTAGCGCTTTAGCGGTACCGCCCTTATCTACAATATCATCTATGACGAGTACAACTTCATCAGTTTTCGGAGCTCTGTGAACAATTGCTTTTCCAGCCTCTCTGTGGATATAACTTTGTATGGAAACAATATCTACGTCTTGGATTCCAAGAGTGTAAGCGACAACTGAAGCAGGTACAAATCCACCTCGAGAGACAACAACCATTTTATCAAATTTAATATTTTTTTCTTTTATGAGATGCGCAAGTTTAACCGCTTTTTCGTGCATTTCTTCATATGTAGGAAATTCTAGTTTATGGTCCATGGTTAATTATTAAATAAAAAATGCATTACGTCACCATCTTGTACTACATAATCCTTACCTTCGCTACGCATCTTTCCAAGTTCTTTCGCTTTTAACTCTCCTTCACAATCTAAATAATCTATATATGATATAGTTTCAGCTCTAATGAAGCCCTTCTCAAAGTCTGTGTGAATTTTTCCAGCTGCTTTTGGTGCGGTAGTGCCATTTTCAATCGTCCATGCCCTTGTTTCTTGTTCGCCAGCTGTGAAATAAGTAATTAAGTTAAGAGTCGAATATCCAGCCTTTATAACTTTATTCAAGCCAGACTCATCTAATCCTAGACTTTCAAGATAATCTTTTTGATCGTCTTCATTTAAAGATGAGATTTGTGACTCAATTTCTGCTGAAATCTTAATTAATTTAGAATTCAGAAAATTTTCAATTTTTAAAGTTAGTTTATTACCTTCTATTATTGAATTTTCATCAACATTACATACGTAAATTGTTGGCTTGATTGTTATTAAGTTGAACTCTTTTATATGCGCGAAGATTTCATTTAAATTCTTCATTAAAATAGCAGGCTGTCCTGATTCCAAGTGTTTAAGTAGAAGGTTTAAAGCCTCTGTTTTTAATTTGGCTTCTTTATCACCTTTTTTTACTAATTTTTCTAGTCCTTTATTTATTTTTTCGAGTTGTTCGATATCGGATAGAACTAATTCAGTATTTATCGTTTCAACATCATCAACAGGATCTATTTTATTATTTACATGAGCAATATTAGTATCTTCAAAGCAGCGAACTACATGGATAACTGCATCTACTTCTCTAATATGAGATAAAAATTTATTTCCGAGTCCCTCTCCTTTAGAAGCACCTCTAACTAAACCCGCTATATCGTAAAAACTTAGAGATGTTGGTATTGTTTTTTTTGATTTTGCTAAATTTGATAGAGTTTCTACTCTTGTATCAGGCACTATTACAGTACCCTCATTTGGTTCAATGGTACAAAAAGGGTAGTTTGCTGCTTCAGCGGCTATTTTCTTTGTTAATGCATTGAACAATGTTGATTTCCCAACATTTGGCAATCCAACAATTCCACACTTAAATCCCATGATTGATTATTTTAAATTATTAATAAATTTGGATTTTTCTCCATCCAATAATATTTTTATGTTTTCAGACATTTTTATATTTAATTCATTAATAACTTCTAACTCACTTTTTTTAAAATTACTTAATACATGTTTATTAACCATTTCTTTATTGCCTGGATGATTTATACCTATTCTTATTCTATTATAATTTTTTCCAATTTTACTATCTATTGATTTGAGCCCATTATGACCTGCGGAAGACCCTCCCAACTTTATTTTTATTTTTCCTAAAGTGATATCTAGATCATCATGAATAACATAAGTTGAACTTGATTTAATTTTGAAAAAGTTTAAAAAAGTCGAAATACTTTTACCACACTCATTCATATAATTATTGGATTTAAAGGTGTATATTTTTTTCTTTCCAATAAGAAACGACGCCAACTCCCCATCAAATTTCTTTTCTCTAATTACATCATCATGATCATGTAAAAGCTGATCGATAAATAAATAGCCCACATTATGTCTATTATTTTTATACTTTGTGCCAGGGTTCCCTAATCCGATTAATGCAATCATATGATTGAAGATATATAAATATCAAAATAGGTAAAAGAAAAAGTGTTATTCTTTATCTTTGTTTTCTTCTTTGTTATCAGCATCTGGAGCTGCATCTTTTTTATCTTCAGCAGCGGCACCACCCTCAGTAGCTTCACCTTCAGCAGCCTCGCCTTCTGCAGGAGCTTCAGGTTCTTTTACAACAGTAGGTGCAGCAACAGATGCTACAGTGAAATCTCTATCACTAATTGTTGGAGAAATTCCGTCACCTAAATTTGCTGCAGAAATTCTAATTGTGTCACCTATTTCCAAACCCTCTAGATCAAAAACTATCTCTTCAGGTATATTATTAGCAGGGCAACTTAGCTGAACAGTACGTCGATTAACATTTAGAACACCACCTCGTTTTAATCCAGGTGATAATTCTTCATTTATAAACCTAGTAGGAATGTCCAGAGTAATTTTTGAGTCTGCAGCTAGCCTTAAAAAATCAATGTGTATAGGTTGATCAGAAAGTGGATCAAATTGAACCTCTCTCGGAATTGCTAAGCTTTTCTTTCCATCAATGTTTAGTGAAAATATTCTAGTTAGGAAACCACCAGAATTGATCTCTTTTTGAACTGTAATCTTATCTAATGAAATATTGACAGGGTTTTCACCTAAACCATACATTACTGAAGGAATCTTACCTGCAGCTAGTACTTTTTTTACAGCGGATTTACCAGATCCATTCCTGATTTCAGCGTTTAAATTACTTTCTTTGCTCATAACGATGAGGTTGGTATTAAATTAAAATTACCTATATGGCAAGTATATAAATCAAAATTCAAATAGACTTGATACTGAGCTCGCCTCGGATATCCTCTTAATTGCCTCGCCCAATAAATCAGAGATACTAATCGACCTAATTTTCTCACAAGCTTTTAATTTTTCCTGATTATTGATTGAGTCTGTAATTACTAATTCAGTCAATTTTGATGCACTAATTTTCTTTAAGGCATTTCCTGTTAATACTCCGTGCGTAACATATGAAGTGATACTGTTAGCTCCTAAATCTATAATTTTGTCAGCTGCATTGCAAATTGTTCCCGCTGAGTCAATGATATCATCTAGAATAATACAATCTTTTCCTTTTACGTCTCCAATGATATTCATTACTTCACTTTCACCTGCTCTGGGTCTTCTTTTATCAACAATAGCAATTGAGGCTCCGATCTTATTTGCAATCGCTCTTGCCCTCACAACTCCACCAATATCAGGAGAAACTGCAACTAGATTACTAATTTCATATTTTTCTTTTATATCTTTTGAAAACACTGGACCTGCAAATAAATTATCTGTTGGTATATCAAAAAATCCTTGTATCTGTTCAGCATGAAGATCTAAAGTAAGCACTCTGTCTGCTCCAGCAGTTGTTATTAAATTTGCAACTAATTTTGCTGAGATAGGAGTTCTTGGCCCTGGTTTTCTATCTTGACGTGCATATCCATAATAAGGGATCACAGCAGTAATCCTTTTTGCTGAAGCTCTTTTAAGAGCGTCTATCATCACCAATAGTTCCATTATATTATCATTTGCTGGATAAGATAGAGACTCCATTACGAATACATCCTCACCACGAATGTTCTCTTTAATTTCTACATAAACTTCATCATCAGCAAATCTTGTAATAGAAGCATTTGTAAGGTTTTCGCCGAGATATTCTGCGACGCTCTTAGATAAAGGTAAATTGCTGTTTCCTGCAATAATTCTCATATTTATCTGTCTTTTATAACAATTGTTGAAATCATTCTACCATAATCGGTTATATTTTTTTTATAATTTCTTCGATAGCTAAAACATAATATTTCTTCGCTGAAAGTGTCGACATCAACAATCTCGTGGTTAGTAATTTGCTCATCATAAAGTATCTTGAGAATGAATTCAGTAAGTGAAAACAGATATCTATTATTATGATTTTTTTGAAAAAATCTTGCATTATCTTGATCTTGTTTAATAAAGTTTTTGTAAAAAGATAATCTTACCTCATAGGATTTTTGTCCTATACATGGGCCAATACTGCAGCGTATATTATCTCTCTTTCCGCCCAGCTTAGTTATTTGTAAAATTGTATTTTGAATTATGCCATTCAAGGCACCTTTCCAGCCTGCATGACAAGCTCCTATTATTTCATTTTTCACTTCATAAAATAATAATGGAGCACAATCAGCCGTTAATACTGATAAGATTTTATTCTTTTCTTTAGTTACAATCCCGTCACATTTTAAAATTTCAGACTTATTGCTGCTATCTAAAACTATTGCATTAGAAGAGTGTGTTTGATGCATAGTAATAATATCAGACTTTTTTAAACCGTAATATCTAGAAATAGCGACTAAATTTTCTTCAATTGCGCTATTCTCATCTTTTGATCCCTTTCCACAATTTAATGATTTATATCTTCCTTTCGAAACACCACCCAATCTTGAAAAGAAACAATGATCTATATTTGAGAGATTTTTTGTAAAAAACATTAAATATTAATTTCCAAAACTTTAAATAAATTTCCCATATATTCTCTTTTGGTAAGTATTGCCAACTGTTCGTTTATTTGCTTCTCTTTCTTTGGGTTTTTCTTAATTAAGATATTAGCCCGATCTAAAATTCCATTTTGCCGAAGGAAATTAGATTGAGTCTTTATTGTAAAGTCATCAATTTTATTTTCTTCTAAAATATTTTGCAGGTTATTAAAGTCTACATGATATGTGATATCTTGATTACCGGGGTTATCAAGAAAATCAGTTTTTTTATTTGATTTAATTGACTGAAGTGTACTTATCTTAGGTAGATTAATATATCCATAATCAATTAGTAAAAAAAAACCGTTATTCATAAGCAAGAAATTGATTAATTCCTGAAAGATTAAATTAGTCTCAGGAGAAAATTCAATTACCTCAAGATGTTTAAGGTCTTGCATATTTTTTACAAATTTAGAAATATCTGGTCTCGGCTTAATAAAGTCAAATCTTAGACTATCCTTTTGATCTAATTTAATAACTGTTTCATAAATATTTCCGTTCCGACTCATTAATTGGCGCGTAGGAATCGCATCAAAAAACTCATTTGCTATTATTACTGAAAATTCATTGGGATATGAATTGAAATTTTTATATATTTTACAATTAGGATAGGTATTTTTTAGATTTTGAATATAGAATTTATTAATTTCATTAAAGTGAATTGTATACTCGACATCTTCATTTAATAAAGCATTGAGTACTCTAGTAATATCGTTTATCAGAGCGCCTCTTCCTGGTCCTAGTTCAATTAAATTAAATTTTTTTATGTTTCTTGCATGAATGAGGTTTAATATTTTTACAGCAATTATTTCACCAAACATTTGAGATATTTCAGGTGCAGTAACAAAATCTCCATCTTTGCCTATAGCTTTGTTAGACGTATAGTATCCATGCTCTTCATCTCTTAATGAAATATTCATAAAATCATCTAGATAGAGAAAGGCACTTTCTTTTAAAGCATCATAAATTTTATCTTGTATCATTTTTAATGCTTTTAATTACTAAAATTAAAATTCCAGCAAGAAACATTGGTAAAGATAATATCATGCCCATTGTAAGAAAATGATATACAAATCCTAATTGAATATCGGGCTCGCGTGTAAATTCAATGGTAAATCGAAATAATCCATAAAGCATCAGAAAGACACCTGAGATTATTCCAGGGTTTTTAAGTTTTTTAAATTTAAAAATTAAAAAATTTAAAATTATAAATAATAAAAGTCCTTCTAAAAAAGCTTCATATAATTGACTTGGATGACGATACTGGTTGTCAGCGTTTGGAAATTTCATTCCAATAAGAAAATTTGAAGGTCTACCAAATAATTCGCCATTTATAAAATTAGATATTCTGCCAAAAAATATTCCAACAGGAGCTGATACACATATCAAATCGCTTATTTCAAAAAAAGTAGTTTTATAGAGCTTTGAAATTATTATGGCGGCTGTAACAATACCAAGCAAACCTCCGTGAAAGGATAAACCTCCTTGCCAAAGATACAATATCTCAATTAGATTTTCAGAGTAATAATCATAATTATAGAAAATCACATATCCCAATCGTGCTCCTATAATTAATCCAATAATTGAATAAAAAATTAGATCATCTATTAGTTTTTCATTTATGCTATTACTATGAGAAACTGCTTTATTTGAAGCGAGATATTTAATGTATCTCCAAGCAAATATAAATCCTACAATATACGCAAGTGAGTACCAACGGATATCAAGAGGACCAATCGAAAAAAAAACTGGACTAATAGATGGAAAACTAAGATAAATCACGGTAATTTTGAATAATATTTAAAATATATTTATCACTAATTATGATCACAAGGAAAGTTTTAATTAATAAATTTGTTAACTTTGTTACAAAAGGCTTTGAGCTTTCGCAGGCGATCAATGGTGAATACAAAACAATAAAAAAGTTTAAAAAAGATAGAATTAATGCCAAAGAAAAAAAACATTGCAAATAGTTTAAATAAAGAAAAATTTTTAATAATTGGTGCTGGTAATATGGGAATTGCTGTGATCAAGTCATTATTTAACCACCGAATTTCCTCAAAAAAAATCGTGGTTATTGAAAAGAATCAGTCAAGCGAATTAAAAAAATTAAAAAGATCAAATAATTTTGAAATAAAAAATAGTATAGATAAAATTAATAATCTTTATCAACCTACAATCACGCTTATTGCTGTTAAGCCTAATCAATTAAAAACACTGAATGGATTAGATAAAGATAATAGACTTGGTAATTCAATTATAGTTTCCGTAGTTGCTGGTAAAAAAATAAAAGATTTAAATAAAGTCTTTAAAAAAACATCAGGTATTGTAAGAGCTATGACCAATACTCCTGTATCTGTTAATATGGGTACCACAATTGTATATTTTGAGAGAAAAATAAAAACAAAACAAAAAAAACCTATTTTTGATTTCATGTCCTTATTGGGGCAAGTCAGTGAAACCAAAAAAGAAGATTTAATTGATGATTTCACTGCAATTTTTGGAAGTGGTCCAGCATACATATATCTTTTTATAAATTCTCTCATTGAGATAGCTAATAAATCGGGGTTTAAAAATTCGGACAGTATGGTTTTACAGACTTTCTTAGGATCAATATTACTATTATTAAGTGGACAAAAAAAGCCGTCTGATTTACAGAAAAAGGTGACAAGTAAGGGAGGCACCACCGAAGCAGCGCTGAGTATTCTTGCTTCCAATAGAGGGTTAAAAAGTCTTCTCACAAAAGCTGTCAACAAAGCAACAAAAAGATCTAGAGAATTGGGTAAAATTTCTTAATTTGGTATTTCAATCGCAACCTCTAAACCTCCTAAATAACTATCGTGCAGTGATATTTTTCCATTTATTGAATTCAATAGAGATTTAGTAGTAGCTAGACCTAATCCAGAGTTTGAGACATTCTGATTTCTACTTTGGTCTACTCTATAGAAAGGTTTAAATACATTATCTTTTTCGCTATCAGGAATACCAATTCCATTGTCATGAATATTTATTTTAATTAGGTTTTTGTTTATATCTGCTTTAATTATTATTTTGTCTGATTGTACTATCGCATTATTTAATATATTTGTAATTGAACGGGAAAAAATATTCTCATTTACAAAAACTTCTTCATCATTAATGATTTCAAGGTTAATTTCGTGTTTTGTAAAATGTATATCATTCTTAATATTTATAATTGCCTCAATAGGATTAATTGTAGATTTATCTTTTGACTCATTTATGGCTGCAAAATCTAAATATTCTACCAGCATATCATTCATCTGATTTATTTCTAAATTAAGTTCATTTTTAATTTCATTGTCCTTTATTGACTCAAGAAGTAACTTCATTCTCGTGAGAGGAGTTTTTAAGTCGTGACTCACTCCCGCCAACATAAGAGATCGTTGTTCAATTTGTCTTGATATTCGATTTTTCATTTTTAAAAATTCCAAACTTGCTTGTCTTACTTCGAGGGCACCTGATACTTTGAAATTATTTACTTCTTGTCCTTTACCAAATTGCTCCGCTGCCTTGGCCAAGTTCGAAATTGGTTTAACTTGATTTTTTAAAAATAAATATGCTATCAAAATAAGGATAAATGATGAAATAATCTGCCAACCTAAAAATATATGGTTTCTTGAAGTTGTTATTCGATTAATAGGAAAATTAAAATGTATCACTTTTTCTGAAGCAATTATCATAACGTCGACTGTTTCGTTATTTTGTTCAAAAACAAAAAACTCATGATTAATACGTGTATTTAGCTCATTCTTTAGGCTAACAAGCACTTGATTATCTTTTTGCTTGTCATTTAACTGTTCCAAATCATATTTGCTTAATTCTTGAATATTCATTAAAAAATAATCTCCAAATTGATTATTGGCTTGATTTTGATCTAATTTGATTTCACTTGAGAGCATTCTGTCAGAAATTAATTCTATTTCCATTGCAACAGATCTGGATAAGCGATTAAGTGTGCGCTCCCATAAGCTATTATAATAATATGATAAAATTATTAATTGAAACATAACAATTGGAAAAAGGACAATTAATATTGTTCTTCCTAAAAGACTCGTTGGTAGAATTTTTTTAATCATTTAATCAATCCATAATTCATAACCAGAGCCTCTCTTTGTTTTAAGAAATTTAGGCATCTTAGGATTTTTTTCTATTTTTTTTCTTAGTCTATTAATACAAACATCTAATGTTCTTTCTTGATTAAAATTAAGTGATTTGATCAGTTCCTCTCTTGAAAATGACTTACCAGGAACTTTTGACAATATTTTCAAGATTTTTAATTCATTTTCATTCAGAGATTGTTCATTTAGTTTTCCCTTTATCACACCACTTTTTAAATCTATGATGATATTATCAAGTTGAATTTTTCTATTTTCTTTTTTTAGTGAAGTTTTATTGAGAATATTATTAATACGTAAGAGTAATTCTTTTGGTTCAAAAGGTTTACCCAAATAATCATCTGCTCCAATTTCTAAACCATGGACCCTGTCTTCAGTTTCTCCCATTGCAGTTAGGTGAATTATAGGTATTAGGGATTTTTCTCGAATTTCTTTTGTTAATTCATAACCATTTTGTCCTGGCATCATTATGTCAATAACAAGTAAATCGAATGTAATATATTTTAGTACTTCTTTTGCCTCAGTGGCATTACTTGCTGTTGATACAAGGTACTTATTGTCAACTAAAAATGTCTTTAACAATTCTCTAATCTTGTCATCATCATCAACTAAAAGAATATGTAGATTATTTTCACTCATCAATGTTCCTCTATAAATGAATTAATTACTTGATTAAATCCTTGCACTGAACCAGCCCCAGACTTTACATAGGCTTTTGAAAGTGAATTGATAATGGGTTTTATTGCCTCGTTTAAAGCCTTGTTAGCATTATCTGTCATAAATAAATTTTTTTTTCTTGCATCATCATTGTTTATTTTTTGAATAATTAAGTTTTCTTTGATGAGAACTCTGAGTACACGATTAAGGCTTTGTTTTCTTATATCCAATTTCTTCAGTAGTTCATTAAATGTTATTCCGGGCTTAATATTTATTATCAAAAGACATCTTATATCGGCTATGCCCAATTTTTTATCATCAAGGCTTGCTAAAATTTCTTTTTCCAGAATTTTTGCAACTTCAAAAAAACTATTTAATGAATTTTTGATTCTGTCTTCACGCAGGTAAAGTAGGGATGCAGATTTATTTGATATTGTATTTAAGTCAGCCACTATGACATAATAATCTTAAAAATATATATTAATCAAGCCATTTATCTGTTATTAAACTTTTAATTTATTTGAGTAATTTGCATGGAAATAGCACCATTTGATAATAGAGAGGGTTTTATTTGGATGAACGGAGAGTTCATCAAATGGAATGATGCAAAATGCCATGTTATTACTCAGGGTCTTCACTATGCTAGCGCTGTGTTTGAAGGAGAAAGAGCCTATAAAGGGAAGATTTTTAAATCTGAAGAACACACAAAAAGGCTATTTAGATCAGCGGAAATTGTAGGCATAAAAATTCCATATAGTCAGTCCCAAATTAATGAGGCCAAAGATGAACTCATTAAAAAAATGAATTTTGAAGATTGTTATGTTAGGCCAATTGCATGGAGAGGGTCTCAGCAAATGGGAATTTCAACTGCTAAATCTGATATTAATGTTGCAATCGCAGTGTGGAATGATTGGGCATCATATTTCAAAATCGAAGATCGAAAAGCTGGTCTACGATTAATAACTTCACCATGGAAACGGCCATCACCTGATACAGCGCCATGCGAAGCAAAAGCATCTGGTCCTTACGTTATTTGTACAATGTCAAAAGAATTTGCGGAGGAAAAAGGGTACCATGATGCCCTAATGTTAGACTATAGGGGCTATGTTGCTGAAGGTACAGGAGCTAATATTTTCTTTGTTAAAGGAAAAGAAATTCATACTCCAATTCCTGATTGTTTTCTTAATGGTATAACTAGGCAAACTGTTATTGAAATGGTTAAAGAGCAAGGCTTTAATATTACTGAGCGTCATATAAAGCCAGAAGAAATTAGCAATTTTGATGAGGCCTTTCTAACAGGTACCGCAGCAGAGATTACGCCAATTCAGTCTATTGACAATATAAAATTCGATACTGGAGACAATACCCAAAATTTTAAGTTTATGCAGGATTATCACGAAATTGTGAGATCTTAACTTAAAATATACTTTTGAAATATTGATAACCGCTGATCAGCGTGATTATGGTTGAAAACCAGAACAGATAAATACCTATATTTAATAAAGGACTCAAATCTGTGTAGATGCTTCCTATTAAGATTAAAAATAAACTCAAAATTTGAAAAGCAGTTTTATATTTTCCTAATATAGAAACATCTATTTTTTTTACTTCTGGTAAATTAGATGCATACTCTCTTAGACCAGAGATAAAAATTTCTCTAAATATTATTAAGTAGGCTGGAATTAAATTAATCTCATTAATATAATCATTATAGATAAATGTAATTATTAACAATACGACAAATAGTTTATCTGCTATAGGATCTAACATTTTACCAAATTCAGATGTACTATTCATTTTTCTAGCAATTATCCCGTCAAAATAATCTGACAATGCAATAACAATAAACAAAATAAGAATTGCCATATTAAACAAGCTATCACCATCTATGATAAAATATATTAACAATGGTAATAAAAAAATTCTAAGTAGAGTGAGAAAATTTGGTAACTTAGACATTATCCATTAAAATATGCATATATTTTTTCTGAAAGCAACTTACTAATTCCTCTAACTTTCATCATATCCTGAGCTGAGGCATTTTTAATATTTTTAACTGATCCAAAATGATTCAAAAGTAATTTTCTTCTGCTTCGTCCTAAACCTTCTATCGGTTCTAGTTCTGAAGCATGCATTTCTATCTTTCTTTTCGCTTTATGTGCCCCGATTGCGTAGCGATGTGATTCATCTCTAATTCTCTGAATAAAGAAAAAGGAGGGAGTATTTTTATCAATAAAGTTTTTTTTATTTTTATATATTATTTGATCTAATGACTCTTTTCTTCCTTCACCCTTAAATATTGATATTAGTTCCATTTCACTCAAACCTTTAGTTTCTAAGATTTCTCTTGCTAAATCGTAGTGACCTTTACCTCCATCAATAACCAATAAATCAGGCAATTTTTCATATTTTTTAGAATTTTTGATTGCTTCTTTTGAAAATCTTCTTTCAAGGACGTGTCTCATCATTCCGTAGTCGTCACCGAGTTTCACTTTTGATGAGTCTATATTAAATTTTCTGTATGATTTTTTTTCAAACCCTTCTTCAGAGTAAACAATCATTGCACCAACTGCATTTTTGCCCGATAGATGACTGTTGTCATAGGCTTCAACTCTTTTTATTTTTTTAGTCATATTGAGTACTTTCGAAAGTTGGCTCAGATTCTCTTTGTCAGAGTGAGATTGTGCAATGTGATTTTTAAGTGCTAGTTCTGAGTTTCTACTTGCATAGTTTACTATATCTAATTTTTTTCCTTTTTTAGGGACAAAAAAAGATGCCTTGTAATTATAAATGGATTTAAGAGATGTTTCGATAAGAGATGAATTTTTTATAGGTAAGTTTAATAATACATTTTTTGGAGGGGAATATCTTGTATAGAAATCAACAATAAAACGCTCTAGGATCTCATAAGTTTCCACTTCATCGCTGTGTTTTGGAAAATAAGATCTATTTCCCCAATTTTGACCTGACCTATAAATAAATACTTGAACACATGATTTATTACCTTTTCTTGAAATTGAAATCACGTCAGTATTTTTTACATCGTAAAGATTTATATTTTGCTGACTTTGAATCTGGGTTAGTGCAACTATCTTATCTCTATAGCTAGCTGCTTTTTCATAATTAAGACTTTTACTTTCTTCATCCATTTTAGAAGATAGCTCCTCTTGTAAATTGCTATGTTGACCTGAAAGAAAGTGCTCAGCATTCTTAACACTTTGTAAATACTCTTTTTTACTTAATGTATAATCAACACAGGGACCACTGCACCTTTCAATTTGATAAAGAAGACATGGTTTAGATCTATTTTGAAAAATAGTATCATCGCACGACCTTAGTAGAAAAACTTTCTGTAATATTTTCAGAGTATAATTAAGTGAATTAATTGTTGCGAACGGACCAAAATATTTTCCCTTATATTTTTGTTTTCCTCTATGTTTTGAAATTTGTGGAAATTCTTGCTCGTGATTAATAAAAATATAAGGAAATGATTTATCATCTCGTAAAAGTATATTGAAAGGAGGTTTAAGTTTTTTTATTAAATTTGCCTCAAGCAGCAAAGCTTCTTTTTCTGTCTCTGTAATAATTACTTCAATATTTGATATTCTACTAACCATCCTTCTGATTCGATTTGAGAGATTGTTAGTGTTTAGATAGCTTTTAAGTCTATTTTGAAGATTTTTTGCTTTACCAACATACATAATCTCTTCTTTTTCATTCAGCATTTTATAAATACCGGAGGAAGAGGGGGATTGGTCGATTATTTCTTTAATATTCTCAAGATTATTCATTATTCTGAACGAGAGCGTTCAACTTCGATGCCTGCACTTTCAGCTTCTTGAATTGCATCAAGTTTTTCAAGTCTTATCTTCATAGTTTGAATTCTTTTGTTTTTAAAACACTCCTGAAATATTTTTTCAGCAAGTTTTTCTAATAAAATTGTATGACCAGATTTAATAATTTTTTTAATTTTTTTTGAAATCTGATTATAACACACAACACTGTACAATTTATCATCATTTATTTTTTTTGGATTTTTAACTTTAGCAATTATATTTATGCGGAGTGGTTGGCTCTTTATTTTCTCGTGTTTGTATACTCCAATGTTTGCATTGATCATAAAATCATTTAAAAATATTAAATCGTATCCAGAATTTGGATTGATCAAATCTGTTTCTGACCTTAATTCACTTAATTTAAGAATATTCCTTGCTGTCATGATAAATGTTCCCCACCATCTACAGCTATAAATTGACCTGTAATTGATTTTGATTCAAGAAGAAATTTAACTGTTCTGGCAATCTCCTCCGGCGGTGAACCTATTTTAAGTAGAGTATTTTTGATCGATTTATCAAAATGTTTTTTTGATTGATGAATATTTTTAAGTGTCGGGCCTGGGCCAATCGCATTAACCCTAATGTTAGGAGCAAATGATTTTGCCATGATTGTAGTTGCAGATAGTAAAGCAGATTTTGAAATGGAGTAGGAAAAGAACGATGTATCTGGATTGACTACATTTTGATCCAATATATTTATGACATGCCCTAAGCTCTTTTTTGGAAGTTGTTTATTAAATTCTTTAGATATTATTAGAGGGGCGTATAAGTTTATATTCATATGATCATACCAAAGTTTATCATTTAAATTTTCTATATTATCATTAATGAATAAGGAGGCATTATTAACAATTGCGTGTATTGGTCCAAAGAATTTTTTACTTCTTTTAATCATATTTTTAACATCGGATATTTTAGACAAATCAGTTTTTACTATTTCGCAATCGCGCCCGTAACTATTAATAATACTTTTCAACTCTCTGGCTGCTTTTGAAGACTTGTTATAGTGTATTATAAAATTATAATGAGAATCTTTGAGAAACAGTGCAATTGATCTACCAATTCTTTGGGAACCGCCTGTAATTAATATTGTTTTTTTCATAATATAAAAGAATACCCAAGATATAAAAAATAACTAATTAAGAAAAAAGCAGAATGTATTTTTCTCATTTGAATTCTTAAAATTGCCATAAGAGCTATCATCAAAGTTACTAATATTAAAATATATATGTGAAATACATCTATATTTTTTAGAGAATATTCAAGCCCTCTAAGTTGAACAATTATAACTCCTGGTAGGAAAACAAATAGTATGTTCATAATATTACTACCAATAACATTACCAATACCTATAGAGCCTTTCTTTTTTAAGTAAGAAATAATAACAGTTATCAGTTCAGGTAAGGATGTGCCAATAGCCAGAACAAAAATACCTATTAGTACCTCGTTAACTCCTAACGTTTGAAAAATATTCAGTGAACTGTCTAAAAAGATTTTTCCACCGGTAAAAATGCCTATGAAGGCACTTAGTAAAATTAAATAAGTGTATTTCCCAAAAATTTTTTGTTCTTCATTTTGGTCTGAGGATTTATAATTACGAAGAAAATTGATAAAGAACAAAGTTAAAACTAAATAGCCGATTGTGTGAATGAGAGTGACTGTTTGGCTAATATAAAATAAGAGTGCGAAGTATAAAGATATTAGAAGTAAGAAAAAAACATCCTTAGTGCCTAATTTATCTAGATTAATTTTAAAAAAAAATGCTGAAGTTCCTAAAATTAGTAAAATATTTGCAATATTAGATCCTATAATATTTCCCGTAATGGCATCAGTAGCTGGAACAATCTTTGTTGCAGCAAATAGAGTTATAACTAGTTCAGGCGCTGATGTACCAAACGCTACAATTGTTAAACCTATTAATACTGGGGATAAATTGAACTTTTTAGCAATTGCGTCAGCCGACTCAATCATTTTATCTGCACTGTATAAAAGAAGAGATAATCCTATTAACAGTATGCAGAAATCTATATACATTAAGTGAAGTACTTTCTTTTTTTCCTTTTATTTTTTTTATAAACTATATTGCTGTTGGATGGTAACTCTAATTCATTATTCTCAAGCCTTTTTATCTCATCTCTTAACTTAGCAGCTTCTTCAAAATTGAGATCATCAGCAAAATCCATCATATTTTTCTTTAGTTCCTCAAGATGTTTTTTTAGATTATTTCCGACGAGATGTTTTTCTGTACTCTTCAAATCAACGTTTACACGATCATTTTCATAAATACTTTCAAGAATATCACTAATATCCCTCTTTATAGTTTCAGGTGTAATATTATTTTCTTTGTTATATTGCTTTTGTATATCTCTTCTTCTGTCAGTCTCACTTATTGCTTTTTTTATACTTTCTGTTTCTTTATCAGCATACAGTATTACTCTTCCATCTACATTCCTTGCAGCTCTACCGATTGTCTGTACCAAAGATCTTTCCGATCTTAAGAAGCCTTCTTTATCAGCATCTAATATTGCGACTAAGGCACATTCAGGTATATCCAAACCTTCTCTAAGTAAATTGATACCCACTAAGACGTCAAATAGTCCCTTTCTTAGGTCACGGATTATTTCAATCCTTTCTAATGTATCAATATCTGAATGCATATATTTTACTTTTATACCATTTTCATGCATATACTCCGATAAGTCCTCAGCCATGCGTTTAGTAAGTGTTGTCACCAGTACTCGGTATTTTAGATCAATAATTTTTTTACATTCTGATATTAAATCTTCAACTTGAGTTTTTGCAGGCCTTATTTCAACCTCTGGATCAATCAATCCTGTTGGCCTTATTATTTGTTCAGTAAATACCCCTTGAGTTTTTTGCATTTCCCATGGTCCTGGAGTAGCAGAAATGAATAAACTTTGAGGGCGCATCATTTCCCATTCCTCAAACTTCAATGGTCTGTTATCTAAACAAGATGGTAATCTAAAGCCATATTCTGATAGTGTTGTTTTTCTGCTTCGGTCACCTTTATACATGCCTTCTAATTGAGGCACTGTGACATGACTTTCATCAACAAAAAGAAGTGCATTGTCAGGTAAGTATTCAAAAAGTGTTGGAGGCGGTTCGCCTGGATTCCTTCCAGAGAGATATCTTGAATAATTCTCAATGCCTGGACAACTGCCCGTTGCCTCAATCATTTCTAAATCAAACCTTGTTCTTTCTTCTATTCGTTGAGCCTCTATTAATTTATTTTCTTTTTTAAATTCAGGTATCCTTACTTCTAAATCTTTTCGTATTTGTTTTATGGCAGTATCAAGTGTTGGCCTTGGAGTGACGTAGTGACTGTTCGCATAAATTTTTATAGTTTCTAACTCAGCTGTCTTTTTTCCAGTCAATGGATCAAATTCACTAATCGACTCGAGGTCATCTCCAAATAATGATAATTTCCATGCGCGGTCTTCATAATGGGATGGAAAAACTTCAATCAAGTCTCCACGCACCCTAAATGTGCCTCTATGAAAATCGGTGTCGTTTCGGTTATATTGAAGCGTAATGAGTTTTTGAATAATTTCATTTCGTCCAATCTTTTGATTTTTTTCCAATCGAATAGTCATTGATCTATACGTTTCAACAGAACCTATTCCATATATACATGAAACACTTGCAACAATTACAACGTCTTTTCTCTCAAGTAAGGATTGAGTTGCCGAGTGTCTCATTCGATCGATTTGTTCATTTATTGATGCTTCTTTTTCAATGTAAGTATTTGACCTTGGTACGTATGCTTCAGGTATATAATAGTCATAATAAGATACAAAATATTCAACAGCATTGTCTGGAAAGAATGACTTCATTTCACCATACAATTGTGCCGCTAAAGTTTTATTTGGAGCAAGTATTAGAGTTGGCCTTTGAAGTTTTTCTATAATTTTAGCCATCGTGAAGGTTTTGCCTGATCCAGTTACTCCAAGCAAAACTTGTTCCATCTCATCGCCTTTTATGCTTTTAACAATCTCTTCAATTGCTTGAGGCTGATCTCCTGCAGGCTTGTATTCAGATGTGACTTTAAGAACTTCAGAATTTTGCATTAATTTATCAATTAGTTAGAATATAAATTGTGTATTAATCTAATTTAATATAATAGCTGATTGTATAAATAACAAATACTGGGGATAAGCAATGGTAGAACTATCGCGTAGTATAAAAAGAATTAAGCCATCGGCCACCATGGCAGTGACCCAAAAAGCTCGTGAATTGAGGGCCGCAGGAAAGGATATTATAGGTTTAGGAGCGGGCGAACCTGATTTTGATACTCCGGAAAATATTAAAAAAGCAGCCATTCAGGCGATAAACGATGGAGATACCAAATATACCCCTGTTGATGGAACTCCAGAACTGAAGAGTGCAATCAAAGCAAAATTTAAAAGAGAAAACAATTTAGATTACGAGCTTAATGAAATCTCCGTTGGTACAGGAGGAAAGCAAATTATTTTTAATGCATTTGCTGTCTCCTTAAATGAGTCAGACGAAGTAATTATTCCAGCTCCTTATTGGGTGACCTACCCTGACGTTGTTAATTATTTTAATGGAAAACCTATTTTTGTTCAATGTGGTGAAGAGTCAGGATTTAAGATTACTCCGCAACAACTTGAAAATACAATCAATCAATCAACCAAATGGTTTATTCTTAATTCACCATCAAACCCTACAGGTTCTTGTTATACAAAAAATGAACTTTTAGAACTTGCAAATGTTTTAAAAAAATATTCACACGTGAACATAATGACAGACGATTTATATGAACATCTTATATACGATGATAATGAATTTCATACTTTTGCAAGCATTGCTCCAGAACTTAAAGAGAGAATATTAACATTGAACGGAGTTAGTAAGGCATATGCTATGACAGGCTGGAGAATTGGTTATGCGGGAGGAAATGCCAGCTTAATTAAAGCCATGGGCAAGCTTCAGTCTCAATCAACAAGCAATCCAACATCTATCAGTCAAGCTGCAGCAGTTGAAGCTTTAAATGGAGATGATTCATTCATTGCTGAAAGAGCCAAAGTATTTAAAGGTAGACGTGATTTTCTAATCAATGAACTTACTAGTATGAATGGAATTACTTGTAGAGTACCTGAAGGTGCATTTTATGTTTTTCCTTCATGTAAAGGAGTAATTGGTAAAGTTGATGAGTCGAATAACAAAATTACAAATGATGAAGAATTTACGACATCATTATTAGAGCATGCTGGAGTTGCTGTTGTTCAAGGTTCAGCTTTTGGTTTGGAGGGCTATTTTAGAATTTCTTATGCAACTTCAGACGAAAACTTAAAAAATGCATGCTTACGAATGAGAGATTTTCTCAATAAATTAAGATAATTCAGCTAGGTATTTTTCTGCTTCAAGCGCTGCCATACAACCCATACCAGCTGCAGTAACTGCCTGACGATAGATTTTATCCTTTACATCTCCTGCTGCATATACACCTTCAACATTTGTAAGTGTTGAGTCAGGTTTTGTAATTATATATCCATCTTCATCCATTTCGACTTGGTCCCTAAAAATTTGAGTAGCCGGATCATGGCCTATAGCAACAAAGACACCGTCTAGTTCAATGCTGCTGGTTTCATTAGTTTTTGTATTTTTAATGTTTATACTTTTAACGTTTAGAGGATCTTCATCGCCAACTATTTCTTTTAGTTCGCTATCCCATACACATTCAACTTTTTCATTTTTAAACAATCTATCTTGAAGAATTTTTTCTGCTCGAAGTTTATCACGCCTGTGAACAAGGTACACTTTAGATGCAAAGTTTGTTAAATATAAAGCTTCCTCAACAGCTGAATTACCACCGCCGATGACTGCTACCTTTTTTTCCTTAAAAAAGAAGCCATCACAAGTTGCACAAGCTGAAACGCCATATCCCTGAAATTTTTTTTCAGAGTCTAATCCTAGCCATCTTGCTTGAGCTCCTGTTGAGATAATCACTGAGTCGGCAGTATATTCAGTTCCCGACTCGCTAATAGCCTTAAATGGCTTACATTTAAAGTCTACACTTTTTATAATGTCATTTATAATATTTGTTCCAACATTTTTTGCTTGTTCTTGCATTTGTTCCATTAACCATGGACCCTGTATTACATCCCCGTAGCCAGGATAGTTTTCAACATCTGTTGTTATAGTAAGTTGCCCACCTGGCTGCAAACCTTGAACTAAAGTCGGCTCAAGCATTGCCCTTGCCGCATATATTGCAGCAGTATATCCTGCAGGACCTGAACCTATTATTAGAACTTTTGAATGCATTTAATTTTTATAATCTATATATTATCTTCTAGTAATTAAAGAACTTTTGTATTCAACATAGATAGTTATTAAATGACCAATTTCAAGAATTTGAGAGCGTGGTGCCTAACAGATGGATCAGCAGGAATGATCAGTCAGGTCAAAGGCCTTGCAGATGCTCTTAATTTAAATTTTGAGCAAAAGACAATAGATTTAAAATTTCCTTGGAATAAGCTTCCAGTCGGAATATTGCCACCATCCAAAATTATATTTAATAATTACAGACAAATAAGCTTAGAAAGTAATATTCCTCCAGATATTATTATATCATGTGGCAAGAGGTCTATTTATGCATCTTTACATCTCAAAAAATCATTAAAAAATAAAGTCTTTTCAATTCACATACAAAATCCAAAAATCAACCCAGCTCATTTTGATTTGGTTGTCGCTCCAGCACATGATGATTTAAAAGGTAAAAATGTGCTTCAAACTGATTTGGCTCTTAATCATATAAACAAAAGTCTACTGAGCAAAGAGGCTGAGCTTTACGCAGCTCAATTCTCAAAAATAGAAAAACCTATTTGTGCGATTTTTTTAGGAGGTCAAAACAGAAACTATCGCTTCGATATATCTGTTGTTAAGGTATTAGCTGATCAAGTTGATAAAATTATTAAAAATAATGACATTCAGCTATACATTTTATTTTCAAGAAGAACTGATCAATTTATTATCGAATACCTGAAAGAACGATTTTTGAATCAGAATATTATTTGGAACGGCGAAGGTAATCCTTATTTAGCCTTAATGAAGTTTTCTAAATATATTATTTGTACATCTGACTCTGTTTCAATAATTTCAGAATCTATATCTTCAACTAAACCAGTATATATTTTTAAACTTCCAAGCTTAAAAAAAAATAACAGAATAGAAAAATTTATTACAATGCTATCGCAAAAAAATTACGCAAGGCTTTTAGGAGAAAAACTCGAAGACTTTACAAATTCATATGAAAATGAGACCTTCCAAGTAGCCAGAATGATTCAAGAAAGGTATAATAAAAAAGCATGACATTAATCAATGCTTTGAAAAACAATTTATCACATTCCAATGTACCTTTTAATCATTGGATAATTAACAATCCTCTTTCAGAAAAAGCAATAGATGAAATTTATTCTATTAATTTTCCCGAAGGTAAAGTTATTTTCGATGGTACAAGAGCAGGAGATAAAACAGGGGATAACTTACTTAGTAAGTTAAGAATATTTATTAATAAAGATAATGCAGAAAAATATTCTGAATTAACTAGATTGGTAAAAGAAATGCAATCAAAAGAATGTACTGACTTCATTTCTAATCTAATCAATAGAGATCTAAAAAATTCTTACGTTAGATTAGAAGTCATTGCCGATCGAGATGGATTTTGGCTTGAACCTCACTGTGACATTAAGGAAAAATTAATGTCATCAATTTTGTTTGTAAACAGATACGGAGAAAATGAAAATTTAGGAACAGACTTTTATACTCCAGATTTGAAAGTTGCTAAAACTCTACCTTATAAAAATAATACAGGGTATATTTTTACTTCAGAAGAAAACTCTTGGCATGGACTTGAAAAGAAAAAAATTAAAAAAGAAAGACGCTGCTTGCAATTAAATTATGTTACCTTTGTAACAGAGTGGCCAGTAGACTGATGGTAAAAAAAGAAATTGATAACGTTGATCTAAAAATACTTCGAATACTTCAAGATGAAGGAAGAATTTCAAATCTAGATTTGTCTAAGAAAATTGAAATGTCCCCACCGCCTACACTAAGAAGAGTAAGAGACTTAGAAGATAATGGGTATATTGATGGTTTTCGCGCAAATCTAGATCCATCAAAGCTTGGATATGACTTAGTAGCATGGATATTTGTCAGTTTAAAAAATCAAAATGAAGAAAGTTTGGGTTCTTTTGAAAAGCTGGTTTGGGGTTGGGAGCCTATTAGAGAATGTTTTATGCTAAACGGTGAAATAGATTTTATTCTAAAATGTGTAGTGAAAAATATGAATGAATTTAATAATTTCTTAACAACACATGTGACTTCAAATGAAAATATTTTGAGTGTTAAAACAGCGTTTGTCATAAAAAATACAAAGAAACTAGGCACTGTTCCTTTAGATTAGTGAAATTTGGTTATAGGGTTAACTTCCAATTGATTATTTCTTAATTCTTTAATTGAATTAATAGCAGCCCTTGCACCAGATACCGTGAGAAAGTATGGCAAACTTTTCATGAGAGCAGTTCTTCTTATGCCAAAGGAGTCATTAATTGATTTTCTTCCTTCAGTTGTATTAATTATTATATCAACTTTGTCATCAATTAACTCTTCAACAATATGTGGTGATCCTTGAGAAACCTTGTTGATTTTCTTAACCTTAACACCACCCTCAATCAAATAATCAGCTGTTCCTGCAGTCGCATTCACTTGAAATCCTAATTTTTGAAAGGATCTTATAATTGGAAGTATTTTTGGTTTATCAGAATCTTTTACAGATACGAATAAAGAACCTTTCCTAGGAAGAGGGTTAGAGGAGGCTAACTGACATTTGATAAAAGCTGACTCAAATGACTTATCTATGGCCATTACCTCCCCAGTAGATTTCATTTCAGGGCCTAAGATGGTATCAACATTAGGAAAGCGTTTAAAAGGAAATACAGGTTCTTTAATTGAGATACAATTAGTTTTACCAATTTTAAATTTATCTTTATTCAACGGTTTTCCCATTGCTGCACTGAGTGCTATTTTTACAATTGGATTACCCGTGGCTTTAGCTACAAACGGTACAGTACGACTGCTTCTAGGGTTAACTTCAAGCAGGAATATATTATTATTTTGAATTGCAAATTGTATATTTAGTAAGCCCTTCACCCTCAGCGCAATGGCTAATTTTTTGGTCTGCTTTTCTATATCTTTAATGATTTTTTCCGACAATGAGTAAGGAGGCAACGTGCATGTTGAGTCACCAGAATGGATTCCTGCTTCCTCAATATGTTCCATAATACCCGCAATAATGACTTTTTTTCCATCAGATACAGCATCGACATCTACTTCAATTGAGTCTTTCAAATAGTGATCAATTAGAACAGGGCTTTTACCACTAACTACTACAGCTTCTTTGAAGTATTTTTTTAATTCATCCTCATTGTGAACAATTTCCATAGCTCTTCCGCCTAATACATATGATGGCCTGATCACTGCTGGAAAACCAATCTTCTTAATTACTGAGTTTGCTTCTTTTTCAGAATATGCGATACCATTTGCCGGTTGCAATAGATTTAAGTTTTCGGAAATCTTTTTAAATTTTTCTCTATCCTCAGCAGTGTCAATCGACTCAGTTGAAGTACCCAAAATTGGTATATTCATTTTATTTAAATAGTCAGACAACTTGAGAGGCGTCTGACCACCGAATTGAACAATAACCCCTAAAAGATTACCTTTGCTTTTTTCCTTTCTAATAATTTCATATACATTTTCATTCGTAAGGGGTTCAAAATAAAGTCTGTCACTGGTATCCGGGTCGGTAGAGACTGTCTCTGGATTACAGTTGATCATGATTGTTTCATATTTTAATTCTTTTAGGGCAAATGAAGCATGACAGCAGCAATAATCAAATTCAACACCTTGTCCAATTCGATTTGGACCACTTCCAAGAATAATTACCTTTTTTCTACTTGTTGGACTGGATTCGCATGCATCACTATTTAAAGAATTTTTAGCGTAAGTTGAGTACATGTATGGAGTCTTAGCTTCAAACTCTGCAGCACAGGTATCTATTCTTTTGAAGTCAGGAAAAATTTTGTTTTTGACACGCAAATTAAAAATTTTCTCTTCCTTAGTATTACAGAGCTGTGATATTTTTTTATCTGAAAATCCCAAAGATTTTATTCTAAGCAATTCTTTAGCGTTTAGTGGCAATCCTTTTTTTAGGGTTTTTTCCGTATCCACTATCCTTTTTATTTGACCAATAAACCAAGGATCAACTTTTGAGGACTTATGAATTTGAACTATATCTAATCCAAAACGTAATGCCTGAGCCACTAATAATAGTTTATCTGCAAGAGGTTTCTTAAGTTCAGATAAAATATTTTTCTTTGTGAGCTTTTTTTTATTCATACTTAAAGTTACTTCGTCTAATCCGTCTAAACCAGTTTCAAGCGACCTCATTGCTTTTTGCAATGACTCTGGAAATGACCTCCCAATAGCCATGACTTCACCAACAGATTTCATTGAACTTGATAGTAAAGGTTGCGTTAATTGAAATTTTTCAAAGGTAAATCTTGGAATTTTTGTAACCACATAGTCAATTGTTGGTTCAAACGATGCAGGTGTAACTTTTGTAATTTCGTTAGTAAGTTCATCTAATGTATACCCAACTGCTAATTTAGCGGCAACTTTGGCAATTGGAAAGCCCGTTGCTTTTGAAGCTAAAGCAGATGATCTAGAAACTCTTGGGTTCATTTCAATAATTACAAGCCTTCCATTTTTTGGATTAACGGCAAATTGAACATTAGAGCCTCCAGTTTCAACACCAATTTCTCTGAGACATGCAATGGATGCGTTTCTCATAATTTGATACTCTTTATCAGTTAAAGTAAGAGCAGGAGCTATTGTTATTGAGTCGCCTGTATGAACTCCCATGGGGTCTACATTTTCAATTGAGCATATGATTATACAATTATCGTTTTTGTCTCTCACAACTTCCATTTCGAATTCTTTCCATCCAGCTACAGACTCTTCAATTAAAATTTCATTTATCGGTGAGTTATAAAGTCCAGAATTTGCGATTTCCTCAAACTGTTTCTCGCTGGTTGCGATTCCTCCACCCGTGCCTCCAAGTGTGAACGATGGTCTTATGATGACGGGTAATCCAATTTTCTTTAGAGCCTTTTTTGCATCTTTAAAATTTCTAGCAATCTCTGCTCTTGGACATTCTAAGCCAATCTTAGTCATGGCTTTATAAAAACTTTCTCTTTCTTCTGCCTTTTTGATTGCTTTAAGATTTGCACCAATTAGTTCAACTTTATACTTTTTTAAAGTTCCATTTTTCGAAAGTTCAATTGCTATATTTAATGCTGTCTGACCACCCATTGTAGGTAGAAGTACATCGGGTCTTTCTTTCTTAATTATTTTTGCAACAATCTCAGGCGTGATTGGTTCTATGTATACTACATCCGCAGTGTCAGGATCAGTCATTATAGTTGCAGGATTTGAATTAATTAGAATTACTTTATACCCCTCTTCTCGTAATGCCTTACAAGCCTGCGTTCCTGAATAATCGAACTCACATGCTTGACCTATTATTATTGGACCAGCTCCTACAATTAAAATAGATTTTATGTCTTTTCTCTTAGGCATTCTGATTAATCATTTTTTTAAATTCTTGAAAAAGATAATGACTATCGTGCGGACCTGGGCTTGCTTCAGGGTGATATTGCACCGCAAATATATTTTTTCCTTTTCTTATACCTTCAATACTTCCATCGAATAATGATTTATGTGTTATTTTCACGTCTTTTGGAATAGATTTTTCGGTTACTTCAAAACCATGGTTTTGAGATGTGATCTCTACTTTTTCCGTTTCAAGATTTTTAACTGGATGATTGGCCCCTCTGTGACCTTGAAACATTTTTTTTGTCTTTGCTCCTAATGCTAAAGAAATAAGTTGATGACCAAGACATATACCAAATAGTGGGATTCTTGATTTGATAAGTTTTTTTATAATTGGAATAGCGTATTTTCCTGTTGCTTTTGGATCACCTGGACCATTGGAAAGAAAAATTCCATTAGGACTATAAGAAAGTATTTTTTCTACAGAAGTTTTAGCTGGCACTAAAATAACTTCTAAATTTAAATCTAGTAAGCAGTTTAATATATTTTTCTTAATTCCATAATCTATTGCTACAACTTTGAGTTTTGAACTTTTTTTAGATTTATAAATTTTTATGTCCTTACGTGACACATCGATAGCTAGATCAAGTCCATTAAGTCCCTTCCATTTTTTTATTTCATTTAAACAGGATGCGGTCTTTTTTTTGTTTATTGGACCTTCGATAATGCCACCTTTCGGCGCACCTTTAGAACGGATTCTATTTGTAATTAGTCTGGTATCAATATTACAAATACCTGGTACGTTGTTTTTTTTAAGCCACGCATCAAGATGAAGGATAGATCTATAGTTTGATGGATCAGAAATATCACAGTTAATTATGATTCCTTTCGCATACGGTTTACTAGACTCGTTATCATCAAGATTTGTACCTACATTACCAATGTGAGGAAAAGTAAAATTGATTATTTGTCCTGCATAAGAAGGGTCAGTTATTATTTCTTGATAGCCTGTCATTGAGGTATTAAAACAAACTTCTCCTATTTCCATATTAGGAGAGCCAATTTTTAGTCCATTAAATCGGGATCCATCTTCAAGTATAAGTTGGCCTTCAATAGGTTTAGGTCGAGTTGTTGAGAGATCTTTTTTCAACCTTTTCGCATTAGCCATATGTAGTGATTCTAGATTTATAGAAATTTAGTGCAAATGGGGAATTCATGCAATAGTTAGATAAGATAATAAATATTAGATCTATTATTGCCACAATATATCTGATGATGTAAATATTATGTTTATCTCAAATGAAAGAAAACATCACAACCGAATTGTCTAATGCTCTCAAAAATGGGGATAAAAACAGAATCCATACATTAAGACTAGTACTAGCTGCTATTAAAGATAAAGAAATTGCAAGTCGTTCCTCGGGGGAAGATTCTACAATTTCAGATGATACAGTTATTAGTCTTCTCAAAAAAATGGTTAAGCAAAGAAACGATTCGATTGATATGTTTAAAAAAGCTGGACGAGATGAACTTGTTCAGAAAGAAAATAGCGAGATTGATATTATTAGTGAGTTTCTTCCTAAGCAACTTGGTGAGGAAGAGACTGCGGTAGCTTGTGAAGAAGCGATTGGTGCAACTGAAGCAAAATCACTAAAGGAAATAGGAAAAGTGATAAAGTATTTGAAGGAAAATAGTTCACCAGCTCTTGATATTTCTTTAGCAAGTAAAATTATAAAGGAAAAACTACAAAATTTATAGATACTTGATAGTTATTCCTAACTATATTCAAGTAATATATTTTATTTATGCCTAGATATTCAAAAGAGTTTATTGGAGAAATTAAATCAAGATTACGTGTATCAGATGTTATTGGAAAGTTTGTAAAACTTACTCAAAGAGGAAACGAGTTTGTTGGGCTAAGTCCTTTTAAAAATGAAAAAACACCTTCATTCACTGTCAACGATGAAAAAGAATTCTTTCATTGTTTCAGTAGCGCTGAACATGGCGATATATTCTCTTTTTTAATGAAACATAAAAATATGTCTTATCCAGAGTCAATTGAATATTTAGCAAACCAAGCAGGTTTGAATCCTGAAACTGGTATCATTAGAGATCCAAATTACGTAGAAAAAGATTTTTCAAGCTTAAAAAAAATAATTAACGAAGCAAACAATTATTTTAAGAACCAACTAAGAGCTAGTTCAGAAGCTCAAAAGTATATCGATAAAAGATCAATTGATGAGAATATAATTCAAAAATTTGAATTAGGCTATTCTGGCAATGGCAATAATAATTTATATAACCATTTTAAAAAAATAGGATTGAACATTGATGACGCAATCTCTATCGGTCTAATTAAAAAATCAAATAAGAAAAAAGATGAGTTTTATGATTTCTTTCGTAATCGCTTTATGTTTCCAATTAAAGATTATAAATCAAACGTAATTGCTTTTGGAGGAAGGGCTCTAGATAATTCCAACATAAAATATATAAATTCATCTGATAGTCCAATTTTCAAAAAAAGTTTTCAACTTTATAATTTAAATCTTGCAATTGAAGAAAATAGAAAACCAAGAAATTTAATTATTGTTGAAGGATATATGGATGTTATCACGCTATATCAAAATAACTTTAAATCATCTGTGGCACCATTAGGTACAGCGCTCACAAGTTACCAACTTGAACGAGCTTGGAAAGTTTGTCAAAACCCTATAATCATGTTTGATGGAGATGAAGCTGGTCAAAAAGCAGCACAGAGAGTTGCATTACTTGCATTGAATAATTTATTACCTGATCATTCCCTTCGATTTTGTTTATTGCCTAAAGATTATGATCCAGATGATTATTTAAATAAGAATAGCCCATCAAGTTTGCAAGATATTATTGATAATTCTCTATCATTATCTGAATTTATTTGGGGTACAGAACTTGAAAAAGAAGATATTTCCATACCCGAAAAAAAAGCTGGTTTTGAAAAAAGGATAAGAATACTTACAAACAAAATAAATAACAAAACAGTACGTGAATATTATAACAAATTTTTTAATGATAAATTAAGTGAACTAAAATTTAATAGGAATATTTCCTACGATGTAAATTATCAAAGGAAAAAAAACAGAATTTCTAGTGAAATGCTTGCCAGTGACAGAGTTAAAAAGCAAAGCCATGAGTCTGTTGTTCGTGAGAAAATCATATTAATCTGCTTAATTGAGAATCCGTTCTTGATTGCGAAGTACTCAGAAGAATTAGGAAAAATTCACTTTAATGATCTTAATTTGTCATCATTGGTATCTGAAATCCTTGAATTCTCTGCTTCTAATGTTGATAAAGAGCTTGAAAACTTTGATTTAAAGTCTTATTTAATTAATAGGGGATTAAATCAGGAGATTACATATATATTTCAACCAAAGCTACTAAGCACTTATAGCTCTATAATTAAGAATGAAAAAGTAGAGGTAGAAAGAAGCTTTACCAGTCTGTTAGACTTACATAAAAATTTAATTGAAGAAAGTGACCTAGACATTGCTCTTAATGATCTCGAGGAAAAGATGGACGAAAAAAGCTTTGAAAATTTTATGAGAATAAAAAAAGAAAGCATAAGTAAAAACTAAAATGAAGAAAAGAGGTAGAAAAAAAAAGCAGGTCAAAGCTGAAGTTGAAAGCTTACAGTCGCAATCAAATGATCAAGATGGTCCTGTCTTAGATCTAGAAAAATCAATAATAAAAAAACTTATTAAGCAAGGTAAAAAAGACGGTTATCTCACCCACGAATTAATTAAAAAATCTTTTCCTGAAGACAAATTTACCTCTGAACAGATTGAACAATATACAACGAAGCTGTCTCAAGTTGGATTTGATATTATTGATTCTGACGATTCAGATAATGATGAAGATAAAGATGACGAGTCACCTTCAGTAAAAGCAGGGACAGAAAAAACAGATGATCCAGTTAAATTATATCTCAGAGAAATGGGAACAGTTGATCTACTATCTCGTGAGGGCGAAATTGCGATAGCTAAACGAATTGAAGCTGGCCAAGAAGCAATGATTTCTGGACTCTGTGAAAGTCCACTCACGCTGCAGGCGATACTTGATTGGAGA
Organism: uncultured Pelagibacteraceae bacterium; assembly: GCA_902571005.1. Classification (GTDB taxonomy): domain Bacteria; phylum Pseudomonadota; class Alphaproteobacteria; order Pelagibacterales; family AG-422-B15; genus CACNXQ01. The sequence goes on from CACGAG010000009.1 coordinate 47,550, forward strand.
GATGATATAATTGCTGAAAAAATAACATTAAGAGAAGTTATTGATCTTGAGTCACTGTTTGAGGAGTCCCCAAATAAAAAGGAGCTGAGCAAAAAAATAAAAGAAGCAAAAAAAAGAAAAGAACAAGAAGAAAAAGAAGAAATTAGAAAAAGAAAAGAGGCTGAAAAAAAATCTTCTACTTATGGTGATGATACGGAGCCAATGATTGAAACTACCTCAGATCAAGTAATTGAGGAATACGAAGATGCTGATGATGAATTAAATGTTTCAATTGCAATAATGGAAGAAGAGCTCAAGCCTCAGATCCTTGAAACATTTAAAAAATTAAATAAAAGTTTTAAAAAGCTACAAAAGCTCCAAAAGGATAAAATTGCATTTCAGGAAAAGGGTAAAGAATTTCCTTCAAGATCTGAAAAAAGCTATCAGACTTCAAAGGCTGTTGTTGTTGAATTGATTAAAGGCTTGCAAATAAATACAAATAAAATTGAAGAATTAATTAACAAGTTATACATAATTAATAAAGGAATTGTATCTCTGGAAGGTAAATTATTAAGACTTGCAGTCCAATATAAAATTTCAAGAGACGAATTCTTGGATAAATACATCGGAAATGAGAATAATCCTTATTGGTTAAGAAAGATTACCAGACTTTCTGGATGGGAAAAATTTGTCAAAGAGGAAAAAAATAATATTAAAAATATTATGAACGAGGTAAGAGCTGCTGCAAGTAATATAGGTTTAACACTTAATGAGTTTAAAAGAATTGTAAGCAATGTTCAAAAAGGTGAGAGAGAATCAAGTATTGCTAAAAAAGAAATGATTGAAGCCAACCTAAGATTAGTAATTTCTATCGCAAAAAAATATACGAATAGAGGTCTACAATTTTTAGACTTAATACAAGAGGGTAATATCGGCTTAATGAAAGCGGTAGATAAATTTGAATATAGACGAGGTTACAAATTTTCAACTTATGCAACTTGGTGGATCAGGCAGGCAATTACTAGATCAATAGCGGACCAAGCTAGAACTATTCGTATACCAGTACATATGATAGAAACAATCAATAAGATTGTAAGAACACAAAGGTTGCTTTTAAATGAAATAGGAAGGGAGCCAACTCCTGAAGAAATATCTACAAAATTAAATATGCCTCTTGAGAAAGTCAGAAAAGTTTTAAAAATTGCAAAAGAGCCTGTAAGCCTTGAAACTCCAGTTGGCGATGAAGAAGACAGTCACTTAGGTGACTTTATACAAGATGAGAATGCCGTTATTCCAATCGATGCAGCGATTCACTCTAATTTGAGGCAAACTACTACCAAAATATTATCGTCATTAACACCTCGTGAGGAAAGAGTATTGAGAATGAGATTTGGTATTGGTATGAATTCTGACCATACTCTTGAAGAAGTTGGACAACAATTTTCAGTTACGAGGGAGAGAATTAGACAGATTGAAGCAAAAGCGCTGAGAAAACTAAAGCATCCAACTCGAGCAAAGCTTTTAAAAAGCTTTTTAGATAAAAACTAGTTTGTAAGGCTACAATTCTCTGTGTATAAAAGTTTTATAAGGGCCCATAGCTCAGTTGGTTAGAGCCCTCCGCTCATAACGGAGTTGTCCTAGGTTCGAGTCCTAGTGGGCCCACCAAGTAATACAATGACTTACGAGTCATAATTCCCATTTCTACCTTTCGAAATCAAGCTGCGCAGTCATTGTGCAGTCATTTTAGTGAAGTTTTTATAAAATAGTGCTTATAAGGTCTTTAGTTACTATCAATTAAAATAAAACAATTTGACCTCTTTGATAATATAAATTCTTAAGTATTATTTTAATATGAGAATTTTTATAATGCTAATTTTTGCTTTAACTTTAGTCAGTTGCTCTAATCCAGAATTAGATCTTTACTATCAGAAAGAAGAAAGCATCCGGGAAGTTACGAGAGTGCTTATAGATACTCCGGAGCACAAAGAATATCCCACAATCTTTTGTAATCAATTTGCTGCCCTTCAACTTGCAAAAGATCATTGTGACAATCTCGGTTATGATGTATTTAAAACAAATCGTGAGCCGAAAGATAGTAATACTAATTTAACCCATATTGGAAAAATTGAATTGTATTGTGGTATTCCTCACCCCAATGCAGACATTGATAAACCTAGTGAATTAGAAAGAAGAAAAAATCTCTGTGAATTAGATATAGCTGGTAAAAAAATGGTCGAAGAATGGAAGAAAAGGGATGCAGACGCAAGAATAAATTCTTGTAAAGAGATAGGTTTTGAGGAAAACACTTTAGATATGTCACATTGTTTACTTAAAATTATAGAATTAGAAACAATTTTAAAATTGAATAACTCTAAGAATACAAAAATTGTAATTCCAAATGAACAAAAGGGTAGAGGAAATCAGTTTAACTGGGCAGCTTTTATAACGGGACTTAATCAATTAAATAATTCTCTGTATGGAAGCACTAACACTACATCCTCTACAAGCACAACATGTTATAGCACTGGCGAATATATAGAAGGAATGAACAAAGTCTGCCAATACAGTTGTGTTGGCAGCGCGCATGCAATCACTGTGGGTGCAGCACAAATATGTCCTATTAGTGTTAAACGTTAGCAATACGCACAAATTTTAAACAATTATTGCAGTCGTTACGCAGTCATTTGGTTAGAAATTTTCTAAATTGTTTCTAAGTTGTATTATAAAAAATAGGTAATAATAACAATTATAAGCGTAGCTATTGCTTAATGGATGACTTACCACGCTCATAACGGAGTTGTCCTAGGTTCGAGTCCTAGTGGGCCCACCACGTTTTTCAACGTTTATTCATTCATACACTTTCTGAAAATTGTTCCTGCAGGCCATCTGCAGTCAATGACTTTAATAATTGTGGTTTGTAGGATATAATTTTGTATGAGATTAATTGCTGTAACATTTTTTGTAATTATGTTTATGCAACCTCTCGCAAATGCAAGTGCCAGTTTATCAACAGATGGTTTTTACGATTTTCCAACACGAACGTGTACTGCAATTGGTGGAGATCAAGATGAACTAGACACAATATGTAGAAACATACCTAGAGATTCATTATGTAACGATAAGTGGTGGAAACAAAAAAACTGTTATTTATTAGCTGCTGAAACAAATGCGTTTAGATATGATGTAAACGGAGATCTTCTAGGCATAGATTTATGGAGAATTGATGATCATATTGGATTCGAGGAGACGCTAATAATACTTCCTATATTTTTAATTATCATCAGTATTGTGGGCTTTTTTATAATAAGAAAGTTATTAAGAGTATTTTTCAAAAAATCAAGTGAACTATATCAATCTAGCTCATTACCGTTAAAAAATAAATTGGCAAAAAGAAAAGTAGAAACTGAATTACGTGATTTAGATGAAGTAAAGCCTGCTGAACAGAATTATCAGAAGGCATCATTTAAAGACAATACTGAGGAAATAGAACAAATAAATAAACTTGAAAGAAAAATTAAAATTAAAGAGCTTGAAAAAAAACTTAAGTCAATTGATGATGAATAGTTTCAAAAATAGTTAATCGTGATTCAGGATTCAAGTTTGTATGATTCTAAATGGGTTCTAATAAATATTCCCCTGAACATTACTCTCGCAGGCCATCTGCAGGCCAAAGCTCTTAAAACTAAACATTTACAGACTAAAATTTCTTACATACCCTAGCTTAAAGGTTAAGGCTCACAGCTCATAACGGAGTTGTCCTAGGTTCGAGTCCTAGTGGGCCCACCAAAAAAGATAAATTTTATCCCTTATATCTTTTTTAACTTATTCTATAATTTAATTATGTCTTTAAATGTAGTCGCCTCAGAACAGGCCTGTGGTGCAGAAATAACAGGAATTGACCTAAAAAAAGATTTATCTGAGAGTCAAATTTCTGAAATAAGAAATCATTGGCTTAAACATCACATACTGAGTTTTCCCAACCAAGCTTTATCTGACGATGATCTAGAACGTTTCACTCTTTATTTTGGATCATTTGGAGATGACCCATTTATTGCCTCAATACCAGGCAGAGAAAATATTATTGCAGTTAAAAGAACGGCAGATGAAAAGGTACCAATTTTTGCAGACAATTGGCATACTGATTGGAGTTTTCAAAAAAATCCACCAGCAGGTACGTGTTTATTTGGAAAAATAATTCCATCAGAAGGGGGTGATACGTTGTTTGCAAACCAACATTTAGCATTAGAGTGCATGCCCTTCGAATTAAGGAAAAAGTTGGAGGGGAAAAAAGCAATTCACTCAGCACTTGTACCTTACTCACCAGGGGGTGGTTACGGTGATAAGGATAGAGAAATGGGAAGAAGCATGGATATAAGAGCGTCAGACGATGCTTTTGCTCAACAAATACATCCTATTATTAAAAGTCATCCTGAAACAAATAAAGAGGGTATTTATGGTACAGTTGGTTATATCATTGGCATTGATGGTATGGATAACCAGGAAGCTATGAAATTACTTATGGAATTGAGCGCATGGCAGTGTAAAGAAGAATTTGTTTACCGTCACAAATGGAAAAAGGATATGTTAATTATGTGGGACAATAGAAGTGTTCTACACCGAGCAACTGGCGGTTATGAAGGGCAAGAACGTCTTTTACATCGAACAACCATTGCAGCTTATGGCTTATAAGAAATGGAAGTTTTTTTATATATATTTTTAATTTTATTTTTTCTTTTGATTTCTTATGGTTTTTATAAATCAGTTTATTTTGATATTTCCAGAGATATCGTATTGGCAAAACATGCAAAAGGAGCCTCTGAGTTTATAAAACTTGATGATGGTTCATTAGTGCATGTAAGAGATGAAGGTTTAAACAATAATGAAACAATTGTTTTAATTCATGGATTTAATGGTTCACTTTTTAATTTTGAACCAATGGTCTCATATTTAAAAAATAATTTTAGAATTTTGTCTCTTGATCTTCCAGCTCATGGTCTCACAGGGGCAATTAAATCAAATTTGTATTCGTATGATGGATTCGAGAAATTAATAACTGATATTCTGAAAGTAAAAAGTATTGAAAAATTCTATCTAGTTGGCCATTCAATGGGTGGAGTTATATCTTGGAAGTATGCCTTAAATAATCTTGAAAGAATAAGTGGATTAATAATTATTGGCTCTCCATTTATTGGAAGCGAGAATGAGTATAAAAAGTTTCAATCAGAAAACGCCCCACCAATTGCCTTTAAGTTACTTGAAACAAAAATTATGAGATTTATGCTAAAATATTTTACGCCGAGATTTTTAGTTAAAGAGGGAGTATCAAAAACTGTATATAATAAAGATCTAGTTACTGAGAAATTAGTTGATCAATTTCATGATATTATACTTTTAGAGGGTTCTCGTGAAGCTATGGGCATGGTCATTTTATCAATTGAGGATAATTTCATTGCCGATCCAAAATTATTGCAAAATTTAAAAATACCGACCTTAATATTGCACGGTGAGAAAGATAAGTTAGTTGATATTAGTTTCACAAATCATTTTTTAGAGCAAATTCCTAATGTAAAACTTATTTCTTATCCAAAAGTGGGTCATATGCCACCTATGGAGATACCAGAAAAATTAGCTTATGATATAAAAAGTTTTATAGGCACATAAATATGATAGATAGCAACTTATCCCTTCCTTGTGGCATTGAAATCAAGAATAGATTCCTAAAATCAGCAATGACAGAGGGCATTGCTCAAAGTGACGGCATGGCTAATAAAAGGCATAACAAATTATATGAGAGGTGGGCCAAAGGCGGAGTTGGCATAAATGTTACCGGTAATGTTCAAGTTGACCACAGATATATAGAACGAGCTGGTAATGTTGTAATTGAAGGAAAACAATCCAATGAAAGTCTGGCAGCTTTAGCTGACTGGTCCAAGTCTGGAACACAAAATAATGCACATCTCTGGATGCAATTAAGTCATGCTGGCAGGCAGACGCCTTTTAGTATTAACAAAGAGAGCAGGGCACCCTCAGTGCAACCTTTGCCAACACTGGGAGGAATATTAAAATTTGGAGTACCAAAAGAGCTAAGCCATTCCGAAATTTTAAAAATAATTGATCAGTTTGTTAATGCAGCTGAGGTTGCAAAGCAAACAGGGTTCACTGGTGTTCAACTTCATTCAGCTCATGGCTATCTTCTCTCAGAATTTTTATCACCTAACGTTAATCAACGAACTGATGAGTGGGGAGGCAGCATTGAAAACCGATCAAGATTACTAATTACAACAATTGAAGCAATTCGAGATAAAGTTGGAAGTAATTTTCCTATTTCTGTAAAACTTAATTCAAGTGATTTTCAAAAAGGTGGATTTACCCACGAGGAAAGTATTCAAGTTGCAAGGATATTGAATAATACATCATTAGATTTACTTGAGATTTCAGGTGGAACTTATGAAAATTTTACTGCCTTAGAAATTGATTCATTGAACCTTAAAAAAGCAAAAACAATTAAACCTCAGCGCAGCACAAAAGTAAGAGAAGCTTATTTCTTGAAATATGCTGAAGCAATAAAAGAAGTTATATCAATTCCTTTGGCGGTTACTGGGGGATTTCGTTCTACCGAGGGGATGAATCATGCCCTTCAAAGTGGCGCCTGTGATGTAATTGGTTTGGGAAGACCACTTTGCTCTGAGCCCGATATTGTGAATGAATTAATAAGTGGTGAAAAAAAATCAGCAACTCTATATGAAAATATGTTGGAATTTGGTCCGTGGATTCTTGGTTTAAATAGTCCGATATCTCTTATGCGATCTAATAATAAAGCTGCTCAAGTTTATTGGTGTTATCGACAAATATTGCAAATCGCTGACGGCAATGAGGTTGATACAAAGTTGGGACTTTTTAAAGCATTTCTTGATCACTTTAGAGACGATTCTGCTAATAGCAAAAAGTATAAAGCCTTTTGGAAAGATTTAGATTGAAAAAAATTATATTAATACTGCTACTTTTTCATTCACCTTTTGTATTGGCTGATCAGAAAGACAGTCGGCTAAACAGCTTATTTGATGAATTATTTTTAATTAATGACAATATGCAAGCCAGTTCTATTTTAGCTGATATTTGGAATATATGGTCTATTGCAGAAAATGTTGAAGCCCAAAAAATATTTGATGAAGGTAACAAAATGATGGATCGTGGAAGTTTAGAAGAAGCAATAGCTTTATTTACGCAGGTAATTGATCTTAAGCCTGATTTTGCAGAAGGTTGGAATAAAAGAGCTACTGTTCTCTTTTTAAAAGGTGAGTTAGAGGCTTCAATTTCTGATATCCAAAAAACTCTTGAACTAGAACCAAGACACTTTGGAGCACTTGATGGACTTGCGGAAATCTATTTAATTCAAGATGATCTTTTGGGAGCTGCAGCAACTTATAAAAGAATTCTAGAAATTATTCCAACAAGTAAAAAATCTCAAGACCGACTCAAATTAATTAACGAACTTATTGTTTAACAATGTGTGGGCGTTTTGTTCTCTCTGACAAAAAAGTTATTAAAGATAAATTTAATTTTGAACTAGCACCCTCGTATAATATAGCTCCTTCACAAGATGTATTGGTTATAAAACCAGATCCCGTGTTTATGAAATGGTCATATTCACCAAAATGGAAAGATGATATGAACTTGATTAATTGTCGTCACGAAACGTTATTAGAAAAACCTTCTTTTAAGGGATCACTTAGATGTGTTTTTCTTGCAAATGGTTGGTATGAATGGCAGAGGCAAAATAACTCTAAAACTCCTTTTTTCCATTATATTGAAAATGAATTGATGTATTTCGCTGGTATTTATAATTTGAATAGTGGATGTGCAGTTGTAACTTGCCAGTCAAGTAAAACTGTCTCTCATGTGCATCATAGACAACCTTTGCTTTTAGATGAATCTCAAACAACTGAATGGATAGAAGGAAAGCATGAAATTGAAAGAAAAAAAGACGATCAAATTCAAGTTTATGAAGTCTCAAAAAATGTTAATAGTCCCCGTAATAATAACCCTGAGTTGTTAGAAAAATCTTAATCTATATAATCGTGTAATGAGTAAATTTTATACGTTCATAGACAGTACTTTTATTGATTTAGGAAGGCAATTTAAATTAAGTTATCTACCGCCTTTAATGATATATGTTGCTGCTGGTGTTTCGGGTTTAACTGGAATCGTTGGAACCTTTTTTGTAAAAGATTATCTAAATCTTTCGGCTGCTTTTTTAGCAGGACTTGGTTTTTGGGCAGGAATTCCATGGGCATTAAAGATGCCACTTGGTCATTTAGTTGACCTAATCTGGGAAAGAAAAAATTACCTTGTTTATGTAGGCGCATCACTCATTGCTTTAAGTCTTGCTATCATGTACGGCCTTATTATTCATACTGACTTCATGGTAAGGTACTTAAGTGTTGAAAGTTGGTATGTTATTAGTGTTCTCCTAGCTCCAATAGGTTATGTGGTTCAAGACGTTGTTGCTGATGCAATGACGGTTGAAGCAATCCCAAACATAGATCTCAAAGGAAATCAATACTCAGCTGATGTAATAAAAAACATGCATACCACCATGCAGACACTAGGCAGATTTGCTATTATTGGTGGTACAGTAATTGTTGCATTAATTAATGTTGTTATTTTCAGTAGCGTTGAGGCTGAAACAGAAAAAGAAAAAATAATTTTGTACGGGAATATTTACCTCTTCGCGTTGATCATTCCGATCATATCAATATTAGGGGTATTACTCTCAATTTATTTAAAAAAGAAAAAAAACGATCAACTTTCAAAGTTGGGAATAGATCATCAAATCGAAATTAAAAAAACTAAGGTTGATTGGTGGATACTTGGAGGCTCTCTCATTTTTGTAATGTTTACACTTAGCGTGGGAGGATTTAATCTTCCGTATGCACAAGAGTTCGTATTCTTTGGATCAGTAAGTATTATATTTTTTCTGATGGCTAAACTAATGCGTGAACTTCCTGAGTCGATGCGACTCACAATTTTAGGAACGGCAATAATAATATTTATTTTCAGAGCGATGCCAGGCCCAGGCCCAGGACTTACCTGGTTTGAGATTGATAATTTAGGATTTGATGAGCAGTTCTTTTCTGTGCTTTCTCTTCTTGCCTCCTGTTTGACTTTACTTGGTATCATTATTTTAAGGCCTTTTATGGTCAATAACTCAATTGCAAAAATAATAGTGATATTATCAATTGCTGGAGCAATATTATTTTTGCCAAGTGTTGGCATGTATTATGGATTTCATGAATGGACTTCGTCATTAACAAATGATGTCGTGGATGCGCGATTTATTGCAATATTTAATACAGCTTTAGAGTCACCCTTGGGACAAGTTTCAATGATTCCACTTCTTGCGTGGATTGCAAGAAATGCTCCAGCTCATCTAAAGGCTACATTTTTTGCTGTATTTGCATCGTTTACCAATTTAGCACTATCCGCAAGTGCATTGCTTACAAAGTATCTCAATCAAATTTACGAAGTAACGAGGGAAGTCAAGGATAAGGTAACAAATGAGATGCTCTCAATTGCTGATTATTCTGACCTAGGTATTTTATTGATTGTTGTAACTCTGCTCACTCTTTTGGTACCAACAATTTCTGTTATAATCATTCAGAAAACTAGTCTAAAAACGGATGAATAATTAATGAAAAATGTATTACAGATCCTTGGTGTTTTTTTTGTAGGCGCCCTAATAGGTTTTATTTTATTAAGCTTTGGTCTGTCAGTAGATATTTCAATGATGACAGGTACGGTTGTAATTCTTGTACTGGCTTACCTTGTTACCAAACAAAACAATAAAGAAAGAAAATAATGGTTCAAATTCCAAGCGATCAAATCAAAACTAGAGAAATACTAAATTGGAAGGGTTTGCATTTATTTCATTTTAGAACTTCATCATGTTCGCAAAAACTTAGGATCTATTTAAACTTAAAAAAAATTTCATGGACACCTCACAGCATTAATCTTGCTACAGGAAAAAACTTTTCGGAATTCTTTCTAGGTATCAATCCAAAAGGATTGGTTCCTGTTCTCGTGGATGATGGTCGTGTAGAAATTGAGAGCAATGATATCCTCATGTATCTCGAAGATAAATTTCCTGAAAACCCACTTGTTCCTGACTCTGATACAACAGAAATTGGCACGTTACTGAAAGAAGAAGATGATTTGCATGAGGATATAAGAAATATTGCTTATCGATATATGTTTGGTGGACTCGGCAAAAAAGACCCTAATGAATTAGACGCGTTTGAAAAATATAAATCATCTAATAGTGAGCTGGACTATCTAAAATTAAAAGAAGTAAAGTTTTATAAGTCATTTCGTGAAAATGGAATAACTGATGAAGCAGTTAAAAACTCACTCAATAATTTTTGTAAATGTTATGATAAGTACGAGTCTCTATTAAATAAGCAAAAATACTTAATGGGCAACAATCTTACAATGCTTGATCTTGCCTGGTTTATTTATACATATAGGCTTTATGTGTCAGGATTTCCATTTAAAGACCGTTATCCAAAAATATCTGAATGGTTTCTTGATCTTTATTCTCGAAAAGAATTTTTTAAAGAGGTTAATGATCCGTTGCCTCTAAAGCTAATTAGGCTTTACGCTAAGACATCAACATCTTTGAGTGGAAAGTCAATTAAAGCTCTGCTTTCAAAATAATGACTGCCCAAGATAGATTATCCATACTTGAGGGATACTATAAATCTCACTGGCCTGTTGAATGTGGTGGAAATCGACGTCAAAAGGCAACCGAAGGATCTTTAAACGCTCGTGAAAAAAAAGCTGTTGTACAAAGCATACGAAATGAACGCTGGAATGTTATGACAATTTATCGTGATAATAATGAAATTTTTTTGGGCGGAACGATGCCAAGCTTTACAGGTCCAGAACCATTTGGATGGCTTCAAAAAATTGAACCTGAGTCTTTGGAAATATTAGAAGAAACGCCAAAATTACCATGCGGTGGTCACGTCTGGTGTGGCGCTATTGCAGCACATCAAAACGGCAATATCATCAAGGTTAATGGAAACTACATGCATATTATTTCAAAAGAATGTGAAGTGATTAAAGAGTCAAAATTACCCATTGATCAGGCGCATAACGGTTTACTAATATTATCAGATGGAACAATCGTCACTAAAGATTTACGTTTAGAAGGTCAAGGTTGTTCAACAATTACAAGATTAGATCAAAATCTAGATGTTTTACATGAACCCATGCAATTGCCTGAAGGATCTATGGGAAGAATTGCCTCAGACAAAACAGAAGATGGTGAGTTCATTTTTATTCCAGGTATTGAAAAAATATGGAAAATAAAAGTTCTGCCAAACGATCTAGAAGTTACTTCAGACTGGTCACCTAATTATAGGAAATCAAATGATGATCAAGGATTATCATGGGATGGCTGTATATCAGATGGATCACTCTGGCTGATGAATAACGGTGACATCGACTCTTTAAGAGCGATTTATTCAACTCATCCAAACGGTAGATTTAAAACTGCACCAAAAGAATTAAGTTGGAGACGTCCTGCTCCTTGGTCATGCAAGCAAAGGCTTTATAGATTTGATTTAATGTCAGAACAATTTGAATATATTGAACCATTTGAACATCATGGAGGGGGTATTATTGCACCACCCGTAAATATTCCCGAATGTAATATCTGTGTATGCTGGGATAGTATAAATGGCGGCATAGCAGGTATTGATACGTCAAATAAATCGCTAAAAATATCATGGAAGATTGATAGTCTTAGACCAACAATGCAACCAGTTGTGTTTCCTGAAAGCAAAGAGTTAGTAATTAATAGTTTCGAGAATCATGACGATCACTTAGTGGTAATAGACCTATCTAGTGGAGAAATACTCTCAAAGGTTGCACTCAATTCACCTCTCGCCAATGGCATGTTTTTAACACCAGGCTTAAAGAATGATATTTTTTATTGCTCAACAAGAACCTTTGCACGAGTATCTTGGAAGTAAATTTGAACTAATATTTATTCTTTCAAAGGTAAGTATTTTAATTAGAATTTGTAAAAAACAAAATACAGGAGACAAAATATGGAATTTTGTAATGCCGTGAGGTTTAAAGTTAAAGAAGGTTGTGAAGAAGAATACTTAGAAATAAACAAAAGTTTTGAAAATTTACCGGGTCAGAAAATGAGTCGTCTTTTTAAAACAGGAGACCGTACATATTGTTTTATTGGAATTTGGGAATCTGAGGAAGCTATAGCCGCTCAAAGAGAAAATATGATTGGAAACTTGGATAAAGTTAGACACTTACTAGAGGAGTTATCTCCTGAATTAGGCGTAACTGATCCTGTTTCAGGAACGGTTGTTCTTGATTATAGCTGATAAATCAGGTTAAAATCTTTCTATGCATTTAGATCTACCAGAGCTGTTATTTGGCATACCTTTGCACTTAACACTTTTGTGTATTTCTAAATTTTACGCAAACAGGTCATATGATGAAGCAGCAAGATATTTTAGTAAGGCGAGTAAAGTTTAGAAATTTACTTCCACCTGTAATTAAGCTGGTCATCAAAAGAAAATGTAATTTAAGTTTAATTGACTTAAACAAAACAGTTAGATCATCTAAAATATATCATTAATAATATGAGCTTAACCGACGAAGGACATTACGGCCCCAAACAACTAAATATGCTCAAAACTGTTTGGGGTGAGGGTTTTCTATCGCCTGGTGGGACAGAAGAAATTGATCAGATTTTAAAAGGATTAAATCTAAAAAATAAAAAAGTTCTAGATATTGGATGTGGAACCGGCGGTGCAGTTTTTCATATGATTGAAAAATATGGTGCAAAGAAAGTTATTGGAATAGATCCAGAACCGTTAGTAATTGAAACAGCAAATAATTTAGCGTTAAAGAAGAATTTATCTGATAAAGCAAAATTTATTTGTACAAAGCCTGGAGAATATAAATTTGAAGATAAAAGTTTTGAGGCAGTATTTAGTAAAGAAGCATTTTTACATATTATCGATAAAAAAAACTTACTCAAAGAGATAAACGAGATCTTAGCTGACAATGGCATTCTTGCGGTTGGTGATTGGATGAGAAATGATGACAACGAACCATCAGAACAGATGAAAGAATATATTGCCGCAGAAGGCCTCGATATGTTCATGTGCTCATTAGAAAAGTACGAAAGTCTTTTAAAAGAAACAGGATTTAAAGTTCTCTCACTAAATGATCGTAATAAATGGTATCTCGAAAAAGTTAAGACAGAAATATCAGATATAAGAGGGCCACTTTATGATGATGTTGTAAATCTTATAGGAAAAGAAGAGGCAGACGGCGCACTTGAAATTTGGGAAAAACTTCTTGGCGTTGTGGAAAAAGGGGAACATCGCCCTGGTAATTTTCAAGCCGTAAAAATTTCAACCTAAAATGGGCAATAAACTATCGCAGTCAGACATCGATCGCGTTATAGAAATGGCTTGGGAAGATAGAACAACTTTCGCTGATATTAGGAAACAATTTGGAATACAAGAGAAAGAAGTTATTAAATTAATGAAAGAGAATATGAAAAGGTCCTCTTTTTTAATGTGGAGAAAGCGAGTAAGGGGAAGAAAAACTAAAATTAGTCCAATTTCAGATCGATTTAAATCATCTAATCAGAAATCATAGTAATGAGTAATATAAAAAATATATCTGCAGAAAATTGCTATAGCACAATTAAAGAAAATAAAGATGCATATCTAGTTGATGTACGTACACCTTACGAATGGGAAACATTCGGAAGAGTGGATGAAGACTCTTTTGATGCTCGATATATGGAATTAACTCTCATTAATGAAGAAGGTGATGAAAACACTAATTTTTTGGATCAATTCAATTCTTATGGAGTATCAAAAAATTCAGAAATTTACTTTATTTGTAAGTCAGGAGCAAGGTCCATGCATGCTGCTTTAATATTAGAGTCAAATGGTTATCAAAATCTTTATAATGTTGAGGATGGATTTGTTATTGGTTGGAAACCAAGTGGCTTGCCGTCAAAATAATTTCTAAGAATTAATCAGAAACAGTAATAATCTTATCGATTAATTTCTCAATATCATTATCGTTATTTGCTAGAAATGACTGAAACTCTTCTCTTTGTGCAATTACAAGGCTGATACCTTCAATATTTAGATCAATTATCTTTATATCACCGTCTCTATTAATTAGTCTCCACTTTAAATTTATTTTTAAAGTATCAGTTCCTTCTCGTACAATATTACTTTCAACAATTACGTATTTTCCTGCAGCTTCAGAACCAACAATTTGAACTTGCTCTCCAGAGTACTGATCAAGCTTATTTGCATAGGAGTTGATAAAATAATCTTTAAATGCAATCAAATATCTTTCTTTTTGTTCATCTGTTGAATTTTTCCAAGTTTTAGAGAGTACGAATTTTGAAATTAAATTTAGGTCAATTGCATTCATTACAACGTTGGTGAAACGAGACGTTTTATCATTTTCGCTAATACTCTCGTCACTTAAAATCTCAATCGCTTGGTCTGCAAAGTTTGACACAAACTCTTCTTCTTGAGCGAACTCTGAGCTTTGGGCGTAAGCCGCGAAAGAAAGCAAAAAAATTAGAATCCAGCTATAATATTTAATTTTAATCATAAATAATCTCAATATCCGGTCCTACATAACTTTCATCAATATCAAAGTCATCAAAAATATCATTTTCTTGATCTTGAGTATTACTTTCTAAGTTATTTGAGGCCTGACTTTCTCTTCCTTGCGAATAAAAGCTTCTTACTGCTGCATAGTAATCAATTGAATTATTTTGAAGATCATCAAGAATTTCTATGTTTTGGGATCTAAAGTCAACCGCGCCAGTGCCCATCCTGTAAGTTCTTAGAGAGTCAGGAGCAGACCCACCTCCCACTTGATACATTGGATCTAGCAGTGAGGTTGATAACATTCCTGCAAAGTCTCTTGGTGTGGAAGGTCCTAAGAAAGGTAAAACTAAGTATGGACCAGACTCAACACCCCATACACTCAAAGTTTGTCCAAAGTCTTCGTTTTCGGATACAAGACCCATACTTGCTGCTGGATCAAAGAATCCAAGTATTCCAACAGTTGAGTTAATAATAAATCGAGATGTTGATACTCCGGCTTTTCTTAACTCGCCTTGCAATACATTATTCACAGCTGTGATTGGCATACCTAAATTATTTAAAGAGTATGTAACTCTGTTTCTAACAAACTCTGGAACAATGGCTCTGTAGGTGAGGGCAATTGGCCTTAAGATGAGCTTATCAAAAATAATATTAAATTGAAAAACCACTCGATTTACTTTTTCAAGTGGGTCATTAACACTAACTATTTTAGTTTCAGAATTACTATAGTTCACCGAAGCTTCTTTTGAAGCACATCCTTGCAATACAAGAATAGAACTTAGAAATAAAACTATTAATATTCTATATTTCATTGAAATAATGCTATTCTATATGAATTTTCTAATCAAATTAATATTTTAGTGTAATCGCATTATAGTTAGAAAATGATACAGAAATGAGCCAGTATTGAGAACAATTGACATATTCATTGTATTATCCATTAATCTAGCGTGGGGACTGGCATTTATTTCTGCAAAAATTGGTGTAAATGAATTTCCACCATTTTTATTTACAACAATGAGATTTCTAATCATTGCAGTTTTACTCATACCCTTTTTGAAAATTCACCGCGGCCAAATGACTAATATTTTAATTATTTCTATATTAGGAGGAGGTATTCATTTTGCATTTTTCTATCTTGCTCTTGATAATTCTCAATTTATTTCCTCTGTTGCTGTGGTTCTTCAATTAGGTGTACCATTTGCAACTATCTTATCCGTTATATTTTTAGGTGAGGTAATTAAGTGGAAGCGTATTCTTGGAATAGCACTTGCATTTGGGGGAGTTATTATTTTGATTTTTGAGCCTACAATATTTTCTGATCTCGGTGGCGTTTATTATGCATTATTGGCGGCTTTATCTATTGCTATCAGCCTTCTTTTTATGAAGAAGTTAAAAGATGTTAAAGTATTTGATCTACAAGCTTGGATTGCTTTTATAAGCTTTTTATTCTTGGCAACAATTTCATTTCTAATTGAGGAAAATCAATTAGACTTGATCTTAAATGCATCCATAATTGGTTGGGGAGCTATATTATTTACTGCGTTTGCCGCAACAGCTATCGGCCATGCAGGTTTTTATTACTTAATAACAAAATATGAATTATCAAAAATTACACCTCTAACCCTCCTTGCTCCGGTACTTGCGATAATAAATGCATTGATTATTTCTTATTTTTCTCTTTATGAGGGATTTAATGAAGTGCTTACATTTAAAATTATCTTTGGTGCAACCATGTCATTCACGGGAGTTGCTATTGTAATGATGAGAGAACCAGAAGAGGAAAAGGTATCAAGTTCACCATGAAAATTGAATATCTAAAATCCGCAAATTTTGAACAAGTAAAAAGAAGAAATATTAAATATGTAATCATACATTATACAGGAATGAAAACAGCGCAGGAGTCAATTAAAAGACTTAGATCAAAAAAACATAAAGTGAGCTCACATTATTTTATTAATGAAAGAGGAAAAATTACCCAACTCGTAAATGATAAAGATATTGCTTGGCATGCAGGTATATCTAATTGGAAAAAAGACAGAAATTTAAATTCAAAGTCTATAGGCATAGAGTTACAAAATAAAGGTAAAGAATTTGGATATCACAAATTCAAGTTATCTCAGATAAAATCACTTATATCATTACTCGAAAGTCTACAGACAAAGTACAAAATAAAAAAAAGTAATATTTTGGGCCACTCAGATGTTGCCCCGCTGCGAAAGATAGATCCAGGATATTTATTCCCTTGGCATAAGTTGGCAGCAAAAGGCTTAGTAATTCTACCAAAGAAAAATAATTCAAAGACGCCGCTCAGAGCTTCAGAGATTAAATCTTTACAACAATTACTAAGAGATTTTGGCTATAAAATTACTTTATCGAGTTTAATGGATAAAGAAACACTTCAAGTTATTTACGCTTTTGAAAGTCACTATTGCCCCGAAGAGTTAGAGGATTTTACAGTTAAGCGCAAATTGTTGGGATATCTGAGAGAACTTATTTCTCTTCAAAGAGAGGCTTGACCAATATCTTTTAAAAGGATAAACCCTTTCAGCCAGATAATTGGATAACTGCTTGGCTTGATCAAGAGGAAAGTCCGGGCTCCACAAGGCAACAGTGCCGGGTAATACCCGGCGGAGGCAACTCTAGGGAAAGTGCCGCAGAAAATAAACCGCCCTAATTGAAATTTTAAGGGTAAGGGTGAAAAGGTGAGGTAAGAGCTCACCGCTTTTTTGGTAACAAAAAAGGCATGGTAAACCCCACTGGGAGCAAGATCAAATAGGGTTACATTGGCTTGTCTTGGCTGTAACCGGGTTGATCGCACGACTCAATTGGTAACAATTGAGCTAGATGAATAGTTATCGGTTTTTTTATAAAAAAATCACAGAACCCGGCTTATAAATTATCTGGCAAAATTTCTCATTTATTTTCA
Source organism: uncultured Pelagibacteraceae bacterium (assembly GCA_902571005.1). GTDB lineage: Bacteria > Pseudomonadota > Alphaproteobacteria > Pelagibacterales > AG-422-B15 > CACNXQ01. Next base: position 65,142 of record CACGAG010000009.1, read on the forward strand.
ATAGTTTATAAATATAGGTTAATGTATAATATTAGTTAAATAATTGATTATAAAAGAAATATCATAAATAGGTATAGACATTACCCATATAATCCCATACTATCCCAAGTAATCCCAATTTAACCCAAATGAGGTAATTTTGTTGATTATTTTAATAACTAACTTTTTTTTAAAAATGGCATTGTTTCTATCTACATACATCAATCGCATTGACAAAAAAGGTCGTGTTTCTGTTCCGTCTTCTTTTAGAAGTGTCTTAGAACAAAACGGATTGAAGGGCATGATTTGTTATCCTTCACCGACTCTTAAGTCAATTGAAGGATGTACTGCTAATAGAATGCAAAAGATCAGTGATGCAATAGAAGCATCTGGTCCCTTCAGTGAGGAAAGAAATACCTTTTCAACTTCTATTTTTGCTGACAGCCATCAAATTCATTTTGATCAAGAAGGCAGAGTCATCATACCAGATGGATTAATATCGATTGCAGGTATTATTGACCAAGTTTCTTTCGTAGGTATGGGTGAAACATTCCAAATGTGGAACCCTGATACTTATGATTCCTTCAAAAAAGAAAAAAGTGATAATGCAAAAAATAATTTAGCAAATCTCAAATGGAAAAATGAATAACTTATGAAAATAGGAGGATAATTTCATGGTTTTAAATTTAAGTGTTCCAGAACTAAAAGAGCTTAAGCCAAAGATAACAGTATTTGGAGTCGGTGGTGCAGGCGGTAATGCAATTAATAATATGATACAGTCCGGATTATCAGGAGTTGAATTTGTTGCAGCCAATACAGATGCACAAGCTCTGTCTAAATCATTAAGTGATTCAAAAATGCAATTGGGTGTTCAGGTTACTAAGGGATTGGGAGCTGGTTCTCATCCTGATATCGGTAAATCCTCAGCCGATGAAACTAAACACGAAATAATGGAAAGACTTGAAGGCACAAACATGCTTTTTATTACTGCTGGTATGGGTGGCGGCACTGGTACAGGCGCTGCTCCAGTGATAGCGCGTGTTGCTAGAGAATTAGGTATACTTACTGTAGCAGTCGTTACTAAACCATTTCAATTCGAAGGTGCTGGAAGAATGAGAATTGCTGAGCAAGGGCTAAAAGAGTTAGAACATTTAGTAGATACAACAATTGTTATTCCAAACCAAAATTTATTTAAAGTTGCTGATGAAAAAACAACATTTGCCGATGCATTTTCAATGGCGGATGATGTTTTGCATGCAGGAGTAAGAAGTATTACGGATCTGATGGTCGTACCGGGATTAATCAACTTAGACTTTGCCGATGTTAAGACAATCATGAATAATATGGGACGCGCAATGATGGGCACAGGTGAAGCGTCTGGTGAAAACAGAGCAATAGAATGTGCTCACAATGCAGTTACAAATCCACTGCTTGATGACTATTCTTTGGACGGAGCAAAGGGATTATTGATTAATATAACTGGTGGAACTGACTTAACATTGCATGAGGTTGATAAAATTACAAATGAGATAAGAGAACAAGTTCACCCAGATGCGGATGTAATTGTTGGATCAATCTTTGACGAAAACCTTGAGGGTAAAGCTAGAGTTTCTGTTGTTGCGACTGGTTTAGAACCTCATGACAAGCCATCAAAGAGGATAATCGATTTACAAGTAAATAATAGTTCAACAGTTTCATCAGTTCCAGCAGCTCAAGTAAATGGAACAGGATCTATTCATGCTTCAGCTAATCAAGAAAATGAAATCCAAAAAAATTCTGATCCATATATGTATATGGATAGCTCAGATGAAAAAG
>CACGAG010000010.1 GCA_902571005.1 uncultured Pelagibacteraceae bacterium
AGGAATCCTGTGCTCTATCCTGCTGAGCTACGAGCGCATAATTAAAGATTTTTTCAAAAAAAAATTAATTTTTATTTTATTTTAATTAAATTTTATAAAAAAAAAATAAATTTATGTTACTATAAAAAAATCTAATAACTATAAGTATTTAAATACATTTACTAACAATTTAAAATACATTGAAAAAAAATTTTAAATTTTAAAAAATTCAAAAAACAGCGAAAAATTGACACTTTTTCATAAAAGTTTAATCATTGTATTAGAACGAATCAATTTTGATTCATCTACTAACCTCTAACTAAACCCAAACGGGGGGAGATAATTATGGAGGAACTAAAAGTGATCTTTGCGAAAGCAAGGAAAAAAGCTAAGAAAAAAGCAGCACCTAAGAAAAAACGTAAAGCTGCTAAAAGGAAGCCAGCTAAGAAAAAAGCAGCTCCTAAAAAGAAAAAGCGTAAAGCAGCTAAAAGGAAGCCAGCTAAGAAAAAAGCTGCTCCTAAAAAGAAAAAAAGGAAAGCCGCTAAGAAAAAAGCCGCTCCTAAAAAGAAAAAGAAAGCTGCTAGAAGAAAAAAAAGAAGATAAATAGCATTGATTAATCAATGCTTTTTTTTTGCGCCCTTAGTTCAACAAACTAGGGGCGTTTTTTAATTTATCTCTACCAAGAATCTTATCGACTTTTTTTATTGCGTTTTCCTCGGTAATTTTAAGTCCAGCAATCACTTCTCTCAAAAATCGATCATAAGATAATTCAAAAAGTTGACGCTCACTATAAGATTGCTCTATTTGATTATTTGCTCTGTTAAGATCTCTAACAACTTCAGCAATCTGTTCAATGTCACCTGAGTTAATTTTAAGGTCATATTCCTGAGCCCTTCTACTCCACATTGTTCTCTTTATTTTTGGTTTTTGGGATAGGATTTTTAATACAGTTTGAATTTTAGATGGTTTTGATACTTTTCTTAAATTAAGAGACTTAGCCTTTTCAACCGGAACTCGCAAAATTAATTTATCTCGTACAAACTCTATCACATACATTTCTAGTTTTTGTCCAACGACCTCTCTTTTTTCAATATCTATAACTTGGCCTACGCCGTGCGTTGGATAAACAACATGATCCTTTGTATTAAATATTTTTTTAACTTTTTTTTCTTTAATGGTCTTTATTTCTAAAAACTTTTTAACTTTTTTCGCTTGATAGTGAGCAGGATTAATAATTCGATTATTAACTTTTTTGTCAGATTGTGGAGGAAGTTTAGGCTCTACAAATTTCTTTGCTTCTTTTGTTTTTTTAACAACTTTTTTTAATTGTTTCTTTTTTGGAGTTTTCTTTGCTGAAGTCTTCTTTTTTACAACTTTAGTTTTTTTCTTTACAGATTTCTTTTTTAGAATTTTCTTTTTGTCGACTTTACTGACTTTTTTCTTTTTTTTCATTAAATTACCTAACCTCCAGATTTTTCGGAAAAATATTTATCATATTTATTTTCTTCACTCTCATAAATTTTTGCATCAGTTGGAGAGTCTTTCTTCATAGTAATGTTTGGCCATATTTCTGAAAACTTTTGATTCACTTCTAACCATTTTTCATCGTTATCATCTGTATCAGAGATGATTGCATCTACAGGACATTCTGGTTCACACACACCGCAATCTATGCATTCATCAGGATTAATTACTAACATATTTTCACCTTCGTAGAAACAATCAACCGGACATACCTCCACGCAATCAGTATATTTGCATTTTATGCATTTTTCATTAACTAGGTATGTCATTTTAAACTATTGTGAGAGTTTTTTCTTTATTTCACCAACTTTAAAGTCATCGATATATAGAAGACCAGATATTTTACGTACTAAAGCATTTTCATAATCATCAATTCTGCCATCTGCAATTACAATTTTCCATATCATTTCAATTATCATTATTTTTTCATCGTCAGTAAGTAAACTATTAATTTTTGACGTGAATTGGTGAATATCATTCGCGTTATCAACAAGTTCAAAAGAAGCCTCAAAAAGTTTATTTAATTTATCGTTATCTAATTTATAAAAATTACCAAGCAATTTTAATATCTCATCTTTTTCAATCTCATCAAATTCACCATCGTGCAGAGCAGTCGTAACCATTAAAGACGCAACTGCTAATTGTGATGCCTCAAACTCTTCTTCTTTGACATCTTTATTATCTGATAATAGCGTTTTGAATTTATCTAACATAATAACACATTTGTATATTAGAATTTAAAGAATACTATATCTGGTGTCTATTATAGAACAAAAGGTGTAGATTATATGTCCGAATCACCAACTTGGAATGTTCTTTAAATATTCTAATTTTTTTTATTTCTAATTAACTATATATATCACTTAATCAAAATTTAAAAGTTTCAATAAAAATGACTAATAAATCAAATAATGGCTTTAATACTTGGCAAAAAAGTTTCGAAAAAGAAACTAAGAAAAATTTTAGTGATGCAAAATCAGAGACTGATGAAGGAATAGATATTAAACCAGTATACACTAGAGATGACCTAGAAAACTTTTCATTTGTCGAGAATAATTCTCTTCCTGGTCAATGGCCTTATACAAGAGGTCCAAAGGCATCAATGTATACAAATAGACCTTGGACGATAAGACAGTATGCTGGATTTTCAACTGCTGAGGAGTCCAATGAATTTTATAAAAAGAATTTAGAATCTGGTCAAAAAGGTCTTTCAGTTGCTTTTGATTTGCCAACACATAGGGGATATGACTCAGATGATGATTTGGTAATGGGTGATGTGGGTAAAGCTGGCGTTGCTATAGATACTGTTGAGGATATGAAAATACTTTTTAATAATATTCCTCTAGATCAAATGTCAGTTTCAATGACTATGAACGGCGCAGTGTTGCCAGTACTCGCATCATTTATTGTTGCTGGAGAAGAACAGGGTGTTGATAAAAGTTTGCTATCAGGAACAATTCAGAATGATATCTTAAAAGAGTTCATGGTAAGAAATACTTACATATATCCTCCTGAGCCATCGATGAAAATTGTCGCCGATATTATTGAATTTACTTCAAAAGAAATGCCTAAGTTTAATTCTATTTCGATTTCAGGTTATCATATGCAAGAAGCTGGCGCTGATAATGTTCTTGAATTAGCTTATACTTTAGCTGACGGAATGGAATATGTAAGAGCAGCAATGTCAAAGGGTCTTGATGTTGATGATTTTGCACCAAGGCTCTCTTTCTTTTTTGCAATCGGAACCGACTTTTTTATGGAGATTGCTAAACTAAGAGCTGCAAGAACTCTGTGGGCCAAGATCATGAAAAATTTTGGAGCTAAAAATGAAAGATCTCTTATCTTAAGAACACACTGTCAAACATCTGGCGTATCTTTAACTGAGAAAGATCCCTATAATAACATTATAAGAACATCTTACGAGGCCTTATCTGCTATCCTTGGAGGAACACAAAGTTTGCACACAAATTCTTTCGATGAAGCAATTGCTTTACCAACAGATGAGTCTGCAAGAATTGCTAGAAATACTCAATTGATTCTTCAAAATGAAACAGGTGTTACAAAAACAGTTGACCCTCTTGCGGGATCATATTTTGTTGAAAACTTAACTGAAGAATTATCAAAAAAAGCTTGGGATATTATTACAGAAATTGAAGAATTAGGTGGGATGACCAAAGCTGTAAAAGCAGGGATTCCTAAATTAAAAATTGAAGAGTCTGCAACTAAGAAGCAAGCTAAAGTCGATAGTGGATCAAGGGTTGTGGTTGGTGTAAATAAATATAAAAACCCAAAAGAACCATCAGTTGATGTGAGAGTAATTGATAATAATCGCGTTCGAGATGATCAAATAAAGAAAATACAGGCAATAAAAAAGTCACGTGACACAAAAGCAGTAGAAAAAGCACTTGCTAATTTAACAAATGCTGCAAAAGATGAGACAAATCTTCTAGTGCCTTGCATAGAAGCCATTAAATTAAGAGCAACGGTTGGAGAAGTTTCAAAGGCATTAGAGCAAGTATATGGTAGACATTTTGCAAAAAGCTTAAGCGTTTCAGGAGTATATGGTAAACATTTTGAAGGTGATAAAGAATTTATGAAAGTTGAGAGTAAAATTAAGGAATTTGAAAATATAAATGGTAGAAGACCAAGAGTTCTAGTAGTTAAAATGGGTCAGGATGGCCACGATAGGGGGGCAAAGATTGTTGCAACATCATTTGCTGACATGGGTTTTGATGTTGATATGGGCCCACTATTTCAATCGCCTAAAGATGTTGCAAAGGATGCTATTGAAAATGATGTTCACGCGATTGGAGTTTCAACTTTAGCGGCAGGACATAAAACACTTGTACCTGAATTAATGAAAGGCCTAAAAGAGATTGATCCTAAGTCAAAGATAATTGTTTTTGTGGGGGGCATAATTCCAGAACAAGACTACGAATTTCTGTATGAAAATAATGTATCAGCCATTTTTGGTCCAGGTTCCAACATCATAGAGTCTGCCGAAAAAGTTATCGATTTGATTTCAGATAACTTAAGTAAAGAATAGTTAATGGAATTAGTAGATAAGATTATTAAGGGTGAAAGAGCTGCCATTGCTAAAGCTATTACATTAGTTGAGTCCTCAAAAGATACTGATCAACAAATTAGTAGGCAGCTAATATCAGAGTTAATTAAGAAGCCTGGCAAATCAATAAGAGTAGGTTTCTCTGGCCCGCCAGGAGTTGGAAAGTCAACATTCATTGAGTCCTTTGGAAGTTATTTAGTCAGTCAAAATTATAAGTTAGGTATTTTAGCTATTGATCCATCCTCACAAATTACTGGTGGGTCAATATTAGGAGATAAAACTCGAATGGTAGAGATATCAAAAAATCCAAATACTTTTATAAGATCTACTCCCTCAAGAGGCACTTTAGGAGGTATCTCAATGGGAACTCGAGAAGCATCAATAATATTAGATGCCGCAGGCTATGACTTTATATTTATTGAAACAGTTGGCGTGGGACAATCAGAAATTGTTGCAAGCAATTTAGTTGATATATTTACTCTTATTGTTGGCCCTGGTTCTGGTGATGAGCTGCAAGGAATAAAAAAAGGTATTACGGAATATGCAGATATATTTATAGTCAATAAAAATGATGGTGAGTTGAAAATGGAAGCTTCAAAAACTGCTGCTGACTATAAATCAGCCCTGAGTTACTATAAGAAATTAGATGAGCTTGAAAAGCAGGTGTTATTAGTATCTGCGATTGAGCAAACTGGAATGGAGGATGTTATAAAAACAATTAATCAGATAATCGATCAAAATAAGCTAAAAGGGATATTTGATGAAAGACGTGCTGATCAGCTTGAATACTGGATCGAAGAAGAGGTAAAAAATATAATTGCATCAGACATAACAAACCGACTGACAAGTAAGGGAAATATTCCAAAATACTCTGAAAAAGTAATGAAAAATGAAATGTCTATGTACGAAGCAGTTGAAACAATCACAAAAGATACCCTCGAGCAATAATCATATTGACAATAATTACCAAAAACTTTACTTAAACTTACTATGACAAAAGCATGTGATTTATCAGGAAAAAAAGTACAATTTGGTAATAATGTGAGCAAAGCCAATAACAAGACAAGAAGAAAATTTAATGTTAATCTTCAGTCTGTAACTTTTAAAAGTGATATTTTAAATAAGAATATAAGGTTCTCTGTAGCTACTTCATCAATCAGAACAGTTTCCAAATTTGGTGGTATTGATGAATTTTTAACACAAACAAAAAGTAAGAAATTGTCTCAAAAAGCAAAGAGGGTACAACGTGCTATGAATAATGCACAAAAAAAAGCTAGTTAATAGTCTGACGATTTAAATTATTTTCGTTTTCTTCAAAAAGATCTACCAACTGTTCAGTCATTACGTCAGCTAATTGTTCTGCATCAACTATTGTAACAGCTCTTTTGTAGTATCTTGTTACATCGTGGCCAATTCCAACAGCAAGCAATTGAATTGAAGATTTAGACTCTATCCAATTTATAACACCTCGAAGATGTTTTTCTAAATAATTACCTGTATTTACTGAAAGTGTACTATCATCGACAGGCGCACCATCTGAGATAACCATTAATATTTTTCTTGCTTCATATCTTGCCTGAAGTCTTTTGTGTGCCCATAGCAATGCTTCACCATCTATATTCTCTTTTAAAAGTCCCTCACGCATCATTAATCCAAGATTTTTCTTTGACCTTCTCCACGGTTCATCAGCCGCTTTATAAATTATATGCCTTAAATCATTTAATCTTCCAGGAGATGGAATTTTTTTATTTTGCATCCAATGCTCTCTGCTCTTTCCACCTTTCCAAGCTTTAGTGGTAAAGCCGAGTATCTCAACTTTAACGCCGCACCTTTCAAGTGTCCTCGCAAGAATATCTGCACTCATTGCTGCGACTGTTATAGGGCGACCTCTCATTGAACCTGAGTTATCTATAAGTAATGAAACCACAGTATCTTTGAAATCTGTGTCTTTTTCTTTTTTAAATGACAGTGAATGGTACGGATCCATAATTATTCTCGTAAGTCTTGAGGTATCAAGCAGTCCTTCCTCAAGATCAAAATCCCAACTTCGATTTTGTTTAGCCAACAGCTTTCTTTGCAGTCTGTTGGCTAATCTTGAAATTATCATTTGATAAGCTTTTAATTGCTGATCTAGATAAGCCCTTAATCTATTTAGTTCTTCATCTTCACAGATATTTTTTGCAGTAATAACTTCATCAAATTCCTCAGTATAAATTTCGTATTCGTTGAGTATTTTTTCTACTGAATTTTCTGCTTTGTATTGGGGAGTTGCGTTTTCAGTATTACCCTCATCTACTTCACTTAATTCATCATCTTCTTGTTGGTCAATATTCATTTCAGTTTCATCATAACCTACCTCTTCCTCAGATTGAGTAGATTCTTCATCACTAAAGGAAGACTGGTTTTCCATTTCATTGACCTCATTGTTTTCTAGTTGATCAATATTTTGATTTTCCTCTTCTTTGTTGTCTTTATCATCACTATTTTCATTATCATAATAATCAAGCTCTCTAATTAGTTCGTTTACATTTTCTGCAAATAGTTTTTGATTATGTATATTTTTTAAAAGTTGATCAGATGAATCACTAATTTTATTATTCAACCATTTCTTCCATAGATTAAGGGCATTATTTGAGTTAGATGGAAGATAATCAGGATTGATTTTATTTCTTAAATACAAGTCTATTGCGTCTTCAATATTCAAATCTGATTGCTTTGAAACAGTGTCTAAGTTCTTCTCTCTAAATTTTTGTTCATAGAGTGTCTTTAAATTAGATTTAACCCCTCGCATTAACTTACTGCCTATAAGTTGGATTCGAGTATTTTCTAAAACTTCGTAAATTTTCCTATTTTTTTCACCAGAGGGTTCAAATTGTATATAGGTTTCCTTGTTGTGATATTTGTACCTAAGAGCCTCATTATCAGCATGCCCGCGTAATTGATTTAAATTTTTTAAGTCCTCATTATTGTCAATTTTAGGTAGTACAATTTTATTATCAGTTGATGATAGATTATCCTCAAATACAACATCAATTTCCTTATCTTCAGCTATTGCTCGTGTAGTGGAAGATATAGCTTTTTTGATATCTTCTAAAAAATCTTCTTTCACTAAACTAAATCAAATTTGCTTGCTTCAGTTGTGATCTCTTCTCCAAAACAGCGTTGATAGTACTCGGCTATAATTTGTCTTTCACTTTCATCACACTTATTTAAGAAAGTAAGTTTAAATGCTGCGGAATAATTGTGATCAAAAATTTCAGAATTTTGGGCCCAAGTTAGAACTGTCCTGGGACTCATAACCGTTGATATATCTCCATTTGCAAGACCTTTTCTGGATAAATCTGCAACCTTTATCATCAATTCAATGATCTCTTCCTTTTCAGGGTTATTAAATGAAGGAACTTTCGAAAGCATTATCTTTTTTTCTTGTTCAAGATCTAAATAGTTAAGAGTAGTAACTATGCTCCACCTATCCATCTGCCCTTGATTTATTTGCTGTGTGCCATGATAAAGTCCAGTTGTATCTCCTAACCCAACGGTGTTTGTGGTTGCAAATAATCTAAAATATGGATTTGGCGTTAAAACTCTATTCTTATCCAATAATGTAAATTTACCTTCCGACTCTAATACTCTTTGAATGACAAACATAACATCTGGTCTTCCAGCATCATATTCATCAAATACTAAAGCTGTAGGTGTTTGTAATGACCAAGGTAAGATACCGTCTTGAAATTCCGTAACTTGCTTTCCATCATTTAATACGATTGCATCTTTACCAATCAAATCAATCCTACTAATGTGACTGTCAAGATTGACTCTTACGCAAGGCCAATTAAGCCGAGCAGCAATCTGTTCAATGTGTGTTGATTTCCCAGTTCCATGTAATCCTTGGACCATAACTCTTCTGTTATATTTAAACCCAGACAGTATTGCCATGGTAGTTGCCTTATCAAAACAATAGTTAGAGTCGATTTCAGGAACATACTCTGATTTCTTTGAAAACCCCTCAACATGAAGATCTGTATCAAATCCAAAAGCTTGATTCACAGATATAGATATATCTGGTTTACTTTGCATGAGATTTTCTGTTGCTGTCATATTGTTCCTTTATTGTTTTATAGGCTTCTAAAACCTTAGTTAATTTTTCTTTATTTTTTTCATTGTTACCAACTGTATCAGGGTGTAATTCTTTTACAATCTTTTTGAATTTAGACTTAATTTCATTGAGTGAACTTTCCTTATTATCAATGCCTAAAGTTGCAAGAGCATTTAAATACTTAGAACTATAATAACTAGGATGTACTAGCGAATTTTCAAGATTATTCATCCCTTGAAACATTCTCTCTGAAATTTTGGATATTTTTTCAAAATAACTCGTATCATTTGATCCTATTTGCTTAGTTTTTCTATGTCCAATTATGTCATTTTCGATAAATGCTTCAATTTCATCGGCTGTCATATCTGAAAAATAATTCCATTTTTTGTTATATTCTTTTATGTGTTTTAGACAGAACCAAATGTATTTTCCTATATCTTTTGGGGAAGACGGAGCGCGATATTCTCCTATTTCTTCGCACCCTTTAAAATGACATTTTCTTTTGTTCATATTGCCTTTTCATATGTTAGATTAGATTAATATACATGACTCTAGAAGAATCTATAGATAAGAAAATTAATGACAATCTAAACCCGTCTTTTTTTAAAATTATAAACTTTTCTGATCAACACAAAAATCATTATGAAGGTGATAACAAAGATACTTCACATATTAAAATCATTATTGTTTCAGAATCTTTTGATGGACATTCAAGAATTGAAAGAGAGAGAATTGTTCATAACATACTTAAAGAAGAAATATTGACAGAGATACACTCAATAAGATTAAAACTCTATATAAAGTCAGAATATGATTTAATTAAGTGATGCAATTTTGACTTGCGAAATCAAATTTCTTTTTGTTTCAATTATTTCGAATTTAAATCCATAAAATTGAAAAACTTGCCCAGCTTTAGGAAAGGACCTTGACTCATTTATTATTAAACCAGAAATAGTATTTGCATCTTCATCAGGTAGGTCCCAACCAAAACTTCTATTAATGTTTCTTATTTCTGTAGATCCTTGAACTCTAATTGAGCCATCTTTATTTCTCACAATATCAGTTAAATCGATATCATGTTCATCGCTGATCTCTCCGACAATCTCTTCAATAATATCCTCAAGACTTATCATTCCATTTAACACACCGTATTCATCGACCACCATGGCTAATTTAATTTTTCTGTTTAGGTGCATTTGTAATTGATTTTTTAGAGGCGTAGTTTCTGGTACAAACCAAGTTTTAATTAATGATTTCTTAATATCCTCTCTTGAAATTTTTACAGATTTAAGTTCATTTAGCTTCCTCAACAGATTTTTTGCATGTATTAAGCCAATAATATTTTCATTATTGTCTTTCCACACAGGTATTCTTGTATAAGGACTTTCAACAACTTGGTTTATTATTTTTTCAGGATCTTCATCAATATTAACCATAAAGATATTGCTTCTGTGCACCATAATATCCTCAACAGTTGTTTCTGATAAATCTAAAATTCCAGTCACCATGTCTTTATCCATTTTAAATAATCTTCCTTCTTTATGATGAAGATCTACAGTTCCCCTAATTTCATCAGCTACTGATAAACTTCTTGCGTTCTGGTCATGTTTAATTCCAATTATATTTAAAATAGTAAAAACGATTTTTTCCATCAGCCAAGTCACCGGTGCTAAAATAGTTACAAATGGCTTTAAAAATGGACTTACTAATAGTGCCATTTTTTCTGCATTCGCAATAGCATAGCTTTTAGGAAGAATTTCTGCAAAAATCACAATTAATGCTGTCATTATGATTACGGCATAAGCAACACCTGTATTCCCAAAAATTTTGATTAATAAACTCGTAGCTAAAGCTGAAGCAAGAATATTGACTAAATTATTACCAAGTAAAATCGCTCCAATTAAGGCTTCTTTCTTATTCAATAAATCTATTGCGACATTAGAATTCTTTTTACCCTTCATGCCAAGGCCAGTTAATCTACTTCGCGTACTTGCTGTTAGTGCTGTTTCTGAACCAGAGAAAAACGCAGAAAATGCTAAAAGAACTATTATGGCTAAAAATAATACGATAATTTCAAATATCATCTAATTTATATAATTATTTATCACGCTGTCTAATTTTCTAGTTGAATATCGATTGGCTAAATAAGCTTTACCTAAATTCCTTAAAAGAATCAGATTTATATGATTATTTTTTACTTTTTTATCAGAATTCATTGTCTCTTTAAATTTTTTAAGTGATGTCTTTCTTTTAATATTGTTAGGTATTTTTGTTTTCATTTTTAATTTTTGAAAATGATCTTTTATTTTATTAATATTTTTATTTAAACTATTCCCTTGAAGTGAAGACATATCTAGAGCCATCAAGATGCCAATAGATACAGCTTCTCCATGTGTTAATGATTTTTGGTAATTATTTATTGCTTCAATAGCATGTCCGAAAGTATGGCCTAAATTAAGTATTGCTCTTATATTTTTTTCTTTTTCATCTTTTCTTACAATTATTGCTTTATTTTTGCAAGAGTGGAAAACAGCCTCAATTAAATATTTTTTGTTAAATGTCATAAGCTTCGACTCATTATCTAAAAGCCAATTAAGGAATCTTTTATCCATAATAAGTCCATACTTAATTATTTCAGCATAGCCAGATAAAATCTCCCTTTTTGGAAGAGATTTTAATAGTGAAACATCCGAAATCACTAATTTAGGTTGGTAAAAAGTACCTATCAGATTTTTGCCTTCTTTAGTATTAACTCCTGTTTTGCCTCCTACTGCAGAGTCGACTTGCGATAATAATGTTGTAGGTATCTGAATAAAATTAATACCTCTTAATGTGATACTTGCTGTAAAACCAACAATATCGCCAATAACACCTCCACCAAAAGCAATTAAAGTATCATTCCTATCAACCTTATATTTAAGAAGTTTAGACGTAATTAAATTAATAGTTTTAATATTTTTGTATTTCTCACCATCATTAATTATTATCTTGTTAAAACTTATTTTATTTTTTTTTAGTGAGTTCTCTAATTTTTTTCCGTAAAGCTTATAGATTAATTTATTAGTAATTATAAAAACTCGTGGATTTATTAATTTCTTTTTTATTAATGAGCCTGAGCTCAATAAAATATTATCACCAATTAATATCTTATATTCGTCTGTTCCGGTCTTTACCTCTAAAGTTTTTTTCATTATTAGATTTTTAAAGCTTCGGTAATTTCTTTAATTATTTGATATTTATTTTTTTTGCTCACATCGATTGTGAATTTAGCTTTTGAATAATTTTTCTGCCTAATTTTATTTAATCTTTCAAATTCTGCTTTTATATTTTTATTTGATAAAAGGGGCCTTTTTTTTGACACTCTACATCTTTTTTCTAAAATATTCAAATCACATTTTAGCCATATTGAATTACATTTATTCAATATTAACTTTCTTATTTTTAAATCTTCAAAGCCACCTCCGCCTAGTGCAATAATAGAGTTTTTTTTATCTAGTAATTTTAAAGTAATTTTTCTCTCAATATTTCTGAAGATACTTTCACCGCTTTCATCAAAAATTTTTGCAATTTTTTGACCCATTTCTTTTTCAATTTCTTTATCCGTGTCATAAAAATCTAAGCCTAGTTTTTTTGATAAACCTCTGCCAATAGTTGATTTACCAGAGCCCATATGGCCTAGAAAAACTATATTTTTTTTTGTTTGAGAGAGTCTTTTTTTTGACATTATTAAATGTGAATAAATTTCACAGTTTTAAAATATTCTGTTAAAAGAAATTAATATGTTTGATAAAAGCATTCGTAATAAAGTAACATTATATATCATTAGTTTATCTCTTATAAGCTCATTTTTCATTAATATTGATGTTTTGGCGGAAAGCAATTTGAGTCAAGAGCCATATGAAATTTGGCAAGAGAACAGTGTTATAAGCGAAATTGAAAGCTCTGTTGAAAAATCAAATACGCAGGAAGCAGTAAACTTAACTAATCAAACCGTAAAACAGGAAAATTTTCTATTCACTAAAGCCGATGCTATAGGTTTATATGATCCAACTAATGGCGGATTTGAAGCTAATTTATGGGATGGGTCTAATATAGAGGATATAGCATATTTAATTAATACCGCTCCTATAGAAAGTACTAGTTCAACTCTTACGAACCTAGTAAAAAATGCAATCTTAACTACAGCAGCTCCACCCGATAAATCAAATAGTGACTCATTATCTTTTTTAAATCTTAAATCAGATTTTTTAATCTCAAGAGGTTATTATAAAAATATATCTCAATTATTTAGCTTACTAAATAGTGATGAAATAAACGATATTTTAAGTGATGGAATGATAGATAATTTACTTATCTATAATCAATACAAAAGAATTTGTAATAGCAACTCTAATTTAATATCAGAAAGATTAAGTGATTTATATTTTGCATCATTTTGCAATGCAATGTCAGCTAATAAACTAACTCTTGATCTAAATATCTCTTTAATGCGAGATGATAATAATTCTTATAATGAAGAGTATTTATCTTTATTATCTGAAATTATTTATAGTGATGAAATTAAAGCTGAAAATCTCAAAGAAATAAATCTAATCAATTTAAATTTATTACAAAAATACAATGTCGATATTGATAAATATATTTCCATAAATTCACCAATAAAATTTAAATTGTTCTACTTTTTAAATTATAATAAGAACAACCTTAAAAAAATTTCAATTGCTGAAGAACTTGTCAAAAAAGGCTTGGTTGAATACAAATACCTTGCAGAGATTTACCAGTCCTTTGATCTGAGTAACACTAAGGACGCTGGTGAGGATAATTCAGCTTTACTAGAGCGAATTAAAATCTTTAAAGATATAAGAAAAACTTCATCTCAGGCTGAGTTAGTAAATAAAATACCTGAATATGTTAGTTTATTTAGTGCGCATGGTATGTTGGATACAGCGTCTTTAATGATTTATGATAAAATAAAAATAGTTCAGCCAAAACCAGATTATATCGATAATGCATCGGGTATTTGCCTGGTCTTTATACTAAATGATGACCCAGAAAAATGTAATGAGTGGGTGAGTCAATTGAATCTCAATTCAAACACATTAGAGCTTTCTAAAGCTAAGTTTTATCTTTCATTGGCGAACGGTAAAGCAATAAAAGAGACTAACTTAAATCAATTAATTGACTATGAAGGTTTTTCCGATAGGCAGAAGAATATTATAGTTAAGTATTACGAACTTATTACAAATTCAAAAAAAATTAGTTATTGGAAAACTCCAAATGAATTAAATAAAGTCTCCTCAATAACTGCAAATATAAAACTTCATAATTATTTTGAGTCTCTTGAAAATCAAATAGGTGAGAAAATAATTTTACTAAACATATTGCATGGAGATGATAATTTTAATGAGAATGACGAGTTTTCGATTTTTCTTATAATAGATTCATTGTTCGAGATTAATGAAGCTTACGCACAAGACTATATATTAGAGTATTTTTCAACGTACAATTTATAGTGCCGAAAATAGAAAAATCTATAATTGAGAATTTCTTAGAATCACTGATATCTGAGAAAGGTTTAAGTAAAAATACGATTGAGTCTTATAAAAGCGATATAAATCAGTTTTTAGAAAGACAAACAACAAGCAAATCTTCTGAACTAATATTTTCAAGAAAATCAATTGAAAAATATATTTCAATGATGAACGATTTAGGATTTGAGAGGTCAACAATCCTCAGGAAATTATCTTCGTTAGGACACTTTTTTGATTTTTTAGTTACCGAAAATATACTGAAAGATAATCCGTTCTCGCAAATATCAATACCCAAAAAAAACTCTAAGCTACCGATTTTTTTAACAAACGATCAGGTAGATAGGCTATTAGAGACAGCTAAAAATGATGACTCTATTAAAGGGTTGAGACTATTCACTATGATAGAAATATTATATGCAACAGGAATAAGAGTTTCTGAGCTAGTTGGATTAAAATTGTCATCTTTATATGAAAAAGAAAATTTTATTTTTGTTACAGGTAAAGGAAATAAAGAAAGACTTGTGCCCGTTGATCAAAACACTTTATCCACAATAGAAAAGTATCTAAAAGTAAGAGTAGAATTTTTAAATGCAGATAAAAATGAAGACAAATGGCTTTTTCCTTCAAGAAATTCAAAGCTTGGTCATATTTCAAGGCAAAGATTTCATCAACTTTTAAAAGTATTGTGCAAAGAAGCGAATATCGATGCAAAATACGTTAGCCCCCACAAGCTAAGACATGCCTTTGCATCGCATCTACTTGCTAATGGAATGGATTTGAGATCACTACAAATGCTACTTGGGCATTCAGATATATCTACAACACAAATTTATACTCATGTTCTTAGCGATAGATTGAAAAGTACGGTGGAAGATAATCACCCATTATCCAAGGTATTCAAAGAATAATTGTAATTCAAGTTGTCCTTGAAAAGAGGATTTTATGATGATAAACCAACAAAATGAGTTTCACGCCCGTACCCTCTAACACTATAAGAATAAATAGATCTCAGTTATTTGTTCCAGGGTCAAAGCCAGATTTGTTTGAGAAAGCTTCAGCAAGCAATGCAGATATAATTTGTTTAGATCTTGAGGATGCTGTGGCACCGCAAGATAAGGAACAAGCAAAAGAAAATGTAATCAAAGCACTAAACAATCATGATTTTGGGAAAAAAACTATTTCAGTAAGAATTAATGGATTGGATACTCATTATTGTTACAGAGATGTTGTTGACTTAATGGAAAATGGTGGTGAGCGATTAGATTTAATCATGATACCAAAAGTTGGTGTTCCAGAGGATGTTTATGCGATTGATATGTTAGTGACGCAAATAGAAGATAAAACTCAAAGACAAAAGAAAATAGGCTTTGAACTTATAGTTGAAACATCAATGGGAATAACAAACCTAGATAAGATCTTAACTGGGAGTAAAAGAATTGAATCTCTCCATTTTGGTTATGCTGATTATGCGGCATCAGTTAGAATGCGAACAACAAATATCGGCGGATCTAATCAAGACTATTCAATATTAACTGATGAAATTGATGGAGAGAGAAAAACTCACTGGAATGATATGTGGCACTATCCAATATCAAAAATGACAACTATTGGAAGGGCTCATGGTGTTAGGATTATTGACGGTCCTTTTGGGGATTTTTCAGATCCAGATGGTTTTAAGTCTCACGCAAGAAGAACAGCAATTCTTGGATGCGAGGGAAAATGGGCAATTCATCCTAGTCAGGTAGATCTTGCAAATGAGGTATTCACACTACCGGAAAAAGAAGTACAAAAAGCCAGAGATATTCTTGAAGCGATGAAAAAAGCACAGGAGTCAGGCGCAGGCGCTGCTACACTAAATGGAAAATTAATAGACGCCGCTTCAATAAGGCAAGCCGAGCAAATTATCGAACAAACAAAATTAATAGAAACTCTAAGTAAATAATTTATTATTAAATGAACACCTATCTTGAGTTTGAAAAGCCCATAGAACAACTTGACAATAAGGTTCATGAGCTCAAAAGCTTAAATGATAATGCTCCATCAGATAATCTTCTTGAAGAAATTACGCAAGTTGAAGAACAAATAAATGAAACTTATAAAAAGATATATTCTTCAATATCACCTTGGCAAAGGACACTTGTTGCAAGACATCCTCAACGACCAAAAACTAGAGAATATATTCAAAATCTAATTGAGGATTTTTTCCCATTATCAGGTGATCGTTTTTTTTCAGAAGATAAAGCCATTCTTGGGGGGTTTGGAAAATTTAGAGGTCAAACAGTATTAGTCCTTGGTCATGAAAAGGGACACGATACAACATCAAGAATTGAACATAATTTTGGAATGCCTAGGCCTGAGGGATACAGAAAAGCTCAAAGATTAATGAAACTTGCAGAGGATTTTGACATTCCAGTAATTTCCTTCGTAGACACTCCTGGCGCTTACCCTGGAGTAGGAGCTGAACAGCGAGGACAGTCTGAAGCAATAGCAAAAACAACTGAGTGTTGTTTATCATTAGGTGTTCCTATTATAGCAATAATAATTGGTGAAGGAGGATCAGGCGGTGCAGTCGCTATTGGTACAGGAAATACAGTCCTTATGTTGGAAAACTCCATATATTCAGTAATTTCTCCAGAGGGCTGTTCATCAATTTTATGGAAAGATAATACAAAAACTGTTGAGGCGGCATCAGCCCTTAAGCTTACAGCAGAAGATATGTTAAAAATTGATGTAATTGATGAAATTGTTAAAGAGCCTACAGGTGGCGCGCATAGAAATCCTCATCGGGCGATTGAGTCTGTTGGAGATGAAATTGAGAAATATTTAAATTTGCTCTCAAATCAACATGGAAATGATTTAAAACATGCAAGACAAGAAAGATATCTTCAAATAGGAAGGTCGGGATTATTTAGTGAAAAAACCACAGCAGCTAATACTGTTCTTGATGAAAAGTTTGGGAAATCTGGCAATAAAAAAAGATTTTATAATAGTTTTTTAGGAAGAATTGTTTTAGTGGCTATACTTGCCATGTTGTTTACCGGCATACTAACTTATTTATTTAATTAATTTTACCACAGCAATGTTTATACTTTTTACCTGAACCGCAAGGGCAAGGGGCATTTCTTGATATCTTTTTTGTCTTTATAGCTGATTGGTTAATTTTTTCAGACACACTATTTTCATTTAAAGTTTGGTTTTGTTTTTCTCTTAATCTCATTCTTGAAAAGATTTTAGAAACATCAATTTTTAAATTATTTATTAGTTCCTCAAATAATCCAAACGCTTCATTTTTATATTCATTTAGGGGATCTCTTTGACCGTACCCTCTTAAACCAATAGTTGACCTAAGTTGTTCAAGGTTATTAATATGATCTTTCCATTTATCATCCAAAATTTTAAGCATAACCATTCGTTCTGCAGAATTAACCTCTTCTTCTGAATGATTACCTTTTCTGTTTACGGTATTTTCATTTATTAGTGTGTAAACTTTATCCTTAATATACTGCTGATTAATATCACCTTCTGAGTTTTCTAAATTTACATCAATTTTTTTTGAAAAGTATTGATTTATCTCATCTTGAAGGTCTTGTAAGTTCCATTGATCAGCATAAGATTTTTCTGGGCAGTGACGTTCAACAATTTCGTCAGCAACGTCGTATTGCATTTCATTTGCAATTTCTGAAATATTATCCGCATTCATTAACTCAAGTCTTTGTTCAAATATCGTTTTACGTTGATCATTTAAGACGTCATCAAACTTTAACAGAGTTTTTCTTATGTCAAAATTTCTTCCTTCTACTTTTTTTTGCGCTCTCTCAAGTGCTTTTGAAATCCATGCATGCTTAATTGACTCACCTTCTTTCAAGCCAAGGCTTTTTAAAACACTATCTATTTTTTCTGATCCAAAAATTCTCATTAAATCATCTTCTAAACTTATAAAGAACTTTGTTTCCCCAGGATCACCTTGACGACCAGACCTTCCTCTTAACTGATTGTCTATTCTTCTACTTTCATGTCTTTCACTTCCAATTACAAAGAGACCTCCAGCTTTAATTACTTCATCTTTTTTTTGAGTAATTGTGTCTTTAAGTCCTTCTAAATTTTCCTGGCCATTCTTTGTGCTTGAATTAAATTCGAAATTACCGCCAAGTTGAATATCAGTTCCTCTTCCTGCCATATTTGTTGCAATTGTAACAGCACCTGGTTCACCGGCATTAGCAATAATCTTTGCCTCTTGCTCGTGATGTTTAGCATTTAGTACCTCATGTTTAATTTTATTATTTCTGAGTTTTTTTGAAATTTTCTCAGATTTATCAATACTTGTTGTCCCAACTAAGACGGGCTGGCTTTTTTCATTACATATTTTAATTTGCTCAATAATAGCATCATATTTTTCCTCAGCTGTTCTATAGATTTCATCTTCATTATCAATTCGTGAAACTGGAATATTTGTAGGTATTTCGAAAACAGACAAATTATAAATGTCACCAAATTCCTCTGCTTCAGTGAGCGCAGTTCCCGTCATACCAGATATTTTATTATATAGTCTAAAATAATTTTGATAGGTTATTGAAGCTAATGTTTGGCTTTCATTTTGAACTTTAACATTTTCTTTTGCTTCTATTGCTTGATGTAGCCCATCCCCATATCTTCTACCTTCCATCGTCCTGCCTGTAAATTCATCAACAATTACTACACTTCCTGATTTAACAATATAGTCCCTATCTTTTTCAAATAGTTTGTTTGCTCTTAATGCTTGATTTATATGGTGTACCACCGCGACATTAGAAATGTCATATAAAGTCCCTTCAGATATAATATTTCTTTCTTTTAATATTTTTTCAGCTTTATCATTTCCTGTATCTGTTAAATTTGCTGTTTTTGTTTTTTCATCTATTTCAAAATCATCATCATTTAGAAAAGGGATTATTTTATTAATTGAATTATAAAGAGTTGTTTTATCTTCTATAGCGCCTGAAATTACAAGCGGTGTTCTAGATTCATCTATCAATATACTATCAACCTCATCAACAATACAAAAGTTATGATCTCGTTGAACAATATTCTGTTTTAATACACGTAAATTATCTCTTAAATAATCAAAGCCAAATTCATTATTGGTTCCGTAAGTAATGTCACAGGCATATTGTTCTTTTCTTTTTTCACGTCCCTCTGTATCGTTAGTTAGACATCCAACAGATAGACCTAAATAATTAAATATAGAACCCATCCATTCTGCATCTCGCCTTGCAAGATAATCATTTACTGTAACTATATGAACACCTTTTCCAGATAGAGAATTTAGAAACGCAGCCAATGTAGAAACAAGTGTTTTTCCTTCACCAGTCTTCATCTCTGAAATTCCACCATTGTGTAAAACCATGCCACCAATCAATTGAACATCAAAATGTCTTTGACCAAGTGTTCTTTTGGAAGCCTCACGCACCATTGCAAAAGACTCTACTAAATAGTCATCAATTTTTTTTCCATTTGATATTTCAGATTTAATCTCTGAAATTCTTTTAAGCAGCATATCTTGAGATAGCTTTTCAATTTCAGGCTCTAAATCATTAATTAATTGCACAGTACGCTGAAATTCAGCTAATTTCTTCTTTTCGCTTCGGCTAAAAATTGTATTAAAAAATGAGTTAACTTTTAACATTTGAGTAGATATTTGTATTTTCTATTTAATTGCAAGCATTTATACCTTAAATACTAACACCAATTAAGATAAAATTACTTAAATCACTCATATTTGATTGTTTGAAAAATGTTAAAAAAATCACCTTTAGCGCCAAAAAATATTGGAAAAATAAAACAGATTAAAGGCATTGATCTGTATGTATATTCTGCAGGCTTATACAATAAGAAACGACTGGATTTAGCTTTATTTCTTTTCAAAAATAAAACTTCAGTTGCTGAAGTTTTTACAAAGTCCTCATTAAGATCATGCACACTGGACTGGAACGAAAAAAATTTAAAAAATAAAGAAATAGAAGCATTGATTGTTAATTCAGGAAATGCAAACACTTTTACAGGCCAGGCAGGTATTAATGCGTTAACGAAAATAAGTAACTTTGTTTCTAATAAATTCAAAGTCTCAATTAAGAAGGTATTTTTTGCATCTACAGGTGTTATTGGAGAAAAATTTCCTGAAAATAAAATATTAAATACATTAAAAAAAGATAAATCAAAAACTAATAATTGGTTACAAGCAGCTCAATCAATTATGACAACCGATACTTTTCCAAAAGCAATTTCTGTAAAAACAATGATTGAAAATAAAACAATCACAATCACAGGAATTGCGAAAGGGTCTGGAATGATAGAGCCAAACATGGCAACAATGTTGGGATTTATTTTTATAGATTGTTTAATACCTCAAAATATTTTACAGAAATTATTAAAAGATCTTGTAGATAAGTCATTCAATCAAATAACGGTTGATGGAGATGAATCTACAAATGATACTGTAATTATGACTAGCACTAATAGTGTTTCATTTAAAAATAAAATTTCATCAATAAAAGATAAGAGAATATCAAAAATAAAAAACTCTTTACTTCCTGTCGTTAAATATTTAGCGGAACAAATTGTGCGAGATGGTGAAGGTGCAACAAAATTGATAAACATAAAAGTTGAAAGTGCCAAAAATTCACCGCAGGCAAAAAGAATTGCTAAGGCAGTCGCAAACTCCCCGCTTGTAAAAACAGCTTTTTACGGAAATGATCCAAATTGGGGGAGAATTGTAATGGCGATTGGTAAAACATATGAAAAAATAGATCCAAAAAAACTTAAAATTTATATAGGTAAGCAAACAGTTGTTGCTAATGGAGCGGAGTATAAAAAATTAAATTTACAAAAATTAAAAAAATATATGGCAAGCAAAGAAATTGATCTAAAACTTGACCTTGGACAAGGCAATTATTCTTATGAAACACAAACATGTGACTTTTCTCACAAATATGTTGATATCAATGCAGCATACAGGACATGAAGGTAGTATTTTGCTCTTCCGCAATTATAAAAAATAAAAATGGTGAAATTCTCTTGATGAGCAGAAAACAAAAGGATTCTTTTATCAATTCTTGGGAGTTTCCAGGTGGAAAATTGAAAAATAACGAAAATTTTGCAGTTGCATTATTTAGGGAGCTAAAGGAAGAATTAAATATAAAAATAGATATAAACAAATTATCAAACTATGAATTTTTTAAGCACCAGTATCGTTCATTTTTATTAATGATGTATGTATTCGAAGTAACTGAATGGACAGGAAAAATTATAAGTAAAGAAGGGGAGCTTTTAAGATGGGTGTCTGCAAAGGAATTGAAGAAAGCAAAATTATTGCCTGCAAATACTAAAGTTGTTAATTATTTTTTAAAATAACAACCTGTTTCCTCAGTGAAAACAGAGACTATTTTATAATCTCCATATTCAATTGAAATTTCTTTTTTCCCCTCATCTTTATTGTAACCTAATAGTTTAATTTGACTGAACAATTCATCGTCTGAAACTGAAGAAGCAATAACACGATCATATGCTTCATCACAATAATCACTTTTCATCTCTGAAATAAAGAAACAAACACAATAGTGCTTTGCTGAAGCATTCAATCCAATGAGGGTTTCATCAGACTTTGCAATACTTGTATTTATAAAAAAAAATGATGTAAATATTACTAATATGTTATAAATAAATCGAGATACTTTATGCATAAAATTATAAAATTTATAACGTGTTTATCCTTTATTTTAATTTGGGTCAATCCATCATTAGCTATAGTTAATCAATTACCACATAATGAAACAGTCGAATGGCCAACAAATACATGGCCAGAAAATTTAATAGAAATTGATGACGAAGAGTTTAGCACAATTATTAATTATACTTTTTCTGATGACTCTTATGATGAATTGGGACGTACGAATGCACTTTTAATTATTCAAGACGGAAGTATTGTTTATGAAAATTACAATTCTCCTATTACAAAAGATACAAAACTTGTCTCTTATTCAATGGCAAAAAGCTATATTGGCCTATTGACTGGAATGATGATTGATAGGGGATTCATACAATCAAAAGACGAAACAAATCTCTTACCAAGCTGGGATGACAATAGAAAAAACATTTCCATAGGACATATGCTTAATATGCAGTCAGGGCTTGATTATGTTGAGGAATATGATTTAGGTGGAAGGTCAGACACATTAGAGATGTTATTTGGGCAGGGAAGATTTGATCAAGCTGAGTTTGCATCATCCATGAAACTAAAAACTCCTCTACCAGGTATGAAATACAACTACTCGACTGGAGAAACTAATATTATAAGTCAAATAATAAAAACAAGGCTTGAAGCTCAAGGAATTGAATATTTAGATTTCATAAAAAGTAATCTTATTGATAAAATAGGTATAAAAAATTCGATCTTCGAATTTGATAATTCTGGAACTTTCATTGGTGGCAGCTCAATTTTTGCAAACGCAAGGGATTATGCAAGATTTGGATATTTATATTTAAGAGATGGATTATGGGATGGGGAGAGAATTGTATCAAAAGAATGGATTGATGATACAAGAATTCCAGCTAAAAACTCCTATCAAATGTATAGCAATCAGTTTTGGATGCCTCATCCAGCATTTACACGTGGACTTCCAAAAGATACTTACTATGCCGCAGGTTTTGGTGGGCAATATATATTAATTATTCCATCTAAGGACATGATCGTTGTTCGATTAGGTGAAACTTATATGGAAGATGATAAAGTTTTTGAAAATCTTTCTGAAATCATAAGTTATTTTGATAATAGGATCTAAATTTATGAGCGACCAAATAATTATTTATTCATCCTATAATTGTGGATATTGCGACTTAGCAAAAAAACTCCTTGATAAAAAACAAATTAAATATCACGAAATTAACATTCAAGACGATCCCTCCCAAAGAGATATTATGTTAGAGAGAGCTAATGGAAAAAGAACTGTTCCACAAATTTTTTTTAAAGAGCTGCATATTGGTGGATTTGAAGAATTAAATAAGCTTGAGATGTCGGGTACGCTTGATAAAATTTTGAATGAAAAATAATTTAATAGCCGCCTGTCTTCAGCTTACATCAAGTTCAGATATCTATAAAAACTTAGAAGAAACAATAGATCTTTCAAACAAAGCTATTGATAAAGGTGCCTCTTTTATTTCAACACCAGAAGTTACAAATATTATCTCATTAGATCGACAAAAATTAAAAA
Source organism: uncultured Pelagibacteraceae bacterium (assembly GCA_902571005.1). Lineage (GTDB taxonomy): Bacteria > Pseudomonadota > Alphaproteobacteria > Pelagibacterales > AG-422-B15 > CACNXQ01. The sequence goes on from CACGAG010000010.1 coordinate 23,437, forward strand.
GGTCAGTATTTCTGGAGAAGGACGATCCATTTCTTATTGAATTTACAAAAATTGCAAAGAAAAAATCTGTATGGATATTGCTTGGCTCTATTGTTATCAAAGACAATAAGAACAAATTGTATAATCGTTCCTATTTGATAAACAGCAAAGGCAATATTCAATGCAAATACGATAAAATTCATATGTTTGATGTGAAAATATCCAAAAAAGAAAGCTATAAAGAATCCAAAATCTTTAAACCAGGTAAAAAAGTTGTGGTTACTAATACTCCTTGGGGTAAAATTGGTTTATCAATTTGTTATGATTTAAGATTCCCTGAACTTTATAGAAAACAGGTAATGATGGGGGCAAAGTTAATTACTATTCCTTCAGCATTCACAACCACTACAGGTAAAGCTCACTGGCATAATCTTGTAAAAGCACGAGCTATTGAAAATAGTTCTTATATTTTAGCCCCTGCGCAATATGGAAAAAATTCATCAAAGCGCCACACCTATGGACACAGTCTAATTGTATCTCCATGGGGTGAGATATTGGCTGAAAAAAAAGCAGGAAAAGGCATTATAATATCTAGTTTGGACTTTAAAAAACTTGCTAAAATTAGAGCTAATATACCAAGTTTCAGGACACAAATATTGAAATAAAAAATATAATTACAATATAGATTTATCATGATCGTTTTTAATTTACAATGCAGTGACTGTTCTCATCCATTTGAAGGTTGGTTTAGGTCATCAAAGTCATGTGAAGCACAAATCAAAAAAAAGTTAGTTCAATGTGTTTTGTGTGGTTCCTCAAATATTACTAAAGAACTTTCAATACCAAATGTATCAGTAAAAAAAAATAACGTTACTCCAAACGAAAAAGCACTCAGAGACTTTCGAAATAAAGTAAAAGAAGTTAATAAATTTGTTAAACAAAATTTTGAGTTTGTCGGAGACCAGTTTGCATACGAAGCAAGAAAAATTCATTACAGTAAATCTAATAAAAAGCCAATATACGGCAACGCAACTAAAGAAGAAGTTACTGATTTAAATGATGAAGGTATTGAGGTAACTTCTATTCCATGGATAAAAGAAGAGAATTCTTAGAAATTCAAACTTTTTTGTTGCTATTGCTTGCTTTGTCACGATAATTTCATGTAGAAAGTTAGAAACTATAGCAACTATTACAAAGCACAGGAAATATGAAAAAAGACAAATCTATTGTTCTTAATCTAATGACTGAAAAAGGTTTTGAAGTTCTAAAATCGATAAGTCACTTTAAGAATTTAATTGCTTTTATAATTATAGGAAAAGATGCGAGTGTAAATGATGATTATAGTGAAAAAATCAAAACTTTATGTATTGATAATAACATAGATTTTTATTACCAAGAAAATCAACCAAAAATTGATAAAAACATTTATGTTATAGCAGTTTCTTGGCGATGGATGATAAAGCATCCAAAAAATAAACTAATAGTTTTTCACGACTCTATCTTGCCTAAATATAGAGGATTTGCACCTTTAGTTAATATGTTAATAAATGGAGAGAAGGAAATTGGTGTATCTGCAATATTTGGTTCTGATGAATATGATAGAGGAGAAATTATTTCGCAAAAAAAAACTGAAATAGTTTATCCAATTAAGATTCAAGAAGCAATTCAGATAAATAATGAAAATTTTAAAAGCCTTGTTTTGGAAGTAATAGAGAAAATCTCTTCTGATAATAATATAACGTCCATTCCACAAAAAGAATCTGATTCTTCATATTCAATATGGAGGGATTATAACGATTACTATGTAGATTGGAGCAAATCATCCATTGAAGTTAAGAGACTAATTGATGCTGTCGGATTTCCATATTTAGGCGCTCGCAGCAAATTAAGCAATGGAGATGAGATTATAATAAAAGATGCCGAGGTTATCCCAGATATTGATACTGAGTTAAGGCATATAGGTAAAGTTATTTTTGTTGAGCAAGGCTGCCCTATTGTTATTTGTGGAAGTGGATTACTAAAGATAACGGATGCATCTTTTGTTGAAACCAATTTGTCATCACAATTTTTACCATTAAAAAAATTTCGAACTAGATTTATTTAAGAGAACTAATATCGATTTTTTAAAATAAAATTAGTGTATAAGTAGAGGTTTTGTAGAGAATTTGATTATTGAAAAAATAGAGACAAAAATTGATCAAAATCGAGCAGTTTAATAGTATGAACGTGGATGAAGTGGATAATGATTGTTTTTACTACATGAGGCTAAGATGGAAATAAATAAGTACGAAATTACTAAAGTGCTCGAAGACCACAATTTGGAAAATTCAAAGTTATGGCTTGCCGAAGCAGAGTTTGGTTTTTCTCACCTTAAAGAGCATGTTTCATCACTTACTGCTAACATGGATATTTTGGAAGTTGGATGCGGGAGTGGAATTCTTTTGTCTATGTTAGCGGAAGAGTTTCCTAATCACAACTTCTTGGGAATTGAGCCATTTGGGGAGGGTTTTTCTAACTTAAAGGAGTTAAATGCAGCTGTTAGAAAATTAGGTGTAAATTTGTTGACTGAAAGTTATGAAAAGCATCAATTCAAGTATGATTTAATTTATTGCATAAATGTCTTTGAGCACGTTACTGATTGGAGGCATTTTTTAGATTGGGCATCAAATAATCTAAAAGAAAATGGGACATTTTTAGTGCTCTGTCCCAATTATGGGTTTCCTTATGAGTCACATTTCAAAATACCCATAACTTTCAACAAACGATTTACTTTTACATTTTTCAAAAAACACATTCTAAATTTTGAACAAAATAACAAATGCGTTGGGCTTTGGGACTCATTAAACTTTGTAAAAAAAAGTGAGGTTTTGACGTACTGTTATGAAAATGCTTTAGAAAATGGACTTACTGTTAGTGATGATATTTCTATAATCGATGACATGATCGAAAGACTGTCAGAGGATGCTGAATTCAGGAAGCGGCAATTTATTATTGGGAGAATTGCTGTTTTGCTGAAGGCTTTGGGAATTTTGAAGTTAATTAGGGTTTTTCCAAATTTTCTACCTTACATGAAACTTTCATTTAGTAAAACCAGCTGATTTCAATTAACCATTGATACTATTAAGTTATAATAATCCACTTTACACTCGTTAACGAAGTAACTAGTTTTAAAACTTTGAGAAAGTGATTTGAATGCTACATAAACAAAGGCTTTGTATAATTACTACTATTGAATGGGTATTTAAGTTGCAACAATACCTTGGGTTGAAATAGACAACTAAATTTTTTTTCCAGCAACTATAAAATTTGCGTCCATTCTTTTAGACATAAACCATTCGTCTCTTAATGGATTATAATTTACACCTGTATTGCTAATCACATCAAAGTTGTTTTGAATAAAAAAAGAGTAAATGTCCTCAGGAGTTAAAAATTTATTCCAATCATGTGTACCTTTTGGAAGAAAGCCAAATACATATTCAGCCACAAATTTTGCAAAAATGAGTGAAAAGATTGATTTATTAATTGTTGCTATAAACATAATACCATTATCACATACCAGGCCACTACATTCCTTAATAAAATTTTTAGGGTTGTTGACATGTTCTATTACTTCCAAATTTAAAACGATGTCGTACTTTTTATTTTTGTTAAGTTCTTCTGCAGTCTTATTAAGATAATTAATATTTAAATTATTTTCTTCAGCATGAATTTTTGCGGTAATGCAGTTTTTCTCTAAAGCATCAATGCCAGTTACTTCAGCACCTAATCTTGCTAATGGTTCACTCATTAGTCCACCACCACATCCAATATCTAAAACTGATAATCCTTTCAAAGGTAATTTATTTTTTTGGTCTATTTCAAAATGATCTTTAATTGTATTGATTATATATTCCAGTCTTATGGGATTAAACTTATGTAGTGTTTTAAACTTGCCATCATGCTTCCACCATTCCTTGGCAAGGTTTTTAAACTTATCAATTTCAGTTTTATCAATCGAAGAAATGTCCATAAATCAATCATTTAACTAATACTTGATTAAAGTGTAGTATTAAAGTAATCCTTGTTTTTGTTTAGAGTATTACATAACACAATTTAATAACGATAAGTCAAATGTCCACAATAGTTTTAAAATTTGGCGGAACATCAGTAGCTACAACTGATTTAATTGAATCCGCAGCAAATATTGTCAAATCAGAATATGATAAAGGCAATAATATCGTTGTAGTTGTTTCCGCCATGTCTGGAGCAACTAATCAGCTAATTGAGCATGTCGATAAGATAAACTATAATGATGATAGTGAATACGATGTCGTTGTTTCATCAGGAGAGCAAGTAACAGCAGGATTAATGTCACTGGCTCTAAAAAAAATTGGTCTACCATCTCGATCTTGGCTTGGTTGGCAAATCCCTATAATTACGAGAGGCTCGCATAGAAATGCATTTATTGATAAAGTGATACCGGATAATATTATTAAAGATCTTGAAAACAAAAAGATAGCTGTCGTAGCTGGTTTTCAGGGAATTTCAGATGAGGGTAGAATTACGACTATTGGTCGTGGTGGTTCAGATAACACTGCAGTATTCATTGCTTCTGCAATAAAAGCTGAAAGGTGCGATATTTATACGGATGTTGATGGAGTTTATACTTCCGATCCTAGAATGACAGAAAAAGTAAGAAGACTAGATAAAATTTCTTATGAAGAGATGATCGAAATGGCTTCACAAGGGGCTAAAGTTTTGCAAACAGCTTCAGTTGAATCTGCTATGAGTAATGACGTAGATGTATATGTTCGATCAACATTCAGTCCGTCTGATAAGGGAACTTTAATTTCAAATGATGTGAACAATGAAAATGATAGGGCAGTAACAGGAGTTGCTTATTCTAAAGATGAGGCAAAAATAACTCTCATTGATGTGGAGGATAAACCGGGAGTTGCTGCAGAGATTTTCAATAGGCTCGCAGAGAATTCAGTTAATGTTGATATGATTGTTCAGAATAATTTTATTGAAAGAAAAATGACGAATCTTACTTTTACAATTCCAATGATAGATCTTGATAAAGCACTAAAAATTTTAGAAAATTTACAAAAAAAACTTAGGATTTCAAAAGTTTTAAACGAAAAAAACCTCTCAAAAGTTTCTATTATTGGATCAGGAATGAGAAATCAGCCAGGTATAGCTGCAAAAATGTTTGAATGTTTATCTAAAAATAAAATCAATATTGAAGTAATCTCAACATCTGAAATAAAGATAAGCGTCTTAATAAATAAAGATAAAACTGAAGAGGCCGTAAATGCGCTGCATGCTGTATTTCAGCTAGACCAGATATAGTGCCCATTCTTGATACTAACTACTATTTTTTAAGAAATAATCATTTTGGGCAATTGATGTGTTTATTTTTTTTAGATTAAGGTTTAATTAATTCAAAGCATATGTATCAAAACTTTCTATTAGAACTTAAGAACCAGAGAGAAGCTAGGGGCTGTTCAGTAGATGATTTAAGTAAAGAGACAAAAATTTCAAAAAAAGTTATTTTTAAAATTGAAAATCTTAGTGAAAGTGAAGTGGACTCATTTCCACAAAGGCATCTACTTTTTTTATACGCAAAACACCTAGGAGTAGAGGTTCCTGAAAAAAAATTTACTTTAACTCATCCTTCAATAGAAAATTCTTCTAAATTCTCGAATAATCTATCAGCGGCTAATTCTAATTTATCGCTGATAAATAATTTTAAATTCCAAATTCTATTATCATTATTTTTAGTTATAATAATTTTAAGCTTTAATTATTCTTTAAAAAATAACAATTTATCCGTTGAATTGAAATTAGATAATACTGAAATAATATCTCAAAATGATTTAGAAAACAATTTAGCTGAAAATAGAATCGCTAACTTTAATCAAACAAACATAGAAAAATTAAATCCGTCTATAAGTAATTCTAAGCGATCTGCTAGCTTATCCGACAATAAGCAAAATTTTTTGGAAACTGTAAGTTTATCAATATTATTTGACAATGAAGTTTGGATAGAAGTTGATAACTCAAAAGAAGTATTAATCAGTCAGGTTTTCAAAGAGGGTGAAGAGCTAAATCTTGAGGTATCAAAAAATGACGAAATATTCGTAACCTCGGGGAATATGGGTCTCATTTCAATAAAAGTTAACAACGGCCAAATAAAATTTTTAGGCTCTATAGGCGAGATAGGTAGAAAACAGATTTTTTAAGTTTTCAAATCAACTCTTTCATTATATTTAATACCTACCTAAATTATAAATAATTATGAGTCAGTACTCTCAAAATAAAATAATACGCCGGCTTACAAAGAAGATTAAGGTTGGAAGTGTAGAAGTTGGAGGCGATGCAAAAATTTCTGTACAATCAATGACAAATACCCTTACATCAGATGTCAATGCAACAGTAAAACAAATCAACGATTTAGTATCTGAAGGTGCAGATATCGTTAGAGTTTCTTGTCCCGACCAAGAGTCTACTAAATCTCTTAAAGAGATCATTAATAATGTGGATGTACCAATCGTTGCAGATATTCACTTTCATTACAAGCGTGCGATCGAAGCTGCTGATGCGGGTGCTGCTTGCTTAAGAATAAATCCTGGCAATATTGGAGTAGATAAAATTATTGAGGTTATTGATGCAGCTAAACAAAATAATATTTGTATGCGCATAGGAGTAAATGCAGGCTCCATTGATGAAAAAATTCTAAAAAAATACAGTGAACCCTGCGCTGATGCCTTAGTCGAGAGCGCAATAGCAAATATACGCCTGCTTGAGGACAATAATTTTGATAATTTTAAAATAAGTGTAAAAGCATCAGATGTATTTAATACTATTGAAGCCTATGAAAAATTAGCAAAATTTTGTGATTATCCATTTCATGTTGGATTAACAGAAGCAGGAACTTATTTATCGGGCTCAATTAAGTCATCCATAAGTATTGGCAATCTTCTCTCACAAGGGATTGGAGATACAATCAGAGTGTCATTAACAGCAGATCCAGTAGAGGAAATAAAAGTAGGTCACGAGATATTGAAGAGTTTAAATTTAGGTTCTAGGGGTATTAAAATTATTTCCTGCCCTTCTTGTGCTAGACAGGCTTTCCCAGTAATTGATACAGTTCGTGAGCTTGAAAGACGATTGTCACATATTAAAGATCCTATAACTCTCTCAATTATTGGCTGTGTTGTAAACGGTCCAGGAGAAGCATTAAATAGTGATATCGGGGTAACTGGCGGGGGAAAAGGAAATAATATGATTTATTTATCAGGCGTTGCTGACCATAAAATAAAAAATCCCGAAATAGTTGATCACGTTGTTAATCTTGTAGAGAAAAAGATTCAATCACTCCATGATTAAGCAAGATGAATTAGAAAAAATTCAAGATAAATACAAAAATCTTGAAAGCGAATTAAACCAATCAGTAAATGATAAAGATAAATATGTATCTCTTTCAAAAGAATATGCTGATTTAAAACCTTTATATGATCAAGTTAATTTATATTTAGCTCAACAGTCAGAATTAGAAGAATTAAATAGCGTTATCAACGGCAACGATGCTGATTTAATAGAAATAGCCAAATCTGAAATCAATAATGTCAAAGAAGAATTATTAGCGGCTGAAAATGTATTGAAAGAATTAATGATTCCAAAAGATCCATTAGATAAAAAAAATGTAATTCTGGAAGTCAGAGCTGGTACTGGTGGCGATGAGGCAGCTTTATTTGCTAATGATCTTTTGCGCATGTATCAGCGCTATGCTGAAAACCAGGGCTGGAAAATTGAATATATTTCTATTTCAGACTCTGAAAAAGGAGGAATTAAAGAAGCAGTTGCGAAAATCTCAGGTAGCAGTGTTTATTCAAAACTTAAGTTCGAGTCCGGTGTCCATAGAGTTCAAAGAGTTCCAGAAACTGAGTCTCAGGGAAGAGTTCATACTTCTGCAGCGAGTGTAGTTGTATTACCTGAAGCTGAGGATCTAGATATTCAAGTCGATGATAAAGATATTAGAGTTGATGTATTTAGATCTAGTGGTGCAGGAGGGCAGCATGTTAATACAACTGATAGTGCAGTTAGAATAACTCATCTTCCATCTGGTATCGTCGTACAACAACAGGATGAAAAATCTCAACATAAGAATAAAGCTAAAGCTATGCTGGTTTTAAAAACAAGATTATATGACTACGAGCGTAAAAAACAAGACGATGACATAGCGGATAAAAGAAAATCACAGATAGGTTCAGGTGATAGATCAGAAAGGATCAGGACCTATAATTTTCCTCAGGGAAGAGTGACTGATCATCGCATAAATTTAACACTCTACAAACTAGAGCAAATATTAAATTCTACAGGATTAGAGGAAGTTATCACAAATCTAATACTTGAAGATCAAGGAAGATGATATGCCCTCATTAAATGAACTTCTATATTCAGAAGATTCTTCTATACCTATTTTAGAAAAAAAAATACTTTTGAAGTATATTCTAAATAGTTCTAATGAAGAAATTAATATTAGTCATAATAAGCCACTAAATCATATTGAATTGGGTCAATATAAAGAGCTAATTCAAAGAAGAAAAAAAAGTGAGCCTATTGCATACATTATTAATAAAAAAGAATTTTGGAAAGATACATTCTTCATTGATAATTCGGTATTAATTCCAAGACCTGATAGTGAAATTATAATTGAAACTGCTATCAAATACTTTCCTGATACAAACCAAAATCTTAAAATGTTAGACCTAGGCACAGGTTCTGGATGCCTGATAATATCGCTCCTAAGGGAATTTAAAAATAGTCAGGGTATTGGCATCGATTTCGATAAAAGGGCTTTAAAAGTAGCGGAGCAGAATAAAAGTAATTTACTAAATGAAATTAGATTAAAATTTTGCCATGCGGATTTTTCTGAATTCAATACAATAAATTATGATCTTATAGTTTGTAATCCACCGTATGTTTCAATCTCATCAAAAGAGAATATGCTCAAGGATGTTCAAGACTTCGAGCCTGAAATCGCTCTTTTTGCAAAAGAGAATGGATTAAGGTGTTTTAAAATGGTTTTAAATAATCTAATTAAATATGAAAACAAAAAACAAATGATCATTTTTGAAATCGGTTTCAATCAATTAAAACCAATTCAAAAACTGCTTAAAAATACTGGTTTTCAGCTTATTTCAGTAGAAAAAGACATTTCTGGTATACCAAGATGTATCGTTATAAAAAGAATATAAATAAAAACTTGATTAATTTTGAACTTAACACTAGTTTACGTAATCTCGAATAATTAATAACCTAAAAATTAGGTTTAAATTTTCATAGTGAAAAATAGAAGAAGCCGACCTTTTAAAAGGTCAAACAATAGGAACAATGATAACTTTGCTAATGGTAATAATAATACCAGAGTAAGAGGTAATCTATCTACAGTTCTTGAAAAGTATAAGGTCTTAGCAAAAGATGCAGCAGCATCAGGTGATTATGTAGGTGCGGAAAACTATTTGCAGCACGCTGAACATTACAGCAGACTAATCAATGATCGCCAAGATCGTTATAACGAGAAAAATGGCTCGATGAAAACTAATGAAAATGAAGCCGCTAGCGTTGATAAGACTGTTGAAACACTAGATCCTGCAAAGGCTATTGAAGAAGCTAATTCATAGAGTTTAATTCAGATACTTCAGTATTAATTCTTTCTTTCTCAGCTAAAAAAATTTCCAAGTTTTTGTCTTTAAGTTGTTTACCTGAAGGTAATTTCATTTTCATTGGATTAATTCTTTTCCCATTAAAGATTACTTCATAATGTAAATGAGGCCCTGTAGACAGTCCAGTATTGCCAACAAAACCAATTACCTGTCCTTGACGGACTTTGACGTTTTTTTGAATACCTGAAGCATATTTGCTTAGGTGAGAGTAACTAGTTTTATATCCATTGAGATGCTTGATACGAATATATTTTCCAGCTCCCCCATTATTACCAACAAATTCTATATGACCTGTGCCTGCAGCCATTATAGGTGTTCCAGTAGGTGCTGCAAAATCAACTCCTTGATGTTTTTTATTGTAACCCAAAATTGGATGTTTTCTCATTCCAAAACCAGAGGATAGCCTTGCCCCATTAATTGGTGTTTTCATAAGTGCTTTAGTTGCACTTTTACCCTCACGATTAAAGTATTCGACAAATTCATCTCCCTCTGATTGGAATCTATAAAGCTCATAGATTTCATCATTAAGAATAATTTCTGAAAAATAGATCTTTCCAGATTTAATATAATTATTTTGTGAGTCTGTATAAATATCAAAAAATATTTTAATCTTATTGCCATTTCTAATGTCTCTTTGAAAATCAATGTCAAAGCTATACAACTGAACAAACTCCATTATAATTTCATCTGGTGTATCTATTTTCTTAAGGGACTCATAAATACTGTTATTAATTTCAACTTCGTAAAGTTTTAACTTACTGAATAGTTTTTTTTTGTCTTCACCTGCAACAAACTTATTACTAACTTTTTTTACATAGATTTTTTTTTCAATATCAGGATATATAATTATTTCATTAATTATCTTTTTATCATTGATGGACTTGGTGTAAGTTTCAATTAGTGTTCCTACTTTTAATTTTCTTAAATCTATTTTTTTAGATATAATTTTGACAACATCGTTTATTTCGTCATCTTCAAGGTCTGCTTGCTTTAAGGCTCCGGTAAAAGTCTCTCCTTCTTGTAGGTAGTATTTTTGGACGTGTGTAAAATCAATTTCTAATTTTTTATCAATATGGATTGGGTCTTCATCCCTTATAATTTTCTTAGAAACTTTTTTTTCTCTAGCTAAATTTTCTCCAAACGAAATAGACAAAAAATATGAAATACCTAGTAAGAAGATAAAGCTCAGTAACAGAATAATCTGATTTCTATTGATGAAGGTCATTTTGAGATATTGGTATAAACATTTTTAATGTTTTTTCACAAATATTATTTTAGATTGATGCGAAACTCCTATTTAATCAAATAACTAATTGAATTTGTTATATAATTATAATTCTATAAAAATGTTAGTTTTCGGCCTTTTATGCCCTTTGCTGCTTGACTTTTTGGCTCTATACAGTAAAAAACGTTCACCCTTGTTCGGTGATGCTCTGAGCTTGCGGCATATGACTATTTATAGTCTTAATATAATCGATCTGGCATTTTATTCCTTATCTTAGGGGGTAAGGACTTTTGCCTGCGCGATTATGCTATTGGAAAAGTAAATTGAAAGAGAAACGTGGGCGGTAATTCCGCAGTACAGAATAACCGTACACGTTTATTGGATTGCATAATTTATTTTATGCAACTCCGCCAATAAGTTTGTGTGCGTCATTTTTAAACTTGAGAGTTTGATCATGGCTCAGAATGAACGCTGGCGGCACGCTTAACACATGCAAGTCGAACGAGATCTTCGGATCTAGTGGCAGACGGGTGAGTAACGCGTGGGAACCTGCCCAGTAGTAGAGAATAACTTGGGGAAACTTAAGCTAATACTTTATACGTCCTTCGGGAGAAAGCTTTATGCGCTATTGGATGGGCCCGCGTTAGATTAGTTTGTTGGTGAGGTAACGGCTCACCAAGGCGACGATCTATAGCTGGTCTGAGAGGATGATCAGCCACACTGGGACTGAGACACGGCCCAGACTCCTACGGGAGGCAGCAGTGGGGAATATTGGACAATGGGGGCAACCCTGATCCAGCGATGCCGCGTGAGTGATGAAGGCCCTAGGGTTGTAAAACTCTTTCGTCAGGGAAGATAATGACGGTACCTGAAGAAGAAGATCCGGCTAACTCCGTGCCAGCAGCCGCGGTAATACGGAGGGGTCTAGCGTTATTCGGAATTACTGGGCGTAAAGCGAGCGTAGGCGGATTTGTAAGTTGGAGGTGAAATCCCAGAGCTTAACTCTGGAACTGCCTTCAAAACTACATTTCTTGAGTTTGGTAGAGGAGAGTGGAATTCCTAGTGTAGAGGTGAAATTCGTAGATATTAGGAGGAACACCAGTGGCGAAGGCGACTCTCTGGGCCAATACTGACGCTGAGGTTCGAAAGCATGGGTAGCGAACAGGATTAGATACCCTGGTAGTCCATGCAGTAAACGATGAGTGCTAGATGTTGGGAATTTAAATTTCCAGTATCGCAGTTAACGCGTTAAGCACTCCGCCTGGGAAGTACGGCCGCAAGGCTAAAACTCAAATGAATTGACGGGGACCCGCACAAGCGGTGGATCATGTGGTTTAATTCGAAGATACGCGAAGAACCTTACCGGCTCTTGACATACCAATCGCGGACTTAAGAGATTAAGTCTTTCACTTCGGGTGGATTGGATACAGGTGCTGCATGGCTGTCGTCAGCTCGTGTCGTGAGATGTTGGGTTAAGTCCCGCAACGAGCGCAACCCTTACCTTCAATTGCCAGCACATTATGGTGGGAACTTTGAAGGAACTGCCGGTGATAAGCCGGAGGAAGGTGGGGATGACGTCAAGTCCTCATGGCCCTTACGGGCCGGGCTACACACGTGATACAATGGTAACTACAAAGGGCAGCGAAGGAGCGATCTGGAGCAAATCTCAAAAAGTTACCTCAGTTCGGATTGCACTCTGCAACTCGAGTGCATGAAGTTGGAATCGCTAGTAATCGTAGATCAGCGCGCTACGGTGAATACGTTCCCGGGTCTTGTACACACCGCCCGTCACACCATGGGAGTTGGTTTTACCTGAAGCTGGTTCGCTAACCGTAAGGAGGCAGCCAACCACGGTAAGATTAGCGACTGGGGTGAAGTCGTAACAAGGTAACCGTAGGGGAACCTGCGGTTGGATCACCTCCTTTCTAAGAGTAATTTTTTGAATTTTGATAAATTTAAAAAATATTTAACTTAGTAATTATATGTGGCTTACCGTCCTCGTTTCTCTTTCATTGTTTAAAACTATAAAGCCTTACGTATGGGCTTGTAGCTCAGTCTGGTTAGAGCGCACCCCTGATAAGGGTGAGGTCGGTAGTTCGAGTCTACCCAGGCCCACCATGACGTGGTATCTCTTGGGGCTGTAGCTCAGCTGGGAGAGCACCTGCTTTGCAAGCAGGGGGTCACCGGTTCGATCCCGGTCAGCTCCACCAAGTTTTAGGCTTTTCCATTTACATCGTGAAGTGACATCAATACTAAATTAAAATTTTATTGAGAATTCAAATCTAAGTGTCACAAAAAACATCAAGTTTGTTTTTTGTACATAGAATAATCAAGCGTTTAAGAGCATTTGATGGATGCCTTGGCACACAAAGGCGATGAAGGACGTAGTACGTTGCGATAAGCTTCGGGGAGTGACGAACACACTTTGATCCGGAGATTTCCGAATGGGACAACCCAACTCTTTTGAGTTATTGCTAACTGAATACATAGGTTAGCAAAGCGAACCCAGTGAACTGAAACATCTAAGTAACTGGAGGAAAGGATATCAACCGATACTCCGTAAGTAGTGGCGAGCGAAAGCGGACCAGGCCAGTAGCATTAATTGTACAACCAGAATTACCTGGAAAGGTAAACCATAGGAAGTGATAGTCTTGTATGGGTAATGACAGTTAATGTTCTTGAGTAAGACGGGACACGTGAAATCTTGTCTGAATATGGGGGGACCACCCTCCAAGCCTAAGTACTCTTGTGTGACCGATAGTGAACTAGTACCGTGAGGGAAAGGTGAAAAGAACCCCGACGAGGGGAGTGAAATAGATCCTGAAATTGAATGCTTACAAGCTGTCGAAGCCCGTAAGGGTGACGGCGTACCTTTTGTATAATGGGTCAGCGAGTTAGTTTAAAGTGCAAGCTTAAGCCGTTAGGTGTAGGCGCAGCGAAAGCGAGTCTTAATAGGGCGACAGTACTTTGGATTAAACCCGAAACCGAGTGATCTAGCCATGAGCAGGTTGAAGATAAGGTAACACTTATTGGAGGACCGAACCAGTTGACGTTGAAAAGTCTTTGGATGACTTGTGGTTAGGGGTGAAAGGCCAATCAAACTCGGATATAGCTGGTTCTCCGCGAAAACTATTTAGGTAGTGCGTCATATGAATACCATCGGGGGTAGAGCACTGGATGGGCAAGGGGGGAGAGATCCTTACTAAGTCCAACCAAACTCCAAATACCGATGAGTACTGTATGGCAGACAGACTACGGGTGCTAAGGTCCGTAGTCAAAAGGAAAACAGTCCAGACCAACAGCTAAGGTCCCCAAGTTATTGTTAAGTGGGAAAGGATGTCGGACGACCAAAACAGCCAGGAGGTTGGCTTAGAAGCAGCCATCCTTTAAAGAAAGCGTAACAGCTCACTGGTCTAAATAAGTTATCCGGCGCCGAAGATGTAACGGGGCTAAACAATACACCGAAGCTTTGGACACAATTTATTGTGTGGTAGCGGAGCGTTCCGTACGTTGTTGAAGGGAGACTCGTGAGAGCTCCTGGAGATATCGGAAGTGAGAATGCTGACATGAGTAGCGACAAACAGAGTGAGAAACTCTGTCGCCGAAAATCCAAGGGTTCCTGCGCAAGGCTAATCCGCGCAGGTTGAGTCGGCTCCTAAGGCGAGGACGAAAGTCGTAGTCGATGGGAACAAGGTTAATATTCCTTGACCAGATGAGATGTGACGGATGACGTAAATTGTCTATCCTTATATGGATTGGATAGGCAGTGAAGTTGTTCCAGGAAATAGCCTCATCATAGACCGTACCCGAAACCGACACAGGTGGATAGGTAGAGGATACCAAGGCGCTTGAGAGAACTATGCTGAAGGAACTCGGCAAATTGCCTCTGTAACTTCGGAAGAAGGAGGACCTATGTTTGGGCAACCAGATGTAGGTGGCACAGAAATGGGGGTAGCAACTGTTTATTAAAAACACAGGACTCTGCAAAGCCGTAAGGCGAAGTATAGGGTCTGACGCCTGCCCGGTGCCGGAAGATTAAAGTGAGTGGTGCAAGCTACGACCTGAAGTCCCGGTGAACGGCGGCCGTAACTATAACGGTCCTAAGGTAGCGAAATTCCTTGTCGGGTAAGTTCCGACCTGCACGAATGGCGTAATGATTTCCCCGCTGTCTCCAGCGTAGACTCAGCGAAATTGAATTCTCCGTGAAGATGCGGAGTACCCGCGGTTAGACGGAAAGACCCCGTGCACCTTTACTATAGCTTTACATTGGTATTAGAAATTACATGTGTAGGATAGGTGGTAGACTTTGAAGTGGAGGCGCCAGCTTCCATGGAGTCGTCCTTGAAATACCACTCTTGTAATTTTTGATATCTAACTGAGGTCCATTATCTGGATCCAAGACAGTGTATGGTGGGTAGTTTGACTGGGGCGGTCGCCTCCCAAAAAGTAACGGAGGCGTGCGAAGGTAGGCTCAAGCTGGTCGGAAATCAGCTGTTGAGTGCAATGGCATAAGCCTGCCTGACTGCAAGACTGACAAGTCGAGCAGAGTCGAAAGACGGTCATAGTGATCCGGTGGTTCTGAGTGGAAGGGCCATCGCTCAACGGATAAAAGGTACGCCGGGGATAACAGGCTGATACCGCCCAAGAGTTCATATCGACGGCGGTGTTTGGCACCTCGATGTCGGCTCATCACATCCTGGGGCTGGAGCAGGTCCCAAGGGTTCGGCTGTTCGCCGATTAAAGTGGTACGCGAGCTGGGTTTAGAACGTCGTGAGACAGTTCGGTCCCTATCTGCCGTGGGTGTTGAAGAATTGAGAGGAGTTACTCCTAGTACGAGAGGACCGGAGTGAACGTACCAATGGTGTACCAGTTGTCGTGCCATCGGCATCGCTGGGTAGCCAAGTACGGACGGGATAACCGCTGAAAGCATCTAAGCGGGAAGCCTCCCTCGAAACTAATTCTTCCATGAGAGTCGTGGTAGACCACCACGTTGATAGGTCAGGTGTGGAAGTGCAGTAATGTATGAAGCTAACTGATACTAATAACTCGATCGGCTTGATTATCTATGTACTAGAAACAAACTAGTAATAAACAAGCAACACTAAGATAGATTAATTAATAAAATATTTTTTGGTATTGATTTCACGTTTTGTTGACCTGGTGGCTATAGCGGAGAGGTCACACTCGATCCCATTTCGAACTCGAACGTTAAGGGCTCCAGCGCCGATGGTACTTTGTCTTAAGGCATGGGAGAGTAGGACGTTGCCAGGTCTACAAAACGTGAAACATTGACACTTTACAATCATGATACACACAATTATTTATTTTTAATGAATTTTTTAGTCACAGGTGGCGCTGGATACATTGGCTCACATATGGTGAGTTTTCTGCAAAAAAAAAATTTTAATCCCATAGTCTTAGATAACTTCTCAACTGGGAAAAAATTCTTACTAAAAAAATGTGAAATATTAAACGTTGATTTAACAGATAAAATTAAACTCTCGGCTGTTTTAGAAAATAGAAAATTTGACGCAGTTTTTCATTTTGCTGCTAAATCCATTGTTTCAGAGTCATATCTAAATCCCAAATCATATTTTAATAATAATTTAGAGGGGACTAAAAATTTAGTGGAAGAAATGAAAAAAAATAAAAATGAGATATTAATTTTTTCTTCTAGCGCTGCAGTTTATGGAAACCCTATAACTAAGTTTATAAAAGAAGAACACCCAAAGAATCCAATAAGTCCATACGGAGAGAGTAAATTGCTATGTGAAGAATTTTTAGCCAGTGAGCAATCCCGTGAGAATTTTAATTACTGTAATCTAAGATATTTTAATGCTGCGGGAGCAGATAATTTATCCGGTATCGGTGAATATCGTGACAAAGAAACACATTTAATTCCTAAGGTGCTTAATTCGATAAGAGGAAATTATGGGCCTATTATTGTTTATGGAAATGATTACGACACTTTTGATGGTACTTGTGTAAGAGATTTCATTCATGTTAGCGATTTAGTCGAGGCACATTACCAAGCATTCAAGAAAATAAGAGATGAGAAAAAATCTTTCACATATAATCTTGCAAATCAAAAGGGATTTTCAGTTTTAGAAATTATAAAAGTTTGTGAAAAAATTACAAAAAAAAAGGTAAATTATTCATTTAGTAACAGAAGAAAAGGTGATCCATCAACTTTAATTGCAGACTGTCAAAAAGCAAAGGAAGGAATACTATGGAACCCATCAAAAAGCAAAATTGAAAATATAGTCAGTACTGCTTGGAAATGGCATGCATCATTAAAATAAAAAAGAAATTAATTTTAATAATTAATTTAACATGTTACTTTTTTATATGAAAATCACTGTTGTTGGTGCAGGATACGTTGGGCTTAGTCTGGCTGTATTAATCTCACAGAAATACGAAGTGATTGCATTTGATCTTTCAGAAGAAAAAGTAAAAAAGATTAATAAAAGAAATTCACCAATACATGACTTGGAGTTAATTGAATATTTTCAAAATAAAAAACTTAATCTTAAAGCAACAACTGATAGGAATATTGCATATAGAGAAGCTGATTATATAATTATTGCAACTCCCACAAATTATGATGTCAAAACTGGTTCATTCGATACTTCATCTGTAGAATCTGTTATTTCAGAGTGCGTGGAATTTAGTAATGAAGCTACATTAGTAATTAAATCTACAATTCCAATTGGTTTTACAGATCAAATGCGAAAAAAATTTAATACAAATAATATTTTTTTCTCCCCAGAATTTCTTAGAGAAAGTAAAGCTTTGTATGACAATCTGCATCCTTCAAGAATAGTGATAGGAGCATATTCAGAGCAATCAATAAAGTTTGGCAAACTTTTAATTGAGTGTGCAGAAACCAATCATAAAAATATTCCTTTAATAAATATGGAGTCTAAAGAAGCAGAAGCTGTAAAGCTTTTTTCAAATACATACTTAGCGATGAGAATTGCTTTTTTTAATGAACTAGATAGCTTTAATGAAATTCAGAACCTTTCTTCAGAAAGAGTGATTGCTGGCGTTAGTACTGATCCCCGAATCGGAGATTACTACAATAATCCTTCATTTGGTTATGGTGGTTATTGTTTGCCAAAAGATACAAAGCAACTTTTAAGCAATTTTCAGAAAATACCAAATAAATTGATTAAAGCAGTTATTGAAGCTAACCAGACAAGAAAAGACTTTATTGTTAACTCAATAGTAAATAAATCCCCAAAAACAGTAGGTGTATATAGATTAATCATGAAGGAAGGTTCAGATAATTTTAGAGAAAGTGCAGTTTTAGATATTCTTCAAACGCTTAGGAATAAAAAAATAAATATAATTCTTTATGAGCCATATATGGAAACAAAAAATTTAGATAATATTGTAGTGTATAAAAATTTAAATGACTTTATTAAAAAATCAGACCTAATAATTGCCAATAGAATTTCTGATGAACTTAAGCACATTAGAAATAAAGTTTATTCTAGAGACATATTTAATGAAAATTAAATATTAAACAGTGTAGTCACTAACTAGTTCTTTAAGCGCAGAAAGAGCTTTTTTGTCGTCACTATTTTTTATTGAATCAGAAAACTTAATATTAATATTTTCTAATATATTGCGATCCACTTTTTCCTCGAAGGCTACAATAATTCCCTCATTTTCTAATTTTTCATATTTATTCCCTATCAAGAGCTCCTCATGCAGTTTTTCACCTTTCCTCAGTCCAGTAATTTTAATTTCAATGTCACCATTAGGATTTTTTTTGTCCTTAATGCTATATCCAGTGAGTTGCACCATTTTCTTTGCTAATTCATATATTTTGATTGGTTTGCCCATGTCTAAAACAAATACCTCTCCTCCAGTTGAATAATTGCTAGCATTAAGTATAAGTGTGGCTGCTTGTGCTATACTCATTAAGAACCTTGTTGTATCTTTATGTGTAAGTGTAATTGGTCCACCATCAATAATTTGTGAGTAAAATAATGGTACAACTGATCCTGATGAACCAAATACATTTCCAAACCTAACAATTGCAAATATTGTATTATGATTTTCACTAGACATATCTTGAACATAAAGTTCCGCAGCTCTTTTACTGGCACCCATAACATTTGTTGGCCTTACTGCCTTATCAGTCGAAACAAAAATAAATTTTTCTGAATTATATTTTATAGAAGATCTAGCAACGTTAAGAGTCCCTATTATATTATTTGATATAGCTTCTATAATATTTGTCTCCATCATTGGAACATGTTTATATGCTGCGGTGTGATAAATATAATTAGGTTTATATTTTTCAAATACTTTAACAATTCTATTATTATCTTTGACAGTGGCAAGTATATCTATAATTTCACTACTTAAATTTTTAAATAATTTAATTGTCTGCAATTCGTTCAAAATTGTGTATAGATTAATTTCACTGTGATCTAATACTATTATTCTTTTAGGGTTAAGGTGTAATATCTGTTTACATAACTCACTGCCAATTGACCCACCTGCACCCGTAACGAGTATAGTTTTGCCATCGAATGATTTTTCAGAAAAATTTTTAGAATAATTTTTCTTTTTAAAAATATTTTCAACTGCAAGTTTCTGAAAATTTTCCAAGGACGATGATTTAAGGTGTGCTGTTAAGCTATCAAAAAATTTAATATTTACTTTTAAGTTTTCAAAACTTTTAAATATTTCCTTTTTGCTTTCAATTGTCTCATTTGGCCTTGATACAATTATCTCATCAATTTTAAAATTATTTACTTCTTTCTTTAATGTATTTATTGAAATGACAGGAATATTAAATATTTTTTTTCCAATATTATTCTTGTCTTCATCCACAAAGCATACAACTAAATAGTTTTCATCAAGCTGAGCTGATCTTGCAATTTGAATTGCTGTTTGACTAATACCATAAATTGCAAGATTTTTTTTATTATCTAGTTTCTTATTATTTTTTTTAAGAATTTCAGAAATAATGTATCTTGATAGAACAATTAATATTATAATAAGTGTCGAGTGAATAATGCTTACACTTCTTGGCCCATTCCAACCGAACAACTCTTGAATTGTGGACAATAATATAAAAGATAAAAAACCATAAACTATAACGGCGTACGTAACTTGTAGCGCTGCTGAATAAGAAGCATATCTAAAGATTTGATTATAAATACCAAAAAAAAATGTAGAAGAATAAAAGATTACTAAACAGCAAAATATAATTATTAAATCATTTTCTCTAAAAACATACAGTTCATCATATCTAACCGAAAATGATAGCCACATGGTTATTATGAAAATTAAAAAATCATTAAATACTACGATAATTTGCTTAGTCTTTCTATTTAGATTGTTTAACAAAAAATTAAGCATTAGTGAGTTATATTAGTTCTTTTTAATATTTTTAGGACAGTAAATAAAAGTATCTTTATATCAAAAAAGAATGATTGTTTCTGCATATATTCTAAGTCATATTGCACTTTACTTGGAATATCTAACTCATCCCTTCCATTAATTTGAGCTAAGCCTGTGATACCAGGCATTAATTTATTAATGTTATATTTATTTCTTAATTCAATTAAGTCGTATTGATTGTGTAAGGCTGGTCTGGGGCCAACAAAACTCATATTGCCATACAATATTGATATCAACTGTGGAAGCTCATCTATACTCGTTTTTCGGAGTATATTTCCAACTTTTCCAATATATTTATCGCTGTCTGAAAGTAGGTGAGTTGCAACATCTGGAGTATCAATACTCATAGTTCTGAATTTAGGCATAAGGAAAATTTTGTTATCTCTTCCATTTCTTTTAGACCAGTGAATTATAGGTCCTTTTGAGGAACACTTAATGACCAGGCCAATTGCGACTAAAGGTAAAATACCAATGGCTATTAAACTTATTGCTAATAAAATATCAAATATTCTTTTTATCAACTAAACAATCCATAATTATTGGCAACATATCATAAAAATTAGAGGATGTATTAAAACCAATTTTTCTAATCTCGTTATTCTCATAATACTCATTACTCATTAATTTTCTAACGCGTGATATATCTAATGGAAATTCAAAGATTAAATTAAGTATATTTCCCAAATAACCAAGAAAATATAATGTCCAATTTGGAATAGTGAAATATTTTGAATTTTTTGTACACAATTTTATTCCTACACAAATATCATATATTGAATATTCTTTATTATCAGTAACAATATATGCAATATTTTTTAAGTTTTCATAATCATTTAGAAATATCAATGCTTCACATAAACTGTAAACACTTACCATCGATCTTTTATTACTTTTTCTGATAACTGGGATTAATGGATGTTTCATCATAACTAATAAGTTTTTCAAGTTACCTTTAACTCCTGGCCCATACACTAAAGGAGCTCGGATAATAATAATTTTCATTTTTGTTTGTTCATTAAATTTCAACAAAAATTCTTCTGCCATTCTTTTTGACTTACCATAACTATCAGGAGGTGGGTTCTGGTTTGTTTCTTTAATCAAAGAGTTTTTACCTTCCATGCCCATTGCCTTAGTGCTGCTAAGAAAAACAAAGCTTTTGACACCGTCATTAGAAGCCTTAATTGCTAAATTCTTAGTAACCTGAAAATTAATCTTATCATACAAATTAGAATTAATTTTACCTTTAACATCATGAGTCAGTGCCAACAAATGGTAAACCACATCAATATTTTTAAATATATTTTGTGGTATTGTATTATCTAACGGATCAAAAACTCTAGTAGAAATATTTTTTTGATTTTTTCTTGAGGTAATTGAAACATCATATCCTTTTTCACTTAATCTTTTAGAAAGGATACTTCCTATAAATCCATTACCTCCAGTTACCAAAATATTTTTCATCTATTTCTTAAAAGTAATTTCATTGGACCCTGATGTTCAAAAAATTTCAATATAGTTATTAGCTTATTTTCGGCCTGTGAATGCCCTAATTTAGTCCATTGAAATTGCCTAATCCAAAATAAAGATCTAGGAATAAAACTCAGCTCATTCATCAACGTCCATGGCACCCTAAATTCCTGATTTTTTAAAATATCATAAGGATGAACGTATAGTAAAGGGTGATGGCCTTTTTCATAAGATTCTAATAATGTACTTATTATTCTATTGCTAGGAAACAATCTCAAATAAGTACCACCAGTTCTCATAGAAAATAAATTTCTTAAAATAGG
Organism: uncultured Pelagibacteraceae bacterium; assembly: GCA_902571005.1. Lineage (GTDB taxonomy): Bacteria > Pseudomonadota > Alphaproteobacteria > Pelagibacterales > AG-422-B15 > CACNXQ01. Next base: position 45,564 of record CACGAG010000010.1, read on the forward strand.
TTTGCCGTATATGTAAAATTCATGCAATTGTTTTCTTTTGAAGATTAGATTTGTTCTATTAAGAGAGTCTAAGGACTCTGTGGTTCTGTAGCTTGAGTCATATTTAAATCTTTTTGCAATTTCTTCATATGCCCAGTGATTATTTTTTTCTATTCCAAAAAAAGGAGCTCGAAAGCCGAGGGGTTTTCGACCTATAATTTTTTCAATTATTTCTATACACTCGTCTAAATTTCGTCCTAATTCATCTCTATCTTGAAGGCTAATCCGATCGTGGTAGTTATAGTGTGAAGCTATTTCGTGTCCATCAGAATGAATCTGCCTAATTAAGTCTGGTGAATTTTTTGCAACAATACCTGTAACGAAAAAGGTAAATTTTTTACTACCACAATAAATTTTTGATATTTCGTTTATCTTTTCGTAAAATACTTCAAGAGCTTTAAGTTTAGATCCGGGTTTTTTGCATCCAATATTTCTACAAGTATCGAAAAAAAAATCTTCAAAATCTATTGAAAAATAAATAGGGACTTTTTTAACCATATAAGAAATATATTAATTTCTATTTATATTCATTATTTGACTTATAATTCTATTCAATATATCTTTCAACTTTCAAATAAGTTTTAAATATAAAATATTAAGCTTAAAGCTTTTATCGCGGGGTGGAGCAGTCTGGTAGCTCGTCAGGCTCATAACCTGAAGGTCGTAGGTTCAAATCCTACCCCCGCAACCAATCTTATAAATAAGTTATATAAAAAATGAATATTATTATCTTGTACTAAAAATTATAGAACTTAAGTTGATTAGTATAGATATTAAGGTTTTAATGAGTGAGAAATAATTAGATATTATTAATTGGTTTTTTTATTTCCCCATAAGGGATTATATAATTTTTTGCTAAATCTACTTCTATACTAATTACTTTTTAATTATTTCTTTTATAATACTGATCGGCCTATTTTTTACTTCATCATAAATATTTGCTATGTAAACTGACATAATTCCCAGTACAGTTAATATTATACCACTTAAAAACCAAATTGAAATAATTGTACTTGTCCACCCTAGTAGGAGATCAGTTTTATAAAATGATGTTAGAAAGTACCAAATTGAAACAAAGGCGGAAATCACAGATATTGATAATCCTAAAAAAATAATCAATTTTATTGGTTTGTTAGAAGAAAAAATAATGGCATCAAGTGACAGAGCTAATAATTTATAAAAAGTGTATGAGGATTTTTTATTTCTTGATACCCCCCTTGATGTATGTATAGATTTTGAATTAAATCCAGTCCACTTTACCATGATCGGAAAAAATTTTTTAGATTCAGTAAATTTCAAAATATTTTGAATAACAGCCTTTGAGTATATCCCAAAATTTCCTTTATTAACGTATGATAAATCCTTATTGAGTAAGTTTAGTAACATATAAAACATATTAGATAATAAATTTCTTCTAAAAGAGCTGTTATTGATTTTCCTTGACGCGTAAACTATATCAATATCTTTTTCAATTGCGTTATATAACCTCTCTATATCTTCAGGAAGATCTTGTAGATCACAATCCATAACTACAATCCATTGTCCAGAAGCATTCTCTAATCCAACAAATATTGCATTATGCTGTCCGAAATTTCTTGAAAGTCGTATTCCTATATAATTTTCACTTACCGAATTGATCTTATCTTTTAAGCTATACCAACTCTTATCAGAATTTGAATCATCTACAATAATCACTTCAAAAGGTTTATTAATTAAATTTAGGGCTTTTGAGAGTCTCTCAAATAATTCATCTAATAATTCATCTGATCTATAAAAAGGAATAACTACAGAAATTTCAATATTTTCATTAGTGCTCATTTATGTACTCTATAATATTTATGCGTAAATTATCAATTAAATTAATCATTTAATTTGTTATAACTTTTTTAATTTTTCCTTTCGAAACTAAAAATGTTTTTTTTGAAATAGACATAAGTGGCTTGTCACTGAAACTATCAGTATAAAATTGATCAATTTCATTAATTCCAATTTTTTTTAAATTTAAAACTTTTTTATTGCCGTAATTATTTTCTAACAAACCAACGCATATATCATTCTTATTAAAAGAAAGCTTAGTTCCGTTTATGAGAATGTTATCTGAAAAAAAATATTTTAAATA
>CACGAG010000011.1 GCA_902571005.1 uncultured Pelagibacteraceae bacterium
AGACTTTGAAGCTGAAGGCAAAGAATTTCCAATAACTCCAATGTATTCAATAATGGAAGAAATGGTTGAAAAACAAGGTAGGTTTGGAAAGAAAAACAATAAAGGTTTTTACGAGTATCCTGAAAATGGAAAAAAATTCCTATGGCCTGAACTGTCTAACTTATGCAAAGAAAGTGATGACCAACCTGATGTTGGGGAATTAAAAAAAAGGTTTCTTTATATTCAAGCACTTGAAACAGCTAAATGCTATGAAGAAAACGTGCTAACGGATGTTAGAGATGCGGACATTGGGGCAATACTCGGTTGGGGAATGGCGCCATGGACCGGAGGTCCACTATCCTTCATAGATATGGTTGGTGTTAAAGAATTTGTGGCTGAAGCTGATAAACTTGCACAAAAATATGGAGAAAGATTTACTCCATGCAAAATGCTTCGTGATATGGCAGCTAAAAATGAGAGTTTCCACAAGAGCGGTAGCTCTAGTCAAGCGGCATAAATAAGACTACTATAATACTTATAACTTTTACTGATTTGAGAGGATCTATATGGCAAATACTACACCTACGACTAATTCTTTGGAAAACTATTTTTTACCTTTTACTGCAAATAAAGACTTTAAAAAGGATCCAAGATTATTAGATCGAGGTGAGGGAGTATACTACTGGAATCATAAAGGTGACCAGGTAATAGATGCTTCATCCGGTCTATTTTGTGTTCCATTGGGACATGGCAGAAAAGAAATAGCTGAAGCTGTTCATCAGCAATTGTTAAAATTAGATTACTCTCCCAGCTTCCAAGTTTCTCATTTACCTGCTTTTGCATTAGCTGAAAAAGTAGCAAATATTCTACCGGGTGATTTAAACAATGTATTCTTCACAATTTGTGGATCTACTGCAATTGACTCTGCAATTAAAATAATTCAGGCATATCAGCATGCAATTGGCCAATCGCAACGTGTAAGATTTGTATCAAGAGAGCGTGCGTACCATGGTGTAAATATCGGAGGAACCTCTTTAAGTGGCATGATTAAAAACCGTGAGATATTTACTGCAACAATGCCTGGAGTTATTCATTTAAGACACACTTGGTTAGAAGAAAATAAATATACAAAAGGTCAGCCGCAACATGGAGCTCATCTTGCTGAGGATCTTCAGAGGTTCGTAGAAATGTATGGTCCCGAGTCTATTGCTGGGTGTTTCGTTGAACCCATTGCTGGCTCAACAGGAACCATTGTTCCCCCTATTGGATATTTGGAAAGGCTAAGAGAAATTTGTGATAAATACGGAATTGTTCTTGTTTTTGACGAAGTAATAACTGGATTTGGTAGAACAGGAAAATCATTTGGGGCTGTAAAATACAATGTACAGCCTGATATGATTACTATGGCAAAAGCTATTACTAATGGAGCGCAGCCTATGGGGGCAGTTGGTGTTTCAGATAAAATTTACAATGCGATTGTTGATAATGGACCAGAGCACGGAGTAGAGTTTTTTCACGGATATACATACTCAGGTCATCCAGCTTGTGTAGCAGCTTCTCTTGCTACCTTAGATGTATATGAAAAAGAAGATGTGTTCGCAAGAGCGGAAAAGATGTCACCATACTTCATAGATGCCGTTTTTGATGCATTTCAGGATATACCAATTGTTACAGATGTAAGGGCTGATGGAATGATGGCTGCTTTTGATCTAGCGATTGATAAAAACCCTGGTGTGAGAGGATATGATGCTCAAAAGAAAACATTTGCTAATGGTGTTCACATAAAATTTACTGGGGATGCTGGTATAGTTGCCCCTGCATTAATTGCTGAAGAAAAACATATAGATGAAATGCTTCAAAGAATTAAAGAGGTCTTAGTAAAATACTAGTATCTTATATGTCAAAGCTTCCTTCACACACAGAGGTTGTTATTATTGGAGGGGGTATTGCTGGTGCAAGCATTGCATATCACCTTGCTGAGAGAAATGTTCGGGTCACATTAGTTGAGAGAAAGAGCTTAACTTGTGGCACAACTTGGCATGCAGCTGGATTGGTTGGACAATTAAGGGCAACAAAAAATCTTACAAAAATGGCCAAGTATTCAACGGAGCTCTATCATAAACTTAATCAAAAAGAAGATCTATCAGCTGGATTTTTGATAAATGGTTCAGTCTCTATTGCAGAAAATGAGGGGCGTTATCAAGAAATGAGTAGAGGCGCATCAATGGGTCGAAGTTATGGCTTGGAAATAAATGAAATTTCAATTGATGAATTAAAAGTGAAATACCCACTTCTTGATACAAAGCATGTTAAAGGGGCTTGGTTTTTGCCGCAGGACGGTCAAATTAACCCGGTAGACATTACAATGTGCCTTGCAAAAGAAGCAAGAAGAATGGGTGCTAACATTATTGAAAATAATAAAGTCATTTCAATCGAACAAGAAGGTGACAAGGTCACAAAAGTTATTACAGAACTAGGTGATATTACATGTGATAAGATTGTTATATCTGCTGGAATGTGGAGTAGGGAAGTAGGTAAAATGTGCGGGGTAAATATTCCTCTGCATGCATGTGAACATTTTTACGCTGTAACTGAATATTCAGAAGATATACCAAAAAATTTACCCATCTTAAGAAACCCAGATGCCTATATTTATGTGAAGGAAGACGCTGGAAAACTTTTAATAGGCGCCTTTGAAAAGAAAGCAAAACCTTGGGGCATGAACGGTATTCCTGAAGATTTCGAATTTGATAGTTTGCCAAACGATCTTGATCATTTCGGACCTATTTTAATGGAAGCAATGGATAGGCTTCCAATACTGAATGAGATTGGCATAAAAACATATTTTAATGGACCTGAAAGCTTCACACCTGATGATAGGTATTATTTAGGCAAAGTTCCTTACAAAGAAAATATATTTGTTTCAACTGGCTTCAATTCAATAGGAATACAATCTGCTGGAGGAGTTGGCAAAGTTATGGCCGATTGGATCATAAATGACAAAAGTAAGATTGATTTGTGGGATGTAGATGTCGCTAGAGTATTAGATTTTCAAGATGATGATGAATATCTAAGAGAAAGAAGCTCTGAAACCCTTGGGCTCTTGTACGCTGTACATTGGCCCTACTATCAATTTGAAACTTCTAGAAACAAAATTAAATCACCACTCTATGGCCAACTTGAAAAAGAAGGAGCTTGCTTTGGAGAAGCGGCTGGATGGGAAAGGCCAAATTGGTTTACTAATAATGGTCAAAGACCTCAATATCAATACTCGTATCATAAACAAAATTGGTTTGAAAATGTAAGGAGCGAATGTGTTGCTGTAAGAAATGATATTGGCTTATTTGAACTTACATCTTTTTCTAAGTTTATTATTCGAGGCGATGATGTAGTTAATTTTTTAAATTATATGTGTGTAAGTGAGATGAATGTACCAGTTGGGCGAATTATATATACACAAATGTTAAATGACGAAGCTGGAACAGAAGGTGACATTACTTTTACGAGAATAAGTGAAAATGAATATATGTTTGTTACAGGTCCAACTGCACATAATAAAGACTATTACTGGTTATTATCTCATTCAAAAAAATTTAAAAATATAGAAATTATTGACGTTACGAAACAATATGGCTGTCTTTCAATAATGGGACCCAACTCAAGGGAGCACCTTCAAAGAATATGTAATGAGGATATTTCAAATGAAACATTACCGTTTGGATTTTCTAAGAAAATAAATCTTGGCGGTACTGAATGTAGGCTTCATAGAATAACATATGTAGGCGAGCTGGGTTTTGAAATATACATTCCTTATAATAATTTGGAAAAAGTATTCGATGTTGTTTATGCAAAAAATGGAAAGAGCCCAGTAAAACTTGCAGGCTATCATGCACTAAATTCACTGAGAATGGAGAAAGGATATCTTCATTGGGGGCATGATATTGGAGTTGAGGAAAACCCTTTTGAAGCGGGTGTTGGATTTTGTGTAAATCTTAATAAAAAGAATCCTTTTTTAGGGCAGGCAGCACTTGAAGAAAAGAAGAAATCTGGTCTCAGTAAAAGAAAAGTAAATTTTGCATTATCTAACAATGACTTATTAATTTATCACAATGAGCCAATCTATTTTGACGGTAAGATTGTTGGTGAAATTTCTTCAGGTATGTATGGTTTCTATTTAGACAAATCATTGGGCATGGGTTACATTTCAAACAATGACAGCTACTCTATTGAAGAAATGATGAGTCATCAAAAATTTGAAATTGAAGTTGCAGAAACTAAATATTCTGCAGAGGGGTCAATAAATTGTTTTTATGATCCAGGCAGAGAAAAAATATTAGTATAGAAAGTATTGTTATGACTAAAATGACCACAGAAGAAGCATTCGTTAAAGTTTTACAAAAACACGGAATACAGCACGCATTTGGAATAATTGGATCTGCATTCATGCCAATTTCCGATTTATTTCCAAAAGCAGGCATTACTTTCTGGGATGTAGCTCATGAAAATAATGGCGGTATAATCGCAGACGGCTATACAAGGGCGACAGGAAAAATGTCTATGTGCATTGCACAAAATGGCCCGGGCATTACGAACTTTGTTACGCCAATAAAAACTGCATACTGGAATCACACTCCAATGCTTCTAGTTACTCCACAAGCGGCTAATAAAACTATAGGACAAGGTGGCTTTCAAGAAGTAGAACAAATGGCATTGTTTAAAGATATGGTTTGCTACCAGGAGGAAGTGAGAGATCCTACTAGAGTTGCAGAAGTACTAAATCGAGTAATTTCAAAAGCATTCAAAGGTTCCGCGCCAGCACAAATAAATATTCCTCGCGACATGTGGACACAAGTTATAGATATCGAGTTGCCGCCAATAATAAAATTTGAGAGACCATCTGGAGGAAGCGAAGCAATAAAAGAAGCGGCAAAACTTTTATCTAATGCTGACTTTCCAGTAATATTATCAGGAGCTGGGGTGGTCTTAGCTGATGCAATCAATGACTGCAAAGCTTTAGCTGAAAAATTAGATTCACCTGTTGCTTCAGGCTATCAACATAATGATAGTTTTCCAGGTAGTCATCCACTTGCAGTGGGGCCTTTAGGTTATAACGGCTCAAAAGCTGCTATGGAGTTAATTTCTAAAGCAGACGTTGTTCTAGCATTAGGCACTAGACTTAACCCATTTTCAACATTGCCTGGCTACGGAATAGATTATTGGCCAAAAGATGCAGCTATTATTCAAGTCGATATAAATTCTGATAGAATTGGATTAACTAAAAAAGTTTCAGTAGGTATATGCGGTGATGCAAAACAAGTTGCCCAGCAACTATTAAATAGCCTTTCTCCCGAAGCAGGAAACAAAAATAGAGATGAGAGGAAAGCTCTAATTCATCAAACCAAATCTGCTTGGTTACAAACATTGAGTAGTATGGACCATGAAGATGACGATCCTGGAACATCATGGAATGAGGAAGCTAGAGTCAGGGATGCAGATCGCATGTCTCCTCGCATGGCTTGGAGGGCAATACAGAATGGCTTGCCAAAAAATGCAATAATTTCATCCGACATAGGCAATAACTGTGCAATTGGAAATGCTTATCCAACATTTGAAGAAGGTAGAAAATATTTAGCTCCTGGTCTTTTTGGGCCTTGCGGTTATGGTTTTCCTTCAGTTTTAGGAGCTAAAATAGGCTGTCCAAATATTCCTGTTGTTGGTTTCGCTGGAGATGGAGCTTTTGGCATAAGCATGAATGAAATGACATCATGCGCTAGGGAAGAATGGCCTGCAATTACAATGGTGATATTTAGAAACTATCAGTGGGGCGCCGAAAAAAGAAATTCGATATTATGGTATGACAATAATTTCGTTGGTACCGAACTAGATCCAGAATTAAGCTACGCAAAAGTTGCAGAAGGCTGTGGATTGAAGGGTGTTATAGTTAAAACCATGGATGAGTTGACAAATTCACTCAGAACTGCGTGTGAAGAACAGTCAAACGGAGTTACAACTTTTATTGAGGTTATTTTAAATCAAGAACTTGGAGAACCTTTCAGACGAGATGCAATGAAAAAACCAGTTGAAGTTGCCGGCATCAATCCTGATGACATGAGCCAAGAGCAACACGGTTAAATTCTTTGAAGAGTGTGCATTCGCGACCTTGCACTATCTTTGTGGTTAGGTAAAGCAATAAAAGGTTTTGATAATTTGATATAATTGTACTCATTCGATCTTTTATCTAATTCACGCTTAAATCCAAGTTTTGAGAAAATTTTTTCAGAAATAGAGAGTATGAGATAACCCCCAGGCTTTGTTAATCTAATTAATTCCTTTATTGATGATGGTCCAACATGACCTGACGTCAAAACACCTGTGCATATAACTAAATCAAATTGATTTCCTTTTAAACTTGTTTTTTTGCTTAACGACTCGCAAACCAGTTTTTTATATATTTTTTTAGAGCGAGCTACTCTTAACATATCTTTTGAATAATCTATCCCTACGATATTATTGTAACGAAGAGCTTTCAAAACTTCAGCGACATAGCCAGTACCACACCCTGCATCAAGAATTTTTGAGCCTTTCTTTACAGTGATATACTTTTCTAGAATCTGTTTAACTTTACTTGGGTAAGCGTAGCCCCAGTCTTTTAAGTCACTGTCATAACCGTCAGCCCATTCCCTATAATGTTTTTTTAGGCGGGTTGAATTCTTTTCCTTATAAACAATGTTTAGCCATTTTTTACCCATAATGAGCGCTTTCCTCTTTTGAATATTTAATAAATAGTATAAAAATTAGTCATATATGTTGATCGGTGTTCCAAAAGAAATTAAGCCGCAAGAAAATAGAGTAGGCCTAACTCCTGAAAGTGTAAAGGAACTTATTGATGACGGTAATGAAGTAATCATTGAAAGAACAGCCGGTCAGGGGTCAGGTTTTGAAGATCAAAATTATAAGGATGTTGGGGCAACAGTTTTTGAAAATGCGCAAGATATTTTCGACCGCGCTGAGTTGATCATTAAAGTTAAAGAGCCTCAAGATAATGAAATAAAAAAATTAAAAGATGAACAGCTGCTATTCACATATTTGCACCTTGCTGCAAGTAAAGCATTGACAGAAGGATTAATGAATTCTGGCGCAACATGTATAGCTTATGAAACTATAACCGATAACAGTGGAAGGCTTCCATTACTCGCTCCAATGAGTGAAGTAGCCGGTAGAATTTCAATTCAAGCAGGAGCCAGAGCTCTTGAAATGACAAACAAAGGAAGAGGTGTTTTATTATCTGGCGCAACAGGAGCACCGCCAGCTAAAGTTGTAATTATTGGATGTGGAGTTGTAGGGTTTAATGCTGCCCTTATTGCTCATGGAATGAAATCAAATGTAATGCTTATTGATCAATCTGAAGCAAGACTCAATGAATTAAAAAATTATTTTAATGATGAAGTCAATACATCGATATCAACACCTGAAACTATAGCTGAAGAAGTTAAAAAATGTGACTTGCTAATAGGAGGTGTGCTGATCCCAGGCTCTAGTGCGCCCAAATTAGTATCAGATGAACTAGTTTCTAAGATGAAAAAAGGGGCAGCCATCGTGGATGTCGCAATAGATCAAGGTGGGTGCATTGAAACCAGCAAGCCTACTACTCACGCAGACCCGGTTTATATTAAACATGACGTGGTACATTACTGTGTAACCAATATGCCTGGATGCGTTCCCCGTACATCTACCATCTCTCTAAATCAAGCTACATTACCGTTTGTAAAAAAATTAGCGAGAGATGGGTTAAAAAAAGCATTATCTGATGATAGGAATTTTATGAATGGGCTAAATGTTATAAAAAATAAATGCACTCAAGCAGATGTAGCAAGAGATCTAAACATAGCTTTTTCAAACCCTGAAGATTTAGTTGCTTAAATACTTTTTGCGGCCTTTGACAGGTTTTTTAATTTTAGCATTGCCATATCTCTACTCAAATATCCAAGACCACAATCAGGAGCTGCTATAAGTCTCTCTTTATCAATATGGTTTAGACAGGACAGCAATCTATCCCTTATCACATCAATTTCTTCTACTTCACTTGAGGCAACCTTTATTAGCCCAAATATTATTTTTTTTGATTTATACAACTCAAGTAGTTTTAAATCATTGTGTCTATGAGCATCTTCAATAGATATGGTATCAATCAGACTGTTCTCTAAGGCATCTGCAATTTCAAAATAACTTATTAACGGCGCTTTAGGATAATCATCTGCATCAATTTTATCTGGATATCCACAACATATATGAGTAATCTTTTCACAGTCTGTAACTCCATGAAAACATCTTTCAAGATTATCTATTCCAAATTCGATTGCCTCTTTTGATTTTCTTGCAAATAAAGGTTCGTCTACTTGTATATATTTACAGCCAGAATTGACTAATGACTTTATTTCTTTATTTATTGCCTCCCCTAAATCTACTCCTAACATTTTATGATCATTATAAAATTCATCTGCAATCGTATCTGTGATAGTCAATGGTCCAGGTATTGTAACTTTAATAGGATTTTTTGATATTGACTGATTAATTTCATATTCTTTATTTAAAAACGATCCATTGAATTCAACTTTATTTGTGATTGTTGGAAGCCAACAATCATAATTACCTGTTCTCGCAGTTTTCTTTGTTAACTTTTCAAAATCAATCCCACTAAGATGCCTACAATGATAATGAATATAATTTTCTCGTCTCACCTCACCGTCTGTAATAATATCAATCCCGCACTCAATTTGATCTTTAATAATACTCTTTGAGGCAAGTTTTATTTGAACCTCATATTCTTCTCCCATTTTTTGTCTTGCCTGTTCCCACTTAGATGTTGGGTATTCAGCATCTGTTCCTTTCTCATCTTTGAACCAATCAGGTAAAGTTAAGAAATCCGGCTTAGGGTAGGCACCAATTGTAGTTGTTAAAATCATACAAAAAGTCTATTTATAACAATAATTTAGCCAAGAAATAACTGAGCTAAAAAAATAAAAATAATAATCATTTTTATCAATACTTTATAGGATAAATCTAAAGTATCTATTTATGATTAATTTTTATGTATATTTATCATGTATTTAGATAAAGATTTATTTAAAGAAGTTTTATTAACTTATTAAATTTCTTTCACTTTATTCTTTACAGCTACCTCTATATGTATGAAAATTTTTATTAATTAAACAAATAAATTAAATGAGGAGTAGCCGTGAAGAAAATTAATAAAACTCTTAAGGCTGCAAAAGTTTCAAGAAGATCAGTCCTGAAAGGTGCAGCTGCAACTGGTGCAGCAGCAGCTATCGGACCTTGGTATATTCCAAATGCTTTTGCTGCTCCCGTTGTTAATGTTTTAATGTGGGGCGAATATTTGCCGGACTCAGTAGTTGCAGATTTCAAAGCAAAAACTGGAATTACTGTTAACCATACTAAAATAGGTGATAACGGTGAAATTATATCAAAAATGAAAGCTGGTGGTGGAGCCGGTTATGACCTTGCAAGTCCAACTAATATGAGAGCTTTGCAATGGGCTGACCTTGGTGTACTTGCCCCATTTGATATGAATCGAATAAACACAAGCGCTGTTAACCCAGGAATGCTAGCTGTTGGTGAGCGTGACTGGAATTTTGGTGGAAAAGGATCTCACTGGGTACCACAACTTTGGGGTACTGAGTCAATTTCTTGGAGAACCGACAAATGGCAACCCGATGGACTTCCAAGCTTTGGAGATATTTGGGAGCCTAATCCTGGAATAGATGGCGCATTCATGATGGGTAGAACATACTCAATGATGACTGGATGTGGTATTTGGATGCATCATCAAGGCAAAATGGATTTCTGGTCTTCGTATAACGATGAAGATACAATGAGAAAGAATTGGGAAACAATTACTGACTATTGTATTTCAAAAAAAGGAAATCTTGTTAAATTTTGGTCTGGTGCCGATCCTCAGAAACAAGGATTCACATCTGATGGAGTTGTCGTTGGACAAACTTGGGATGGTCCTATAGCAGCAATGATGAAAGCTGGAGAACCAGTTGCGTACCAAACTACTGATGAGGGTGCGTTGGCATGGATCGACGGTATAACAATGTCTGCAAAAGCAGAAAACATTGATGAAGCTTATGAGTTAATCAATTACAGTTTTACACCAGAAGTAGGCGGTCAAACTGTGAATGAAATCGGTTATAACTCAGCTGTTAATGGAGCTTCAGACCATTACTCAGATGAAACTAAAGCTTTAGCAAAAGCAATATACCCGGGTGATACTTCGACCAAGTTAAATCCTTGGCCACCAGAACCGCCATGGTATGCTGATGCAAGAGCTGAATACGCTAACAAATTTGAAACAGCGTAATTAGTTTCTAGTATTAGTTATTAAAAGCGCCCAAGGCATTGTCTTGGGCGTTTTTATTGAATCGTGTTTTTCAGTTAAATCATTATAATTTGTATCAATGAGCGCAGATGTAGAGTTAAGTGATGTTTCGGTAACATTTGGCAGTTTTTATGCCGCCAAGAATGTCAATGTGAAAGTAAATGGAGGTGAGTTCTTCAGCTTCTTAGGACCTTCAGGCTGCGGAAAGACTACTCTGTTAAGGGCTATATCTGGATTTCAAGAACCTTCTGAAGGTAAAGTGCTTATTGACAATAAAGATATGTCTGGAATTGGTCCAAATAAAAGACCAACCGCGTTAATATTTCAAAACTTAGCTCTGTTTCCTCTCATGAGTGTATCAGAAAATATTGCATTTTCCCTTGAAGTAAGGGGCGTATCAAAAGAAGAAAGAAAAAAAAGAGCAGATGAACTTTTGGAATTGATAGCCTTAGAGGGACAAGGAGATAAAAAAGTTCATCAACTCTCTGGAGGTCAAAAACAAAGAGTAGCCATTGCAAGAGCTTTGGCTGTTGAGCCAAAAGTTCTTCTTTTAGATGAACCATTGTCTGCCTTGGATTTAAAAACTTCGTCAAAGAATGAGAACCGAACTTAGAGAAATACAAAAAAGAGTAAATATTACATTCATTTATATTACGCACGATCAAGGAGAAGCTCTAACAATGTCTGATCGAATAGCGGTCATGAATGAAGGAGAGCTTGAGCAAATTGGAAAATGCGACGAAGTTTATAACAATCCATTAACACCATTTGTTGCAACATTCGTTGGTGAGAATAATCCTCTATATGGAAAAGTTACAGGTATTGAGGGAGATAAAGCTAAAATTGAAACTACAGATGGGCAATATTTAGCAACGATGAATGAAAGCAAAAAGTTAAATATTGGAGATGAGTCAATTGCATTTGTTAGACCTGAGTCTTTGTTTATACCAAGAGATGGCGACAACTTTGATAATAAAATTGATGTGAATATTGAGAGTTTTGAATTTGAAGGAAATTTAAAAAACTTTTACGCAAGCCTTAAATCGGGAGCAAAAATTAAATTTTCAGTACCAAACGCCATAGATACATCCTCTATAACTTCAGGATCGTCAATTGTGCTAGGTTTTGAATCTTCAAAATCAGTAATATTACCTAAAGCATCTCTAGCTATAGATTAAGTCATGAACAATTTTTTATTTACTCAACCATTTTTTAAGAAAAACGGTAAGGCAGTTGCGATATATTTTTTAGTAGCAATAATATTTTGGTTTGTTTTCTTAGTTATAATTCCACAATTTTATATGTTGGATTTATCATTTAGAACCAACGTCCCCCCTTTAGCAAGAGGTGGACCTGAAGATTATTATACTTTTGAACACTATAGCCACTTTATATTTGGATCTAAGACAGCCACTGATGCTTTTAACTTTGTTGATTTAGGTGTATTTGGAAGAACTATTTTTGTTTCAATGCTTGTCACAATTGCAAATCTGCTATTTTGCTATCCAATAGCATTTTATATAGCGAAAATTGCAAACCCTAGTACCGCTAGACTTCTTATTGTTTCTCTGATTATTCCTTTCTGGATTAATGAATTGCTTAGATCATTCGCATTGAGAATTTTGTTTGCAAACGAAGGTGTAATTAATAATTTCTTGACTGGGGTTGGATTACTCGATCAAGGAATCCTATTTATCACTTATGATATCGGCTTATATACCGGCTTAATATACGCCTATATTTTGCTGATGATGTTCCCTCTCTATAATGCAATCGAAAGTTTGGACATTAATCAAATCGAGGCAGCAAAAGATTTAGGTTCCTCGTCTTTTAGAACACATTGGAGAATAGTTATTCCTCATGCTAAACCAGGCATTGTATCTGGTTGTACAATGGTTTTTATGTTAACTGTTGGAGCACTAGCAACGCCAGTTGTTTTAAGTAGCCCTAATACTTTATGGTTTCCTCAATTGATATATCAATGGTTTAATATGAATGACAACTGGTCACGAGGATCAGCTTATTCAATCATTTTGTTAATTGTTTCTGTTATTTTCGTACTCACAATGATGCGAATATTTAAAGTTAGGATTGGAGAAATTATTAAGTGAGACCAAGCTATTTTATAAATTTTATGATGGGAATATATATTTTTATATTTTTTGCATACTTATTTGGACCTTTAATCATCATGAGCATTACAGCATTCAACTCTGCAGAATTTCCTTCGATCACACCTTGGGAATGTTTTAGCTTTAGATGGTTTAATGAAGGTAAAATTGCTTACGATGGACAACATCTGGCAGGGCTTTTATCTGACTGGAGACTTCACGATGGTATTATTAGCAGTTTGATTATAGGAGCAGGAGTTGTAACTCTCTCCGTACCAATTGGAATGGCCGCAGCAATAGTATTAACTCAAGTGCGTTCGCAGTTGAGGGATATTTATTACTCAATTTCGATTATGCCCGTTTTATTTCCTGGTGTGATAATTGGTATTTCAACAGTCGTTTTATGGGACCGAATAGCAGGCTTAGGAGGAGAGGGGTTCATTGCAGATATTGGAAGAAACGGAATATTTCTAACAATTTTGGCTCAAACCTGTTTTATATCTACTTATTGTTTTTTAATATTTGTTGCAAGACTTCAAAGATTTGATCAGACTCAAGAAGAGGCAGCTTTAGACCTTGGAGCGTCGCAAACTCAAGTATTTTTTAAAATTTTAGTTCCTTACTTAAGCCCCGCAATAGCATCGGCTGCAGTAATTGCTTTTTTATTTTCATTTGAAAATTATAACACGACTGTATTTAGCATTTTATCGGATCAAACATTAACAACTGTAATTGCATCAAAAGTAAGGCTGGGAATAAGTCCTGCATTGAGCGCATTAGCTTTAACAATAATAGCGTTAACTATTATAGCTGCAGTTACCTATGAGGTTTTACGAAGAAGAGCAGAAAAACGATATACAGAATCACAGGAAAAGTTTGTAAAAGAAAAAGCAGCAGACAATAGAATTAATAAAAAATATAAAGTTGGTTTTAAAATTCCAAAGGGAATTACCGCTATATTGTTAATAGTGGTCTTTGCTACCTATGGAGCTACCCAAATAGTGAAAAATGATCTATACGGACAATCATGTATTGATGCTGCTGATAAGGAGAAAAAATCCAAATTTCTTGAACAATTGCAAACTTTAGAGTCTAATGAACTTACTGATGAAGAGCTTTCTGGAGGGTCCTTAGGTGGCAATCAGGATTACGGAGATATATTTGGAGACCCATCATTATTCCAAGATTTTGGAGGATTTGATTAATAGATTATGAGCGATAAAAAAGAACCAATTCAACCAGTAAGCGGAACAGTTGTTCCTAGGTATGCTGGCCCATCTACATTTGCACGTCTTCCCGAGCTGAGAGATGTTGAAGAGTGTGATGTAGCAATTATAGGCGTACCATTTGATGCGGGTACGAGTTATCGTCCTGGGGCTAGATTTGGTCCTCAAAGTGTAAGACAAGCCTCTCGACAACTAAGAACGAATTATCATCCAAATTATGATGTTGAACCTTTCAAAGTTCAACAGGTAGCTGATGCTGGGGACATAGCCTGTAATCCCTTTGATATTGACGAAGCAATTAAGCAAATTGAAAAAGGATCTACTGAGCTGCTCCAAAAAGTTGGAAGTATTGTAACTATTGGCGGTGACCACACAATTGCATTGCCATTACTCAGATCAATTAATAAAAAGGTTGGTGGTCCGGTTGCCTTAGTCCACTTTGACGCTCACTTGGATACTTGGGACACGTACTTCGGAGCTCCTTATACGCACGGTACACCATTTAGAAGAGCAAGAGAAGAAAAGTTATTTTTGGATGATGCATCAATGCATATTGGAATTCGTGGTCCTCTTTACAGTACAAATGATTTAAAAAATGATCGTGAATTAGGTTTTAAAACAATTCACTGCGATGAATTCCAAACAAACACAATTGATCAAATTGTTAAAAGAATAAAAGATAGAATTGGCAATAATCCATTATATATATCCATAGATATTGATGTTTTAGATCCAGCTCATGCTCCTGGAACTGGAACTCCAGAAGTTGCGGGAATGACCACAAGAGAAATTTTAAATGTATTAAGAGGATTGGCAGGTTCGCAGCTTGTTTCAGCTGACGTTGTCGAAGTCGCTCCAGCCTATGATCATGCAGAACTTACGTCAACAGCTGCAGCAACAATTGTTTATGAGCTAATAAATATTATTGCAAGAAACCCAAAGTAATCTATTTAATTTCAAACCAGATTGGAACATGATCAGAAGGTCTTTCAAGACCTCTAAATTGTTTTTCTATTTGACAGTCAGTTATTCGATCAACAGCACTTGGTGTTGCAAGAAAATGATCAATTCGAAGACCGTTGTCTTTTTCCCATGACCCCCTTGAATAGTCCCAGTATGTGAACTCATAGGGTTTAGAATTATAAATTCTTAGCACATCAGACAGACCTAAATTTATGATTTCTCTGTAAATTTTTATAGAGTCTGGATGATGCAAAGCGTCATTTTTCCATTTATTAATATCAACCGCGTCATCAGAACCTGGTATAATATTGTAATCCCCTCCAAATATAACTGTTTCATGGTTTTCTATTTTATTTTGAGCATACTTTTTAAATCTCCTCATCCAATCTAATTTGTAAGGAAATTTGTCAGTATCAATAGGATTGCCATTAGGGAGATACAAAGAGACAATATTAAAAGGATTTTCGACTTGTACCTGTGCATCAATAAATCTTGCTTGAACATCTTCTTTGTTTCCCGGCAAAGTATCTGTAATTTTTTTTATTGGGGCTTTTGATAAAATTGCCACTCCATTATATGATTTTTGACCGTTTTTAATTATTTGGTACCCAAGTGAAGAAATTTCTTCTTCTGGAAAGTTTTCATCAGTTGATTTAGTTTCTTGAAGCATGACTATATCTGGTTTAACTGATCTATCTAATTCAATTAAATGAGGTAAACGAACCCTTATTGAATTTACATTCCAACTTACTATTTTTACCATCCGTATTCTTTTATTGTTATTTTAAGATTCTTAAAGTAATGAGTTTATTGTACAATAAAAATTTATGTTACCAATTTTATTTAGTGATGATTTCTGAAGATTTATCTTTTATTTCAACCAATCAAGAAACTTCGAAAGGTAGGCTGTATAAAGAGAATTACAGTCAAACTAGATCAGAGTTCCAACGGGATCGTGATCGAATTCTTCATTCCGCTGCCTTCAGACGGCTTAAACACAAGACACAGGTATTTGTTTCAAATGAAGGAGACCATTACAGGACAAGATTAACACATTCGCTAGAAGTGTCACAAATTGCTAGGTCAATAAGTAAAATATTCAATCTCAATGAAGATCTAACTGAAACATTATCCTTAAGTCATGATATTGGTCATCCGCCATTTGGACATGCTGGAGAAGATGCTCTTTCGGAATGCATGGTTTCTCATGAGGGTTTTGACCATAATGATCAGGCAATTAGAATTGTGCATTTGCTAGAAAAAAAGTATTTTGATTTTGAAGGCTTAAATTTAACGTGGGAAACACTTGAAGGACTCGTAAAACATAATGGGCCATTGACAAAAGATGTTCCAAAAACCATAGAAGCCCTCGATAAAGAGTTTGACTTAAAGTTGAATGAGTTTTCATCAATTGAAGCCCAGATAGCTTCAATAGCGGATGACATTGCGTACAATAATCATGATTTAGATGACGGACTTAGAGCAGGTTTTTTTTCATATGATGATCTGGTTGAATTGCCAATGATTGGTGAAATTATTAAAAATTTTCCGAAAAATTATAACTCTTACGACATGCAGCGTATAAATAATGAAATAACAAGAAAATCAACCTCAATTATGATTACTGATGTAATTAATACAATCAGTGAGAAAGTTAAAAAATCAAAAGTAAGATGCAATGAAGATGTCAGGCTTAATAATGAAAAAATTGCTGACTTTTCAGATAAAACAAAAGAAGAAGTAAAGTATATTAGATCTTTCCTATCAATGAAAATGTATAATCATGATAAAGTAAAAGCAATGACCAGTAACGCCCATCAAATTATATCATCACTATTCAAACTATTTATTGAACAAGATGAAAAATTCATAAAAGAACATATGAAAAAAATTATTTCTGATGAGGATAAACCAAGAGCAGTATGCGACTTCATAGCTGGAATGACTGATAATTATGCTCAGAATTTTTATAATAAATTTAATTAGCTTATGAGAAACATAAATGGTTATTTAAAGAATATAATCGGAGAAGAATTTTCAAAAATATTCAATGTTTCGAATGAAACTGTAGAGAAGAGCTCATTCGTAGTTGAATACCCAAAAAACAAATCTGATGGTGAGCTAAGTACAAATATTTGTATGGTTCTTGCAAAAGAGATATCAGCAAATCCAGTAGAGGCAGCTAAAACTCTCATTAAATCATTAGAGAAAATTGAGGACTTTGAGATGTTGGAAGTTGCAGGTCCAGGCTTTTTAAATTTTAATATTTCTAAAGATACTTGGTTTAAATTTTTAAGTCAGTTGCTAGAAACGAACTTGCTCTTTAATGAGGAAATTGGTTTAAATAAAAATATTAATGTCGAATATGTTTCTGCGAATCCTACAGGCCCCTTACATATTGGTCATTGTAGAGGTGCGGTTTTTGGTGACGTACTATCAAATCTACTTAAATTCACCGGTCATAATGTAACAAAAGAATATTACATTAATGATGCAGGTACTCAAATTGATACCCTTGCAAACTCTACAATTATTAGAATAAAAGAAATCATCAATAGCAAAAGCGAAGAAAATTATCCAGATGAATTTTATCCTGGTGAATATCTAATCGATGTTGCTAAAAAAATAATAGATAAACACGGTACATCTATTCTTGAAAACGACAATCACTTTTCAACAATAAAAGGTGAGTGTGTAAATTTACTATTAGAAAATATAAAAGAAGACTTAAGTAAACTATCTATTAATCAGGATATTTTTGTTTCAGAAAAAGAATTAATAACCCAAGGTAAAATCGACAAAACCATAGATGAACTCAAAAATATGAATTTAATCTATGAGGGCATTTTAGATAAGCCCAAAGGTAAACAAATTGAAGATTGGGAACCAAGAAAGCAATTATTATTTAAATCATCTGAATATGGAGATGAAATCGATAGACCATTACAAAAATCAGATGGTGAGTGGACTTATTTTGCAAACGATATTGCCTATCATTATGATAAATACTTAAGAGGATCGACACATTTAATCGACATATTAGGCGCTGATCATGGCGGATATATTAAGAGAATGAGCGCTTCGATACAGGCCCTAACTAATAACAAAGCAAGATTTACAGCAAAGTTATGTCAAATGGTAAAACTTATCAGTAATGGCAAGGAATTAAAAATGTCAAAAAGATCTGGTGACTTCATTACCTTAAGTGATTTAGTGAAAGAAGTTGGTAGTGATAGTATAAGATTTATGATGATGTACAGAAAAAATGAAGCACCCTTAGAGTTTGATTTTAAAAAAGTAACTGAACAGTCTAAAGAAAATCCAGTTTTTTATGTACAGTATGCTCATGCAAGAATTTCTTCCGTATTAAACAATCTTCATTCTCAAAATATTAAATTAAATTTAGAGAATTTTAGTGAATGCAATTTTTCTGAACTTAATGATCTTTCTGAAATATCTCTTTTAAAAAAAATCCTGGATTATAGCAATATCATTAATACGTCAGTTTCTCTATTTGAGCCACATCGAATTGCATATTACCTGTATGAATTAGCATCAGAATTTCACTCCTTATGGAGTCAGGGAAAAGTAGATAACAGTAAGAAATTTATAGATGCAGATAATATACCAAGGACTTATGCTCGAATGGCACTACTGATTGCTACTCAGAGAACAATAAAATCTGGACTTGATATTCTTGGAGTTTCCTCGCCAGATGAAATGAAATAAAAAATGAGGTTCATAATTTTCTCTTTAATTTTAGCAATTTTTATTACTGCCATTTATTTTTACACTAAAAAAGAAGAAGAGATTATCGAAATAAAAACTAATTTAAATGATTATAGAATAATACCAAAAGACAAGGGAGGAGTTGATACTCCTGACTTAAATATATACGATCTTGGAGATTAATTTAATAAAATGAAAAAATACCTACCTTTAATTTGTGGTATTTCTGGCGAAAAATTAACAACAGAAGAAATAAAATTTTTTAGAGATTACAAACCTTGGGGAATAATTTTATTTGAAAGAAACTGTATTAATAAAGATAATTTAAAAAATTTAATTAAGGAACTCAAAGAAATTAATCATCAAAATATTCCAATATTGATAGACCAGGAAGGTGGAAGAGTTTCAAGACTAAATTTTAAGGGTGTTAATAAATTTAAATCAAATCTTTTTTTTGGACAAATTATTGAGAAGGATCCAGACTTAGGGTTTGAATTATTAAGACTTAATACTGAAATTTTAGCTCATACTTTAAAAGAATTGGGCATTAACACAAACACAGTGCCAGTTTTAGATTTACCAGCAGCAAATGAAAGTGGTGTAATTGGAGATCGAGCTTTTTCGATAAATGAAAGGACTGTCTCTAAAGCAGGCAAGATAGTAATTGAAACAATTAATAAATGCGGCATAGCTTCTGTGATTAAACATTTACCTGGGCACGGACGAGCAAGAGTTGACAGTCATTTTGAAATGCCTGAAGTAGATGAAATTGAAGATGAACTTTTGAGTACTGATTTTAAGCCTTTTCAGAACAACTCCGACGTATTATTAGGTATGACAGCACATATTTTATTTAAGTCTTTAGACGATCAAAATATTGTTACTTTTTCAAAAAAAATTATTGAAACAATAATAAGAAATAAAATTGGCTTTAGAGGGCTACTGATGACTGATGATATTTCAATGAAAGCTATTTCAGATGATGTTGATATTGCTGCTTTAAAATCACTTAATGCCGGCTGTAACCTCGTTCTTCATTGTAATGGAAATATTAATGAAATTAATAAGATAGCTGAAAGAATTAAGAATGAAGCTGAGCCTATTTTAATACCTGACGATCTTATCAATATCTATCAGACAAAATCTGATTTCCCACATGAAGAAAACTTAAAAGCCTACGAATATCTAACAAAGCAGCTTTGATGTATTTTATCGTATATAAACATCATCTGTTGTATAATAAAAGAATCAAAAAATTGAAAAATGGAAGATATTTCAAGTACTTATACTGAACAGGAAGCATCTAATCAAACAAGCCCAGATGATTTGATTGTAAACTTGGGAGAATTTGAAGGTCCCCTAGATCTGCTATTAACATTAGCTAAATCTCAAAAAGTAGATTTAATGAAAATTTCCATTCTCCAGCTCACAGAGCAATACTTGGAATTTATAGAAAAAGTTCGTAATCGCAATTTAGAGTTGGCGGCTGACTATCTTGTTATGGCAGCTTGGATGGCTTACTTAAAATCCAATTTGTTAATACCAAGAGAAGAGTCAGGTGAAGAATTGAGTGCTGAAGAAATGGCAGAAAGATTGAAATTTCAACTCAAGAAACTTGAAGCGATCCGACAAGTTTCTCAAAAATTAATGAACTTACCAAAACTTGGTACTGATTTTTTTAATAGAGGGATGCCTGAAGGCATAAGGTTGATACGAACGCCTGAATATTATCTGGATTTATACGATCTTTTAAAATCATATGCTGATCAAAGGTACAGAACTGCCTACTCATCGATGACTATTGAAAGACCACCTGTTTTTGCAATGGAAGATGCGCTTGTTAGACTTCAAAGAATGATAGGCGATGTACCAGAATGGACTCGGCTTGAGAAATTTTTACCACATGAATTTTCAAATGGTAAAAGTGCTAGATCAGGTGTTGCAGGAACCCTGGCTGCAGCAATGGAACTTGTAAGAGAAGGGGTACTTGAAGTGCAGCAGCTGGTTCCTTTTGGACCAGTATTTTTAAAAAATAAAAAGGACGATGAATTCATTAATTAAATAAATTATGTCTGATGAAGTAGAAAAAAATAATGTCATGAATTTTCCATCTGAGGATATGGACAATCTTAGAATTCTCGAGGCTCTTCTATTTGCAGCAAATGAACCCCTTGATGCAGAAAGTTTAAAGGCAAGATTGCCAAAGGGTACAAATTTAAACAAATTACTAAATTTAATTGAAGCTCAATATAAAAATAGGGGAGTTAATCTGGTCAAAACTGGCAATAAATGGAGCTTTAAAACTGCCACCGATCTTGCACCAATGATGAAAAAAGAAAAAATAGTTCAAAGAAAACTATCAAAGGCTGCTACTGAGACTTTGGCAATAATCGCCTATCATCAACCTGTTACAAGAGCTGAAGTTGAAGACATAAGAGGAGTTCATTTTAGTCCTGGAACTCTTGATGTTCTTATGGAGTTAAACTGGGTGAGGCCAATCGGTAGAAAAAAAGTACCAGGAAGGCCCATTATTTATGGTACAACTGAGAGGTTCTTAGAGTACTTCCAACTAGAACAAGTCACAGATTTACCTGGACTTGAAGAATTAAAAGCAGCTGGACTTTTAGAAAGCCGCCTGCCTCCAAATTTAGACATTAGAGAACCAAAAGAAATTGATCACAGCCAGATAGAACCATTCGGAGAAGATGAAAATATAGATGATCTGATTCAAAGTGGACATGAGGCAGAATAGAAATTAGCCTTAAATTGTGAAACGTCTATTTAAAGCAATCCTGTTTGCAAACATTTTTTTTTATATTTGCACTTCAATATCTTCAGACCCGTTGCTGCCAGGTGGCAAAACCTCGAATGAGGTTGAAAATAAAAATAGTTTTTCACTGGTTGCAAGAAATTTAGGAGATAATTTAAAAATCAATTTTCTTGTAGGAAATGCTTTATTTGAGAGAATTTGGGAAGATGCAAAATTCTCAGAAAATATTGCAAGAGATGGTTTAGGGCCTTTTTTCAGTGCTCGTTCGTGCGAAGCATGTCATATTTCTGATGGACGAGGACATTTGCCTATAGATGAATCTGATGACGCTGTATCTGTTGTTATTCAAATTTCAAAAAATCAGGACTCAATTTCAGATGGTATTAAAAATCTACCAGATCCCATTTACGGAAATCAAATTAGTGAATTCTCAGTTGAAAGTATTCCAAGAGAAGCGGACATTGTTATTAATTATGAATATGTTCCAATATCTTACAATGATGGCCGTATAGTCGAATTAAGAAAGCCAGTAATTAAAATTAGAAATTTTAATTACGGAGATATCAATCAAGATACAAACTTTTCAGCAAGAATCGCACAACCAATGATTGGTCTAGGTTTAATTGAAAACATTAGTGAAACGGATATTTTAATAAATGCAGATGTGAATGACATAAACGGTGATGGAATATCTGGAAAAGCAAATATTGTTTGGCATAATGAAAAAAATGATTATTCCCTTGGTCGGTTCGGCTGGAAAGCATCACAACCTACGGTTTACCAACAAACTGCTGATGCCTTTTTTCATGACATGGGTTTATCAAATAAACTTTTTGAAAAACCATTTAACTGTACTGATGTGCAATTGAGCTGTCAAAATGCAGTCAGTGGAAATAGCGAAAGCTATGATGGCTATGAAGTTTCTAATGATCAATTGGATCTAGTAGTTTTTTATTCATCGCAACTTGGTGTGCCAGTAAGAAGAAACGTGAAAGATATTAACGTGATTAAAGGTAAAGAAATATTTTTTAAAATTGGTTGCAATTCTTGTCATACTGAGAGATTTGTTACAAAAAATGAAAGTACGCATCTAAATTTAGCCAATCAAATCATATACCCTTATTCAGATTTTTTGTTGCATGATATGGGTGAACAGTTGTCTGATGGTGTTTATGAATTCAATGCCAGTGGCTCTGAGTGGAGAACGCCGCCTTTGTGGGGAATAGGGTTGACATCAGTGGTATCTGCAGAATATGGATTTTTACATGATGGAAGAGCTCGAACAATTGAGGAGGCTATATTATGGCACGGCGGGGAAGCCTCTAGAGTGTTAGAAGAGTTCAAATCTTTAGATAAAAAACAAGTAAATCAATTAATTAGCTTTGTAAATTCTTTATAAACTCAAATCAGTAAAGTGCGTCATATTTGCTATTGATAATCATTCTCAATAAGATATATAGAATGAAACTTAGTATCATTCTAAAGAAGGGAAAAATTTATGAATTCAGTATTAAGATTCTTAGCAATAGCTGTAATTACTTTTGTAACAGTTGGCAGTTCATTCGCTAATGAAGTTAATTTGTATACGTCAAGGCATTACGACTCAGATGATGCATTATATCAAAAGTTTACGAACGATACTGGCATCAAAGTAAACGTTATTTCAGGTAAAGGAAAAGCATTAATGGAAAGACTTGCTTCAGAAGGAGTAAATTCTCCTGCTGATGTCTTCATTACCGTAGATGCTGGTAATCTATGGAAAGTTCAAAAAGATGGAATGTTTCAAAGTATCAGCTCAGATACTATCAATTCAATTGTACCTGAAAATTTAAGAGGTCCAAATAACGAGTGGGTTGGAATAGCTAAACGTTCTAGAGTAATTTATTATAATCCAGTAAATGTTTCCGCAGAGGATATGGAAGGGCTTACGTATGAAGATCTTTCAGATCCAAAATGGAAAGGTAGAGTTGCAATAAGAAGTTCTGGTAATATGTATAATCAGTCTTTAGTTGCTTCACTGATTGCCAATAATGGTATTGATGCTACTGAAAAGTGGGCGCATAAATTTGTAGGCAACTTTGCAAGAAAACCTGAAGGTAATGACAGAGCGCAGATTATGGCAGTTGCAAATGGCGAAGCAGATGTTGCTGTAGCAAATAGTTATTACATTGGTTTAATGTTATCCGGAAAAAAAGGTGAAGAACAGCAAGCTGCAGCAAGAAAAGTTGAACTTCATTTTCCTGGCCAAGATGGACGAGGTGCTCATATTAATGTGAGTGGAGCTGGTCTTATGAAAAACGCTCCAAATGCAAATAATGCTGTTAAGTTTATCGAGTTCCTGCTTAGTGAAGAAGCTCAAAGTCACATAGTGAATAACACTTATGAGTTTCCAATGCTTGAAGGTGTTGCACCTAGTGATTTAATAGCTCAATTTGGTTCTGGTTTCAAAGAAGATCAGACTTCAGTTGCAAGCTATGGCGAATTCAATCCTGAAGCTGTTAAGTTGATGGATAGAGTTGGTTGGCAATAATTTAATGTCAACCAGGTTGAGGTAATTTGGTCACCGTCTTTTCTTCTCATTAGTATCCAAGGTCAAATTGCCTCAACAAAAATTAAGGTTATATTAGAGTTTATTGGATAAATAGTATAGGAAACAGCAATTATTTATGAAGTTAGATCTTTGGCAAGTTACACCAGTTGCAACATTTGCAATTTTTATTGCCCCAGTACTTATTGTGCTTTTCAGTTTAGCTGGTGATTACTCTGACAACTGGACACACTTGTACAATTACGTGCTGATTGGATATATAGAAAACTCATTTTACTTAGTTATTGGCGTCTCAATTATGGTTGCCATAATTGGTGTCGGCACTGCCTGGCTGGTAACCAACTATAATTTTACAGGAAAAAAAATTTTTGAATGGGCGTTAATTTTACCACTTGCTGTACCTCCATATATACTTGCTTACACTTTCACTGGTTTATTCGATACCTTTGGTACTGCGAATAATTTAATAAGGGATCTTTTTGGGCTAGGTGCAGATTTTACTTTTTTTCCTAAAGTAAGAAATGTTCCTGGAGCGATTGTAGTATTTTCCTTCACACTATATCCATATGTATATCTTGTGAGCAGAATGGCCTTTATAAATCAATCTAGATCAATTCTTGAAGCGGGTAGAACTCTTGGACTTGGTAAACTAGAAGTATTCTATAAATTAGCTGTTCCAATGATTAGACCAGCAATTATTGGGGGCCTCATGCTCGTAGTCATGGAAACTTTATCTGATTTCGGAGCAGTTGATCACTTTGCCATTTCAACTTTTACAACTGGAATATTTAGAACATGGTACGGTATGTATGATATTGAAACTGCAAAGCAGTTAGCTTCATTGTTACTCATATTTGCAATTCTATTAATTATATCTGAACGTTACTCCCGAAAAAATGCTAGATATTCAAATGCCAGCTCAGTCTTTATGCCGCTTTATTTAACTAGACTGAAAGGTAGTTCAAATATTTTAGCAATATTAATTTGTTTCGTTCCAATCTTTGTTGGTTTTTTATTGCCTGTGATGGAACTTGGATACTGGGCATTTAATTACAAGTTAGATTTTTTTAATGATAAGTTTCTTACGACTGCATGGAACACATTTTACTTAGCAATAATAGCGGCCTTCTTATGCAGTCTATTAGCTGTTCTTATAAATTTCTCAATTAGATATAAAAAAAATAATTATCTGAAGTTTATGAGTTCCTTTTTGACTGTTGGTTATGCGGTGCCAGGTTTGATACTTGCAATTGGCGTTATGCAACTACTTACATTTTTAGACAGAAACATAGGAGATTACTATTTTGATTTTGTGCTTACAGGTAGTCTAGTTGGATTAGTTTTAGCTTATATAATAAAATCCTATGCGCTCTCAAGTTCTACGATTGAAGCTGGATATCAGCGTATAAATATGAGAATTGATGATGTAGCAAAAACACTTAAAACATCAGGTTGGTCTCTTTTATCATCAGTTCATTTACCATTATTAAAAACTAGTTTTCTAACAAGCATGTTATTGGTAGTTTCAGAAGTCATAAAAGAACTTCCCGCAACGCTTATTTTGAGACCATTTAATTTTGATACATTAGCTGTATATACTTATATATATGCAGCAGAAGAAAGAATGTACGATGCTGCTGCACCTTCTATTGCAATAGTTATGGTAGGACTTATTCCAATAATAATATTGACTAGAATGATCAGAAGTTCTAGACCCGCATCAAGAGATTAATAATGGATATAATTCTTGAACTAAAAAATATAAAACACAGCTTCACAAGAGATAATGAAGTTTTAAAAGATATATCTCTACAAGTAAATCGAGGCGAGATAATTACAATCTTAGGACCCTCTGGATGTGGCAAAACTACATTGCTAAGAATCATTGCAGGTCTAGAAGAACAATCAGCAGGAACAGTATCGATAGATAATGAACTTGTTTCAGGACATTTAAATCATGTAAATACTGAGGAACGAAATATTGGATTGGTTGTTCAGGAAAGAGCATTGTTTCCACACCTCTCGATTGTGAATAATGTAAAATTTGGAATAAAAGGTACGAATAAAAATAATACCGAGAGAGCTATGAGTTTATTAAAGTTATTTAGTGTTGAGAGATATGCAAAAAACTATCCCCATGAAATATCAAGTGGTGAACAACAAAGAGTTGCATTGGCAAGAGCTATGGCTCCAAATCCAAAAATTTTGTTAATGGATGAACCTTTTGGAGCTTTGGATAAGGAATTAAAAGTAAGATTGAGATCTGAAACAAATAAAATTCTTCGTGATAACCTCACTACAACAATCATTGTTTCTCACGATACTGAAGACGCGCTAGCAATGTCTGATAGAGTTTTAATCATGAAAGATGGTAATTTTATTCAAAACGGCAAACCTGAAGATGTCATCTCTATAAGTTCAACCGCATCTCAAAAAAACCTTATTTAATTACCTTTTATTTGATGGTAATTTTTAACTTTTACTAATAAGGTATTAATATATATATATTATTAGAAATAATTGAGGAACAAATGGGTATTAGTTTTTGGCAAATATTAATCGTTGTAGCGCTTCTTGTTATACTTTTCGGTAGAGGAAAAATATCTGAATTAATGGGTGACGTAGCCAAAGGTGTAAAAAGTTTTAAAAAAGGCATCAACGACGATGATGAACCAAAGTCAATAAATAAATCAGACGAAGACTCCAAAGATTAACCTTAAGTAATTGTTATGTTACCTGGTATTGGAGGAGTAGAGTATCTTGTCATTGCAGCATTAATTATCATTTTTGTTGGACCGAAAGATTTGCCAGCAGTATTAAGAACTTTTGGCAGGTGGTGGGGTAAAATTAGAAACTTTTCAAGAGAATTTAGATCTAGTATCAATGAGATAGCAAAAGAAACAGGCGTAGATGATATTAAGTCTAAAGTTGAAAATACAAATCCCAAAAACTTTACAGACGAGATGCGTGACTCGATAAATAAAAATATCATTCAGTCAGAAAATCAGAAAAAAGAAAATGAGTGATACAAATGAAACACTTGATGAAGGAAAGCAACCTTTAATTCAACATCTTGTAGAACTTAGAAGCAGACTTATTAAGTCACTAATTTTGATTACTGTTATGTTTGTTGTTGCATATATCTTTGCAGACACAATTTATAACTTTTTAGTTCAACCATATGCTGATGCTGTACAAGGTGAATCTGGCAGAAGGCTTATATTTACTGCTTTACACGAAACCTTTTTTACTTATTTAAAAGTAGCACTATTTGCCTCTATTTTTGTTTCTCTTCCATTTATACTGATACAAATTTGGATTTTTGTTGCACCTGGTCTTTATCGCAATGAGAAAACTGTTGTTATTCCATATTTAATTGCAACGCCAATATTATTCTTGTTAGGAGCGGCATTGGTTTATTATTTTATTATGCCACTTGCCATCAAATTCTTTCTATCTTTCGAATCGATTGGTGGCCAAGGAACATTGCCAATCCAATTAGAAGCTAAGGTAAATGAGTATTTAAGCTTAATTATGCGTCTGATATTTGCGTTCGGTATCAGTTTTCAACTACCAGTTCTTTTGACATTATTAGCAAGAGTAGGTTTTGTCAGTTCTGAAGGATTAAGAAAAAATAGAAAGTATGTGATTGTAGGAGTTTTTGCAGTAGCGGCTATTTTAACACCACCTGACCCGATCTCCCAAATAGGGCTTGGAATACCTATATTATTGCTGTATGAAATTTCAATATTTGCTGTAAAATTTATCGAAGGGAAAAAACCTAAATCCGAATAAGACATGCATGACATTAAGAAAATAAGAGAGAATCCCTCAGATTTAGATGAGTTATTAGCCAAAAGAAAACATCCGCCAGTTTCAAATCAAATAATTGAATTAGATGAAAAGAACAGGAAAATTATTGGTGAGCTTCAAGTTATTCAAGAAGAGAGAAACACCAAGTCAAAGCTCATAGGAGAATATGCAGCTAATGGAAAAAATGATGAAGCCGCTAAGTTAAAGGCGGAAGTTGCAAGCTTAAAAGATAAAATGCAGGATTTAGAGAATAGTCAAAGAAAAAAACAAGAAGAACTTAATACTGTTTTATCTTCTTTACCAAATAATCCAGCAGATGATGTGCCAGTTGGTGATGAAAGTTTAAATAAAGAGATTAAGTTGGAAGGTACTAAAAAAGAATTTTCTTTTACTCCAAAAGAACACGATGAATTAGGCGAAAACCTCAATATGATGAGTTTTGAGCAAGCTGCAAAAATCTCTGGAGCAAGGTTTGTTGTACAAAGTGGCTTGATCGCTAGAATGGAAAGAGCAATATCTAATTTTATGTTAGATCTTCATACAAATGAATTTGGATATACAGAGATGAATGTTCCAATACTTGTTAAAGACCAATCAGTTTATGGTGTGGGACAGCTTCCTAAGTTTAAAGATGATTTATTTAAAACAACCGATGACTATTGGCTTATACCAACGGCCGAGGTTCCTCTTAGTAATATGACTAGAGAGTCAATTATTGATATTTTAGATTTACCTAAACGATATGTATCTCATACGCCATGTTTCAGATCTGAAGCTGGTGCAGCAGGGAAAGATACAAGAGGTATTATGAGACAACATCAATTTTATAAAGTTGAGCTTGTTAGTTTAACATCAGAAAGTCAATCTAAGGATGAACATGAAAGAATGTTAAGTTGTGCAGAGGAAGTTTTAAAAAGATTAAATCTTCATTATAGAGTTGTCATATTGTCTTCTGAGGATATGGGTTTTGCTGCACAAAAAACATATGATATTGAAGTATGGTTGCCTGGTCAAAAAGCATACAGAGAAATATCTAGTTGCTCTAATTGTGGAGATTTTCAAGCAAGAAGAATGAACTCTCGTTACAAAGAAGGTAAAGAAACTAAATTTTTGCATACATTAAATGGATCAGGTTTAGCCGTAGGACGAACCTTAATATCTATTCTTGAAAATTATCAAAACGAAGATGGGACTATTCAGGTGCCAGATGCTCTTATTCCATACATGGGTGGAATAAATCAAATTTCAAATTAATTCATCTATATGTCAGTTATTAATCTTAATGAAGCGAGGATATTGATTACAAATGATGATGGAATATCTGCAGAGGGTATTAAAATACTAAGAGCTATTGCTAGTGAATTTTCAGATGATGTCTGGGTCGTTGCGCCTGAACATGAAAAAAGTGGTGCATCACATGCTTTGTCTTTTCAAAACGAATTAACACTTAAAAAGTACGAAGAGAAGACATTTTCAGTTAATGGTACTCCTAGCGATTGTGTTGCAATTGGTATAAGTAATGTTTTAAAAGATAAGAGACCAGATTTAATTCTTTCAGGTATCAATAGTGGCTGCAATGTTGGAGAGGATGTTACATATTCAGGTACCATTGCTGCAGCAATGGAAGGTTTAATTAGACGCATTCCATCAATTGCAATCAGTCAAAATTATGAAGCGGGCAAAAAAAATCAAATTGTTTGGGACGCTTCAAAAAAATTTTTAAAAAATATTTTACTTGAACTTACAATTCTTGGCTGGCCAAATAATGTCTTCATGAATATCAATTTTCCATATTGCACAGCTGATTTAGTTAAAAGCATACAGATAACAACACAAGGAAACAGGGAAACTGACGACTTGATAATTAATGAAGTTCAGAAGTCAAAATTCAGATTCGGTTTACGAAGGCGGCTTGAAGAAAATGTTAATCTAAGTATTCCTCCACTAAATGAAACAGTTGAGGGATATATGAGTGATGTAGAAGCACTGGCAGATCATCACATATCAATAACACCTCTTCATTTAGATCTTACGCATCACAAAAGTCTAAGTGATTTAAAAAAAGGTTTAAAAACTGATCTAAATTAATTATTTAGTTCAAAAATATTACCTAAGTATGTATATTGCCTAAGTTATTTTAAAGGAGAATTTCATGGAACAAATGCTCATTCAACTAATGCCATTATTCTTAATATTTGCGATTTTTTATTTTTTATTGATAAGACCTCAGCAAAGAAGAGCAAAAGAACATCGAGAGATGGTTGCTGCTGTGCAGCGAGGCGATAAGATCGTCAGCTCAGGAGGAGTAAGAGGAAAAGTAGTTAAAGTAATCGGAGATACTGATGTGGAGGTTGAAATATCCTCAGGAGTAAATGTTGTAATGATTAAATCAACAATTGCCGAAGTAGAGAAAGTAAATACATCACAATAAATTTTCATGCTGTACTTTTCAAATTTAAAAATATTTTCAGTATTGGCTGTAATCATAATTACTTTACTTTTTGCTGTTCCCAATTTTTTTGGGAAAGATCAATTAGAAACATTTCCAAATTTTTTTCCTAAGCAACAAGTAAACCTCGGTTTGGACCTTCAAGGGGGCTCACATTTATTGTTAGAGGTTGATACCAAAGAAATTATAAAGGAGAGAGTGGAAAACCTTAACGCAGACGTTCGAAGAGTCTTAAAGAAAAACAATCTTAATTATAGTAATTTCAAGGTTTCAAATGACTCCCTAAAATTCATTGTAGAGGGTTTTAATAGCGAAATTCAAAAAGAAATTTCCGAGCTATCCATGAGTAACTCTCAAAATATTCTTGCAATGGGAGATCAAACTAATCTAATTATCACCCAAGAAGAAAATACTGTTCAGATAAATTTTACTGAAGAATTTATAAAACAATCTGTTTCGAATGCAGTTGCCCAATCGTTAGAAATTGTTCGAAGGAGAATAGATGAACTTGGCACAAGAGAGCCATCAATACAAAGGCAAGGGTCATCCAGGATAATAATTCAATTACCAGGCATTGATGACCCTGACCGTATTAAGTCTTTACTGGGCCAAACGGCTAAACTTACTTTTCAATTGGTTGATACCTCTGTGAATTTTGACCCTTTTAATCCCTCGAAGGCACCAATTGGTTCAGAAATTTTGGCATCTGACGCAGATGAAGAGTTTAAATACATTGTAAAAAAGCGAATTATGGTTGGAGGTGAAAATCTTGTTGATGCGCAACCTGGTTTTGATCCTCAAACAAATGAACCAATAGTATCTTTTAGGTTTGATCGTATAGGTGCAACAAAGTTTGGTAGGGTTACACAGCAAAATGTAGGTAAACCTTTTGCGATTGTACTTGATAATAAAGTGATAAGTGCGCCAGTAATAAGGGAAGCTATTCTGGGTGGTTCTGGTCAGATTTCTGGCGGTTTTGACTCTGAAGAAGCAAATGATCTTGCTATTCTTTTGCGAGCTGGTGCTTTACCGGCCCCACTTATTATTTTAGAAGAAAGGTCAGTTGGACCTGATCTTGGTGCTGACTCAATTGAAGCGGGTCAATTTGCAGCAATAATTGGTTTTATTGCTGTCATTATTTTTATGATATTTGTCTATCGATATTTTGGCCTGCTAGCAGATATAGCATTAATTATAAACTTATTTATGGTCCTTGGCGTTTTATCTTTGTTTCAAGCAACTCTAACGTTACCTGGTATCGCTGGAATAATATTAACAATTGGTATGGCTGTGGATGCAAATGTTCTAATTTTTGAGAGAGTAAAAGAAGAAATTAGAAATGGATCGAATATGATGAATGCTGTTGAAAACGGGTATAAAAGAGCTTTATCTACTATATTAGATGCAAATATCACAACATTGATTGCTGCAATAATATTATTTTTCATGGCTTCGGGGCCAGTGAGAGGTTTCTCCATTACATTGGCTATTGGAATCTTTACATCAGTTTTCACTGCATTTACTTTCACAAGGTTACTAATTTCATTTAACGCTAAAAGATTAAAACCAAATTTTGTAGGTCTAAGTAAAAATGCTTAATATATCTGGAACACAAATTAATTTTTTAAAAGTAAGGGTAATTACCTTTATTCTCTCTGCAATATTGATATTTCTTTCAATAGGGGCTTTTTTTGTAAATGGATTGAATTTTGGAATTGATTTTAAGGGCGGTACACTTATTGAAATCGAAACATCTCAAGAAATAGAAATTTCTGGTCTAAGAGATAACTTAAATACCCTTGAATTAGGTGATGTTCAAGTTCAAGAATTTGGATCAAGTAAAAATTTACTAATTAGAGTGGAGCAACAACTGGGTGGAGATCAAGTTCAACAAGATGTTGTTCAAATAGTGAAAGATAGCTTAGGGTCTTATCTTTCATCCGATATTAATTTTAGAAGAACTGAGGTTGTAGGACCTAAGGTTAGTGGAGAATTAATACAATCTGGTGCTATAGCAATTTTTGTCGCTGTATTTGCCATGCTTGTTTACATTTGGTTTAGGTTTGAATGGCAGTTTTCACTTGGAGCAGTTCTCGCACTTGTTCATGACGTCATATTAACCATAGGTGTTTTTTGTATAACTCAATTAGAGTTCAATTTACCCATCATTGCTGCAATACTTACTATTGTTGGATACTCTATGAACGATACAGTTGTTGTTTACGATAGGGTCAGAGAAAACTTACGTAAGTACCGTTCAAAGGAAATTACAGATTTATTAAATTTGTCAATTAACGATACTTTATCAAGAACAATCGTCACTTCTGTGACTACGCTTTTAGCTTTGTTATCGTTATTCATTTTTGGAGGTGAAGTTATTAAAGGATTTACGTTTGCAATGATTTGGGGAGTTATAGTTGGAACATATTCATCAATTTTTGTAGCAGCGCCATTACTGAGATACCTTGATGTAAAACGTGAGTGGAATACGACGTCAGCAGTAGACTCAACTAGATAATTTAGTAAAGATTTTGTGCAACTACCATTGCTAACAGCATAGGAATGGATAGCACGGTGTTTGTTCTTGAGAATAGCATTGCTGTTCTAGCTGATTTCGCTTTTGTATCTGCATCAACTTCAACAATTCCTAATGCTTTCTTTTGATTTGGCCAAATAACCATCCATACATTATAAGCCATTATGATAGCAAGCCACATACCAATTCCTATTGTAAGTTCTTTACCATTAAATCCATAAGCCAATGTAAATGTAAGAGCATTGACTGATCCCTCATGTCCATAATATAGAGCTAGAGTTGTAAGACCTGTAATCAATGTTGCTAAAGCAGCCCATCTGAACCAGAAAAGAGCCGCAGGGGCAATAACTTTTCCTATCGCTGGTTTTTGCTCATCAGGAATATTTGGCATATTAGGAATCTGTACGAAGTTAAAGTAATAGAGGAGGCCAATCCACATGACACCAGATATGACGTGAAGAAATCTCGAAAGTGAGGCCCAATATAGTTGGTCAAAGCCACCATAGTGGCCTGTAACCATAATGAGTAAAAGAATTGCCAACAAAGTTCCAAGAATGACTGTTTTTTGCAATGATTGTAATATTGATGCCATTAATGATTCATAGCATGTTTTATGCGTGTGTGTAAAATATTTATGTGACTATTTGAGAATTTTATTTAAATACTGTCCTGTATAACTTTTTTTGAGTTTTGCAATATCTTCTGGTGAACCACTTCCTATTATTTCACCGCCACCGTCACCCCCTTCTGGGCCTAAGTCAATGATCCAATCAGCTGTTTTTATGACGTCTAAATTATGCTCTATCACAACAACTGTGTTACCTTGATCTACTAAAATTTGGAGTACCTCGAGTAGTTTCTTAATGTCATGGACATGAAGTCCCGTAGTTGGTTCATCAAGTATGTACAAGGTTTTGCCTGTGGCTCTTTTTGAAAGTTCTTTTGAAAGTTTAATTCTTTGCGCTTCACCACCCGATAAAGTAGTAGCTTGCTGACCAATTTTTATATAGCCAAGCCCTACATTTTGAAGTGTATCGAGTTTCTTTTTAATCATTGGGATTGATTCAAAAAAAGAACATCCTTCTTCAACTGTCATATCTAAAATATCTGCAATACTCTTATCTTTGTACTTAATCTCAAGCGTTTCTCTGTTGTATCTTTTACCCTCACATTCATCGCAAGTGACATATACATCAGGAAGAAAGTGCATCTCTATCTTAATTACACCGTCACCTTCACAAGCTTCGCATCTACCGCCCTTAACATTAAATGAAAATCTTCCAGCTTTATAACCTCTGGCTTTTGATTCTGGCAAACCGGTAAACCAGTCTCTTATAAAAGTGAAGGCTCCGGTATAAGTTGCAGGATTTGATCTTGGGGTCCTTCCAATTGGAGATTGGTCAATATCTATAACTTTATCAAGCTCTTGAAGACCCTTTATTTCCTTGTGCTTTGCAGGTGTGTACCTTGACCCGTTCAACGTTTGTGCGACTGACTTAAAAAGCGTATTAATTGTTAAAGTTGATTTGCCGCTACCAGAAACTCCGGTAATACAAGTAAGTGTTCCAAGAGGAATTTCGCAGTCGACATTTTTAAGATTATTGCCCTCAGCTTTTATAATTTCTATATATTTATTATTTAGTGCTTTTCTTCTATTGCTAGGTATTTCAATTTTTAGTTTACCAGATAAGTATTGACCAGTTATGCTATTTTGATTTTTTTTAATTTTAGTAACATTACCTTCAGCAACTACTCTTCCGCCATTTACGCCAGCAGCCGGTCCCAAGTCAACTACATGATCAGCTGTCGTGATTGCCTCTTCATCATGCTCAACGACAATAACTGTATTTCCAAGATCTCTTAATCTTTTAAGAGTTTTTAGCAATCTTTCATTATCACGCTGATGCAAGCCAATCGAGGGTTCGTCTAGCACATATAGAACTCCTGTCAAACCTGATCCAATTTGTGATGCAAGACGAATACGTTGCGACTCACCACCTGATAAACTACCCGAACCTCTTGAAAGAGTTAGATATTCAAGACCTACATTATTTAAAAAAAGTATCCTTTCATTGAGTTCCTTAAGAATTCTAAATGCAATTTCTTTTTCTTTTTTTGTTAATTTTTTTTCAAGTTTCTGAAACCAAATAACAAGTTCTTTAATAGATTTGTCGCATACTTCACCTATATGCAGCTTGTCTATCTTTACAGCCAATGCAGTCTCTTTAAGTCTAAAACCATTGCATGCATGACATCTTACTTCACTCTGATATCTCTCAATTCTTCCACGCATCCAATCACTTTCTGTCTCTAGATATCTGCGCTCAAGATTATTGATTACTCCTTCGAAAGGTCTTTCATATTCATAACCGTCATCGTAAGTAAATTTTAATTCTGTTTCACCAGACCCATAAAGAACTATGTTTTGAATTTTTTTTCCCAATGATTTCCAGGGTGTATCAAGTGAAAATTTATATTTTCTAGCTACAACCTTTAAAATATTTCTAAAATACCCGTATCTCGAGACCGGCCAAGGAGCAAGTGCGTCCTCATTTATTGAAAGGTTTTTATTTGGAACAACTAAATTAGGATCAATTGACAAATCAGTTCCAATTCCATCACACTCTTCACATGCTCCATAAGGATTATTAAAAGAAAATAACCTTGGTTCAATTTCATCAATTGTGAAACCGGATACTGGACAAGCAAATTTTGATGAGAATAGTTCATTATCTGCTTTACCATTTTTCTTTTCGAAGTTTTCAACTATCACCAATCCATCACTTAAATTGAGTGCAGTTTCTACACTATCCGCCAACCTGTTACCTATTTCATCATTTAGCACGATACGGTCTACTACAACCTCGATGTCATGTTTCTTTTTTTTATCAATTTCAGGTAAAGAGTCGAATTCGTATAATTCCCCATCAATCTTTACTCTTTGAAAACCTTTCTTGTGTAATTCTTGTAATTCCTTTTTGTACTCACCTTTTCTTCCTCTGATAATTGGAGACAATATTAGAAACTTTGAACCAA
>CACGAG010000012.1 GCA_902571005.1 uncultured Pelagibacteraceae bacterium
TGACCGTCTAGCCTATGAGGCAGGTGAACCAAATGAAAAGATCGTTAGAGATAAAAGTAAATTACATTTCATTGATAAATGGAACATTGCAATATTTACCGGTGGTAGCAATGGTATACTTCATCGCACACCTGATTCTGCTCTAAATGGTCCTTCAATATTAATGAAACTTGATCATCCGGAGTATTTAAATTCTGTATATTCTTCAGAAGTTCTTAAATTAAATTAGATTAAATTAAATCAAACTTTTTTTTCTCAAAATCATACGTCTCTATAGATCCAGATCCAATATCATTCCAAACCCCATAAAGCATAATTTCACCTGACTTTACTTCAGTATTTATAAAGGGATATTTACTTAAGTTCTCTAATGATACGATAATGCTTTCTTTCTCCATGTACTTAACTTTCACATCGTTTCCTTCACCTGAAATGTTATCGTATACTGGTTTTAGTAACTTAAGCCAATTAGAAATTGATGAGTTATCATCAAAATTATTTTCATGACACATATGATACCCATTCTTTATACCTCCACATCCTGAGTGCCCAATTATAATAATATTTTTAATATTTAATGCCGTTACACCAAATTCGATAGCTGCAATTGTTCCGCTATGTTCCGTTAATTGACTATAGGGTGGCACTATATTAGCAATATTTCTATGAACTAGCATTTCACCAGCTTTTGATTTGAATATAGCATTCGGATCAACCCTTGAGTCTACGCACGATATGATCATGTATTTAGGTGACTGACCTTCTTTTGCAAGTCTTTCAAAGTGATCTTTTTGTTGCGCGAAAGAGCTTTCTTTCCAGTCTCTGTATTTATTGATGAGATCTTTTGGTAACATTCACTTATTTATTTTTTATCCAAATAGGTGAAGACCATGCCATCTCACGCGTAATTTTTGGATAATTTTTAGCAGGTTTTTCATCAATTCTAATACTATCATAAGTTGACCAACGACATGTAGGATTTTCGATAGCTCTTGCATAATAAAATGTATTTTGATCAGGTGTATACTCAGTATCAGTCCAAATTACTTCTAATCGATCAGATCCATAGTTTTCATCGAAAGAACAATTTTCAAAATTTACACTTGCTTTAGTTTCCTTACATTTGTTGTTTCTATTATTTATATCTCTATCATCACTACAAATCACGTCGTAAACAACTTCATTTATTTTTCCATTCTCAGACCACCCTTTGATAATTTGAATTTTGTCTAAAGGTGCACTCAACGTGTCTCTCTCAGCAGTGATATAAAATTTAGGTTGCTGCATCGAACCATTCATTACTGTACTTCCCATTGGATGACCATTTTTATAAGACTCAGCTATTGGGTCTAATGAGTTTAGTAATTCTTCGGTACCATTGAAATTTAGAAAAAATCTTAATTTAATTCTCGTACCACTGGTCGCATACACTTCTTTTTTTTGCATTGCCTCAAACAATGTATCTCTATTATTTTCCTCAGCCCAAATTGCGGCTAGTCCGCCTGGATTATTTACTAGTTGAGTTAAAAGTAAACCATCCTTCACTCTCACTTTAGATGGTCCAACAAAACTAGTGCGACCTCTGTAATCCCATTCCTCAGTATCCCCAGGATTTGAATTATGTGAGTCAGAACTACCAATCATACCAAAATCAAGTGGATTAAAGCCTATTTTATCTTCGAGGGTCAGTCCAATTTTTAGACCATCGCGCGCCATAGAAGTTTCCTGAATACAAAGAGTATCATTTTCTTTTTTACACTTTGGATAAAACTGCTCAATATCGCATTCTTCATCTGTGCTTCCAAAAAATGTACTGCACTCAGAACTTCCTTTATCTTGAAAAATTTCAACTAACGGTTCGTTATCATTTCTGAGTTTCCAATCATCAATTGTATATTTATCATTGTCTATGGTGTGATTTGCAAACGCATATCCCCATGATCTATTACCGTTGTGCGGTATTGTCATAAATTCACATGGATGATTGCAGTTTTCTATCAATTTTTTCCACAAATCAATGGCAGTATGTGCATCAAACAGCGAATAAGCTTTTTCTGGAACTGTATTATTTTTAAATATGACGTTCCTGTGATTGTATCCACCATCAGGTAATGTAGGTGAATATTCGTATGCAACGAAAGTTGTAAATTTTCCAGGCTCATAATGAAGATCTGCAGCTTTTATAATTTTATCCCATGTTGATCTTACAAAACGCTTTTCTTTTTCCTTATCTCCTATTGCTTCGGACATGATACTGACCGGTGGTCGCGCAACAGAAGTATCACGCAGACCAATAAAAAAACGATAGCTAGGAGACTCGAGTCTTTCACATGTAAGTCGTGACTCATTAGTAATTTCTGGGTCAGCACAACTTTCTTGAAGGCCAAATGTTTCGGCGTGATCAGTAACAGCTGCAAAGTCAAGTGGTCTTGAAATTTGCATTTTTTCGCCAAACATATTCTGCATTGGTTCACCTTTTGCAAAATTATAAGTCTCTTCTAGGCCGTAACGATTTCCAAAAATATATGAGTCGAATGATAAACTGGAGTGAACATGAAGATCACCAAAGTATACATTTTTATTTTTACTTGGCTTTTTAAACTCAAATGGTTCAAAAACGGTTTGCTTAGTAATATTCTCTCTTTGCTCTTTTGCCTCTTCGGATAGTTTTTGAATATCTTCCTTTGATAAGACAGGTACATTGTATAAGTTGTATAAATAAAGAGAACCAATTAAAATCAAAAAACCTAATGTACTGAGTAGAATAATCCAATGAATTTTTCTCATAATATCTAGTCATAGACAATATAAGGGTATAAAATTTTTACAAGCATGTCAGAAGGATATATTTTAAAAAAAACTGAAAAATCTCTACCTTTAAATTGGTATTTCAATCAAAAGCAATTTGATAGAGAGATTTCAAAAGTTTTGTCTAAAGAGTGGTTATATGTTTGCCACGTGGATACTATTTCAAAACCTTTATCTTTTCACACAGTTGAAATTAGCAAATTTAATATACTTATTGTTCGTGATAAAGAAGGAGAAATAAATGCTTTTTATAATTCATGTAGTCATCGAGGTTCAATTTTAAAAAAAGAAAAAAGTGGCAAACTAAAATCAAATTTATTGATTTGCCCATATCATCAATGGTCATATAACGCTAGCAATGGAAATTTAGTTAGAACTACATCTATTATTGATCCTAAAAATTTTAGAAAAGATGAAAATTGTCTAACAAAAGTAAAAATTAAAGTTTGGAATGGGTTAGTTTTTATTAACATGAATAAAAACGCTAAATGGAATGCAAAAAAAGTATTTCCAGATTACAGTGATGCTTTTTCTCAATTGAATGTCAGTGACTACCAAATTGGCCATACCTGGAAGAAAAAAATAAAGTGTAATTGGAAAATATTTTGGGAAAATTATAGTGAATGCTTACATTGTCCCAACCTTCATCCTGAACTATCTGACCTAGTCCCTATTTATGGAAGAAGGTTAGTAGATATTAAAGATGATCCAAACTGGAAACGTTTTACTCATCATGATGATCCAAAGTACAAAGGTGGAATGAAAAAAGGTACTGAAACTTGGTCAATGAATGGAAGCGCACAAGGTCATCGAGTAGAGTACTTGGAAAATCAAACCGATTTTCCTGGTTACATTTACATGACTACTTGGCCTTCTATGTTTTTAGCAATATTTACTGACCATATAAGAATGGTTCGTATTCTTCCTTTGTCAGAGGAACTTACAGAAGTTACGGCAGAGTGGGTATTTAGAAAAGAAACTCTCAAAGATAAAAAATATTCAATGAAAAATGTTGTTGATTTTGCTGTATTAGTCATGAAACAAGATGCAGAAGCTTGCGAACTGAATCAAAAAGGCATACATAATCCAACAAGAAAAAATGGAACATTAATGCCTGAAGAGTATGAAATTAAAAGGTTTCACAGCTGGCTAAGAAAAAAACTATAAATTATTCCAAATGAATTCAGTTACACAAAATTATGAGAAGGAAATGCTTGAGTGGCGTCATGATTTTCATGCGCATCCTGAGCTAAATTTTGACTTAGATATAACCTCATCAAAAGTTGCAGATATTTTAAAGAGTTTTGGACTGGAAGTACATGAAGGCATAGGTAAGACCGGAATTGTTGCTGTTCTCAAAAATGGAAACAGTAATAAAAGTATTGGTATTCGTGCAGATATGGATGCATTACCGGTAACAGAGGAAAATGACTGCACGTATAAGTCCAATCACGAAGGTAAAATGCATGCGTGTGGTCACGATGGTCATACAGCAATGGCTCTAGGTGCAGCTAAATATCTAAGTAATACAAAAAATTTTAACGGAACTGTTTATTTTATTTTTCAACCTGATGAAGAAAAAACTCAGGGAGCTCAAGCAATGATAGATGATGGGCTGTTTGAAACGTTCCCAATGGATGAGGTATATGCTTTTCATAATTTGCCCGGTATGGAACTTGGAACCTTTGCAACAAGAGCAGGAACTATCACTGCAAGCGAAAGTTTATTTAAAATTGAATTAAGAGGTCAGGGAGGTCATTCAGCCTTGCCACACATGGGCGTTGATACTATTACAGTAGGTACTCAAATAATAACAGCTCTTCAATCAATTGTTTCGAGAAAAATTAATCCAGCTATGAATGGTGTTGTTTCAGTCACAAAATTTGAGTCTGATGGCAATGAAAATATACTACCCGGTCATTCTATCATTTCAGGTGATGCACGTGCGTTGTCACCAGAAGCCAATCAAATTATTGAACGCAGCATGAAAGATATTGTAGATGGAACGGCGAAAGCACATGGTGTCGATTATGATTTTAATTACCTCACAAGAACAAACATGACAATTAATTCTAGAGATCAAGCAGCTTTTGCAAGTAAGGTTGCAGCTGACCTATTTGGAGAGGATAAAGTAGATGGAAATTGTGATCCAAAATTATTTTCTGAGGATTTTGCCCAGATGCTAATGGTTAAGCCTGGATGCTATATTTTAATTGGAAATGGAACAGAAGGAACTCATGGACAATCTTTACATTCTTCAAATTATGATTTTAACGACAAGCTTCTTGTCATTGGTTCATCATTTTGGTCTAAACTTGTTGAAGAAAGACTTAATGATTAATGATATTTTCTATAAGTGAGTATATTGAAAGACTAAATAAAGTAAAAAAATCAATGCAAGAAAAGGGTATTGATTTATTAATCTCTCAAGATACAGCAAACATAAATTACCTTACCGGTTATGATGCATGGTCTTTTTATTATGCTCAATGTGTAATAATACATATAGACTCAGAAGAACCTTTACTTTTCGTACGTGATCAAGATGCTGGAGGGGCATTCCTTCAAAACTGCTGGTCACAAGAAAATATAATTGTATACGCTGAAAAATATATACATACATGGCCAAATCATCCTTATGATTATTTGATTGAAATAATTAAAAATAAAAATTGGGACAAACTTTCAATTGG
Source organism: uncultured Pelagibacteraceae bacterium (assembly GCA_902571005.1). GTDB lineage: Bacteria > Pseudomonadota > Alphaproteobacteria > Pelagibacterales > AG-422-B15 > CACNXQ01. The sequence continues at coordinate 5,502 of CACGAG010000012.1, forward strand.
ACTTGAAATGGACAGTCATTATTTCACGGCATTTTGTTATAAAAAATTATTAGATGGGCTTCCTGATGCCACGTTGAAAGATTGTGAGCGCCTTGTGAATTGGGTACGATTTGTGAAATCAGATGCTGAAATTGATCTAATGAAAAACGCCGCTTTAATTACTGATAAATCCATGCAAACTGCAATTGATGTTATCAATCCAGGTGTTAGACAATGTGATGCAGTTGGAGAGATACAAAAAGCAATGTTTTATGGAACTCCAGAGTATGGAGGAGAATATTCAAGTATAGCAACTTTACTTCCAACTGGAGCTGGGACTTCTGCCTCACATCTAACGGCTACGCAGGAAAGATTTGTTAAGGGCGAAGCAACAATAATTGAAATTGCCGGTGTTTATAAAAGGTATCATGCACCACTTGCAAGAACAGTTCTGCTTGGAAAAGCAGAACAAAAAAAAATTGACGCCATACATGCAACTAATGAGGCGCTAAATGAGGGTATATCTGCCATAAAGCCAGGCAATACAGCAGATGATGTTGCGCAAAAATTTTGGGCAGTATTAGATAAATACGATATCAAAAAGGAATCTCGGACTGGATACTCTATTGGAATTGGTTATCCACCTGATTGGGGTGAGCACACAATAAACATATCAAAAGGTGATCCAACTATTTTACAACCAAATGTAACCTTTCATATGATTGCTGTTATGCAATTTGGTGATTGGGGAGTAGAGGCAAGTCACTCATTACGTGTTACAGAAAGTGGCTCAGAAAAGTTTTCAGATTTCTCAAGTGATTTATTCATAAAAGAGTAGCAGATAACTGGGAATGAGCGTCCCTTGTTTTTACTAGAGAATCCATTAAATATTGTATAAAGTAGCGCAATTCATGGAGTTAATTATGGGTATTCATCACGATTATAAATCAAAACGTGGGGAGAGAGCGATGGCCAAGCAGCAGAAACGTGAGGCTAAGTTTTCTGATAACACGGATAAAAAAGAAGAAGAAAAGCTCATCAAAGAATTAAAAAAAGCAGGGTTAAATAAAGATGAAATCAAACAATTCCTCGAAGGAAGAGCAAAAGGATAAAAAGCTCGACAGCACAGAAAGGCTTGCTGAGGCACTAAGGCAAAATTTAAGAAAAAGAAAAGAGTTTCAAAGAAGGCAAAAGAAAGAAGATTAATATGACAATCATGTCGGATAACTGGATAAAGAAAAAAGCCTTGGAAGAAGGAATGATTGAACCGTTCGTTGATGGACAAAAAAAAGAAGGCACAATTTCTTTTGGTCTTTCATCATATGGATACGATGCAAGAGTTTCAGAAGAATTTAAAATTTTTACCAATGTAGATTCTGCTTTAGTCGATCCAAAAAACTTTGATGATAAGGGGTTTGTAGATCGGCCAGGTAAAGAATGCATAATTCCACCTAACTCATTTGCATTAGCAAGAACCGTTGAGTATTTTAGAATTCCTCGCGATGTTCTTGTAATTTGTTTGGGAAAATCAACTTATGCAAGATGTGGTATTATCGTAAATGTTACTCCTCTCGAGCCAGAGTGGGAGGGTCACGTAACTTTAGAATTTTCTAACACAACTCCATTACCTGCAAAAATTTATGCTAATGAGGGAGCGTGCCAGTTTTTATTCTATAAGGGAGAAGCGCCACCAGAAGTTTCATATAAAGATCGTAAAGGTAAATATATGATGCAAAAAGGGGTTACTTTACCTAAGCTTTAAATCGTTCATGCAAAAAATATTGATAAATGGAGGAAACCTTCTCCAAGGTTCTGTTCCTGTCAGTGGATCAAAAAATGCATCTCTTCCAATAATGGCCGCAAGTATTCTTACTAATGATAATTTAGAACTCGAAAACGTACCAGATTTAGTTGATGTAAATACAATGTCATCAGTTTTATCATCGCTAGGTGTCAATGTTATAAAAAAAGATGCTAAAACAAATCGTCTTACACTTTGTTATTCAGACTCAGAAAGTGCAATAGCGGAGTACGATTTAGTTAGAAAGATGAGGGCTAGTATATTAGTTCTTGGACCATTACTTGCACGCAAAAGACACGCTAGCGTATCTCTTCCAGGGGGGTGCGCAATTGGTGCTCGGCCAGTAGATTTGCACATAGATGCATTGACGAAACTTGGAGCATCATTTGAATTAGATAGTGGATATATAAAATGTAGCGCTCCTAATGGCTTAAAAGGAAATAAAATTAATTTTTCAAAAGTATCAGTAGGAGCTACTGAAAACATAATTATGGCTGCATCACTTGCTAGAGGAGAAAGTGAAATTAGGAATATCGCAGTTGAGCCTGAGGTTATGGATCTTATAAACTGTCTTAATAAAATGGGTGCTAAAATCGAATTAGGAGAAAATAGAAATGTTCACATTCAAGGTGTTGACCAACTCCAAGGCGCTGTTCACTCAATTATCCCTGATCGCATAGAGGCAATCACATATATAATTGGAGGAACTATAATTGGTAACGATCTCAAGATTACAAATCTGAACCTTGAGCATATCAGCAATGTATTGGAATTATTGAATGAGCTATCTATTAATTACTCAATTAGTGAGAATAGCATTGTTGTTAGTCAATCTGAGATCTCTGATGGTATTGATATTAATACAATGGAATATCCAGGGTTCCCAACTGATGTACAGGCACAAATGATGGTCTTATTATCTCTTGGAAAATCCAAATCACAAATAACTGAAAATATTTTTGAAAACAGATTTATGCATGTTCCAGAATTAAACCGCATGGGCGCTAATATTGAAATCAATGGTAAAACAGCAATTATTAATCCATGTAAAGAGTTTATTTCAGCTCAAGTCATGGCAACTGATTTACGGGCTTCGGTAAGTTTAATTTTAGCTGGATTGGTTGCTAAAGGTGAAACAATACTTAACCGAATTTATCATCTTGATCGAGGTTATGAAAAGATAGAGCAAAAATTGCAAGCTTGTGGTGCAGATATTCGGAGAATAAGTTAGGATAAATGAATCTTAATGCAATCGATACAGATGAGCTAAAAATTATATCGACCATACTTCAGGACGGACTCATTGAAGTAAACGATATTAAATATTTACCTTCAATTAGGTCATTTTTTCTTATGATTACTAGATTTATGTGGGAGGAAAAAATAGTAAATAAAGTAGATCAAAGAATAAAAGCAGTACTAAGCTTTGAAGATGTTTTATCGGTTTACTCAAAAAATATAGATCAATTGAACAAAAACAAGACACTAGAACTCGTAACTTTTAATTATTATCCTAACAATTCTAAAAATATAGAAATTGAATTGCTTTTCAAAAATGATGCAATTATAAAGCTCGAAACTGAAATAATAAGATGCAAGTTAGAAGATCAGGGTGAACCCTGGAATATTGAAAAAATAGAGAATGACAAAAATAATTAATTCTGTAGATCAAAATTTTGAGAATGATTTTAATAATCTTCTCACAATGAACAGATCAAGTGACTCGGACGTTACTCAGACTGTGGCAGCGATCATTGACGATATTAGAAAAAACGGAGATGAAGCGCTTTTGAAATATACTCATCAATTTGATAAAAATAGCCTTGATATTAACAACATACTGCTTGAAGAAGATGAAATTGAAAGGCAATCACGTGACGTGCCGAGTGATCTTTGTGACGCGCTTAAAGTATCAATGGATCGTGTTCGCACTTATCATGAAAAGCAATTACCGAATGATTTAGTTTATGAAGACAATCTTAACTCAAAGTTAGGATATGTTTGGCGTCCAGTTGAGTCAGTGGGTGTTTATGTCCCAGGTGGTACTGCAAGTTATCCAAGTACAGTAATTATGAACACAATACCAGCGGTTGTAGCCGGTGTTGAAGATATCACCATGGTTACACCAATGACTAATACCGCTATAAGTTCTTCAGTGTTATATGCCGCAAAAATTTGTGGAATAAAAAAAATATACTGTATAGGAGGTGCCCAGGCTGTTGCTGCTCTGGCATATGGAACCAAGACCATAAAACCTGTTAATAAAATTGTTGGACCAGGCAATATTTATGTTGCTGAAGCAAAAAGACAAGTTTCAGGTTTCATAGGCATCGATATGTTTGCCGGCCCATCAGAGGTAGTCATTATTGCTGATGAAAAAAATGATCCAAAAATTGTTGCAGCCGACCTCATTGCTCAAGCTGAACATGACCAAAGCGCACAAAGTATACTTTTAACAACCGATCAGAAATTAGGAGATGCTGTAAATAAAGAAGTCGAGAACCAGATAGATTCCCTTCCTCGAAAGGATATAGCGGCTTCAAGCTGGGAAAATAATGGAAAGATAATTATCACTCAAAATCTTGAAGAAGCTGTTTTATTATCTAATAAATTAGCACCAGAACACTTGGAATTATTAGTTGATAATCCGGAAGATATTCTTAAAAGAATAAAAAATGCTGGAGCAGTTTTTATGGGCCGTAACACACCTGAGGCACTTGGAGACTATTTAGCAGGTCCAAGCCATGTACTTCCCACTTCTAGAAGCGCTAAATTTTCTTCTGGACTATCTGTTTTTGATTTTCTCAAAAAAATATCACTTGTTGAATTTTCAAAAGAAGGTATTGAACAAGTTGGAGATAGTGCTATTAAAATCGCAGATAATGAAGGTCTTGACGGGCATTCAAGATCAATAGAATATAGGCTTACAAAAAAATAATTTATGTCAAAAGAAGAAATACTAGAGTTCAAGGGTAAGGTTACAGATTTACTTCCCAACGCAATGTTTAAGGTAGAGTTAGAAAATGGCCATGAAGTATTAGCACATACAGCAGGAAGAATGAGAAAAAATAGAATCAGAGTACTTGCCGGGGATGAGGTTCTTGTTCAGGTTACACCTTACGATCTAACCAAAGGCAGAATAATATTTCGATATAAGTAGTTTGAGATTATTTTGAAGCTAATTCTAGGCAGCGCATCTCCACGAAGACTTGAGTTATTGGCAAAACTTAACATTAATCCAAGTGAGATAGTTTCCCCAAATATAGATGAGTCCATTAAAAGTAATGAGCTACCTCTTCAATATTGTAAACGTATAGCACATGAGAAACTAAAACATTTTCAAAATAAGTATAAAGACTCAGTAATTTTAACTGCTGATACGATTGCCTATACTGGTAGAAAACTCATAGATAAAACAGATGACGAAAATATTGCTTATAATAACTTACTTCGACTATCGGGAAAAAGACATAGAGTCAGCACTTCCATTTGTATAAGAAATCTAGAAAATAGAATATTTAAAAAAACCGTTACGACAGTTGTTAGTTTTAAAGTATTAAGAGGTCAAGATATAGAAGATTATATGAAAACTAATGACTGGCAAGGTGTTGCAGGGTCATATAAAATTCAAGGGATGGCAGAGTCTTTTATCAAATCCCTAAATGGATCTTACTCAAATGTAGTCGGTTTACCCTTATTTGAAGTCAAAAATCTCCTTATTTCAGCTGGATATAAATGATTGAATTAATTTTTATTTATAATGCAAAAAGTGGTATCGGAAATGCCTTTATAGATTGGGCGCATAAAATAATATCGCCAAAAACTTATGACTGCAACTTATGCTCAATTACATACAATAATTTAGGTAAAGAAATAAAGTGGAAAGAATTTCTTAATAATATAAATGCACATAGCCGATTTTACTATATTGATCATCTAAAAGAACTTGATTTTGTTGATGAGAAAACAGAGCTACCATGTGTTTTTATTAATGAGAAGGATGAATTTAAATTAATAATTAATTCCCATGAGATGAATTCATTTGATAATGTTGACCAATTAATCAGTAGATTAAAGGTTTTTCTGGATTAACTGTATTCAGAATATTTTCTTTGCACGAATTAATGTTATAGAATAAAAGACTAGGATCACTAATTAAATGGCTCGATAGCTCAGTTGGTAGAGCAAAGGACTGAAAATCCTTGTGTCGGTGGTTCAATTCCACCTCGAGCCACCACTTATGCAGCTGTAGCTCAGTTGGTTAGAGCGCCTGGTTGTGGTTCAGGAGGTCGGTAGTTCGAATCTACCCAGCTGTACCAGTAATTACTTTTTTTACAGGTAGAGTTAATACAATCAGAAACATAATTATCATCACAAACCCAAAAGCTAAGTAGAGTACACCAAATTCACCCGTTAAATTATAGCTTCTCGAAATCATGATCAGTGCAATAGGACCAACTGTAAAAGATACAATAAATTTAATACCGTAGACTAGGCTTTGATATTTTTCAGGTGAAAATTTTGCAAGTAATAAATTTTCTGCAGGCAGTATACTTGAATTAAAAGCAACGATTGCAAGACTTATTGCAATTAACCAGTAATTTGAAAGACTAACAATTAAGAGCAAGAGGAGTCCTTGGCCAACTATTCCAATTGAATAAATCAGCTTTTCAGAATATTTATCTGTTAAAATACCTCCAACATAATTCATTAAACCACTTACAATATATATCGCGGCAACTATGTAGCCGATATCTGAAGTAGATAAATCAAGACTATCAGTAAGTCTGATATCAATTGCCTTTGGAAGACTTGTCTGAAGAATTTGATAAACAAAGCTTAAACATGTAATACTTAACAGCATAATAATTGCAATTTTTAGCATCTGATTTTTTTCAGGATTATCTTTAAACTGCTCTGAAGATATATTCTTTAATGATATTTTTCCTGATTTAAGATGATAGGTTAGACTTAGTCCAACTACTAATGAGATCAATCCGGGCAGCATAAAGGCAGCTTGCCAATTAAATTGTTCAATTAATACACCCGCAAAAAAGGCACCTAATCCAATACCTACTCCCCCAAAAATATTATTAAAGCCAAGCGCTTTACCAGTTTCCTTTGAAGTGTTAACAACCCATGAAATTCCAGCGGGGTGATAGATAGCGCAAAACAATCCAAGCAATGATAAACTGATAAATAAAGAAACTTTATTTCCGCTCAAGCCACATAATAATGAACTAATTCCCAAGCCAATGAACATAATTGCAATCATTCCAGAACGACTCCATCTGTCACTGATCCATCCAGCAGGAAGGGCTCCCAAACCCACAAGTAAAGATCCTAAAAACCAAAGATTTAGTAATTCATCGTAGCTAAGCTTCCAGTCGTCTTCAATTGCTAGAACTATAACAAAATAGAATGCAGCAAACATATGCATTAGTAAGTGACCTAAGGCGGCATACGTGACTGTTAATTTGCTATCATTTTCCATAACTACTTTCGATAAAAATAGTGCAATTATTATAAACTTTAAGAAAAATTTAAAATTATTTGACTTTTATTAATAAATAAGGCATTTCAGCTCCATGTTTAAATTTAAACATCATCACTATCATATCTAAGTTCGCTGAAAAAAACAATCAGCGGGCAATAACCCCTTTTTATATTAAATAAACACACTTTGTAGTATCTTACTTACAGTGGGAGTAAAATGAGTAAAATTAAAAATAATCCAAAGGCAATTTTGCCGAAGGGTTTTAAAGACAGTGACATTGAAATTTTAAATCTTAGAAAAAAAGTTTCTAAGATAATAGAGAAGGAATGTCTAAAGTATGGATTTATTGAATTAGATACATCCACAATTGAATATACTGAGAGCATTGGTAAGTTTCTTCCTGATGTAGACAGGCCTAGTGGAGGTGTATTTTCATTTCAAGACGATGATGAGAAATGGCTATCACTGAGATATGACTTAACGGCCCCCTTAGCAAGATACGTAGCTCAAAATTATCAAGACCTCGTTAAGCCATTTAAACGTTATCAATCAGGACTAGTTTGGAGAAATGAAAAACCAGGACCAGGTAGATACAGAGAATTTTTTCAGTTTGATGCTGACGTAGTGGGAGTTGATTCAACACTAATTGATGCAGAGCTGTGTGTAATGGTATGTGATATTTTAATTGAGCTTGGCCTAAATACGTCACAATTTGAAATAAAATTTTCAAATCGGGAAATTTGGACAGAACTTTTTTCGAACTTAGATGTTAAAGAGGACGATTTGCCAAAAATTCTTAGAGCAGTAGATAAAAAAGATCGATTAGGTATAGAGGGCGTTAATGAGTTGCTTCAAAAAGGAAGAAAAGATGTATCTGGTGACTTCATGGAGGGCGTGGGCTTAAGCGAGACAGATGCTGATAAAATTATTTCTTTTATAACCAATTCAAACCAATCAAACGCCCAGATGGAAGAATTCAACTCCTATATAAAAAATTTCCCAGATTATCCAATTCGTTTTGACTCATCAGTTGTTCGCGGTCTCGACTATTACACTGGAATGATTTTTGAAGCAGAGCTTCTTGTTGATATTAAAAATGAGAAAGGCGAAAAAATTGTATTTGGATCAGTTGCTGGCGGTGGAAGATATGACAGACTTATTTCAAGATTTGGGAAAGAGGATGTTCCAGCTACTGGTATATCTATAGGTGTTGATAGATTAATTGTAGCGTTAAATCAATTAGACCTTTTAGATAATAAGAAAAATCCATTAGTGGTAATTGCAAATTTAGATAATCAAAATATGCCGGATTATATTTCAATGGCTAAAGAAATTAGAAATGAAGGTATTGCATGTGAAATATCATTTGGATCTAAAAATCTTGGAAAGCAATTAAAGTATTGCGATCGCAAAGGTGCGGATATTGTGATCATTGCTGGTGATGAAGAGTTAAAAAAGGGTGAAATATCAATTAAGGATTTAAATAAAGGTAAAGAGGTTTCAAAAGATATTGTCGATAGAGACAAATGGAAAGAGGCAAAAGCTGGACAACAAACAATTAATCGCTCTGACCTGATGACAGCATTAAATGAAATTTTGAATTAAAATAAAATGTCACTTCAAGAATTAAATATCAATTTAAAGAATTATTTTATTAAGTCTGGATTTAATTATATTGAACTTCCATTGCTGTTTGATGCGGATATATTTTTTGAAACTTCAGGTGAAGAAATTAGAAGAAAGATGTATTCGTTTACTGATACTTCAGGAAAAGAAAAATGTTTGAGACCAGACATGACTGTACCAACATGTCAAAATTTTATTGAAAGTAATAATAAATCCAGTGAGTCAAAGTTATGTTACAGCGGTCCTGTATTCAGATCATCCAATGAGTTATCAAATAATTCCATTGAATTAAATCAGTCTGGTATTGAGATCATTTTTTCTGAAAAAAATTTAAATAATATACATGAGATGGATGCGTACATTTTAAAGACAGCTGAAGATACAATGTGTCAATTAAATATTGATAACTATAAAATTAAAATTGGTAGCATTAAACTATTTAATCAGTTTATCAACAAATTAGAGCTGCCAATTAGATGGAAACAGAGATTAGTAAGACATTTTTTTAGAAGAAAATATTTCGGGAGTTTACTTGATAGGTTAGGTGAAGGTGTAGGGTATGATAATGAAAAAAAGCATAGCATGCTTCAAGAAAAATTTAATATAGATGACGTATCTGACAAAGGCTTGACAGATTTAATTAATAAACAAAATGCTCGAGGATTAGGTGCTCGAACTGTTGAGGAAATAGTTGATCGATTTCAATTAAAAAGCCTTAATGTAATAAGTCAGAAAGATGGAAAAAAAATTGTTGATTTAATAAATAATTTTTTAAAATTAAGTTGTAACCTTTCGGAATTTCCATCACTGCTTCGCGAATTTACTAAATCAAATAATGTTTCTTCGTTTGAGAGTGAAGTAGAGGAAATGAAGAATTTTGTGAATGCTGTATCAGAAAAAAGTAATATAGAAAAATATTATTTTGATAATGACTTTGGTCATTCAATTGAATTCTATGACGGCATGATGTTTGAAATTTATAATCCTGATAATCAAAGTGAATTAATTAGTGGAGGGCGGTATGATAAATTGCTTATAGATTTAGGCTCTAAATCGAACTTATCAGCAGTAGGATTTGCAACTAATAATAACAATATAATTGAGCTGATTTAGGAATGAATATACAAAATAAACTTCGGATTGCATTGCCAAGTAAAGGTAGATTGAGAACAGACATGGAAACTTTGTTTGAAGAAAAAAAAATAATTTTTAGTAATCTTGAAAATGATAGAGAGTATATTGCAGCAATAGAGGGTCTTGATAATGCAATTGTTTATTTCTTAAGTGCTAAAGAAATTACAAATCGACTTGATGAAGGATCCATTCATGTTGGTTTAACTGGTGACGATTTAGTACAAGAAAAAATAACTAATTATAACCAGAAGGTTTCAAAAAAACTTAAGTTAAATTTTGGTAAAGCAAATTTAGTTGTTGCTATACCAGAAATATGGATTGACGTAATGACAATGGCCGACTTAGAAGAAATCTGCCATTTGCACAGAACTAAATTCTCTAAAAGACTAAGAGTTGCAACAAAGTATAAGAATTTAACAAATGAATATTTTTCAAATTGTGGGGTTGTTGATTATAGGACTGTAGAAAGTGATGGATCAACCGAGAGCGCTCCATTCAATGGCTTTGCAGAAATAATTACTGACATCACATCATCAGGAGAAACATTAAGAGCTAATAATCTAAGAGTACTTGATGATGGACTTATACTAGAGTCGTCTGCAAACATTTTTACTTCAAATGTAGCTGAGTGGAATAAAAATTTAGAAAATACACTCAATTATTTTATAGATAGGATTTCATAAAAAAACCCGGCTGGGCCGGGTTTTTTTAGATTAGCTTTAATGAGCTCAACTTACATCATGCCGCCCATGCCACCCATTCCACCCATGTCAGGCATTGCAGGAGCCGCTGCAGCTTTGTCTTCAGGTGCATCAGCTACCATTGCTTCGGTAGTGATTAAAACACCAGCTATCGATGCTGCATTTTGTAAGCTAGTTCTTACAACTTTAGTAGGGTCGATAATTCCTGCTTTAAACATGTCCACAAACTTATCGGTTTGCGCATCATAACCTTCTGAAGCAGATTTACCTTCCTTAATTTTTCCAACAATTACCGAACCATCAACACCAGCGTTATTTGCAATAGTTCTAATTGGTGTTTCTAAAGCACGACGCACAATATCAACGCCTGCTTTTTGGTCGGCATTTGCTGTTTTAACTTTATCAAGAGCACTTGCAGCTTTTATCAATGCAAGTCCACCACCGGCTACGATACCTTCTTCAACAGCAGCTCTGGTTGCATTTAATGCATCGTCTACTCTGTCTTTTCTCTCTTTAACTTCAACCTCAGTTGCACCGCCAACTTTGATGACAGCTACACCGCCAGCAAGTTTAGCTAGACGCTCTTGAAGTTTTTCTCTGTCATAATCAGAAGTAGTCTCTTCAATTTGTTTTCTGATCTGAGAACATCTGCCTTGAATGTCAGCTTTTGTACCAGCACCGTTAACAATTGTTGTATTTTCCTTGTCAATGCTAATTCTTTTTGCAGTGCCAAGATCATTAACAGTTACATTTTCTAATTTAATTCCAAGGTCTTCAGAGATGACTTGACCGCCAGTTAAAATTGAAATGTCTTCCATCATTGCTTTTCTTCTATCACCGAAACCAGGCGCTTTCACAGCAGCAATCTTCAAGCCGCCTCTTAATTTATTAACAACTAATGTAGCTAGAGCTTCGCCCTCTACATCCTCTGCAATAATTAAAAGTGGTCTTCCTGCTTGCACTACCGCTTCTAGAAGAGGAAGCATTGGCTGTAAATTTGTTAGTTTTTTCTCATGCAAAAGAATATATGCATTTTCTAAATCAGCAGTCATTTTTTCCGCGTTAGTTACAAAGTATGGAGATAGATAACCTCTATCAAATTGCATACCTTCAACGACATCTAATTCAGTTTCTAAACCTTTTGCTTCTTCAACAGTAATGACGCCTTCGTTACCAACTTTGTCCATTGCTTTAGCAATCATATCTCCGACCTCTGCTTCGCCATTTGCTGAAATAGAGCCGACCTGAGCAACTTCCGCGCTTGTTTTAACTTTTTTAGAAGAGTCTTTAATTGCATCGCTTGCAGCTTCAATTGCAGAATCAACACCTCTTCTTAAATCCATAGGATTCATACCAGCAGCAACAAATTTTAAACCTTCAGTAACAATCGCTCTTGTAAGTACGGTTGCTGTTGTCGTACCATCACCTGCAACATCATTGGTTTTGCTTGCAGCTTCTCGTACCATTTGAGCACCCATATTTTCAAATTTGTCTTTGAGCTCAACTTCTTTAGCAACAGAAACACCGTCCTTTGTACTTTTTGGTGCACCAAAAGATTTGTCCATAACTACGTTTCTACCTTTTGGGCCTAAAGTAACAGCCACTGCATCTGCTAATACATTGACACCTTTGAGCATTTTATTTCTAGCCTCTGTGCCAAAATGAATATCTTTACCCGCCATTTTTTTTCTCCTTAGTTAATATTTATTTTTTCTTTTTTGATTTAGATTTTGTATCTATAACGCCCATGATGTCTGACTCTTTCATAATACAGAGTTCTTCACCATCAACCTTTACTTCTGTTCCAGACCACTTACCAAAAAGAACGATATCGCCAACCTTTAGATCAAGCGGTGTTACTTTACCATCTTCACTTTTATTTCCATTTCCGACGGCTACAATTTGGCCTTCTTGAGGTTTTTCCTGAGCAGTATCTGGTATGATAATACCGCCTGCTGTTTTTTCTTCAGTATCCAGTCTTCTAACGAGTACACGATCGTGTAAAGGTCTAAAATTCATGTCTTAATCTCCTAAATATGTTTGCACAAAGCTTAATTACCTAGGCATATAGTGATCTAGGGCAAGTGTGTCAAGGGGTGGAAAATATTTCGATTTTATTAGAATTAGCTAAAAAACGAGTATTTTCAATAATTTGCTATTGTTCTGACTCACCGCCATCAATTACGATGTTTTGACCAGTCATAAAAGATCCAGCTTCAGATGCCAAATATACTGCAGCGCCTGCAATTTCGTCAGGCATTCCTATCCTTTTTAAGGCTGCTTTGGCAGTCATAGATTTTAAAATACTCTCATTCTCCCATAAAGCTCTTGCAAAATCAGTTTTTATTAAACCAGGTGAGATGCAATTTGCACGAATATTATCTCTTCCATATTCCACTGATATATTTCTTGCCAACTGGGAATCCGCAGCTTTTGATATAGCATAAGCACCCAACATGCTGTTGCCGCGCAAACCTGCGATCGAGGAAATAATTATAATTGAACCATTTTTCATTTTGATCATATCTGGGAGCACCTCATTACAGAGCCAAAAATTACTTTGCACGTTTGACTTCATTATTTTTTCAAACGCCTCGTCAGGTATATTATTTGATGGTCCAAAATATGGATTGATTGCAGCATTACATACAAGAGTGGAAATATTGCCACAGAAGTCTAACGATTTTTTGTAAAGATTTTTTAATTGCTCTTTGTCCGAAATATTACATGAAATTGCCGTTGCATGTCCCTCTCCAAATGTATCATTTATCTCTTTAGCGACTGCTTCACATGCATCAAGCTTTCGACTTGTGATAATGACTTTTGCACCATGCTCTGCCATTCTGTAGGCTATAGCTTTGCCTATTCCTCTCGAAGATCCTGTGATTATAGCATTTTTATCTTTTAAGTTAAAAAGTGTCATTTAATTAAATATCATAATAATTTATAAGAAGATTATAAATTTATAGGATAATTTCAATATAATTATGGAAATTAAAAAAATCGTAAGCGCTACTGAATTTTCACTTTCTTATAGAATCATACTTTGTGATCTTTGGGGCGTTATTCATAATGGTGTTGAAGTATTCTCTGATGCAAAATCCTATCTTGAGGTAATGAAAGAACATAATATTGATGTTTATTTGATTTCTAATGCTCCGAGACCTGAGGCAGTAGTAAGAAATGGATTAATAAATAAACTTAATCTTAATCCTGAATTATTTAAAAAAATTTATACTTCAGGCGATACAGGTACACAGTACATAAATTCTAAAGTTCATGGCCAATCATATTATCATTTAGGACCAGAAAAAGATTATGACTTGTTAGAAAATATAAATATTCAAAAAACTAATGACATAGAGTCCTCAGATTTTGTTGTCTGCACAGGCTTATATAATGACAACGATGAACGCCCAGAAGACTATAAAAATATTTTTGAGGATTTTCTTAAACAAAATTTAGAAATAGTATGTGTTAATCCAGATGAAATAGTCTACCGAGGTCAGGCACGCATATATTGTGCAGGTGCTCTTGGAAAATATTACGAAAAACTAGGAGGTAAAGTAACTTACTACGGAAAACCCTATCCAGAAATATATGATTTTGTAATGAATGATTTATTGTCTAAAGATACAACAATTAAAAAAGAAATATTAGCTATAGGCGATAGCCTTAAAACAGATTGCTTAGGGGCACACAAATCGGATTTAGATTTTTTATTTGTAAAAAATGGTATTCATAAAACTGAAATTGCAAATGATGACGATTTAGTGAGAATATCAAAAGCTAATTTACCTGAAACTTGCGAAACTCTAATATATACTGAATTTTTAAAGTAATTAAAAAATGAAAGTTTTTAAAAGTTTAAATAGAATAACATTAAATTATACAAAGAATTCTGTATTAATTATTGGAAATCTTGATGGAGTTCATAAAGGGCACCAATCAATAATTAATTCGGCAAAAAAAATTGCAAATAAACAAAAAACAAAAATAGGCGTGTTACTTTTTGATCCGCATCCACGGAAATATTTTAACAAAAATATTAAAAGTTTCTTATTAACAGAGTTAAACGAACGTCTCGAAATCTTAAAATCTTACGGTATCGATTATGCAATAATAATAAAATTTAATAAAAGAATATCCTCTATGACACCTAATGACTTTTGTAAAAAAATATTACTTAGAGGAATATCAATGAAATATATTTTAGTTGGTAAAAATTTTAAGTTTGGTAATAAACGATCAGGCGACTATAAGTTTCTTCTGAATTTTGGAAAAAAAAATCAATTTTACGTAAACCCAGTGAAATTATTAAAAACACCAAATCATCTTTTTAATAAAACAAAGATGAAAATATATTCGTCTACAAATATTAGAAAACTTATTTCAAGTGGCAATGTAAAATTGGCAAAAAATTTTTTGGGAAACAATTTTAGTATAACGTCAAAAGTTATAAAAGGAGATCAACGAGGCAGAAAAATTGGCGTTCCAACTGCTAATCTAAATATAAATGAATACGTGGCACCAAAATATGGAGTATATGCTATTAAAGCTTCATTCCTTAAAAATTCAAAGAAAAGAACTCTTAAAGGAATTGCGAATTTTGGTATCAGACCAACATTTCATAAGAATTCTGAAATTTTGGAAGTTCATCTGTTTAGATTTAAATTGAATATTTATAATTCTTTGCTAAAAGTCGACTTTGTTGAATTTATAAGGCATGAAAAGAAATTTTCAGGAGTAGAGGCCTTAAAAAAACAACTAAAATCAGATATATCTAAAGCACAAAAAATTCTAAATTAAGTAAAATGAACACTAAAAATGATAAAATAGATTTTAGTGAAACTCTATTTTTACCTAAGACATCCTTTGCGATGCGTGCTGGCCTACCCGAGCAAGAGCCAAAAATTCTAGATGGCTGGTCAAAGGATAATATTTATGAAAAATTAAGGAAAAAATCAAAAAGTAGAAAAAAATTCGTATTACATGATGGCCCCCCTTACGCCAATGGTCATTTACACATGGGGCACGCCCTGAATAAAATACTAAAAGACTTTGTTGTAAGATCGCAACAAATGCTTGGAAATGATAGTTCTTACATTCCTGGCTGGGATTGTCATGGCTTGCCAATTGAGTGGAAAATAGAAGAGCAATATAGAGAACAGGGAAAGAATAAAGATGATGTCGATATTATAAAATTTAGAAAAGAATGTAGAGAATTTGCTGAAAAATGGATTGATATACAAAGAGAAGAATTTATTCGCTTAGGAATAAATGGAGATTGGTACTCTCCCTATACTACAATGTCATATGAGGCAGAGTCTATAATTGTAAGAGAATTTTTTAAGTTTCTTGAGAACGAAAGTTTATATCGTGGGTCAAAGCCTGTTATGTGGTCAACTGTTGAAAAGACTGCATTAGCTGAAGCTGAGATTGAATATAAACAACATAAATCAACAACTATCTGCGTAAAGTTCCCAGTAAAAGAGAGTTCAGATACAAATTGTCAAGATGCATCCGTAATTATATGGACAACAACTCCATGGACAATTCCAGGAAACAGAGCAATTGCTTACAGTAAATCAATAACGTATTCAATGTTTGAAGTAGTAAGTTTAGAAGAACACAGTACTTTACAAGTTGGAGATAAAATTATAATTGCAGATGAACTTTTAGATAATGTAAAAGTTCAATGCAAAATTAGAGAATTAAAAAAAATATCAGAAGTAAAAAACTTAGACAAAATTATTTGTAATCACCCTTTTAAAAAATCTGGTTATGATTTTGAGGTAAGAATTTTTGATGCTGATTTTGTTACTTTGGAGCAAGGCACGGGTTTCGTTCACATAGCACCTGGCCATGGAGCTGATGACTATAATTTGGGTATTACAAATGGTATCGAAGTTCCTGATACAGTAGATGAAAATGGTGAATACTTTCCCCACGTACCATTATTTAATGGTAAAAAGATTTTTAATGAAGATGGATCAGATGCTGATGCAAACGTAGCAGTTATCATTGAGCTAAAAAAGCATGAAAATTTAGCAGGCAAGGGTTCATTGCGTCATAGCTACCCTCATTCATGGAGATCAAAAGCTCCTGTCATCTTTAGAAATACTCCACAATGGTTCATTAGTATGGAAAAAAATCAATTGAGAGAAAAAGCGTTGAACGAAATTGAAAAGGTTAAATGGTATCCAAAACAGGGAAAAAATAGAATTTATTCAATGATTGAAGAAAGACCTGATTGGGTAGTGTCAAGACAACGGGCATGGGGCGTACCTTTATCTATCTTTTACAATATTAAAACAGGAAAGCCGCTGGTTGATAAAGAAATAAATGAAAAAATTATTAAACTTTATGAAAAAGAAGGGTCAGATGCGTGGTTTAAATATTCAAAAGAAGAATTATTAGGTTCAAATTATAATCCAGAAGAATATAAAAAAGTTAATGATATTTTAGATGTATGGTTTGACTCAGGCTGTACACATGCATTTGTTTTAGATGGAAAAAATGATCAAATCTGGCCAGCATCTATTTATCTTGAAGGAACAGATCAACACAGAGGTTGGTTTCATTCATCACTTTTAGAATCTTGTGGCACAAGAGGAGTTGCGCCTTATGAGTCTGTTTTAACTCATGGATTTATACTTCATGAAGATGGCCTAAAGATGAGTAAATCATCATCCAATACTGTCTCGCCAGCAGAGGTCATTGAAAAATCAGGCGCTGACATACTAAGGCTCTGGGTAGCAAGCAGTGATTACTCCGAGGATTTAAAGATCGGGCCTGAAATCATAAAAAGCAACATTGATAGCTATAGAAGACTTCGCAATACACTTCGTTTTATTTTAGGTAATTTATTAGATTTTGATCAAGACGAGAAAGTGTCTGTGGATGAACTTGATGAATTAGATTTATATATTTTATCAGAATTAGAGAGTTTAAAAAAAGAAGTTATCTCAAACTATAAAATATTTGAGTATCAAAAAGTTTTTTCTGCGATATTTAATTTTTGTACAAACGACTTATCATCTTTCTATTTTGATGTAAGAAAAGATACTCTTTATTGTGATTCAAAAAATAACAAAGTAAGAAAATCTACTCGCACTGTTCTAGATATTTTATTTCATGATTTATTAAGTTTGCTTGCACCAATACTCTGTTTTACCACTGAAGAAGCCTGGCAAAGTCGATTTGGATTTGAAAACAGCATACATGAAAAAGATTTTCCAAAATTAAATGATACTTTAATAAATAAAAATTTATCAACAAAATGGGCAGTGTATAAAAAATTAAGAAAGATCATTAACGGAGCAATCGAAGTGAAGAGAAAAGAAAAAGTTCTTGGATCCAGCCTTGAAGCCTCTGTTAAACTTTACATATCTAAAGATGAAATCGAAAAGATTGACCAAAAAGTATTAGAAAATATTTCAATTATTAGTGAATTAGAAATTGTAAATGAAAAGCCCTCAAGTGACAGCTTTATATCTGAACTAGATAAAAACATCGGAGTGCATGTAAGTAAAACCGATGGTGAAAAATGTGAGCGCTGTTGGAAATATTTTTCTAATTTAAAAGGTAACGTTTGCGATAGATGTCAAGAAGTGCTTAGTAAATGATACAAACCATTGGAAGATTTATATTTTTAATACTGGTTATTTTTGCAGCTGATCAACTCTCAAAGTTTTATGTAATCAATGTTTATAACATTGATGTATCAAATCTCAGTTCACAATATTTAACATCAATAAATAAATATCTTAATTTTCACTTGATATGGAATAAGGGCTTTGCATTTGGAATATTTCAAAATGAAATTTCGATGGTTAATTATATTTATATGTTTGTTATGGCAATAATTGCTATAGCAGTATTTTTTTATGCAATAAGTATTAATAAAAAAATTTATTATTATGGATTTAGTTTAATTATAGGAGGAGCGTTGGGTAACTTGCTCGACAGATATCAATATTCTGCCGTATTAGACTTTATAGATTTACATTATAACAATTATCATTGGTATGTATTCAATATAGCTGATATAAGTATCACGCTTGGCTGTATTTTGATTATTTTACTTGAGTTGTTCTCAAAAAAAGAAAATGATAAAACCGTTTAAAATGATACGTAACTATTTAATTATATTTTTTTTATTAATTTTTGCTGCTTGTACTAACAATACAGTCAGAGATTACACATCATTAAAGCAAAAAGCACTAGAGATACCTCCTGATTTTGAACTAACCCCACCAGTTGTTGGAGAAGAGGAAGTAGAGGAGGCCGCGCCTAAAGGTGAGTCAGCTGAAGATATTCAAGATATCATTACACAAGACTCATCCACCAGCGTGCCTAGTAATGCTGATACATCATCCTTAGACGAATTTATTGATAATAATTTTGGAAACGAGGATCAAAATATAAATAATTCAACTTTACCTGAGGATCCTATTAATGAGGTAATTGAGGAGTCACTTATTGAAAGTAATGAATTAGACGTTGTAACAAATGACGATAGCATTTTAGATACAACTGATAATATTGGGTTAAGCGAGGAAGAGTTTTTGGAAGGAATATCAAACACAGATGAAATTACAGCACTTCCTGAAGAAGATCAGCTTAAGCCAGAAATAATTGATGAAACAATGTATGATGATGCTCCTAGTTTTGATGAAAACGAAGATTTGAATGATCTTCTTAACAGGGTGGATGACTTACTTAACTCATATCAAAATTAATTATTCTATAAATGTTTAAGTTTTTTAGAGATCCAAAATGGTTTTTATGGGCATACATCGGTTCAGCAATTATCTTATCATCTCTGTGGGTTCAGGTTCAAATTGATGTAAAAATTAATGAATGGTTTGGTGAGTTTTACGACATGATACAGGAAGCATTGTCTGCTCCTTACGCCATTACAATTGAAGAATATTGGGCAAGTTTATTATCCTTTATAACACTAGCGGGAATGTATGTAGCAGTTGCAGTCCTTGTAAGTTATTTTACTAATCACTTTTTATTTAGATGGAGAACTGCCATGGTTGAGTGGTATCACTCTGTCTATGATAAGGCGCGTAAGATTGAGGGTGCGTCACAAAGAGTTCAAGAGGATACCATAAAGTTTTCAAGAATTATGGAGTCTCTTGGTACAAGTTTGATTGAAGCTTTAATGATCCTGGTAGAATTTATGCCAATACTGTTTGGCTTGAGTATTGGAATTCCAATATTTTTCTTTGGTGAATGGGAGTATGGTCTAGTCGTTGGTGCATTATTATGGTCTATAGGAGGAACATTATTTTTAATTGGACTTGGTTTAATTTTAAGGCTTGTTGGTATTGAATACGATTTACAAAAACAAGAAGCGGCATACAGAAAAATGTTAGTAATTGCTGAAGATGATGAAACAGTAAGACCAAAAACCCTTGAAGAATTATTTGATGATGTAAGGCAAATTCATTTTTTAAGTTATATAAGATATCTATATTTCGATATTGGTCGTATTGCATTTTTACAGGCAAATGTTTTATCAGCTTATGTATTTTTAGCCCCTGCAATTGTTGCCGGGGTAGTTACTCTTGGTGTAATGCAGCAAATAATCAGGGCATTTGGAAGAGTTGAGGGGTCAATGCAATATCTTCTTAAAGCCTGGCCAACAATTATTGAACTCGCAAGTGTTTATAAAAGATTGAGAGAGTTTGAAAGGCAAATAGATCAAGCAACCGTAACAGCTGGTCAGGAAGTGCGATGATGAATTATCCATTTCTTGATTTTGATAAGCTTGAAAACTTATATTCCGAGTCGTTAGGGATACTGGAACAAAGCTTTAATAAAATTTTAGTAGTCGGTATAGGTGGCTCTTCTCAGGGATCAAAAGCAATTAATCATTTTTTAAATGAAAAACGTGTTCAATATGTTGATCATTTAAATTCTATTAAGATTAATGAATTGTTAGACAATACTCAACTAGATGAGACTGGTTTCATTTTCGTATCAAAATCAGGACAAACATCTGAAACGTTAACCATATTTGAATATATGATTAAAAAACTAGATGGGAATATTGATTTTTCAAAAAATTTCTATTCGTTTACAGAAAATGTGTCTTCTCCACTAAGAGACTTGTCTATACAAAAATCAATAAAAACTATTGAACTAAGCAACGAAATTGGAGGCAGATTTTCAATTTTTAGTAATAATAGCCTTATCCCCAGTTTTTACTTTAATAAAGATCTGTGCACTGAGTTTTTAAATGGAGGAAGAAAAGCATTAGAAGATAAAGACCAAATAAAGAATATGGCTGAGGAAGATTTTAAAAGAATAAAAAATGGAAAGAATATATTTGCTTATTTGATTTATGGTGATGAGCTTATTGAAATTGGTAATTGGCGAAAACAATTATATGCGGAGTCATTGGGAAAAAAAGCCAAAGGTGTTTTACCTGTAGTATCTGAAATGCCAAAAGACCAGCACAGTCTCTTACAATTATATCTAGATGGACCCAAAAATATTTTTTTTGAAATTATGGGTATGGAATACTCAAAAATGAATATGATTAATATCACACTTTCAAATCATCTTGATGCCATGAGTAAATCGTTATCAAAAATAAATGAGAATACTAGTAAACATATTTTTAAAGATAAAGATATGAGTAAGATCGGCCATTTTTTTGGAACAGAAATGTTAAGGGTTATCTATCTTGCTCAATTATTAGAAGTTGACCCCTTTACTCAAGATGCAGTTGATATTCAAAAGGGTTATTTAAATTAATTTAAAAAAACTAAATTTAGAATTACTTAATTCTTTTTCACGTAAAAGTATTATTTCTGAGAGTTCGATGTGTTTAGATTTTTTTTCTTCCTCTAAGATGATTATACTGTCTTTTTCTAATAAGTTTTTTTTAATAATATTTTTAATTGCTCTGAGTCCAAGATTTTTCCCATACGGTGGATCTATATAAGCAAGATTGAACTTTGTTGCTTCAGAATACTCTTCAAATGAACAAGCATTTTCAGATATAACAGCTATCTTTTCTAAATACCCCAGCTTGTTTGCACTTTTATAAATTATATCTATCATTTGTTGATTGTTCTCTACCATGGTTGCGTGTTTAGCACCACGTGACAAAGCTTCAAAGCTAAATGAACCGGTGCCAGCGAAAAGATCAATTACTTTTGCTTCTTCAAGACTAAAGTTAATTTTTACCAATTCTTTTCCATGCGTTAAAAGATTAAAAATGGTTTCCCTATTTTTGTCTGAAAGTGGTCTTACATCTTTACTTTTAAAGCTAAATATTGAATGACCTTTTCTTTCTCCGCTAATAATTCTCATTTTAAGTAACTTTTTTTATTTCCCCTTTTTTCAGACTTCCAAGCTTAAATTCCCCATAAGTTATTCTAATTAATCTTGTGACTGTAATATTCAAAGAATCAAAAATATTTCTAATTTCTTTATTTTTACCTTCAGTAAGTGTCATTTTTATCCATGAGTAAGTATTTGTTTTGCTAATGAATGATGCTTTTATAGGTTTATATTTAACTTTTTTATACGTATAACCCCTTAATAAGGTATTAATAAATTTATTATCAATAAAGCCTTGTATTTTTACCTTATAAACCCTTTCAAAATTATTTTTGGGTAATTCCATCTTTCTTTTAAAGCTACCGCTGTTAGTCAATAGTAATAGCCCCTCTGAATTGTAATCAAGTCGTCCAATTGAAATTAAATTATGATTTTGTTTAGGTATATATTCATAAATAGTTTTGCGATTTTTTGGATCTGATTTTGTTACCAAGCATCCTCTTGGTTTGTTGAAAATATATATGTCATTTAATTGCTGATCAGATTTTAGGTTAATAGTTTTATTGTCTATTTTTACAATACTGTTGATACTTATTTGAATTCCTTGCTTTGTCACCAATTCGTTATCAACAACAACTCTTTGCTCATCGATGAGTTTATCTATTTCTCTTCTCGAAAAGTTTGTTGACTGTGCTAATAATTTATTAATTCTTACTAATTTTTGTTGTCTCAAAGTAGGCATGAATTAGGATTGCTTATATTAATTAAATATTTATGACACAAAATAAATTCATGGCAATGGCAATTGAGGAGGCAAAAAAAGGCTTAAAAACTGGAGAAATACCAATTGGATGCGTTATCACTAACAAGGAAGATAAAGTTTTAGCCCGGTCCCATAATTCAGTGGTTAGCAGAAAAGACCCGGTAGGTCATGCTGAACTAAACGCTATAAAAGAGGCGTGTGAAATGATTAACTCTGATAGATTGGTCGATTGTAATATTTACGTGACTTTAGAGCCATGTATTATGTGTGCCAGCGCTATATCAAAAGCTAAGCTTAAGAGGTTGTATTATGGTGCAGATGATTTAAAATATGGTTCGATAAATGGTAACTTAAATTTTTTTATATCAAAAAATTGCAATCATTTGCCAGAAATTTATGATAATATTTCAAAAACTGACTGTGAAAACTTAATAAATAATTTTTTTAAAGGTAAAAGATAATGAACATATCGCCAAAAGCAAAAGAAACTACGGATAGATTGAATAATTTTATGGATAAGCACGTTTATCCAAACAACGAAACATATCATAGTCAGATCGAAAATTTTGGAGCTGACAGATGGCAGGTTGTGCCGGTGATTGAAGATCTTAAAAAGGAAGCAAAAAAAGAAGACCTTTGGAATTTATTTTTACCTGAAAGTGACTATGGGCATGGCCTTACAAACGCAGAGTATGCGCCAATGTGTGAAATCATGGGGAGAGCAATGTGGTCTGCGGAAGTTTTCAATTGTTCTGCTCCTGATACCGGTAATATGGAAGTTTTAGTTCGATATGGAACAGATGAACAAAAAGAAAAGTACTTAAAGCCATTATTAGAAGGTGAGATACGCTCTGCTTTTGCCATGACAGAGCCTGCAGTCGCTTCATCAGACGCAACAAATATTGAAAGTGAAATAAAAAAAGAAGGAAATCAATATGTCCTTAATGGAACAAAATGGTGGACTTCTGGTGCAATGGATCCAAGGTGCCAATTTTTTATCTTCATGGGAAAAACAGACCCTGATAATCCTGACAGACATAAGCAACAATCCATGATACTGGTTGATAAGGACACACCGGGTATCAAAATAAAGAGACATTTGCCTGTTTTTGGTTTTGACGACGCCCCTCATGGACATGCTGAGGTTGAATTTAAAGACGTCAAAGTTCCTCCAGAAAATATGCTTTTAGGCGAAGGCAGAGGATTTGAAATTGCACAGGGTAGGTTGGGACCTGGACGAATTCACCATTGTATGAGAACTATTGGCCTTGCTGAAGTTGCACTTGAAGCAATGTGTAAAAGATTAATGAGTAGAAAGGCTTTTGGCAAAGAAGTGGTAAGGCACTCTGTTTGGCAAGAGAGAATTGCTGATGCTAGAATTAATATTGAGATGACTAGACTACTAACATTAAAGGCCGCAACTATGATGGATGAAGTAGGAAACAAAGTTGCAAAAAATGAAATAGCCATGATTAAAGTAGCTGCACCAAATATGGCATTAAAAATTATTGATGACGCAATTCAAGCGTTTGGAGGAGCTGGAGTAACAACAGACCCACACCTAGCACAAGCTTACGCAGGAATGAGAACTCTGCGATTAGCGGATGGGCCAGACGAAGTTCATCGACTTTCTATTGCAAGAAATGAATTAAAAAAATATTTATAATTTTGATAAAAAAGAAGAAAACCTACCAGAAAGATAATTACGGAAGATACGTTAAGTCACACGAATTTGATCGCTATTGGGACGAGTACCACAATCTGGAAGATATTTCGATGAAAGAGTCAATAAGACAGAGGAAAGAGCGAGAAAAAAATATAAAAAATTCTAAATAGTTTTATCCAAAAACCCTATTAATTTTCTTACCTCTTCTATGCTATTGTAATGAACCATAGAGACTCTAACTACCCCATCATTTGGCTCAATGCCCAAACCCTGCAAACATCTCCATGCATAAAATTCACCATTTCTAATGCCAATATTATTTCTTCCAGCCTCCTGGGCTACATGCAATGAGCTTTTATCTTTAACAGTGAATGATACAGTTGGCATACGATCACATCTAGCATGTGTTTGTTTGCCAATCATTCTTATATTTTTTTTTGTTTTGAGGAATTCAATCAGTTCTTTCATTAATACCTCTTCATGTTTGGATACCAATTCAAAAACTTTTTTACCTTTGCGATGAAGATCTAAATTATTTTCGCCAAAATGATGATCATATAAAGTTTCGTAGTAGTCAGTTATACCTGATAAACATCCAAGTTCCTCATGATTAGGACCACCTGGATTAAGTGTATATGGAACACTTCCTTCCAAGAATTCATGATTAAGATTTTTTGTTTCAAGTAATAAATCTCTCTTACCATATAACAGTGCTAAATGTGGTCCATAAGTTTTGTATAGGCTAAAACCATAGAAATCTATATCGAGATCTTTTAAATCGGCAATATCATGTGCCATGTAAGCTACACCGTCTCCAACAACTTTGATATTATTCTGATGCGCCAATGTAATGATATCTTTTAGATTATTAATTGAAGCAACAACATTAGATGTGTGACAGACACAGATAAATTTTGTTTTTTCTGTTATGAGATTTTTTAATTCATCCAATTCTAGTTCAGCAGAGTCAGGGTTAAACTTCCATTCATTTATTTTGATACCGTGTTCTGATAATTTTCTCCATGCACCAATATTTGCTTCATGATCTTGATTTGTGACTATGATTTCATCCCCATCGTTAAGCCACGATCTCACAGCATTAGATAGTAAAAACATATTCATAGTTGTAGATGGTCCAATCATAAATTCATCATTATTGATATTTAGGAGTTCAGCAATTTTGCTTATGCTATTATCCATTTCATTACCTGCTTCAATCGACGGACCAAAGTCGCCATACGGCTGTACTTTTTTAGTCGTCATAAAATCATTTAACTTTTCAATAACCTGTTTTGGCACGTATGTGCCACCAGCATTCTCAAAAAATGCAAAGTTTGAAGTTTTAGGGTTTTGAAAAACAGGGAATTGTTCTCTTACAAAATTTATATCCAGCTCTTTCATATTAATTATTTTGCTGCCTCTTCCACAATACTCCATCCTAATTTTCCTAATATTGGAACAAATTTCTCATAGTTTTTAGCCTCCGAACTTGAGGCTGTCCCATCTCTAACTCTACCAACAATTCCTTGCGCAATTCCAGCCAGGCGGAAAATATTATATGCCATATAAAAATCCCAGTTTTCAATTTTACTTCTGCCTGTTTTTTTGTAATACATTTCAGCGTACTCATGTTCAGAGGGAATATTAAGCTCTTCTAAGTTTGATCCCATCATTCCGAGACCCTTCGCTGCAGCAGGCAGTCGCCATGACATCATGTGATAAGTAAAATCTGCGATAGGATTACCGAGTGTAGATAGCTCCCAATCCAGTATAGCCATAACTTTATTATTTCGTTTATCAAATATCATATTATCAAGACGAAAGTCTCCATGTACAATTGTAGTTTCATTATCTTCAGGAATATTTATTGGCAACCATTCTATTAAATTATCCATTTCATTGATTTTTTGTGTTTCAGAGTCTTTATACTGTTTGGTCCAACGATGAATTTGTCTTGCCATGTAATTTTCGTGTTTTCCATATTCACTTAGCCCAATTTTTTGAAAATCAACGTTATGAAGTTTTGCAATCGTATCATTCATAGATAAGTAAATTTCACGGCGTTGATTGATATCTGAGTCTGGCAATAAAAGTTCCCAGTATATGTTTCCATCAACATGATCCATTAAAAAAAATTGTGTTCCAATGACGTTTTCATCTTCACAAAAACAATAAGTTTCAGGAACTGGCACATCAGTCTTGCCAAGTGCAGTAATGACTTTATATTCTCTATCTACCGCATGTGCAGATTTTAGTAATTTACCAGGAGGTTTACGCCTTAACACGTAGTTTTTTGTTTTATCCTCAATCAAATAAGTAGGATTGGATTGCCCCCCTTTAAATTGCTTTATACTTACAATATCAAACTCACTTCCAATTACTTTTTTTAAGTAATCATTGAGATTACCACTATTAAAAACTAACTTTTCATCAACCTCCTTAGTACCAGAAAATATTTCATCACGAGTAGTCATTTAATTGCCTTTTTTCCTATATCTCTTCTGTAATAACCATCCGGCCAATCCAACTGACCGATGTAAGCATAAATCATATTAAGAGCATCTCTTAGATTTTTATTTTTTGCTGTTACGGAAAGAACTCTGCCTCCGTTAGCTAGAAGGTTATTTCCATCATGTTTTGTTCCTGCGTGGAATACTTGAAATAGATCATTACTCTCAAAATTTTCATAGCCAATAATCTTGGTATTTTTTTTATAGTCACCTGGATAACCTTTTGCTGCCACAACCACTGTAGCACTATTATCATCTTCCCATTCTAATTTAGTTTTACTTAGACTGCCTTCCAAGCAATCAAGAATTAATTCAATTAAATCATTTTTCATTCTAAGCATTAATACCTGACACTCTGGATCACCAAATCTAATATTATATTCAACCAATCGGGCATAACCAT
This sequence comes from uncultured Pelagibacteraceae bacterium, assembly GCA_902571005.1. GTDB lineage: Bacteria > Pseudomonadota > Alphaproteobacteria > Pelagibacterales > AG-422-B15 > CACNXQ01. The sequence continues at coordinate 32,889 of CACGAG010000012.1, forward strand.
CTTTAATCATTAATCCAGCATAGAGAATA
>CACGAG010000013.1 GCA_902571005.1 uncultured Pelagibacteraceae bacterium
TTTATATTTATTTTAACTGAATTATAAAAATCATCAGAAATTTGATTCCTTGGTATAATAATTTCAGTAACAATACCAATTCCAATTTCTCCTTCAGTGGTTAGAATTTTAAATGGTTGATAAAGTTTATTATTAAATGCATTGAAAACTGTTTCATTCTGAAGGTCTGAGTTTGTACGATTAATCTTTTCAAATTTTAGCAAATTATAATCATTATTAAGCACATATTCAGAAAAAGAAGCTTCATTTTGTAAATTAATTGAATTTAGAATGTCATTAGAAAGTTTATCAAGGTTTTTATTTTTTTGCTGGGCTACATAGTCGATTATAACTTTTTCTCTTACTTTTTCTAAATCAGGTACGTAAGATTCTTGCTTTTCTCTAACTGTATAAATATAGGCAATGTTTTCTTTAATTATTATTTCTGAAATAAATCCGATTGGAGTATTTTCATTCAAAAATGAATTATCTTCTCCTAAATTTACTACAAACTGTTCAAAATCAACATTTTCAGATACTTTGATGTTCACTTGATTTTCAACTATCTCATCAAACGTATAATCATTAATAAGCAATTCATCTAAAATATTAATTGCGTCATCAAATTCTTGATATGCAGCCTCTAAAGCTAGGTATTCTATAATTTCACTTTTAACAGTTTCAAAATCTATTACTTTTTCATCATTTACTTCATTTACCATAAATAAATAAAACCCTAAATCATCGTAGCTAATGGGTTCGCTCAAGGTATTAACATCTAATTTAAAAATAAACTCTGTAATATTTTTAGAAAAAGTACCACCAGTAAATTTTTCTATATTTGAAAGTTTAAAATCATTTATTTTAATGTAATCATTAAAATCATTAATATTTTTATCTGCTACTGCATCGTAAAAATCATAAGCATCTGATTCACTGCTAAATCTTATAAATTGAATATTTCTGCTTTCTTCTACAGTGTATTGATCAATATTATTGCTGTAGTAATCCTGAACCTCAACAATATTTATATTCTCTTTTCTTTTAAAGTCATTAATGTTTACTTCAATAAAGTCTATAATAGTTTTCTCAGGAATTAGATAATTCGATTTATTATCCAAATAGTAATCATAGATTAAATTATTGTTTGTATCAATTTTAACTTCATTTTTATTCAATAAAAAATAACTAATTGTTCTCTTTTCACCTTCATAGTCATATAGTTTATTAATAATTGCATCATTCATATAATTATCAGTATTAAAACTTTCAAAAATAATACCTTGAAAAATATTGTTTTCAATTTCACTCAGAAAAGCTTCTTCAGATTGAAAATTATTTAAAATAAAATTTTTGTACTTAATATTAGAAAATGTTTCATTGCTGTCTTTGAATTCATCTAGATTAGATATCACTGATTTCAAAGACTCTTCATTTAAATATATGCCTCTTTTTTTAGCATAATCATTAACCATTTTAGAATAAATGAGATCTTGTAGTAGTAGATTATGAAGTTTCAACTCATAAGCTTCTTTTAGGCTTAAATTTGAATTGGTATTTTGATTATAATCTCTTACAGTATGTTGAAACTTTATATAAAATTCATCAAGTGATATTTTTTCATTACCTACTTTTGCAGCAAGTTGACTGTTGCCAGAAGAAAGTATGTCTCCCACGCCCCAAAGAGCAAAACTTAAAACCATTATAGCAAGAAGCATTTTGCCAAAAATCGATGAAACTAAATTTCTTATTATATCTAACATTTTTTACTATGATGGTATAAATTAGAGTTTATAAAAGGAATAATCACGAATGAAAAGGGTTAAATATACTATCGCTAATTGGAAGATGAATGGCATAAATGGAGCTATAAAGGTAGTTAATTCCATTGACAGGCATATTAAAAAAACAAGACATAAAAAATCTAAGGTTGTCATTTGCCCCCCCCTTCACATTACTGACTAATTTCATTAACGCAAAAACTGGAATTGATTTTGGGGGCCAAGACTGTCATCACTTAAATGAAGGTGCATTTACTGGATGTATCAGTGCACAAATGCTCAAATCTGCAGGTTGCAAATATGTTATAATAGGTCATTCCGAACGAAGGGAGTATCAAAAAGAAACATCAAAAGAACTTAATTTAAAAATTGATATTGCAAACAAGTATAATTTAAAAATTATTTACTGCATTGGTGAAAAATTAAGTGAAATAAATATTAGAAAAAAAATTCTCAACAGTCAGCTCAGCTCACTTCCAAATAAAATAAATATAAAAAATCTTATTATTGCTTACGAACCTGTCTGGGCCATCGGTACAGGTAAAACTCCAACAAACGGTGAAATCAATAGTATACATTTTGATATTAGAAATTTACTCTCAAAAAAAATTGGTAAGTCTAAAAGTCAAAATATCTCAATATTATATGGAGGGTCAGTCAATCCTACCAATGCTAGTGATATTTTAAATTTAGATCAAGTAGATGGGGCTTTAGTGGGTGGTGCATCTTTAAAATCAAAAGATTTTAGCAAAATAATTGATTCTTACTCATAATTAGATATAAAACTCATTTTATGGAAACATCTTTATTAATAATCCACGCTATACTTGCAGTTGTATTAATCATTGTTGTACTCGTTCAAAGAGCAGAGGGAGGCGCACTTGGCATTGGGGGCGGTAGTGACGGTATGTCTCCTCGAGGAAGCGCTGACATATTAACAAGAACAACCGCAATTGTTGCTGTATTGTTTGTAATTACAAGTATAAGCCTAACTGTTTTAAGTTTAAAATCATCAGATAGAACTCTAAATTTTGAAGATGCGGGCACAGAGCAAACGAAAGACGATTTAATTGAAGATTTACCTGAATTACCGCAACTAGATTAATATCTTTGATTTAATCAAGACTCTGTTGTATAAAATACTTCCATGACGCGATTTATATTTGTAACAGGCGGCGTGGTATCATCTCTTGGTAAAGGTTTAGCTTCGGCCTCTTTAGCATCACTACTTCAACATCATGGTTATAAAGTAAGAATTAGAAAATTAGATCCTTATCTAAATGTTGATCCAGGAACAATGAGTCCATACCAGCATGGTGAAGTTTATGTTACAGATGATGGAGCTGAAACAGATTTAGACTTAGGTCATTATGAAAGATTCACCGGTGTAGTTTCTAAAAAATCTGACAACATAACATCTGGAAGAGTTTATCAAAAAATTATAACAAAAGAGAGAAGAGGCGAGTACCTAGGCGCTACTGTGCAAGTTATTCCACATGTTACAAATGAAATCAAAGAGTTTATTCCAAACGATCTTGAACAAGAAGATTTTGTGATATGTGAGATAGGCGGAACAATTGGAGATATTGAAAGCTTACCGTTTATAGAAGCTATAAGACAATTTCATAATGATAATGGGCATGCGAATTCATTATTTATTCATGTTACTTTGGTACCATACATTGCAAGTTCAGGTGAATTAAAAACAAAACCTACTCAACATTCGGTAAAAGAATTAAGGAGTTTAGGCATACAACCAAATATTTTATTGTGCAGATCTGATAGAATAATACCTGAAAGTGAAAGAAAAAAAATTGGCTTATTCTGTAACGTTCAACAGAACTGTGTAATACAGGCGATAAATGCAAATTCAATATACGAAGTTCCAATTAATTTTTATAATGAAGGATTAGATAAGAGAGTATTAGAATATTTCAATTTAGATGCAAATAAAACTATTAATCTTAAAATGTGGTCTCAAGTTTCTAAACATGTTCTTGAACCTGATGGAAAGGTTGTAATTGGAATAGTAGGTAAGTATACAGGACTTGCTGATGCTTATAAATCACTGAATGAAGCATTATCTCATGGTGGAATTTTTAATAATGTAAAAGTTGAATTAAAATGGTTTGAATCTGAAGAATTAAATAGTTCTAATACGTCAAGCTTATTAGCAAATTGTCAGGGTATTTTAGTTCCAGGAGGATTTGGTGAAAGAGGTTCAGAGGGAAAAATTTCTGCAATTAAGTATGCAAGAGAAAGCAAAATACCATATTTTGGAATATGTTTTGGAATGCAACTTGCAGTTATAGAGATGGCAAGAAATATATTAGGTATTCAGGATGCAAATTCTAGTGAATTCTCAAATTGTACCAATTCAATTGTTGGCCTCATGACAGAGTGGACAACTTCAGATAATACGACCGAAAAGAGATCTAAAAATGACGACCTTGGCGGAACGATGAGGCTTGGATCATATGAAGCAAAATTGACAAAAGGCAGTAAAATATATGATATATATAAAGACGAAATTATCAATGAAAGACATCGTCACAGATATGAAGTTAACAATAAATTTGCTGAAGAATTTGAGAACAAAGGCGTTATCTTCTCCGGTTATTCACCTGATGGATTATTACCTGAAACCGTTGAATTAAAAGATCATCCATGGTTTATTGGCGTACAATATCACCCTGAATTAAAATCAAAACCATTTGAACCACATCCTTTATTTAAGTCATTTATAGATGCAGCAAAAAAGATACAAAGATAAAGATGAATAAAGCAGTAAAATTGAATAATTTTGAATTTTCTAATTATGATAAATTAAATCTTATAGCTGGACCATGTGTCCTTGAATCTCATGATCATGCCAAAAAAATGGTTGAGGCGCTCTTAGAGATTACTACAAAATTAAAAATCAATTTTGTTTATAAGACTTCTTTTGATAAGGCCAACCGTACAAGTTTACATTCTGAGAGAGGTTTAGGAATTGATGCTTCATTGGAAATATTTAAATCTCTTAAAGACGAATATAAGATAAATATTTTAACTGATGTACATAATGTATCTGACTGTGAGAAAGTAAAAGGTTATGTTGATATTTTACAAATCCCTGCTTTTTTATGTAGACAGACTGATTTATTAATTGCTGCAGCAAAAACTGATTTAATAGTAAATATTAAAAAAGGTCAGTTTTTAGCACCATTTGACATGATTAATGTTTCTAAAAAAATTGAAGAGAGTGGTAATAAGAAAATTCTTTTAACTGAAAGAGGGGCTTCATTTGGTTATAATAATTTAGTTTCTGATATGAGGTCACTTGAAATTATGAAAAGTGAGATTGGCTACCCAGTAATTTTTGATGCAACTCATTCAGTTCAATCTCCCGGAGGAATGGGTGACAAAAGTGGGGGAGATAGAAAGTATGTGCCAGCTTTATCAAAAGCTGCTGTGGCAGTTGGTGTTGCAGGGGTATTTGTGGAAACTCATAATGATCCAGATAACGCTCCTTCCGACGGACCAAACATGGTCAAATTAGATGATATGAATGATTTGATAAAAAAACTCATTGAAATTGACAATTTAGTCAAAGAAAAATAAGTAACTTAAGATAATAAAGATATTTATGCATTTTATAAAAAATATAGTTTCTAGACAAATATTTGACAGCAGAGGCAACCCGACTATTGAAACAGACGTTTTTCTATCTAACGGTGTTTTTGGTAGAGCAGCTGTTCCATCTGGTGCATCAACTGGTAAAAATGAGGCTTTTGAATTAAGAGATAACAAGAAGTCATATCATGGAAAATCTGTTTTAAAGGCGGTAGACAATGTCAATACCATAATTTTTGATACACTTTCTGGCTATGATGTTCTTGAGCAGGAAGAAATTGATGAGACTTTAATCGAATTAGATGGAACGTCAAATAAAAAAAGGTTAGGGGCCAATGCGATATTAAGTGTTTCACTTGCCTGTGCTGATGCTGCTTCAAAGTATTTGGGTATTCCTCTTTATAAATATTTAGGCGGCTCCAAAGCTTTTAGAATGCCCACACCTATGCTGAATATTATAAATGGAGGAGCCCATGCAAATAATAATTTATCATTTCAAGAATTCATGATTATACCTGTAAAATGCAAAACGTTTACAGAATCTATTAGAAAAGCATCTGAAGTTTTTCATACACTTAAACAAATTTTAGAAAAAAAAAATATATCAACTGCAGTTGGAGACGAAGGCGGTTTTGCACCAAATTTAAAAAATGAAGATCAAGCTTGTGCACTAATTAAAGAGGCTATTGCAAAAACAGGATATAAATTAGGAAAAGATTTCTTTTTGTCATTGGATGTCGCAGCATCTGAATTTTATAATAATAAAAAATATAAAATCCTATCAGAGAAGAGAGCATTTTCTAGTGATCAATTTTCCGATTATTTAATCAAATTATGTAAAAAATATTCTATTATTTCTCTTGAAGATCCTTTTGCAGAAGACGACTGGAAAGCATGGCAAAAGTTTAATTATAATTATGGATCTAAAATACAAGTTGTTGGGGACGATATATTTACAACAAATATAGATTTAATTTCAAAAGGCATAGAAACGAAAGCTGCAAACGCTGTCTTAATTAAGGTAAATCAAATTGGAACATTAACTGAAACCATGAAGGCAATAGAACTTGCTCAAATGAATGGTTTTGAAACTATTATCTCTCACCGATCTGGTGAAACAGAAAATACGTTTATTTCTGATCTTTCAGTAGCAACAAATTCTGGTCAAATTAAAACAGGGTCAATGTCTCGTTCGGATAGAATTGCTAAATTCAATCAACTAATTAGAATTGAGGAATTTTTTAATTCTAAAAAATCATTAAAAATCAATAAGTTCTACTAATACAACATTAATTAAAGAGAACAAAAAGAGTCCAAAGGGCATTTTTTTTATTTTTTTCTACCTTTTTTATTTATTGAAATTGTCCTGATTCGCCAAATATGATTCTCTTACTCAACATGAACAAGGTTACTACATTAATGATGGCCATTAAGAATTATTATTCTTATTTTTTTCTCCCATTAATTCTAATATATTTATTATTCAATATTTTTGATGGAAATAATGGCCTCTTGTCTCATTCTAGACTAAATGCAGAAATTGCGAGTCTTGAGACAAAGGTAAAAAATATAAAAAGCAGCAATAGTTTATACGAGGTTAAAATCTCTTCTTTGCAAAAACATGACAAAAACACCGATTTAGTTGATGAACAGATAAGAAACGTTCTAGGTTATGGAAAAAATAACGAATTCATTATATTTTTTGACAATTAGTATCCACTTGAAATTACATTGAATTACCATTAATTATGGTAATGTATCGATGCCAAATAACATATCTAAAGCTCTTTTAAGAAAGAAATTTTCCACAATTGACAGCCCAGTTAAACCTGATTGGATAAAAGTTAAGATCCAAACAAATAAAATAAATAAAATAAAGAAAACCTTAAAATCAAATAAAATTGTTACTGTATGTGAAGAAGCGATGTGCCCCAATATGTCTGATTGCTGGGCAAAATCTCATGCTACATTTATGATACTTGGAGATATTTGTACGAGGGCATGCAGTTTCTGCAATATCAGTACTGGCAAACCAAATCACGTTGATCATATGGAACCTATAAGAGTTGCAAATTCAGTAAAAAAATTAAAATTATCTCATGTAGTAATTACATCTGTCGATAGAGACGATCTTAATGATGGTGGAGCTAAACATTTTTCAAACACAATTAATGAAATAAAATTAAAGTGTCCTAACACAACTATTGAAATATTAACTCCTGATTTTAGAAATAAAAAAAATTCTATTGAATTGCTTTCTAAATGTCAAATAGATGTATTTAATCACAACTTAGAAACTGTTGAGTCTTTATATAAAACTGTTAGACCAGGCGCTGATTATAAACACTCACTATCAATTCTCAGGAACATTAAAAAACTAAACCCTAATCTATTTACTAAATCTGGAATTATGATTGGTTTAGGCGAGAAATTTTATGAAATTATGAAATTAATGGATGATTTAAGGTGTAATGATGTGGATTTTATTACCATTGGTCAATATTTAAGACCCACAAGAAACCATCATCCAGTAATTAAATATCATAGCCCGGATTACTTTCACACACTTTATGAAGAAGCTATGAGTAGGGGATTTAAAATAGCATCGTCATCACCCTTTACAAGATCGTCATATCATGCAGAAGATGATTTTGAGAGGCTGAAATATATAATGTTGAATGCCTAAGCAAGAAGAAAGTAAAACTGTTAATTATTCAAAAGATCAAATGTTTGATCTAGTTGCCGATATTGATCGTTACGATGAATTTCTTCCGTGGTGTAACAGTTCAAAGATAATCAATACAAGTATAAAAGATGATATAAAAATTGTTATTGCTGACCTAGAAATCGGTTACGATCAATTTGTTTATACCTACCGTAGTGAAGTTATGCTTCATAAAGATAAAAGTGAAATAAATGTTCGTAACTTAGATGGACCTTTTAAATATTTAGATAATAATTGGAAATTTATAGCTGTAAATGAATTAGAATGTGAAATTCAATTTAATATTGATTTTGAATTAAATGTTACGCTCTTAGATATCCTTATGAAAAGATTTTTTGATCTAGCTTTTCAAAAAATGGTAGATGCGTTTATTAGTCGTGCAAAGGAAATATATTAGATTTTTGATAAATACTTAATAATTTCTTTTAATACAAACTCGGCGCTCTTTTCCTGAATTTTTTGCCTCGTTCTTTCCCTAAAAACTTTTTTAATTGTCTTATAATAATATTTATTTTTTATTTTAGTTCCTAGTCCAAAATAAACGCAACCAACTGGTGTTTTTGAGCTTCCGCCATTTGGCCCTGCAACTCCAGTTACAGATATTAATATTTCGCTACTGCTAATTTTTTTTAACCCTTTAACCATTGACAAAGCAGTTTGATGGCTTACAGCTCCGTATTTACTTATTGTTGTTTCAGGAACTTTTAAAAGACGTTTCTTCAAATCATTAGAATATGAAACTACAGAGCCGTCAAAAAAATCTGAGGAACCACTAATACTAGTTATCTTAGAACTAATCATGCCACCAGTGCAAGACTCAGCAAGACAAATACTAAACGGTTTTTCTTTCCTTAATTTCCTGATCTTTTTAATATAATTAAGCATTTAAAAATAAAATTATTTTGTAAACCATAATTATAATAAGAGAATAAATGCCCGCAACAACATCATCCATAATTACTCCATTAGCGCCTTTAATATTTTCTACCTTATTAACAGGATAAATCTTAAAAATGTCAAATAATCTAAAACTACTAAAAGCCAATAAAACCTCGTATAAATTAAATTGTAATAAAAAGATCAATGGCAATGATTGTCCAATAAATTCATCAACTACTACTTCTGAGGGATCATCTTTATTCTCATTTCTCAAATAAATGTTGATCGCTTTAAACGAACAAATAAAAACTATTATTATGATCATATAAAAAAAATAAATATTTAGGTAATTTATTGATATATACCAAACAAGAATCGCAAACAGTGAGCCAAAAGTGCCTGGCGCAATAGGGATATAACCAATTCCAAATACTGAAACAAAGGCCTTAATTAAAAAAATCATAAATTCATAATTTTTATTGTTGTCCAACAAGCCACCGCTTTTGATTTACCTAAAATACCAATATTATCTGCAGTCTTCGCCTTTACATTTATGTACTTTTCATCACATTTCATTAATGAAGAAATATTTTTTCTTATTAACTTTTTATATTTTTCAAGCCTAATTTTTTGACAAATTATAGTACAATCAAGATTGCTAATAATTGAATTATCTAGTTTGATTATTTTTTTTATTTCATCTAACAAAATTACTGAGGAAATATTTTTATATTTTTTTAATGATGGAAAAAATGTGCCAATATCACCTTTATTATTGGCTCCAAGTAAGGCATCAATTATAGAATGTATAACAACATCACCATCAGAGTGGCCAATAGCTTGATAATTGCATTTAATTTTTAATCCAGCTAATGATAAATAATTCCCACTTTTAAGTTTATGTATATCAAAGCCACTTCCATATTTAATATTAAAATTAAGAATCTTTTTTAAAGTACCAATATCACTTTTTTTTGTAATTTTTATATTTTCTTTACTAGCATCAATGTATTTTATCTTTAAATTTTTGCTTCTTTCGATGACACCAAGATCATCAGTTGGATTTATTTTTATTTTTTCTAGATTATCTAGAAAAAATTTAAATTTAAATACTTGTGGTGTTTGATAGTATTTATAATTATTTCTTTTTACTAATTTATTTTTTTTTCTAATTGTGTCTTCAACTTTAGATGCTGGTATTGCACAATGATATTTTTTACTATTTATGCTCGATAATAGTTCAATCATAATATTTTTTGTAAAGGTGGGTCTTGCTGCATCATGAATCATTAAAAAATCGTAATTATTTGAATTGATATTTTTTAGAGCTTTCTTGAGGCTGGCAAATCTTGTTTTGCCGCCATAAACCAATTGATTTTCAGTATATTTAAATAATAAATTTTTTTCGTTTTTAGTTATTTTTTTTGAAATAGTAATATATATAGAGTCTTTGTTTAAATATTTTGTTATATTTTTAAGTGTTATTTCTATAATTGGAGTGCGATGCACCTTGTAAAAAAGTTTTGATTTTGAACTGTCAAATCTTAAGCCATTTCCAGATGCTAATATTATACAAGCAATTTTTGATTTTTTATAAGACATAGTAAAATAATATATAGCTTATTAACTGTCCAGAATGAACAATAAATACATTAATATTTCAGTTTTGAATCTACGTATTGTTTTGTTGATTTTAGGCTCGTTAATATTTATTGGCTTATCTTTTGTCTTACTTTTTTATCAAAGAACCAATACAACAAGTACACTTGAGTATTCAAATATATATATATTATTTGCAGTTTTTTTAACTTTAATATTAATATTTTCTCTTATTTACTTATTATTTCCAATCTATTTAAGAGTCAGAAGAAAAAAAATAAGCACACTTAATAGTAAATTCACATTATATTTTATTCTCATTGCACTCACGCCCTCTATTTTTCTTGGTATTATCGGTTTGGCACTAATTAATTTTGGTATCAATGATTGGTTTAATTCAAAAATAAACAATGTAATTAATAATTCAGTATTTGTTGCTGAAAGCTATTTAGAGGAGCATAAAGAAACTATTAAAGGTGATGTATACGCAATGTACAACGATCTTAACTCTTCAAGCGATGTTCTATCAAATGATAACAATAAATTAGCAATTGCATTAAGGACTCAATCTTTAATTAGAGCGCTTCCTGAAGTATACGTGATTACTAGAAAGGGTACTATTTCGGCAAAAGCATTTGATGATAATATTTTGCAATATAGTCCGCCAGAAAATTCATTTGTAAGAGCTGATGCAGGTGAAATGGCCATTATGTCATCAACTATAGTCAACAAAGTTTATGCTCTAGTTAAGTTAAAAAACTATGAAAATTCTTATTTGTTTGCAGGCAGATCCATGGACGCAAATGTGATAAGCGCGTTAAATGACACTGTCTCAGCTAAAAATGAGTACACATTTCTTGAAAATAATAGAGATCAAATAAGCCTTATTTTTGTTCTCATCTACATTGTTATATCATTAATACTTATTCTACTCTCCACATTTATAGGTTTAAAATTTGCAGAAAAAATTGTTTTACCTTTATCGATGGTAATAAAAGCTACCAATAATATCAGTAAAGGTAAGTATGAAGATAAAATTGAAAAAACAAATGATTATGTAGAATTAAATCGTTTGGCAGAGTCATTTAATAAAATGAGTGCTGATATAATAAGACAACGTAAACAAATTTTAATTTCAGAAAAGCACGAAACTTGGTCTGATATAGCTAGAAAAATTGCACATGAAATTAAAAATCCGCTAACTCCTATACAGCTATCATCTGAAAGATTGGAAAAGAAAATAAAAAATACAAAAATGGATAGCAATGAAATTACTGATTGTATAGATACTATAAGGCGACAGGTTAATGAGATTGGATATTTAGTTGATGAATTTTCAAATTTTGCGAGGCTTCCAAATCCAATATTAGAGAAACAAGATATCTATGAAATTATTAACGATATAGTCAATGATTATAAAAATAATTATAAAATGATTGATTTTGAATATAATTTTCCAAGAAATAAGTGTGAAATGTTGATAGATAAATCTCAGATATCAAGAGTATTTCAAAATCTCATAATTAATTCAATTCACTCAATACAAGAAGCAAACGTATCTGTTGGTAAAATCAATGTAGAATCTTCAATTACTGATAATTATTTAAATATTTTAATATTAGATAATGGTGTAGGATTAAAATATGAAAAAAACGAACTTATAAAACCATATTTTACTACAAAAAAAAGAAAAGGAGGCTCTGGTTTAGGTCTAGCGATTGTTGAAAAGATATTATTTGATCATAATGCTGAATTTTTTATTGAAAATAGAAATGATGGAATTGAAGGAGCGAAGGTAGAAATTAAGTTTGATATTAAAATATGAATAAGAAAAAAATTCTTATAATCGATGATGAAGTTGATATAGCCAATAATATAATGGCAATTCTAAGTGATGAGAACTATGATGCTTCAATTGCGCATAATTCTAAAGATGCCTTACTGCTATTGTCCAAGAATAATTATAACTTAATAATATTAGATGTATGGTTAAATAATTCCGACCTAGATGGAATTGGAGTTTTAAAAAAATTAAGAGAAACAAACTTAACGCCAGTTATTATTATATCTGGTCACGGTAATATTGAAATGGCAGTAAAGGCCATCAAAGAAGGTGCTAATGAATTTATTGAAAAACCATTTACAACTGAAAGATTGTTATTATCTGTAAGTAGGTCTATAGAGTTGTATGAAATAAGATCTGAGAATGAACGATTAAAACAAGAAAATATTTACGATTATAAATTTATTGGAGAGTCTTTAGCTATTAATAAAGTTAGAAACTTAATCAAAAAGGTTGCACCAACTACTAGTAGGGTAATGATCTATGGAGATTCTGGAACAGGAAAAGATATTGTTGCACGTGAAATACACAAATACTCAAACTTTAATGATGGTCCGTTTATAGCAATAAACGCAGCCTTAATGGAGCCTGAAAATATAGAAAAAGAATTTTTTGGTTACAATGAAAATGATGTCGATAAGCAAGGCTACTTTGAATTAGCGTCAAATGGAACTATTTTTATTGATGAAGTTGGTGAAATGCCGTTACAGACTCAGGCAAAAATTTTAAGAGTCTTGACTGACAAGCATTTCACAAAAGTGGGGGGGAGCAAAATTATTGATCTTAAATGCAGGATTATATGCTCCTCGATACAAAATCTTGAAATACTAATTGATGAAGGCTCCTTTCGTAAAGACTTATTTCATCGTTTAAATGTAGTTAGTATTAAATTGCCAAAATTAATTGAGCGATTAGATGATATCGATGACTTAATTAAATATTTTACTGAATTATTTTCAGGAGACATTAAAAGACATATTGATTTAATCCCGATAATAAAATCTAAGTACATAAATTATGAGTGGCCTGGCAATATAAGAGAATTAAGAAATATTATTGAAAGGCATATTATACTTGGTGATAAATATGAAGAGGATGCTGATACGGCCCATGAAAGTGAACTATCTAACCAAAATGTCATATCTTTGCCTCTTAAAAATGCCAGAAAAGTTTTTGAAAAAAACTATCTTCAATCACAAATAAATCGATTTGATGGAAATATATCTAAAACAGCTTCATTTATAGGTATGGAAAGATCCGCATTACACAGAAAGCTTAAACAACTCGGCTTAACAGAAGACTTAAAAAAATGAAAGTCATAATTTGTGGTGCGGGTAAAGTTGGTACAAGTATAGCGAAACATTTAGTTTCACAAAAAAACGATGTTACAGTAATTGATCAATCTTTGGAACTGATAAATGATATAAAAGAAAAAGTAGATCTTAAAACTATTAATGGCTCAGCTTCAAATCCATCAGTATTAAAAAATGCTGGAGCAGAAGAAACTGATATGATTATAGCTGTTACTTTACAAGACGAAATTAATATGGTTGCCTGTCAAATGGCACATACTTTTTTCAAAATCCCTCGAAAAATAGCCAGGTTGAGATCTGAAGATTTCTTAAATCCTATTTGGAGAGATCTTTACAATGCAGATAATATGCCAATTGATTTAATAATTAGTCCTGAACTAGAAGTTGCTAAATCTATTGAAAGACAACTAAAAGCACCTGGTGCTTATGATGTTGTGCCATTTTTAAATGATGAAATTGAATTATTGAGCCTGCCAATAAATGAAAATTGCCCGCTTATTGATACAAATCTGAAAAGTATTCACGAATTATTCCAAGAGAACTCAAATAAAGATAAAGATTTGCGGGCTTCTATTTTAGGAATAAACCGTGGAGATAATTTGTTCATTCCAAAAAAAAATGACTCTCTTATAAATGGAGATCTTGTTTATATTCTTTCTGATAAAAATCATGTTAAAAGAACTATGAGTGCCTTTGGTTTAAATGAAAAACCAATAAAAAAAATTATTATCGTTGGTGGTGGAAACATAGGTTTTAATCTTGCAAAAGATATAGAAATACATCAATCAGATATTTCAGTTTGTATTATTGAAAACAATAATGAAAGAGCAAAGTATATTGCTGATCAACTTGGAAATACTTTAGTTTTAAATGGAGATGGCCTAGATCAAAATATTTTAGATGAAGCTAATATCAGAGACACTGATATGATTCTGGCTTTAACAAATGATGATGAAACTAATATAATAATTTCAGCTGTCGGCAAGAAAAATAATTGCGAGTCTCTAATTTTAGTAAATAATTCAGAATATAATAAATTGAAAGATGTTTTAGGAATAAGTAAGGTAATTGACCCACGAAAAATTACAGTTTCAAAAATTTTAAAACACGTTCACCGTGGAAGAATAGAATCAGTTTATTCTATAGGTAATAATCAGGCTGAACTGATACATGCTCAGGCGCTTAAATCGTCAAAATTACTTAATAAAACAATAAAAGAATCAAACTTACCAAATGGAATGAGGATTGGACTTATTAAAAAAAAGGATCAAATAATTATTCCTAATAAAGAAACTATCATTGAAGAGAATGACGAAATACTATTTTTCTGTATGACTGATGATTTAAAAAATGCAGAAGACCTATTTCAAATAAGAGAGGCTTATTAGTGTCAAGAATTTCATACGTAAATGGCAATTATTGTGAACACAAAGATTCTTTTGTGCATATCGAAGATCGAGGATATCAATTTGCAGATGGTGTTTATGAAGTATTTGGCATAATTAATAAAAAAATTGTTGATTACGATGGTCATATCAATCGTCTTTTTAGATCCTTAAAAGAGGTGCAAATGAAATCTCCAATCAACAAGTCTTCATACTACTTCCATATAAAACGGCTTATAAAAATAAATCGAATTGATGATGGCTTAATTTATTTACAAATTACAAGAGGCGTAGCTGAAAGAGATTTTAAATTTCCAAAAAATACAAGACCTTCATTAGTTATGATTGCTAAAGGTATTTCTCTAGAATCTTATGAGTACACTTTTAAAAGAGGAATTAATGTAAAGACAGTAAAGGATTTAAGGTGGAAAAGAGTTGATATTAAAACAATTAATTTATTAGCTCCAGTTTTAGCTAAACAAGAGGCTACTGATCATCATTGTCAGGAAGCATGGTTAATTGATGAAGATAGCTTTGTAACTGAAGGAAGCTCAAGTACAGCATGGATCCTTAAAAAAAATATTTTATACACAACGCCATTATCAAATTCTATTTTGAACGGTATTACAAGGCAATCACTGATAAAAGGTTTAAAAAAAAATAAGCTTAGATTAATAGAAAAAAAATTTAATATAAATGATATTAAAGATGCAGATGAGGCTTTCATAACAAGCGCTACTCAGTACGTAATGCCTGTAGTAAGAGTTGATAATTTTAAAATAGGTAATGGTAAAGTTGGAAAGCACGCTAACATTTTTAGCAAAGCCTATATGGAGGCTATAAAATTATCCTAAAAAAAAATAGAACAAGAAGTTTAATTGTACATCCTAAAATAGGAAGAGAGTTTAAAAATGAAACTTTTGAAATGTATAATGAAATTCAAAGTCTTGTTTTAAATTTAAATATAGAAATAATAATTAAAGAAATAATAAAAATTAAACAGAAGAATCCCTCGACTTTTTTAGGTAAAGGAAACTTATTGAGGTTAAAGGATAAGATAATTAAGTATAAAATAAATTTACTAATTATTAATAATAATCTATCGCCATCTCAACAGAGAAACTTAGAGAAATTACTTAACATCAAAGTCACAGATAGATCAGGCATAATAATTGAAATTTTTAGTAAAAGAGCTTTAACAAAAGAAAGTAGACTACAAGTAGATCTAGCAGAATTAATTTATAGAAAATCCAGATTAGTGAGAGCATGGACACACCTTGAACGACAAAGAGGAGGAACAACTTTTATTGGTGGACCTGGTGAACTACAAATTGAATTAGACAAAAGATTAATCCAGTCTAAGATTGTCAAAATAAAAAAAAGGTTAGTTAAAGTTAAAGCTCGTAGAAAAATACAAAGAAAATCAAGACTAAATAGTAACTTTCAAACATTTGCACTCGTTGGCTATACAAATGCAGGTAAGACAAAATTATTTAATAAGTTAACAAAGAAAAAACAGTCGAGCCAAAACAAATTATTTGAAACGTTAGATACAAAAATAAGTAAGTTTTATTTAAATAATCATCAGGTGGGTATAATCGATACTGTTGGATTCATAAATAATATTCCCACTCAGTTAATAGAGTCATTTCACGCGACATTAGAAGAGATCAATTCAGCAAATTTTATAATAAACGTAATTGATGTAAATGATATAAATGCTAACGATAAAATACTGACTACAAAAAGTATTTTGAGGGAAACAGGTGTAAGTGAAGATAAGATTTCGAAAATGATAAATGTTTATAATAAAATTGATTTAAGTAATTCAAACTATATGCAAACTGAAAACAGAATATTTATAAGTGCACTAACTGGAGAGGGGATTGAAAATCTGAAATATAGCATAGAAAGGAAACTTACTTAATCTCCTCAATAATAATTTTAACAGGCCCATTCTTTGCTTCATATCCAACGAAGTCATTAGCATTGTTTTCAGAATAAATTACTTTTATATAGTCAGATGCAGCAAATACATCTGAAACCTTTTCATCTTTTTTATATCCACCTAGTCTTATTTGGCTAGCTTCACATTCAATTGTATTATTTTTTGTTTTTTTAATATTGGTAAAAACTACATCATATCTTCGTTTACCATCAAATATTTTGAATTTATTTTTGCATTCTTTTGTTTTGTTATAATCAAGTAAATTAAGAAAAAATGTAGAAGGATCAATAGTTTCAACCAGCATGTCATCACTAACAATAGATAGTTGTGATTTATCAATTTCTGGTAGATTAACTATTTTATCTATCATGTCGTTCGAGTAACTCATTTCAACGTACTTCTCCTTATTTTTACGAGTGTATTTATATGTGTAGTTTGTAGGTTTGTAAGTGTTATGAATTACACCAAGGACCTTACCTTTTCCATTAACTTGATTAATAAAATCAACAATATTTTTAGATTTAATGTTAAATTCATATGTATATTCATTATTCTTAATTTTTAATGATGTAATTATGTCCATAACTAAGATTTTAGGGACAAGTGGTAATTTGGCGTAAATATTGAATTTTCTTTCTAGATCCAACGTATCTGCTAAAGTGTAAGATGAAAAAAAAACTAAACAGAAACAAAAATAAACTTTTTTAATTGACGTCATAATTTGTGAAAATACTACATATTTCAAATTTTGTCCAAAAACAGAAAGGGCGCCTATATTGGAATCATTGTTTCAAAATTAACAATGGTTTCATTAGAAACGGACATAATCTTTGCTTATTCAGCGATAGAGATATGAGTAGAATGAATAGATTGAATAAATTAAACAATAATAGTTCTCTCAACAAAGAATTGTTAGCTACTTTTAAAAATTTTGATCCAGATATTGTTGTTTTAGGTCACGCAGATAAGATACACAACAGCACTCTTCAAGAATTTAAGTCTCTTAAAAAAGATATTAAAATTATCGAGTGGAATGTAGATAATTATTATTTAGATAATACTGAAAATAAATTATCAAAAAGATCTAATGTTATTGATGCATTTTTTATTACTAATGCTGATGAGTCTATTAAATCATGCCTAAATAACAATAATTCGATATCTTTTTTTCCGAATATATTTGACTCTTCAATTGAGAGGTTAAAAATTTTTGAAAATCATTTTTTTGAATATGATATCTTCTATGCGTTAAGCTTTGGGGTTGGCTCTGGTAAAATTAGATCAAACAAATCTGATTTTGATAGAGAAGTTTATTTGGACTTTATCAAGAAAAATCTTCCAGAAATTAAGACTAACTTTTTTGGCTATAAAGATATACAGCCTGTGTGGGGCGCTAAGTTTGAAAATGAAATTAGCAAATCCCCGATAAGTTTAAATTTAAGCAGAAAACCTAACCTTAAATATTATAGTTCAGACAGAATATCTCAATACTTAGGTAATGGGTCGTGTATTTTTGTTGATATAAATTCACAATTAGAGGATCTATTTTCAATTGATGAGGTTATCTATTTTGACTCTTCTGATTTAAATGAATTTGGCAAAAAAATTAAATATTATGTAGACAATAAAGATGAAGCAAAGAAAATCGCTAAGAAAGGATGGGAGAGGGGTCATAAGAATTACAATGAAAAAATTGTAACCAATTACTTTCTGGACGTCGCTATTAATAATAAACCCTCTAAAGATTATAGTTGGCCAATTAATCAATATTTTTTATAAGCCCTTATTTAAAAGGCAAATAGGGCTTATAAAATTAGTTATTAGTTATTCTTTGGACCCCAAATAGTTCCCAAAATCATTATTAGAACCACTAAGAGGAATAAAGAGCCCGCTATACCCGGATATGCCTGCGGTTCACTCAAATTTGAGTAATACTCAAGAAAACCCTCAGCAGCAGCGGACATTTCATATCCATCTGGCATAACTTCTTTAATTCTCTCTAATGTTGTATAAGTTCCAGTAATTAATCCCTGATTAACAGTCCACGCAATATAGGTTCCGTAAACGACGAGAACTCCAAATAGGGATGACAATACTCTAGTTGCCACATTCATATCAGATCTGTCTCTAACTTGTATCGCCATCCTTAAAGACAACCAAATTGCAAGTATTGTTCCAATAAATACCATTGCATTTGCAGCTCTTCCCATTTGATAAATTGTAAATGTAGATATTTCAGGTTGAGCTAGCTGGTATAATTGCATTGCTTCGTCCATAGTTTCTCCTTTGTTTGTTTTGTGATAGAATGAATTAATTAGGGGAAATATAAATATTAAGTATTAGTTACTATTTAATTCGTATAATATATATTATGTAAAATACTATTATATATATATAAAACAATAGTTTAATAACTATAATTATCATATAAAGTTAAATATTAAATAATTAAAATAAATTACTGATTTTACTAGATATTTTTGTAAAAGTTTTATTAATATTCAACGACTTAAATATGAACTGATATTTTCCTCGTGTATAAGGTCTAAATTCAAAATAAGCGTTTTTAGTTATAGTTCTGTCGAATATATCAATTATGTTTTTATCATAATAAGCTCCGATACACGTTATAGCTCCATGCGGACTAATAATAAGATCTGAACACCCCACTTCTATCATTAAATCATCAGCGCTTATTGAGCCTAAAAATTGGATGTTTTTATTATTTTCAAAAATTTCAATATAATTATTTTCCGTTATTTTAAATTCAAGATCCGTACTTACTCTTATTTTTATATTAAATTTATTTGTTAATTGTAAAAATAATTCATCAAATAGATGTATATTTTTATCAATATCCCCAAAAATATTTGATTTATAATGAAATAAAACGTCTATTGGTTTTCCATTTACGTCAAACTTTATATCATTATATGGAATTTGATTTCTTATTGATGGAATGATATTCTCCAGAAGTTTTTTTTCCATATCATAAATAGGTTTTTTTCTTATATTTTTAGATCTATTATTAACCTCATATTTAAATAAATATTTCCTTAAAAAGATACTTGGTCTTTTCCTCTTTTCATTATCGACACAAATCCCGAGGAATTTTGTATTTCTAAATATAAAAGGCAAAAAAAAGTAAAAATTTTTAGGTGAAAGTATAAATACATACTCGTAGTTATTTCTAAATAACTTAAGAAACAAATTAAATTTTTCTATAAAGGAAAGATTATAATTGACTTTAATTATATTCAATTTGTCTTGTGATAAGACGCTTGCAAATCTTATATTTATTTCAGATAAATATATATCAGTAATGTGTTCAGAAAAGTGGTTCCGTAGATGTTCAATATTTCTAAGTGAGTGAAAAAAATCTCCTACTCTGTCATTTTTTAATATAAGAATTTTTTTATCCATATATCAGCAATATAATCCCAATTTTTAAAACCCCTTCTTTTAAACATTTTTTGTCTTATGGAGTTGTAAAAATCATTGTTGAACAAAAGTTTTTCTAAATAATAGGCAAATTCTTTATCATTTTTAGCTATAAACCCGGTTTCATTATGAATTACTCTGTCTTCAACAGAACCGATACCATACGTAACCACTGGTACACACATTTGAACTGCCTCTTCTACTGTTAAAACCCAAATATCAGATTTGTGACCAGTGTACGCAAATACTCTTGTATTTCTTAGTTCATTAATTAGATCTTCTCTAGAACCAAATTTTCTCTCGAATATATTAGAGTTTTGCATTTCTTCTGTATATGGAATTAAATTTGGGTTTATAAAAAGTTTTGCCTTCTTTTCTTTATTCTGAAAATTATTCATCCATATATCTATAAGCCAATCTAAATTCCTTAAAGACCTTACATTATTTAGCGCAAATGGCTCTGGAATTTTTTTAAGATCCACTGGTTCTGTGTAAAATCTTGGATCCACTGACAGAGTTATCATATGTTTTCCAAACATAGAAGTAAGATAACTCCTATTATGATACTGATAATTACACATTGTCACAACTTCAGGCTTATATTTTAAAAATGGAAGTAACTGTTTTTTTCTTAAAAATTTTTCAAATGGCTGCAATGAGTTTGACCAAACAACTTTTTTTTTTGAAGATATATTTTTAAATAAATTGGCGTTAGAAATTGCTATACATAAGTCGTAGTGTTTGTCTTGACTAGAATGTTTATTACTATAGAGAACTCCGTTACAAACTATATCTTGTTTGACTTCGGTTAATACCTTCACGTTGATATTTTTTTTTACAAAACTTTCTGCTAGTAAAATGAGTGAACTCTCTGTGCCCCTTACTTTAGTGCTATTGAGATCATTACCTGTAAAATCAGAATCTGAATTATCTATAAATAAAACAGATTTATCTTTTCTTAACATTTAGTATGTTTTTTTTATTTGACTCACGTCATAATCAACCATCAGCTTTACTAATTTTTTTAAGCTGGTATTTGGTTTCCATTTAAGTTTACGTTTTGCTTTTCCAGGGTTTCCAATTAATAAATCAACTTCAGCTGGTCTAAAAAATTCTTTATCTATCTTTATAATCGTTTTGCCGCTATTTAAGTTAATTACTCTTTCATTCATGCCTTGGCCTACCCACTTATATTCAAAGTTTAAATATTTTAATGTCAAATTTATAAATTCTCTTACACTGTGTGTTTTCCCAGTCGCAATTACATAGTCATCTGCGTTTTTTTGTTGAAGCATTAACCACATTGCGTAAACATAATCCCCCGCATATCCCCAATCTCTTTTAGCATTAATATTACCGACTTTAAGAACTTCTTTGGAACCATGCTTTATTCTTGTTAATGATGAAGTAATTTTTTTAGTCACAAATTCACCCCCTCTTAAAGGTGATTCATGATTGAACAAAATACCAGAGGATGCATGAATATTATAAGACTCTCTATAGTTTACTGTTATCCAATGCGAAAATACTTTTGACACTCCATATGGACTTCTTGGATAGAATGGTGTTTTTTCAGTTTGTGGTATCTGCTGTACTTTTCCAAACATTTCAGATGTAGAAGCTTGGTAAAACTTTATTTTTTTATTAATAGAGTTAATTGAGTCTAATATTCGTAATGTTCCCAATGAATTAATATCAGTAGTAACTATTGGTACTTGGAATGATGTTGGAACAAAGCTTTGAGCTGCTAAATGATATATTTCGTGTGGCTTTGTTTCTTTAATAACATTTTGTATATTGCTCAGTTCCAATAAATCAAAATCATAAAACTTAATTTTGTCATAAATATTTAGGTATTTTAAGTTAACAAACTTCTCAGAAGTGCTTCTGCGTACTGTTCCATAAACTTTGTATCCCTTTTCAATAAGCAATTTTGCTAAATATGCACCGTCTTGACCAGTTATTCCTGTAATTAAGGCTCTTTTCATTTTTGTTACCTGCCTCTTAAATATTCTTTTCAAAATCTTTGATTAATTGATGCAAATAATTAATTTCATTTGTTAGGTCCCTAAAATCATTTCCAACAAAAAAACCGTTTTTATCTATTTCATCTGAAACTGATAAATCTCCACAGATATGATAATCTAAAAACTTTATAACTGGATTTTTTGTAAAGTTTCCAGCAACTATTGGCCTACATTCGATTTGATTTTCAATTAAAATATTTACTAAATCATCTCTGAAACTAGCTAATTTGTTTGTCAATAAAAGAGAAAATCCAAACCATGAAGAAGTCTCCGTTTCTTGTTGAATTGTGATATTGGGCTCATTTTCAAATAATGACTTAAAAATGGATGCATTTTTTCTTCTGTTTTGAATAAACATCGGTAACTTATTTAATTGGACAGAACCAATAGCCCCACTCATTTCTAGTGGCCTTATGCTATAGCCGGGGGTGACAAAGTTAAATGAATCATAAAAAGAATTACCAGTTTTCTTTTCAATACTATTATCATCGGGTAAGTCCCTAATCCATCCGTGCGCTCTAAGAGAGACACAGAGTTCATATAGATTTTTATCATCAGTAAGAATCATTCCGCCTTCCATCGTTTGCATGTGATGAGAAAAAAAGAAGCTAAATGAACCCAATAAACCACAAGTTCCAGTGAAGTTATCATAGTATTTTGCTCCTAAACTTTCACAATTATCTTCTATAAGTATGATATTATTTTTTTTGCAAATTTTTTTTATTTCCTCTAAATCACAGGGATTTCCCAACAAATTTACAGCAAATACTATTTTTGTTTTTGGACTAATGGCTTTTTTTATTTCTTTTGGATCAATATTTAGGGTATTTCGGTCTACATCTACAAATACAAGTTTAAGACCGTACTGATTTACTGGATAATATGTTGTACTCCAGCTTACTGCAGGCACGATAACCTCATCACCTTCTTTAAGATCATATTTTTTTGAATAAAATAAAGAGGCAATCATAAGTAAATTGGCTGATGAACCGGAATTTACCATAATTGCGTATTCAGAATTAAAATAAGAAGCAAATTCTTTTTCAAATTTTTTAACTTTTGGTCCCATCGTGTAACGATTGGATTTGATTACTTCATTTATTGCGGATACTTCTTCATTGCCCCACGAGTCACTAGCTAAATTATATTTAATATTTTTCATACGATTTAACTTCACTTATAATAGAATTAGTTTTTAAATTTATTTCATTTT
>CACGAG010000014.1 GCA_902571005.1 uncultured Pelagibacteraceae bacterium
GAATATATGGGTCCAATGGAAGGAATGGAATTCATGGGACCGATGCAAGGCATGGAATATATGGGTCCAATGGAAGGTATGGAATATATGGGTCCAATGGAAGGTATGGAATTCATGGGTCCAATGGAAGGTATGCCAATGGAAGGTGAGGAAGAAGAAGAGTTTATGGGATACTTCTGGAATGGTGTTAATTATTACGATTATAACTCATACAGAGAAGCAACTTTTTATAATGGTGTCTATTATCTTCCTGAAGAAAATCCAATGTACAACGATCCTGCCTCTGCAATGGCTGCATACAACTCAGCTATGGGTGGTCTTGGTGGTGGATCATCGTACGTTTGGGGTCCAACTACGTATTATGACTATGCGACCTATATAGCTGCAACTTTATATAATGGAGTATACTATGCTCCAGAAGAAGGCGGCGGTGGTTACGGCGCTTATTCAGCTGCAGTTGGGGGCGGCGGAAGTTTAGAACCAACAACAGAAGGAAATGATACTTTGTATTCATCTGGAGCATTGACAGCAGTTGGAACACAAGGTGGAGCTCCTTTCGATGCGCAAGGAGGAGATGACGTTATTGGAGGTCCAGCAGCTAACCTAATGATGAATGACTCAATTCAAGGTGGGTCAGGCAATGATACTATTTACTCTGGATCAGGAGATGACTGGGTTAGGGGCGATGATGGTAATGACGAGTTGTTTGGTGGCGATGACGATGACATACTTGTTGGTGGTGAAGGAACAGACATTTTACATGGAGGCATGGGACAAGACATTCTCATCGGAGGCGATGTCTCAGTGAGTCTATCCGCCTTATCACCTTTTGATATGTCAACAACTTCTGAAAGTACTCCAACGCAAGATATCTTTGTATTTACAATGGGCCAAGGTGGATCAATGATGAATATGGACGAAATCAAAGGATGGTTACCTGGTACAGATATGATTGCTTTCTCAAATGATGGTGGAAATTCTTATGTAGCCAATCCGTTTAGTGATAATGCATATGGAATTGGACAACACTCACTTGTTGATCAGTACAATGGCGGCATGGGAGTTACAATGGTTTACTCAGGCAATATGTCAGAAACGTACTTTGGCGTTCAGGGCAATATTACCTTTGACGATACCGACGTAACAACTACAGTATAACAATTTGGGATCCGCTAAAAATCTATAAAATTCTCGAGAAATCACTTTTTAATAACTTTTAAAGTGATTTCTTATGGGATATGCTCAACCTATTGATATGTATGAAATTTTTAATAGGCTTAAAAGTAATCCTAATCTTTTCACTAAGATAATAGTAGCTTCCTTTTTTGTAAATCTGCTAGCTCTGGCAACCCCAATTTATGTAATTCAAGTTTTACAAAGATATGTTGCCTATGGAGTAACTTCAACTCTCATCACGTTGGTTGTAGGCATAATCTTTGTAACTGTTTTTGAATTTTTCTTCAGAAATATTCGTCATAGAATGACCCGTGAAACTGAGTCTGTAAATGTATCCCTTTCAGACAAAGTCATAAAAAAAATTGTTTCAATTAAGTCGAGTTTTTATTTATTACAAAAAAATTTCAGACCCGATATTGTGACAAAAAATCTCAACACGGTTCAAAATACTTTTAACGCAACTACCACTTTAACGTTAATTGACGTACCGTTTGTACTTATATTTTTGATTGCTTTATATTTAATCCATTATCAATTAGGTATTATCGCAAGCTTATTTATTTTTACTCCATTTATTATCTTAAACTTTTATCGTAATAAGATTAATAAGCTAAGTGAGAATTCAAATCAGTTAGCACTTGGAACTGCAAGACTACATGACAATTCCAGTTCAAGATTTGAGACTATTAAATACTTTAATTTAATAAATGCAGTAAAAAAGTCATGGACTACCTTGCTGAGTAAATGGATAGAGGTAAGCGAAAATTTAGATGCAAATAAAAATGTTTTCACATCTTTTATGTCTGCGTCGGCTACTCTTTTAACGATAATAATTATTGCATGGGGAGCAGTTTTAGCTGTAAATGGAGAAATTTCTGTAGGAGCACTCATTGGGGCAAATATATTGGCTGGTAGAGCCATAAGTCCAATTATAAGGCTTGTACAAAGTTTAGAACCAATTCATAGATCTACGATTGCAGTTCGAGAACTTAATCGGTTTTTATCACTTCCTGAGGACAGTCAACAAGGGTCAGAAATAAAAGAATTTGAAGGTAAATTGATAGTGAAGGATCTTCAATTTCAGTATCCGGATACTAAAATACCACTGTTTGAAAACTTGAATTTCACTGTTCAACAAGGAGAGCTTGCTGTTGTTACCGGATCAAATGGTTCAGGAAAATCTACCCTAATCAAAAATTTAATTAGATTATTAGAGTTCAATAGAGGGCAAATTTTTTACGACTCTATTGAATTAAACCAGTTGTCTCTAACTTGGGTCAGAAAAAATCTTACGTATATGCCACAAGAGCCAAAATTTGTTGATGGGTTACTTTTGGACAACCTGATTGGTCTGAGTGAAATTAAAAAGGAAAAAATGGAAAAAATATTAGATTCTGCTGATCTTTTAGATTTTGTAAACAGTGATCCAAAAGGGATACATATGCCGCTTAACAATCGTGGAGAGGATTTGCCATTTGGCATCAGAAAAAGAATGGCCTTAGCAAGAGCATTAGCTATATCAGGCCAAATTGTAGCCCTTGATGAGCCGACCGAATCTATTGATGAAAGAGGCAAAAAAGCTATTTATAAACTAATAGGCAATCTGATAAAAAATAATAAGACATTGATAATTTCATCACAAGATGAAGAAATAATTGCAAAAGCAAATCTAAAAATAGATCTTGATAAGAAGCCTGTACCTTTAGTAACTGAAATAAGGAAAAATGAAATTACATGAATATATTATCAGAAAAACACAAAAAAAATACGCAGATATTCTTTTATATCTTGTCTTTATTTGCAGTCACAGCATTGCTTTGGATGTTTTTATTTAACATAGACATAATAAGTAATGCGGAAGGCCAAGTTATACCTGCTGGAGATGTTAAAACTATACAGCACCTTGAGGGAGGTATAATCGATCAAATATTGGTGAAAGAAAGTGATATTGTTAAGAAGGATGATCCTCTTGTTATACTCGCAGCTACTGCCAGTGAAGTGGATGTGGATGAAGCACAAGTACAAATAGATGCTAAAAAAATAGAGTCAATTAGGCTTGAAGCTGAAATTAATGATTTTGATGTACCCATTTTTGATGACATTCTTGTCAAGGACAGACCTGAATTAGTTAATAAGTCATTAGAATTATTTGTGAGTAGAAAAAATAAATTAGAAGGAGATATTAAAAAAGTTTCTGCAGAGATCGCTCAACATCAAACAGCAATAGATATACTAATTAAACAGACAGAAATGAGTGAACAGCTGTTGGTAGAGGGCATTATAACCGAATTTGCTCATTATGATTTACTCAAAGAACTCAACGCAGCTAAGGGGGCATTAGAAACTTCTATAGAAGAAAAAGAAAATATAACTAAACAATTTGTTGAAAGCGCAAGAAATGCAAGACAAGTAGCGCAGCGGGAAATATCAGAATTAAATGAAACAATTAAAGCTCTAAGAGATAATCTTGAGAGGACCGTTATTACGGCACCGGTTGATGGAGTGGTAAAGAATTTATTTTTTGTAACAATAGGAGGCGTTATAAGACCTGGCGAAGCAATATTGGATATAGTCCCTACAAAAGATAATTTAATTGTTGAAGCAAGACTACAAGAAAGTGACATAGGTTTTGTAAAGCCAGGACAAAGTGCTGTTGTTAAACTATCATCTGCTGATGCTGTAAATTTTGGCCAAATAGATGGTATTGTGGATCGCATTAGTCCAGATACTGAGCAAGATGAAAATGACAACAGAATAGTATTTTATAATATCTTCGTTGAACTCGATCAAAACTACTTTGAAAGCAAGGAAAAAACATATTACCTGGTGCCAGGAGTTAAAGTAACCGCCAGTATTCAAATCGGAGAGCGAACTCTGGCAAATTACTTATTATCCCCGTTTATTGGTTCATTAGGACAATCTTTTCAGGAAAGATAGTAAAATTAAGACTTATTTTTAGCTAACAAATACGTTACGTTTATAGATGAAAAATTTTTCATCCTTACTTGTTTTGATATTTTTTGTTGCAGCATCAACTATTACGATTGCTAGTGATACAGTAGAACAAATTATTGAAAATAAAATTACTACGGGGTTAACAAATATTGGTAATAAAATAGCTGAAATTATTCCTGGAGAGGGTGATACAGAAGTAACTATTTCAGAACAAGATAACTACAATATCAAATTCTCAATTTTAGCAGTTCGTCCAATTGCAAAGAATCCTTATCAGGGATTAAATAGTGAGCATTTATATTTTACCCAAATGCGATTAGGCAGTCACGAGCCGTTTGCAAATGGAGATGAAAGAACTCTATTAAATGCAGGTATTGGCTTTAGAACTCTTGTAAATAATAACAATGCTATATTAGGTGCAAACTTATTCCATGACTATGAATTTGATGAAGGGCATCAAAGAGGAAGCATAGGAATCGAATACCTCGCCAATAATTTTCAGTTATATGCAAATATTTATGACAGGTTGTCTGAAAAGGTCAGTTATACAGCAGGTTCAGGAGCCATTACAGAAGAAGTTGTTAATGGATTTGATTATTCTGTCGTTGGTTCACTTCCATACCTTCCTTGGGTCAAAGTAATTTATAATGGCTATAGTTGGGACAGAACTGGCGCTGACTTAGATGGTAATAGAATTTCTCTAGAAGCAACCATCATTAGTGGACTACAGTTTGAATATGGCAAGAATGACATTGATAATAGCTCAGATGATGAAGATTTTTATAAAATTACATTTAAATGGCCTCAAAACCATTTAACACCTACCTAGTAACTCACGGTATCACAAGTTATGCTTTTCCAACATATAACATGAAAGATGAAATGCTTCACAAAGTTAGGAGAACAAATAATATTATAACTGAACAATCATCTGATAGTGGCGGATTTTTCATAGTAAGAGGCACTTAATGAGTATCGCTAGAAACATATTTATAGCTGTAACAGGCATTTTATATTTGACACTATTTTTACAAACAAATGCTTATTCAAACAGCAACGTTATTGGAAAGTGGACATTGGGAGCGTATGCAACGCCATCTGTGTTTAAAGTTAAGCCCATATCAATGAAACTATGTGAAAGCTTTGATGTTACAACTGGTCTTTGTAATGGATCAAATGACGTTGAATTTAGTCCTAATGTAGCAACTGATAATGGTAGATGTGATTTAGCAGGTGTAGCACCTGGTGCTGTCGCATGCAGTGCAACAGGGGCAAGCAATATTCCTAAAAATGTTACATTTAATTTTATGAGAGTTGTAATTTCAAGAACGATGTGGCTAACGGGTACTGTAACCCCTTTAGACGCAAATGGAGGCACTATTGATTGGGGCAGTGGAGGCGATTATGATGGAAACCTTATGTCATGCGTCACTAGCAGTGAATTAACTAATACAAATGGCAATTCAGCTCCGGTAGGTGTTGCTGTTTCAAGTGGTTCACAAACTCCAACAGAGCAAGCAATGTACTTCCTAAACGGACCTGGAAATGACACATTCCAAGGTAATGCAAACGCTGACTCGTGGTCAGAATCAAGAGGAAATAGTCTCGAAGATCCAGCTGCGACACCTGATTTTAATGCAGCATGTGGTTCCAATGATTTCAGCTCATTTGCTAACTTATATTGGGCGGATGTAACACCTCTAGATAATGCAGGATATACAAAAAACCACAAGCTCATTTTGTGGAAATTATAGTTACTACAACGACTATTCTTCAACTTGGCTAAATTTTGATAGCAGAGTTGAAGAAGTGAGGCAACAAATATGGCAAGGAGGATTGGAAGCGTCAGACGAAGGTCTTGTTATGATTTACAAGTTATCAGAGCCTTTTACGAGAACTTTAGATAGAACTCCGACACTAAGAATGGCTTTTGACGTAACTAATTCAATAAGAGCTCAATTTTCTCAATATGTAGCTGACGAAGATCCAGCTCCTGGAACTGAATTTTGTACTTTGGATGTAGGTAGGCCGTCAGTTAGTATTTCAGTGACTGATTAAGTAATTATTCTACTATTCAATTAATTTTTAAAAAGTTATAGAATTAATAATATGAAAATTCTTATATGTGGACTTCCTGGCTCAGGTAAAACCTGGCTAGCAGATAGACTTGTGCAAAATATAAATAATTGTGCCTGGTATAACGCAGATATTGTAAGAACAGCATCAAATGATTGGGATTTTTCAAAAGAGGGTAGGTCTAGGCAAGCAATGCGAATGAAAACATTTGCTGACTTTGAAAAAAATAATGGAAGATATGTAATATGTGATTTTGTGGCGCCAACAAAGGCAGCAAGAGACTCGTTTGGGGCGGATTATTTAATTTGGCTTGATACAATTAAGGAAGGAAGAGTTGTAGACAATAAAAAAAAAGAATTAAAGAACTCCAAGGATCTCCCTTTTGAAGTTGAAACACTTGAGAGCTCTCAAGCATTTAAAGATACAACCAATATGTTCGAAGCACCGAATAATGCAAATAAAATTATTACTACTTTCATGAATGATGAGGAAATAGCTTCTCTGGCTATCGAAATAACTAATGTTTGATTGGAAAAAGCCAACTTCACAAATGCTTGGTCGCTGGCAACCGTGGCATAAAGGACATACTGAATTATTTAAAAAAGCTTTAAAGTTATCAGGTCAAGTTTGCATTATGTTTAGAGACGTTTCAGGTGTTGACGCTGGAGTTGATGGCCAGTCAGATAATCCATTTGAGTTTGAAGATGTAAAACAACGTATCATTAATAGTCTTGAGTTAGAGGGTTTTAAAAATGAACGAGAGTATATTGTAATCAAGGTACCGAATATTACTGATATTTCATATGGTAGGGGAGTAGGTTACACATTTACAGAGCACGACCTGGGAGAGGAAATCCATAAAATTTCAGCTACCAAAATTCGAAAAGAGATGAGAGATAAGGACGAATTAGTCTAAAATATTGTTGCTCCAAATATTTTTATTTCTCCGTCTTCTGCCCCTAAGACTAATCTTCCAAGATAGTCACCTTCTGAAATAGTACTTTTTTGTTTGAATAGTACTGTAACATGCTCGTCTCTTCTAATACATCCGAGAAATTCATTTTCTTGCTTCAAGTTTGTTATAACCTCGTTGTTTGCCCATTGCTTTGCGAGCTCAATTTCATTTGCACCAAAAAGCATTCTTGCCGAAAAATCTTTTGTAAATCCAAAGTAATCTTGAGAATTTGAGCATACAATTAAGTTATCCCAGAGGGGTGAAGCAATCTCTAAAATCTCCTCGTCGGATTTCTTTATAAGATCCATTTAGTCTACAAGATTATGCATTGGAGCCTTATTCATACTGAATTCACCTGATTCCCTGTCTCTTTGTGAAACTGTCAAACAATGCCAATTTGCATCATCAATTTTCATGTGATCACCACGATAATAATAACCAGGCCAACGTGTTTCTTCTCTAAATAATGTATGACTTGTTACACATTGAGAAGTCGTTACTCTATGCTTTAATTCCCAAGCTCTCATGAGCTGGTGGTAATCTTCTGCAGCTACATGCTCTAAATCTTCTTCAAGCATCTTTAGAAGATTTTTTTGCCAATTTTTAGCAGATTATCATTTGTCATATATGAAACCCCAACACCGCCTACGTATTCATCCATGATTTTTTGTAAACGTTGGAGCCCTTGAATTGGAAGAATATAACTTGGCGATACTGTTCCCGCAGTTATCTCGTTTCTTCCTACTTTATAATTTTCAAGAGGTTTGTATATAACTTCTTTCAAATCTTCGTATTGTTTGTCTGTAACTTTAATTTCCTCATTTTGCATATCATTAACATATTTTACAGCAGCTTTTGCGGCAAGACGTCCCTCAGTAAATGATCCAGACGAAAACTTATGTGCACTTCCACCAACAGTATCTCCAGCTCCAAACAGACCACTAACACTAGTCATTCTATTATAACCCCAAAAATAATCGCTTGGTGAGATATCCTCTGGACCACTCACCCAGGCTCCGGAACAAGTAGCGTGCGAGCCCATTACATACGGTTCGGATGTAGTGAGTTCAGGATTAGTATATTTTGGGTCAATGTTCTGAGATGCCCATACAACTGCTTGACCAACTGTCATACCAAGAAAGTTTTCCCAGCCAACTGTTTCCATGTGAGGATCTTGAAAGGCTTCTTTGGTAACCATGTGAATAGGTCCGCGTCCAGCTTTAACCTCTTCAATAAATGCATGGTTTCTTAAACAAGTTGGTACAGGGACATGATCAATATATTCGCCT
This sequence comes from uncultured Pelagibacteraceae bacterium, assembly GCA_902571005.1. Classification (GTDB taxonomy): domain Bacteria; phylum Pseudomonadota; class Alphaproteobacteria; order Pelagibacterales; family AG-422-B15; genus CACNXQ01. The sequence goes on from CACGAG010000014.1 coordinate 8,452, forward strand.
ACAAGTTTTTTAGTTTCTTCGTACCATTTTTTTTCATAATTTTCTCCATTACCATTTTCTGTGTAAGTTTTAAGATGTAAAAAATAAGCACCCACTGGTCCGTAACCATCTTTAAATCTTGTCAGAACTATTCTATTTTCCATTTGTGTCATTTTGGCTCCAGCCATAATAGGAAGAGCGTATGCTGAGCCATTACTCCATGGCGCATACCAAGTCCTTCCCATACCTTCACCAACAGCTCTTGGTTTAAAAATATGAGATGCCCCTCCTGCAGCTACAATAACTGCTTTGGCTTTAAAAACATGGTAGTTCCCTGTTCGCATATTGAAACCAACAGCGCCACCTACTCGGTCAGATTTACCTTCATCCATCAGAAGATGAGTGATCATTATTCTATTGTAAATTTTATCAGCTGATTTTTTTGCGGCCTCGGCTACAATAGGTTTATAACTTTCACCATGGATCATTATTTGCCATTTGCCCTCTCTTTGGTAACGACCAGTTTCTTTATCACGCATTATTGGTAATCCCCATTCATCGAACATATGAACAGTGGAATCAACGTGTCTAGCAATATCGTATGTGAGATCCTCTCTTACTAATCCCATTAAGTCATTTCTGGCGTATCGGACATGATCTTCTGGTTGGTTTTCATCCCATTGCATTCCCATATAGCAGTTTATCGCATATAGCCCTTGAGCTACTGCGCCGCTTCGATCAATATTTGCTTTTTCAACACAAACTATTTTTAAATCTCTGCCCCAATGCCTTGCTTCAAAGGTAGCGCCTGTTCCAGCCATTCCACCACCTACGATGAGAATGTCACAATCCTCATGAATTGTTTTAATTGAAGCCATTAATTTAGTTTGTTCCTTTTTGGTTTTCTTTCTTTAGACTTGGAAGCCCTGTTTCAATATTAAGTCCATTAGGTTCTGAGTAAAGTAATTGTGAATCTATCTCTTCATTTGTTGGAGGGGTTTCATTAGCAAGATTTGGAATGTGTTTACCCCAAGGTTTAGTTGTAATAGGCGACACAAAATTTTTCTCATGACCGTTTCGAAATCTAATTCTCCAAGATATAGTTCCTTTTTCCTCTTCACGTAGAACTCTTACCTTATGATGCATTGGTGCAAAATCTGCATATCCTCTTGCGTCAATAGCATTCTGAGGACATGCTTTTACGCATGAATAGCATTCCCAGCACATGTTAGGCTCTATGTTTACCGCACGTCTTGTTTCTTTATCAATATGCATAATGTCCGACGGACATATATCTACGCAATGACCACAACCATCGCATCTTGTCATGTATACAAATGTTGACATATATTTTCCTCTTCTTGTATCCTAGTAAATCAGTTTTTATTAATAATGCCTAGGCGATTCTCGTTTAATTCCAAGTCCAAATTGCTTAGGTGCATCAGCTGGGGCAGGCAAGTCATCTCTAAACCCGTCAGCTTCAGATAAATTCTTTTGAATGGCTGCACCAGGTTTGTAAAACATGTGAGCAAACTTTGACCAATAAACACCTCCAAACAATATGATATTAGATATGCCAAAGAGCACTAAAAACAAGGTATCTAGTATTGGAACCCCTGACGACTGAGTAAACGACCAAGCTAATCCAAAAGTTGCTGCAGCTAAAAGCGATAATACAAAAAGATCTGCTCTTATTATTCTATTCCACGGATTTGCCTCAGCAGAGACATCAACTCTTAAGAAAAACCAAAACCAATAACCTCCTAGACAAGTCATTATAGCCCCAACATGCCATAACAATGATAGTTGATAGGGAGCGGATGAATTAGCATATCCAAATATTAAGACAACAGAAGCAACCCAAAATAATATCGAACCGTACATACCTAACAGATGTGCAATTCTTCTTTGCCCTCTACCTAGTTCTGAAGTTGTTAGAATATCGCTAGCAATTGTCTTGCTAATAACCTTTGCCTTTTGAGAACCACTCAATTCATTTGTTGCAGACGCTTTTGCTCTTTTAAAATTAATGAAAAAATATTTTGCATTTTTCTTATGCGCCATATCCACTAAAGTACCTATTGCTACCATCATTACCATTACAACTATAAAGCCTTGTAACGCAATAGCGGGCACAGAAGTCATAAGTTCTTCGAAAGGATTTATATAAATCATATGTATCAACTCACTATAACAGAATCTATAAATAATAACTATTATTTATACTTTCAAGGCAGAGGATTAGACTCAAAACTGTTATATAATTGTCTCAAATTTGAAACTTTTTGGATATCTTCTCTAAGATTTTTTGTGCCAGAGTCAATTGTTTCTGAATTGAATTCGATAATACAGCTGCTAAAGCTCTCACGATTTTTTAAACGGCAATAGTAGTCTCTTAAATTGTTTAATTTTTCAGTAAATATCTCAACCAGATTAACTTCATCAAGTCTGTGTAATAATGTCATCCAGGTTATGTCTGCAATACTAAACTTATCCCCGTCAATCCAGATCTTGTTTTCTAAATGACCATCTAATGATGTCATATGTGATTTAAGATTCTCAAATGCCTTTATAGCAACTCTTTGATGTGGAGAATTTTTATTAAAGACTGAATAGCCTAATAGTCGATATAAAGTAAAATTAAGCGCTCTAAACTTTGAAGGATGCTTTATAAAATAATTAAAAAATTTGAAGAAACTAATTTTTTTAAGCATAGAAACAAACAATGGTTGAGTAAGTAGGGATACACAATTACCTGCGTATTCTTTTATTCCACTAACTGGATCATTTCCAACTAACGAACCTTTTTTATTCCAATAATCAACTGTCTCACTCTCCCCAAGTTTATTTGGAAAAGTTTCCATTAAATATCTTATTTGTTCGTGAGACTCATAAATAGGCTGATTGTTGTGTAATAAAACTGGCACTGTTGCCTTTGGATTAATTTTAAGAAAATCTTTTGATAAATTTTCACAATCTTTTGTCTCAATAATATGTATATGAACCGGTAGGTAATCAATTTTATATTCCTCAAGACATATTCTTACTTTACGAGAGCAAAGAGAGAAGTTGTTATGATAAAGTACCCATTCAGAATTTGAGTCTGATACTGTATATTTTTGTTTACCGATAAGATCTTTGTTTTTAGGATTCTTTTTCTTCATCCCATACTTTGTTTAGCAATTGACTGGCTGAAACTGCCGTGGGGAAACCACTATAGTGAGCAACATGCAATATCATTTCTTCAATTTTTTCTTTAGTGATGCCTAAATTTTTAGCCCCTCTTAAATGAGATTTTAATTCATTCTCTCTATTAAGTGCTACCAAAACAGTGAGCGTAATCATGCTTCTTTCTTGAAGCGACAACTGCTCAGTTCGTGACCAGATTGTTCCATACAACATATCAATTATTTGCTTCAGCAAACCTTTAGAGACAGGAGTTTCATCGTTTTTAAGTAAATCCATCTTCTTTAGGATTTCTAATCCTTTTTTTCTATCTTGATCGTCTAATGGCATTTTTATATTTTACTCCTTAATAACAGTGTTTCAATTAAATTCAATTTTCTCTCTAATATTTATTAATACATCATTAATGATAGTTTCAAGACTATCGCTTTTATTAAATTTAAATAAATCGAAAACATATTTATCAGGTCTTAAGATAACTCCAGAGCAATCAAACTTTTCACAGTAAATTTGTAAATCTTTATGAGTTTCTTCACACGCAATGTACCCCTCATAGTTTGAGTGGTCGTAATTGGGAGTTATATTTATGATCTTAAAATTATGACTTTTTAATAGTTCAAGATTGTCCTCTGAGATATTTTTATTACCATCAAAATTATTTAAAATAATTCCAAAATTCTTTTCCAGTACATAATCTGTGCTCATAATCCTGCCATCATGAAGACGAACATTTATCTCATTGAAGTAGTATCTTTCTATAGAAACATTCTTAATTTTTGGCATTTTATGAGCGCCAGGTCCTAAACGGTTACCATTTAAAACGGGAAATATATTTTCTTTGCCTCTTAAGTAACTTTGTGTTCTTAGCAATGCATTCCTGATAAATGCTTTAAATTTACTTTTAGCATTAATGATGCCTCCCATTTTAATTGCCCCTCTAGTAATTCGTGCGACGTGCGGCCTTCTTTCTGATTGGTAGGTATCTAATATTTTAGGTGAGTAAAGTCCCTTTAGTACGCCGTTAATTTTCCACAATATATTTTCAGCATCCCTACATCCAGAATTCATTCCTTGACCCATAAAAGGAGGCATTTGATGAGCGGAGTCACCGAGTAGAAAAATGTTTTCATTTTGCCATTTTACAGCATCAGCTGCATGAAATGAGTAAACTGCTGTTCTACTAAATTCAACTTCATTATCTCCGATCCATTGGTCTATGTATTTTCTAAAAACTTCTTCTTTTTGAATTTCATCAACAGTATCACCTGGCATAAAGGCTATTTCAAATCTAAAGCAATCATCAACTCCTTGAATAATTGTTGTTGGCCGTGACGGATTGCAATATTGAATCGCATCAATATCTGTGAAACATTCAAATTTACTATCAGTATACCCGTCCACCACCATCCAAGTCTCATCAGCCTCTAAACTTTTAAGTTCAATATTGTTTAGCTTTCGAATTGTACTATTTGCTCCATCACACGCCAAAAGATACTTACTGTTTGTTTTAAACTCCTCCCCAGTTTCAATATTTTTGTAGGCACAATTCACAACGCCATCTGATTGATCAACGCTTAAAATTTCATTACCTGTTTTGATCGTATTAGTCTGATATTTTTTTGCATTTTCTCTATGCGCTTGATCAAATTGAGGTTGGTGAATGAATAGTATTGAATGTTGATAATTATATGTATCAAAACCATCCATTGTAATTTTTAAAATTGATCTTTTCTTAGCATCTTTGTTATCAACGCCTCTAATTTTTCTTGTCTTTACTTCAGTTAGAAAGTTGCAATGAGACATTGCTCGTTGACATTCAGCATCCCATGTAATTGCTCTGGGCAAGGGGTAGGTTTCTTTTTCCTTATCTAAAATTAAGGCTTTAATGCCGTAGTACCCTAGCAAGTTTGCGCAAGTTTCACCTACTGGTCCATAACCGGCTACAATGACATCATATTCAGTATCACTCACGCGACTTAGTATGCAGGCGTATCATCTGGCTCTTCAATAACTTTATTATTAATGAATCCCAGTTTTTCTATTTCAATTTTAATTTCGTCACCTGCTTTAAGCCAATTTCTTGTCATCACAGCAGAACCAGCCGGTGTACCGGTTGGTATCAAGTCTCCAGGTTCTAGCGTAAAAGCAGTTGATAAGTACTCAACCAATGTAAAACAATCAAAAATTAAATCACTTGTCGAAGCTGATTGCCTTAATTCTCCATTTACATATGTTTCAAGCTTTAGGTCATGTGGATTGCCAACTTCATCACTGGTTACAATATAGGGACCAAATGGACAATGAGTGTCCCATGACTTTCCCATAGTCATTGTCATAGGAGGACCACGCATCTGCCAATCTCTGATTGTAACGTCGTTAACGACTGTATAGCCGTAAATAACTCCAGCTGCTTTGTCATAAGGTACATGACGACACTTTTTTCCAATAATGAAACCAAGTTCGCCTTCATAATCTAAAAATTCTGAAGCACGAGGTCGATGAACATCATCGTATGGACCGTTAACAGAGCTATTTTGCTTATTAAATATATTTGGATATTTTTCTTGAGCTTTACCTATTGTTTTTGCAGCTGTTTGCGCAACTTCATCTTGATGTTCTTTATAGTTCAATCCAACCGCCAGAATTTTACTTGGTTTTGTAATAGGAGCTTTTAAATGTACTTTGCTTAACTCAATTTTAATTTCACTATTATCAATAAGGTTTTTTGCAGTATCTAGACCCTGATCTCCAAGAGCGATAAAATCTATCATGTTGTTGGGTAATGAACTATTTGAGAAATCCACTACGTGGTCTCCATTTATTGCGCCTATGGATGTAGTGCCATTAAATGTAAAAGTGACTAATTTCATAAAACTGAATCAATAAATATCTAAAAGCTGGATTTGTAACAAGTTTAAATAATGTATATTATTTTATCATATATATGAAGAAATCTATATCAAGACGATCTTTTATTAAAAAGTCTGCAGCCTCAATTGCTTTAGGAGGCCTTGCATCTATTTTACATTTACAAAATGCGCCAGCTTACATTAAACCTAAGAATTATAATATTTTATTAATATTAAATGATCAGGAGAGGGCATGGCCATATATTCCAAAAAACATAGATTTGCCTGCACGCAGATATTTGGAGAATATCTCAACCTATTTCAATAGATCCTATACCTCAACACCAATATGTTCACCTGCACGTAGCTCTATTTATACGGGGCAGCATGTTCAATTTACTGGAGTATGGGATAATACGGTAACCCCCTGGGTTCCAGGTTTATACGATAATGTAAATACAATAGGCCACCTTTTAAAAAATCAAGACTACGAAACAGGTTATTTTGGTAAATGGCACTTAACAAACATTACTGAGAGTAATGTAAATGAAAATGCTCTCGGATATGATGGTATGCGAAAAATGTTTTCAAAATATGGTTTTGATAATTCAGATCAACCAGGTGAGCGTGATTTAGGACAGGGAGGTTTTAAATTTGATGGTTTGACTGCAGAGTCTACATCAAATTTTATTAGAGATAAAAAAGGAAATGAAAAGCCTTGGTCTGTGTTTGTAAATTTCGTCAATCCTCACGATATAATGTTTTTCAGGGCATCTTCTGAAATATTGGGTACGGGATTTATCGGTGAAAATCAAAAATTTGCACCAGATGATCCTATATACAAAAAAGAACACGATTTTGATTTTCCTAAAAATTTTGGTCAAAGGTCTTTAGGTGAAGGTGAATTTGGAACGGAAATCATGAATACAGTTTATGGAGAAATTCCATATGATAGACTAGATTTATGGA
>CACGAG010000015.1 GCA_902571005.1 uncultured Pelagibacteraceae bacterium
TGATCTTTCGAAGCATTTGGATGTAGCTGACTTTTTTCTATGTCTTTAACAGTAATTAAACCAATACATTTGCCCTTTTCATCGACAACTAATAATTTTTCAATTCTATGCTTGTGTAGTAATTTTTGGGCATCATCTGTTGAAATTCCATCTTTGACAGTGACTAAATTTTCACTAGTCATTAATTCACTTATTTTTTGAGACATATTGGTTGCAAATCGTACGTCCCTGTTTGTTAGAATGCCTAATAATTTGTCGTCTACGTCAACAACAGGTATGCCTGAAATCTCATTGACTTTCATTAATTCTAGAGCGTCAGCTAAAGTTGCCGATGGTAGTATCGTTAATGGATCAATTACCATTCCGGTTTCAAATTTTTTCACTTTTGAAACATTTTGTGACTGTTCATCTATGGACATATTTTTATGTAATATCCCCATTCCACCAGACTGGGCAATTGCAATAGCTAACCTATATTCAGTTACTGTATCCATTGCGGACGATATAAGAGGAACACCCAATGAGATATTATTAGTAATTTTTGTAAAAGTGCTTACATCTGAAGGAAGCACAGAAGATCGTGCAGGCTTGATAAGAACGTCGTCAAATGAGAGAGATTTTTTAATACTGGAGTGCTCCATCTCAGAGAAATAAATTATTTATTAATTTATGTCAATCAATAGCTGATTTTTTTTCAAGGCAAATCAAGTAAATTTCACTCGATTCTTTGCGGCTTGACTTAGGCTTGAAGGAAGTCACTTTTTTAAAATGTTTTTTACAAGTTTGTATAACTTCTGAAATATCACCTGATCTAAAATATTTTGAAACCATGTTTCCGCCTGGATTCAATTCTTTTAGGGCAAAATCAACAACATTCTCTAATAATTCAAGCGAAAGCAAAAAATCTGATGATTTATTACCAGATAAATTTGGTGATATATCAGACACTATAAGATCAAATTTGTCATATTTGGCTAATATTTCTGAACATTCATCTGACAAGAAATCAACTTTATATACATCTACATTTCTTATGGGTTTCATATTTATCAGATCTAACGCCACTATCTTTTTTAGATTTTTTCCACGAAATTGTAATACCTCGCTCCAACTGCCAGGAGCAGATCCAATATCCAAAGCTTTTTCTAAGCCATCAAGAAGTTTATATTTTTCAATAATTTCAATTAATTTATAAGCCGCTCGGGATCTAAAATTATCTTTAGAGGACTTGATTACATACTCATCTTCTAAATGTCTTTTAAGCCATTTTTTACTCTTATCTGAAAAGGACTTATTCCTGATTTTCATAAAATTGTTATTTTTCAATCATTTATACCTGAAAAAAGCTTAATTGATAACTTAAAGATTTAAACTATATCAATATGATATAGGTATTGATTATATATATCAATCTGATATACATACGCTCTTTTTTATAGGATATAGATGAAATACATAATACACATTGCACTGGTTTTCTTATTGTTAAATGTCTCTGTTCAGGCCTTGAGTCTTAAGGAAGCAGTCAATGACTCACTATCTAATAACTTATCACTCAAGATTGAAGCTTTAAATGTTGATATGGCTAAAGAAGATTATCTTCAATCAACAACAGACTACTTTCCAACGATAACCTTAAGTGGCAGTTTATCTGAAAATGATTACTCCAACATTAAAAGTCAGTCTGGAAGTACCACAAATAGTTACGAGTTATCTCCTAGCAGTAAATCAATTGTCCTATCACAAAATATATTTAGTGGTTTTAGTCGATTTTATAGTTCACTCTCCTCTAAGGAACAATTACATATTCAAAATCTTACCCAATCTAAAGTCACGCAGGACATTATCTTAGAAACAATAGACGCATACTACAATGTATTACTTGCGCAAAAGATAGTTCAATCAAATAAAGATAATTTTAATTCGGTGAGTGAGAGATTCAATGCAACAAGCAAAGAGTTTGAGGTTGGATTGGCTTCTAAGACTGATGTTGCGCAATCAGATGCTTTTCTTAATAATTCAAAAATTAATCTTCTTGATGCAAAAATAAATTTAAAAAATACTATGAATTCCTTTTATAATTTAATTGGAACTAGACCAAACAATTTAACGTTTTCTGAAATAAATTCAGAGGTTCCTGATTCATATGAAAAGTATAGAGAATTAGTTATTTCAAATAATTATACAATAAGAATAGTCAATTCAACGCTCGATGTTTACAACGCCAATATTGGGGTAGCTAGATCAGCCCTGTACCCGCAAATTAACCTTACAGCTTCAAAAACAGAGCTTGACGAGTATTCCACAACTATAGATGAACTTACAAATGAAGAATTGCAAGCAACAGTCACATGGCCAATTTTTACATCAGGAAAATCTCTGTCTAATATAAGAAAAGCAAAAAAACAGAAAAACAGTCAAATAATTCTTATACAAAAAACTACAGACGAAACGCTCTCACTTGCAGAGAACATTTGGGAAAACTATCTTATTACTGACGAAACAGTTGAAGCGGCTAAATTGAATTTTTTAGCTAATAAAACTGCATATGAAGGTACTGTTATAGAAGAAGAAGTAGGAGAAAGAAACGTCCTTGATGTGCTAACAGCTAGACAAAGTCTGCTTAATTCAGAAATCAAGTACTTCCAAGAGCAAAAAGACCGTGAAATCACAAAAGCTCAAGTAATGTATATGTCTGGTATTCTAAATTTGTCATCACTAGGAATAAATTAATATGCAAAAAGAAACACTTTGTTTAGGACTTCTATCGCTCGGACCGAGATCCGGCTATGAAATCAAACAAATGTTTGAAGGGCCATTATCAGACTTTTATAGCTTAAGCTTCGGAACTATCTACCCAACCTTAAACAGCTTACAAGCGGATAAATATGTATCCTGTAAGCAACATTCTCAAAGTAAAAAACCAGACAAAAAAGTCTATACAATAACTAAAAAGGGAATGGACTTGATGAAAGATAATTTACTTGGTGACGCATCTTCTTATATTCGATCAGGAAATTTTGGAGACCAAATTAAATCTGAATTTTTTCTTCTTTTATTATTCTCAAAATATATACCAAACGAAACTATGAATACTGTTTTAAACGAACGTGTTTTATATTTGAGACAAAAGCTTGAACAATTCAAATACGATGGTCCTGTTCCAGGAAATTTAGACGCAATCAGAAACGAAAAGTCAGTTTCATTTATTAGGGGCCTTGCATCAGCATTAATTGAAACGGGACTAAATTACATGGAAAAAAATAGACACCTGCTTAAGAAAAAAATTAATTAATAATATCGAGGTACAAATATGAGATTTTTATTCAGTAACTATATGATAGCTTTTTACATACTTGCTGCTGTGCTCATTTGGATTTTATCAGGTGTCTTGGGTGGCAATAATGATGTTGAATTAGTTGAGGGTAATGAAGTATCGGTAGAGACAAATAACACTGTTTCGGTGAGGGTAATGGAAACAATCTCAGAAAAAAAGGTATTTTATTTAACAATCAGGGGTAAAACCGAAGCTAACAAGAAAATTAATTTAAATCCAAAAACTTCTTCTAACGTTATATCTACATCCTCTAAGGGTGAGTTTGTCAAAAAAGGTGATTTAGTTTGTAGTTTGGAAGAAGAAAATAGATCGGCAATGTTAGATGAGGCGCTTGCACTTCAAAATCAAGCCAGTCTACAGTATGATGCGATAAACAAGCTTAAAATTGATGGTTATCGATCTGAGAATGATTTGGCAATGGCTGAGGCAAAGCTTAAAAGTGCTGATGCTAAAGTAGAGATGGCACAAAATGAATTAAGTAATACAAAAATATTAGCTCCTTTTGACGGGTACATTGAAGAAGTGCATGTCGAAATAGGGTCTTTAATTGGACCAAGCTTACCTTGTGTAACAATTATTCAATTAGATCCAATGAAGGTTATTGGTGAGGTAACAGAAAAAGAGGTAAGTAAAATTAAAAAAGGTTCAACTGTTGAGATCGAACTTTTAAATAACAAAAGTTTAAATGGCCAGATTAAATTTGTAAGTAAGAGTGCTTCACCTATGACAAGAACCTACGCGGTTGAAGCTGAAATATCTAATGTAGATGGTGAAATTAGGGAGGGACTGACAGCGGAAATAAAGGTGCCTATTCGCGAAACCTCTGCACATTTAATTCCTTCTTATTTATTATCTCTAGATGATAGTGGAGAACTAGGTGTAAAAATTGCAGATGATAATAAGGCTTCGTTTAAAAGTATTTCAATAATTGAAGATACTCCGGAAGGACTATGGGTGGAGGGCTTGCCTAAAAAAACTAAAATTATCACAGTCGGTCAAGAATATGTGATTGAAGGACAAGATATTAACTATTAAATGATTGAGTTTTTTGTAGATAGAAAAAGAACGGCTCTTGCATTTCTGTTAGTGCTTATAGTTGCTGGTATTTTTGGTCGGATTAATATTCCTGTAGAAGCTGAGCCTGACATTACTATTCCCGTTGTATATGCAGGAGTTGGTCTTCCAGGCGTGTCACCATCTGATTCCGAGAGATTGCTTGTCCGTCCATTAGAGGAAGAATTAAGGTCAATAGAAGGTGTAAAAAAACTTCAAGCTTTTGGCTTCGAAGGTTACGCTGCAGCAGTCGTAGAATTTGAAGCAGCCGAGACGATGTCAAAATCTTTAGACAGTGTCAGAGACGCTGTTAATGAAGCTAAATCTAAATTTCCTGATGACGCTAAGGAACCAATTGTCAGAGAAGTATCGTTGTCTGATGATCCATCAATTATTGTTGCAATTTCATCAGATATTGCTCAAGAAAGAGATCTTCTTAATATCATGAGAGATATTAAAAATGAAATAGAGCTTCTTCCTGAAATATTTGAGGTGGATCTGATTGGAAACAGAGATGAACAATTAGAAGCCATACTTAATCGTAACCAAATTGAAAATTATAACATTTCCCTCTATGAAATAATCAGAGCAATTAACAACAACAATCAAGCTGTCATGGCAGGTGAGATAGAAACCGGACAAGGACAATTTTCGGTAGATGTACCAGGCTTATTTGAAGACGAAAGCGAGATCAATTCAATACCAATAAGATCTTCTTCTAATGGCGTTGTATTGTTGTCAGATATTTCTAAAGTGAAAAGAAATTTCAAAGAGCGAACCTTTTTTGCAAGCATAAATCAAAATCAAAGTATTTGCTTGGGAGTTAAAAAAGCCCGTGGGGCAAACCTAATAAGTACGATTAATAAGGTAGAAAACATTGTAGAAAAATATCAATCTAAGATTTCTTCTGATATTCGCCTAGGCTATGTATTGAACACCAAAGATACAATGCTTGAGCAAGTTAATTCACTTCAAGGAAACATTATAATGGCTACTATGTTTGTTCTAATTGTAGCTATGATTACATTTGGAATTAGATCATCTTTAATAGTTGGCTCCGGTATTCCAGTATCAATCATTATTGCAATTTTCATTTTATATGCTCTTGGGTTTACATATAATTTTATGGTTATTTTTGGAATGCTTGTGGCCTTAGGAATGTTAATAGACGGCTCAATCGTCGTTGTGGAATTAGCTGACAGAAAGATGGTAGAAGGATATGATAAAAAGACTGCTTTTATCTATGCTGCAAAAAGAATGTTCTGGCCCGTTACGGCATCAGCAGCGACAACATTAGCTGTTTTTATACCCCTATTTTTTTGGCCCGGCGTAAGTGGACAGTTTATGAGAGTCCTCCCTATTACGATATTTATTATATTAACAGTTGCTTTAATTTACAGCCTTATGATCGTGCCTGTAATCGGAAGTATATTTGGAAAAGCTTCGGAGATGAGCAAAAAAACCGTGCAATCAATTAGTTCTGAACATACATATGACCTTGCTAAAGTTGAAGGGGTTGTTGGTAAGTATATAAATTTTTTAAGCATAGTTCTTAAAAGACCATTACTAATCAGCGGATCTATTATTGCATTTTCGTTTATTGTTATTTCAACTTATTCGTCGGTAGGCCAAGGTGTTGTTTTGGTTTCCCAGAGTGATCCTTTCGCAGGCTACGGTAAAATACAAGCTCGTGGGAATCTTACAATTGAACAAATTGATGAACTCTCAGAATCTGTTGAGGAAATTGTATACAATACAAAAGGAATAAAGAATTTATTTTTACAAACTGGAAGATTCAATAATTTTAGAACTGGTGGAAGCAGTTCTGATGATACGATCGCATCATTTTTCTTCGAATTTACTGACAGAAAAGAGAGGGAGAATGGGAGAGTTGTAATTGAAAATATGAGAAAAGAATTGGATAAAATACCAGGTATTAAAACTGAGATCAAAGCACAAGAAGGTGGACCTCCTACTGGTAAAGATATCGAAATAAGGGTTCTTGGGCCAAGTAGAAACTCCACAATGAATGTTGCTCAAGAGATAAAAAATTATTTGAGTGAAATAGATGGAATTGTCAACCTAGAAAGCACTCTTCCTGTTCCCGGAGTTGAATGGGAACTTTTTGTTGATAAACCTAAAGCTGCTAAATTTGGGGCTGATATACCTACAATTGGAAATTCTATTGGCCTTATTACTAGCGGACTTACTATAGGTTCTTATAGACCAAAAGATATTGATGAAGAATTAGATATTGTCTTAAGGTATCCAAAAAAAGAGAGATATATTGATGAGCTTGATAATATTTTAATAAATACAGAATCTGGCTTGGTTCCTATTTCAAATTTTGTTGAAAAAAAACCTCAACAAAAAGTAAATTATGTAAGAAAATTTGACTCAAAACATGTCACAATAATTAAAGCAGATGTGTCTTCAGGATTTACACCTGAGTCAAGATTAAAGCTATTTGAAACATGGATCAAAGACCAAAGTATTCCCGCAAATATTGATATCGAATTTGGGGGTGATAACGAAGAACAGGTGAATTCCTTAAATTTTGTTACGCAGGCATTTATTATATCAATCATGTTAATGGCTGCATTGCTGGTTACTCAATTTAATAATTTTTATCAGATGACAATAATTTTAAGTGCAGTCGTACTAAGTACAGCTGGAGTTATGTTAGGCTTACTTATATTTGATCAAGTGTTTAGTGCACTTTTAACTGGGATTGGAATTGTATCTTTGGCAGGAATAGTGGTAAATAACAATATAATACTCATTGATAGCTTTAATGTTATTTCCTCGAAGTCCAATGAAGACGTAAGAACTAGAATAATTAAGGCATGCGCACAAAGATTGCGTCCAATCTTTCTGACATCATTAACAACAATGTTAGGCTTAATCCCTTTAGCACTCAACTATTCCATTGATCCAATTGCAAGAGAGATTGCCTATGATTCAAACGCTTCTACATCTTGGGCTCCATTGGCGCAATGCATCATTTATGGGATTTCTTTTTCAGCAATTTTAACACTAGTACTAACTCCTTGTCTTTTAGTTCTACCAGATCATATTAAAGAAATTATTAGCAAGTATAGAAAACCATCCTTTGCATAAATGCTAAAAAAAATACTTGATACAATTTTTCTTAGAAAAAAAACTATTAATACTATTTTAGTAGGTATATTTTTAGTTGGTATCTTATCTTATACCAGTTTTCCAAGACATGAATGGCCTAACGTAGATCTGAAGTCAGTATCAGTAATAATTTATTACGACGGAGCATCTTCAACAGATGTGGAAAGATTAATTACAACTCCAATTGAAAAAGAAATGATGACGATGAAAGACTCTAAAGAAGTTATTTCCATTACGAAAGATGGACTTGTATCATTTCTTGTTGCTTTTGAATTAAATACTGAAATTCCAAATATTGCAAAAGAAGTAAGAAATAAAATTCTCAATATCGAAGAGCTTCCTCAAGGTTATGATCTTCGAGAAGTAGTTGAACATAAATCATCAAACTATCAATTTGTACTAGTTGGTATTCATGGTGACATGGGTTATCGAGAATTAGTTAAAGTGGCTGAAAAATATGAAGATGAATTTGAAAAGTTATATGATGTTACAGATATTGAATTTAAAGGAAAGAAAGAAGAGATAATAGACATAAATATCAATGCGTCCGCCATGGAAAAATACGGCCTAGGAATAAATGATGTACTCAATTCTTTTCGAAAATATAACAACCTTATCTCTGCAGGAAAAATTACAAATAACAATTCAGACTACTCTGTAAAAATCAAATCTTTATATAAATCAGCAACAGAGCTTAGGAGATTACCTATAAAATCCTCAACAAATAAGACAATCTATTTAAGTGATATTGCAAACGTAAAACAAACATTTGATAAAAATAAGGACTACGTCAACATAAATGGTAACCCGGGTATTTTACTACAAATAAACAAAAAAGAAAATTCAAGCACAATTACGCTTTATGAGAGCATAAAGAAGAAACTTGCAGAGTTAGATGGAACTATTAGCCCTATTGCATCTGCTGTTCTAATAGCCGACGAATCTAAGGACATCAATGACAGAATTTCAGCGTCTGAGAATACAGTAATAACTGCCGTTATCATTGTAATGACTATTATAGTAGCTATTCTTGGGTGGCGAGTAGGACTTCTCGTTGGCATTTCAATACCCACAACTTACTTACTATCAATAACAATACTTAATTTTATGGGCATGTCCTATAATTTAATGAGCATAATGGGCCTTGTGTTATCTGTGGGTCTGCTTGTTGATGGTCCAATTGTAATTACAGAGTATGCAAGAAGAGAACAAGAAAAGGGAATTAGAAGATCTGTTTCTTATCTAAATGCAGCACATGATATGTTTTATCCAATATTTGCGTCAACACTAACAACTGTTTTAGCGTTCTTGCCATTAGCATTTTGGCCAGATTTTTTTGGTGTGTGGATACGAGTAATACCAAGAACTGTTCTAGTGGTTTTATTATGCTCTTTCTTTGTTACAATGATTATAATTCCTGTACTTGGGTCATCTTTTGGAATGAAGACTGCAGGAATGGTGACCAAAAAAGATCCTTACGATAGTTTGTTATATACATATTATGGTATGGTCGTTAACTACATAATTTTTAATCCTATAAAAGTTTCTCTATTTGGTATTTTAATATTTTTGGCAATTGTATATGGGACAATAAAGTCAAATACTGAATTTGTTTTTTTTGCTGAAGATAAAGCAAACAGTCTTGAAATTGAGATTTTGGCGAAAGGCAATTTATCACCAGCTGAGTCTAAAGGTTATTTAGAGGAAACAATTGATGTAATCGTCGGACATCCTCATATCAAAAATTTTTATGGAAATACAATCTACAGAGATAGGATATGGTTATTTGATAATAATCCGACTGACATGGTTGCGGATATTTGGGTAGATTTAATTGATTTCAAAGACAGACCAGACACTGATTTAGTTATTAAGGACCTTGAAGAAAGGTTGTCAGTAATTCAAGGCTTAAATATTTCTGTTAGTGCAAATGATTATAGTGGATCGCAATGGGCCAAAGATCTTACTATTGAAGTACAGTCACCAGACTCTAAGAAAATTAGACAATTTGCTGAGATTGTGCTGCAAAAATTAATCAAAGATGACTCTTATACTGACCAAAATATCAAAAATCCAATTACGGGTATTGAATGGATTTATAATATTAACTCAAATGAAACAAAAAAATATGACCTATCAAAAAATACCATCGGAGACAGTATTAAAATTGCTACTTCAGGTCTAACAATAGGTAACATTATTCCAGACAATGCTGAGGAGAGAATACCAGTAAAAATTTATCTGCCCTCTGATGAAAAAACATTCTCCTCAATTGAGCGTATAAATATTTCTACTTCTCAAGGACTTGTTCCTCTTTCTAACTTTGTAGATAAACAAAAAAGAGAAAAAATTTTTACAATTGGAAAACAACAAGGAATGAGAACCCTTGTAATTGACGCAAATATAAAGGAAGAATTAAACGCATCAGCCGTAAAACAGGATCTAGCAAATTGGGTAAATGAATTAAATTTGCCTTCAAATGTATTTATAAAGTTCGCGGGTGAAGCAGAGGACTCAGCTAGCTCAATGAGTTTTTTGATAATAGCATTTTTAGGTGCTTTGGTTGCTATTTTTATTGTATTGATCACCCTGTTTAATAGCTTTTATCATACCTTTATAATTTTGTTTTCTGTAATTCTGTCAATTGGAGGAATTTTACTCGGAACTCTATTACTTGGATTAAAATTTAGTATTGTGTTTTCAGGACTTGGGATTGTTGCTTGCATGGGAATTGTAGTAAATAATAACATTATTTTAATTGATAGTTATCGTAAAGAACTTAGCAAGAATGATAATCATATCTATGATGCTATTTTAATTGCATGCAAAAACAGAATTCGGCCAATTTTTTTAACTACTATTACAACAATCACAGGATTGCTTCCATCCGCACTTCAAATAAGTTTAGATATTTTTGATAGAACAATTGCATATAAAAGTGAGGAAACATATTTCTTTGTTCTGCTTGCTTGGTCACTTATATGGGGCATCGGATTTGCATCATTTGCTACATTATTTGTTACTCCGGCCCTTCTTGCTTTGCCTAAAAGTCTAGGTAATATATTTTATAGTAAATCAAAAATTCTAAATAATAAGGTCTTAATAGATTGATAAAGTCTGTAGCTATTTACTGTGGTTCCTCAAATCACGTAAGCAGCATTTATAAAAATGAAGCCAAGAAAGTTGGATCACTTTTAGCAAAACATAAAATTAAACTTATTTATGGCGGTGGAAATATGGGTTTGATGGGAATATTAGCTAACAGTGCACTTGATAACGGAGGGGATGTATATGGTGTAATTACTGAACACTTAATTGATATAGAAAAGAAAAATAAAAGTCTCAATAATCTTAAAATAGTCAAAACAATGCATCAAAGAAAAATGGAAATGTTTAATCAAGCTGACTGTTTTATCATTTTTCCTGGAGGAATAGGAACTCTAGAAGAATTTTTTGAAGTTTACTCTTGGAAACAGCTTCGGCTGCATAGAAAACCTATTTATATTTATAATCTAAATAATTTTTGGAATGAACTTCTTAGTCTTATAGATCGACTAATAGATGAGGATTTTGCTGGCGAAAAAATGAAAGAAGCATATAAAGTAATCAATAATTATGATGATCTCACAGAACTATTAGAAAACAATGGGCAAAATTAAAGTAAAAACACCACTCGTCGAAATTGATGGTGATGAAATGACAAGAATTATATGGCAATTCATCAAGGATAAATTAATACTTCCCTACCTTGATATAGAACTAGACTATTATGATCTAGGCGTAGAGAATAGAGATAAAACTAATGATAAAGTTACTGTAGATTCAGCTAATGCAATAAAAAAATATGGTGTAGGAGTTAAATGCGCAACTATCACACCAGATGAAGATAGGGTAAAGGAATTCAAGCTGAAAGAAATGTGGCGTTCCCCGAACGGAACAATAAGAAATATCCTTGGTGGTACAGTTTTTAGAGAGCCAATAGTTTGTGAAAATGTTCCAAGGCTTGTACCCGGTTGGACAGATCCAATTGTAGTAGGACGACACGCATTTGGCGATCAATATAGAGCGACAGATTTTAAAGTTCCTGGTAAAGGAAAATTAAGTATTAAGTGGACGCCTGATGACCCCAACCAAGAACCGATTGAAAAAGAGGTTTATGAGTTTCAATCTAGTGGCGTTGCGATGGCAATGTACAATACCGACGAGTCCATACGTGATTTCGCTAGATCGTGTATGAATTACGCTCTTATGAGAGAGTGGCCAGTCTATTTATCGACAAAAAATACTATTCTAAAAAAATATGATGGACGATTTAAAGATTTATTTCAGGAAATTTATGATGAAGAATTTGCTGATCAATTCAAATCTTTGGAACTTGATTATGAACATAGATTAATTGATGACATGGTAGCATCTGCGTTAAAATGGAATG
>CACGAG010000016.1 GCA_902571005.1 uncultured Pelagibacteraceae bacterium
GGGAAAATTCAGATAGCGATTCACCAGACTTATTTAATGAACAAAACGTGCATCAACTGGATGAAACACATAATTCTATTGAAGCTGATGAAGAATTAGAAACCGATCAAGATTTACTTGAAATTCCATCTTTCTTGAGAAGACAGAGTAAATGACAAATAAAGAACTTGGCCACAGGCCAGTTCTTATTGAAGAGGTTATTGAACAATTAGGGCCAAAAGATAATGAAACATACATCGATGCAACATTTGGATACGGAGGATATACAGAGAGAATCCTTCAAAGCTGTGAATGTAAAGTCATTGCAATCGACAGAGATCCAACAGTCAAAAAACAAGCTGAAAGATTTAAAAAAAAGTACGGCAGTCGGTTTTCTTTTGTACATTCTAAATTTAGTCAGATTGATAAAATTTCCAAAGAAACAAAAGAAAAAGAAATTAACGGTTTCGTATTTGATATAGGAGTTTCATCAATGCAACTAGATGATGCAAATAGAGGGTTTTCATTCATGCAAGATGGCCCCCTAGATATGAGAATGAGTCAGGATGGCCAAACAGCTTCAGACTTAATAAATAAAAAGGACAAAGATGAGCTTGCTGATATCATCTATCATTACGGAGATGAGAGAAATTCGAGAAAAATTGCAAGAAATATAGAGAAGCACAGAACTCAAAAAAAAATTGAGAGTACGATCGAGCTTGCAGAAATAATTAAAAAATCGTTTCCTTCAAAATATTACAAAAAACATCCTGCAACGAAAACATTCCAGGCTATTAGAATTTTTATTAATAATGAAATACAAGAGCTTCATGCTGGTCTCAACCAAGCTTTTAATTTACTAAGAGCGAATGGGAAGATATGCGTGGTCACATTTCATTCAATTGAGGATAGACTGGTAAAGAATTTTACAAATAAAGTTTGTTTAAAAAATAAAAAGACCAAATTAATAAAACCATCTTCCAAGGAAGTATTAAGTAACCCAAGATCTCGTTCCGCAAAGCTTAGAGTCATTAAGCGTGAGCGATTAAACTTTAATTATATTCCAATATCTGAGTTAGGATTTGAATTATGATAAGTGCTTTATTTAAAATATTGTCGGTTGCTGTTTTATTAACCGGATTGCTTGCAATAATGGTTATAAAAAACATTTCAGCTGAAAAGCAAAAGTATATTAATGAACTTGAATTAACACTTCGAGAAGAACAAAAGATAAATGAGCTTTATAAAATTGAATGGGACCATTTAGTTTCGCCAATGAATATTAAAAAGATTTCAGAAATGATTATTACTAATGATTACGAAAAGTATTTTGTTGTATTAGATAATGAAGATATTCAAGAAAATAATGAATTATTTAATGATGTTATTACAGTTTATGATACATCAACAATTAATCAAAATTTGGCAAGGTAAATTCCGTGAAAAAAAAGCGGAACACTGGCCGAAAGAAAATTGATATATATCAAAAAAGTTTTTCATTTACACACAGATACAATAAAGAAAAGTTTGCTTTTGAAAGATTAAAGTCTTTAAAGAGTAATTTTGCCCTTAAAATAAATAATCGTTTAATATTGTCAGCGATTGTTTTTAGTAGTTTGTTTTTGGCAGTAACAATCAAGATGATAGAAATTAATTTACTTTACACTGAAAAGGGAAATTATTTTGTTGAGAATGTTGAGACAAAAAGGGGAAATATTTTAGATAGAAATAATACTTCTCTTACAGCAAATTTATTAACATCCCATATATCTGTAAATCCAAAAGCTGTATACGATAAGAAAAAATTTATAGGTAAAGTCTCAGCAATTAATAACAGGTTTTCCAAAACTGATCTTGATAAATTGGTATCTGAAAAAAAATTCTTCTGGCTTGATAGAAATGTTGAACCATTAGAATTACAAAAGTATATAGATTTAGGTGAAACCGGAATTGAATTCAGAGATGCTTATAAAAGAAAATATCTTCACAGTGAACTTTTTAGTCATTTAATTGGAAAAGTTGACATTGATAATACAGGCGTATCTGGACTAGAAAAATCTTTTAATAAGTTTCTTCAAAATGAAGAAAATAATGATTTGGTATTATCTTTAGATACAAGAATACAACACATTGTTCGCGATGAAATATTAGCTGCTATGAAACTATATAAAGCAACTGGTGGCTCAGGACTCATAATGAATGTCAATAATGGAGAAATTCTTGCAATGACATCACTTCCAGATTTTGATCCCAATACTAAAAATGCGAATGACAATAATAAGTTCAACAAAAACACATTAGGCGTATACGAGTTTGGTTCAGTGATGAAAATATTTACTGCAGCAATGGGGATTGAGGAAAAAATTTTTCAGCCAAATACAAAGTACGAGATTGAAAATCACATTTATATTGGAAAGCACCGTGTGGAGGATGTTCACAGGCCTTGTGAGATAAAAATGTGTTCTGTTGAAGAAATATTTGTTGAGTCATCAAATATTGGAACGATTAAAATGATTAGAGATATTGGTAAAGAATTACAGCAAGAATATTTGTCTCAACTTGGATTACTTCGTCAAGTAAATATTGGAATACCAGAAAAAGCAATTCCAATTGTTCCTGACCCATGGAGAACAGTAAATACAGAATCAATCTCTTACGGTTATGGCCTTTCAGTATCACCATTGCATTTGGCTGTAGCTACATCAGCTGTAGTAAATGGAGGATATTTAATTAAGCCATCTCTTACAAAATTAGGAGATGATAAACGATATGAAAATCAAATTTTTTCAGAAGAGACCAGTGAAATTATGCGTTACCTTTTAAGCCAAGTTGTTGCAAAAGGAACTGCCAAAGAAGCCTTTAACAAGGATGCTGATAAAGCATACACAGAAGATGGTAAGTTCAAATATTTGGTTGGAGGTAAGACAGGCACATCTCACAAGATAGACAAAAAATCCTACACAAGAGAAAAGTTAACTACTTTTATATCGGTACTACCCATTCACAAGCCAAAGTACGTAGTTCTTATCTCATTAGACGACCCGAAAGGGATTAATAGAGAATATGGAGAGCCATATAATACTTGGAACTGGAGTGATGCTGGGTGGAATGCGGCAAGAGTTTCAAGACAAATTATTGATAGAGTAAGTCCTATTTTGGACATAAAGGCAAGATACATACCTAATGAAAACATGCTCATAAATACCTCTCTTTGATAAATGCCAAATCACTCCCTTCTAAAAGAAATTAATTCAAAGAAGATAAAATTTAATGGAGTCTCATCAGACTCTAGATCGATAAAAAAAGGAAATATTTTTTTTGCAATCCCTGGAAATGAAATAGATGGATCTAGGTTTATAAATCAAGCAATTAAAAAGGGTGCTGCAGCTATTGTTATTCCATCAAATAGTAAAAAAAGATATCCCAAGAATACGACAGTGATAAAGGCTAAAGATATTAGAAAATCACTGTCGCTATTAGCATTTGAAATAAACAAAAATAATATTGAAACAAAAATTGCAATAACTGGAACTAATGGAAAAACATCTGTTGCATATTTTTTAAGTTATTTACTGAAAATTTCAGGAAAGAGTGTAGCTACTATAGGTACTTTAGGAAACTCTGTATTAAAGAGAAATAATTATAACCTTACTTCACCCGAACCGATTGATCTTTCAAAGCAATTAAAAAAGATAGGTCAAAAAAAAATAAAATATTTAGTAATGGAAGCATCAAGTCATGGCTTACATCAAAGCAGGTTTTATGGAATGAATTTTGATGTTTGTGCATTAACAAATATATCACATGATCACCTTGATTATCATAAAACTATAAATAATTACATAAAAAGTAAAATGATCCTTTTCAAAGATTATATACATAAAGATAGTAAATTAATTATTAATTCAAAAACGAAATATATTAAAAAAATAAGATCAATTTTAAAAAAAAATAAATCCGTTAGGCCATTATATTTTCAAGCAAATAGAGATTATAAAATTATAAAAATCCTCAAAAAAAATGATATTCAACATGTTAAAGCAACAGTGGGCAGTAAGCGAATTCTTTTAAAGTTTAAAAATTTTCCAAATTTTCAGATAGAAAATTTTATATTTGCAATTTCAATTTTGAATTTGATTGGATTTGATCCTAGAAAGCTATCAAAAAGCAGCCTTAATTGCCCTTCAGTATTAGGAAGAATGGAATATGTTGGAAGAACAAAAACAGGTGGAAAAGTTTATGTTGATTTTGCGCACACGCCTGATGCTCTTAAAAATTCAATCGTAGAGTCAAAAAAGTTAGAGACATCAAACGTACATGTTTTATTTGGTTGCGGTGGAAATAGAGATAGAAAAAAAAGACCGCTAATGGGTAAAATAGCTTCAAAATACGCTGATAAAGCAACAGTCACAGATGATAATCCAAGATATGAAAATCCAGCAAAGATTAGAAAGGAAGTGATTGGAAATTTAAAAAACATATCCGAAATTGGTAATAGAAAAATAGCCATAAAAAAAGCTATTAGCGAGTTAAAAAGAGGTGATTTGCTTCTTATTGCCGGCAAAGGTCACGAAAAATTTCAATCCATCATGGGAAAAAACATTCCTTTTGACGATGTTAAAATTGCTAAAAAATATCTACAAAAAAAATGAAAAAATTCATTACAACTAAAGAAATAAACGAATTATTTGGGTCCAATATTGTTTGTAAAAGAATAACTGGTGCATCTATCGACACACGGTCATTAAGAAAAGGTAATATTTTTTTTGCAATTAAAGGCTTAAATACAGATGGTCACAAATATTTAGTAGAAGCAGAAAAAAAAGGTGCATCTATTGCTTTTGTTCATAAAAAAGTAAGAGGCATAAAAATACCTCAAATTAATGTTAAAGATACGTCTAAAGCACTCCTTAAGCTCGCAACAAAGTACAGAGCGCAGCTAAAAACACAAATTGTGGGTATTACAGGTAGTATTGGGAAGACTGGGACAAAGGATGCAATAAATTATTTGCTTAGAAAAGAGGAAGATGTTTTCTGTTCGCGTAAATCATTTAACAATCAATATGGCCTGCCTCTCGAATTACTAAATATGCCACGGTATACGAAGTATGGATTTTTTGAAATAGGCATGAATCATTCAGGAGAAATAAAAAGATTAGTAAAGGTATTGCAACCACAAACAGCTATTATTTTAAATGTTGAAAATGTTCACCTTGGTAATTTTAAATCTTTAAAAGAAATTGCATTAGCAAAATCAGAAATATTCACTTCAACAAAAAGTATTGAAAACTTAATTATTAATAGAAATTCTAATTTTTATAAATTGCTATATATGTTATTCAAAAAATCAAAGATCAGTACTTGCTTAGACATTGGAAAAGTTAAATCATCAAAAGTATATCTCAAAAAAGAGACAAAAATTACGAATATTATTAAATACCAAGTAATTCTACCTGATGCCAGTAAACTTGATTTTTCTCTAAGAAAAAATCAAAAAAATCTTATTTTTAATGCATTAGCCATTATTACTTGCTTTTATACGCTAGGTTTAAATTTAAAACTAATCAATCAATTCAAAAATGTTCCTTTTACAGAAGGAAGAGGTGAAATACTAAAATCAAAATATAAGGGAAATAAATTAGAAGTACATGACCATTCTTATAATGCTAGTCCTGTTTCTATGAGAGACACAATCGATATTTTTAATAAGTTTAAAAATAAACATTTAGTTTATGTCATAGGTGATATGAATGAGCTTGGAAATAAATCTGAAAAATTTCATATAGATTTAATTAGATATCTAATACTAATTAGGGCTAAAAAAGTAATTTTTGTTGGATCAAAACTTTACTCGCTTAGAAAAAAATACAAAAGACTTCAGTTTGAATATTATGAGAATATAGATAGTGTTATAAGTAATGCTGAAAAAATATTTAATAGGAATAGCAAGGTATTTCTAAAAGGTTCAAATTCAATCAATTTACGAAAGTTGTCAAATCATTTAATAAGTTAACTATGATCTTATATTTAATTGAGTATTTAAATCTTGGTGCCCTAAATAATTTTTTAAATTATTTAACAGTTAGAACTGGTCTGGCGTTGTTTACTTCATTTTTTTTTATTCTCTTTTTTGGCCCATTTTTAATTAAAAGAATTGGATCATACCAATCAATTGGTCAGCCTATTAGAGAAGACGGCCCTGAGTCTCACTTAGTAGCTAAAAAAGGGACACCAACTATGGGAGGAATTATAATTTTGATTTCTATAGTTGGATCAATGATTCTATGGGTCAATCCTGAAAGCTATATATCTTGGCCAATTATATTCCTTCTAATATCTTTTGGATTGGTTGGTTTTGCAGATGATTTTAGCAAAGTTAAGAAAAAATCAAGTAATGGAATTTCTGCGAAGATAAGAATCTTTTTTCAAGTAATAATATCGTTGATATTTATTTACTGGATAACAACTTATAATGAAATTGATATTCAATTATTATCCTTACCTTTTCTTAAGGATATATTTCTAAACTTAGGTTTATTTACAATTCCATTCGTTATATTGGTAATTTTAGGATCAGCAAATGCAGTTAATCTTACAGATGGTCTTGATGGGCTAGCAATTGTTCCTATTATGATTGTCTCTGCGACTTTTGCTGTAATCTGCTATTTGGCAGGAAATATGATTTTTTCGAATTATCTTTACATTAATTATTTACCTGGTGCAGGCGAATTAACCGTGCTTTGCGCAGCCATAATTGGATCCGCTCTTGGCTTTTTATGGTACAACGCGCCTCCTGCAATGGTCTTTATGGGCGATACAGGCTCTTTATCATTAGGCGCTGCATTGGGGGGTATAAGTGTTCTAACCAAGCAAGAAATTGTATTAGCAATAGTTGGAGGAATATTCGTGGCAGAAGCGGTGTCGGTAATTCTTCAGGTTGGATCATATAAGTTAACCGGCAAACGAATATTCAAAATGGCTCCCTTACACCATCATTTTGAGAAGAATGGTATAGCAGAATCAAAAATAGTAATTCGTTTTTGGATAATCGCTTTAATTCTTGCCTTGATTGGACTCGCAACACTTAAGATCAGGTAACTAAATGTTAAGGTCAAAATGTTTTTCAAAGAAAAGCTATGTAGTCATTGGCATGGGAAAAACGGGATGTTCAATTTATAAATCTCTCATAAATAGTGGAGCTGTAGTATATTTTTGGGAAGATAATCCAAAGCATACAAAAAAAATATTAAATAAAGGATATAAAAAGTATTCTTCTAAGATAAGTCAAATAGACTATGTTATACCTAGTCCTGGAATAGCTACAAAAGGAAATTCAGCACATAAACTGATAAAAAAATTAACTTCAAAAAATAGTAAACTGATAAGTGAATTAGATTTATTTCAAATATATCTTGATAATTTAAATATAAGGAGCCAGATTAAAATAATTGCGGTTACAGGCACAAATGGAAAGTCAACAACAGTATCGCTTATTCATCATATTCTTAAAAAAAATAAATTCAACACACAGCTTGCGGGAAATATAGGTAACCCAATCTTTGAAACAAAGATGATTAAAAAAGGTTTTTATGTTTTAGAATTATCATCTTATCAATTGGAGAGCTCTAAAATATTTCAACCTGATATTGCCTGTATACTTAATTTAACTCCAGATCATTTAGCGAGACATAATACAATGTCTAATTATGGTAATGCTAAATTAAATATTTTTAAAAATATAAATAGCTCACAAAAAGGTTTTTTTGATAATAATTCAATTATAAAAAAATTAATAAAAAAGAATAATCATTTGAATAAAATGAAAAATTTAAAGCAGATTAATAAAAATAAAAGAATCTCCACTAAAAAATTAAATATAAATCGATATAATTTACTGAGTAACGACCAAAACTACCGCTTCTCATATGAAATTTTGAAAGAAGTCGGCTTAAGCAGCAACAAAATTTTCAATGCTTTTAAATCATTCAGAGGGCTTGAATTTAGACAGCAAATAATTTTTTCAGACAAAAAGAAACTTATTATAAATGACTCCAAATCAACAAATTATCATTCTCTAATTGCTGCGCTAAAAAAATATAAAGATATCTTCTTGATATGTGGCGGTCAGATAAAAAGCAGTAAAATCAATATATTAGATGACAGTCTTGGCAATATTAAAAAAGTAATAATTATTGGAGAGGAATCTAATACTTTTCACAAATACTTTAGGAGTAAAGTTACCACAGTTTATGTTCACAGCTTAGATAAAGCAGTGGTCGAAATGAGTAAATTTATGAAGACTAATACCGATTACAATACTTTTTTATTTAGTCCAGGCGCCGCTTCATTTGATCAATACAATAACTTTGAAGAACGTGGAAGACATTTTAATAAACTTATAAGCAAACTTACCAAATAATGAATAAAAGAACTTATGAACAGTCAATAATTACAAACTGGATTACTGAAATAAATAAACCAATTTTTTTTTGTATAACAGTATTAATAACTTTTGGTCTATTAATAAGTTTAACTATAAACCCTGGTACAAGCAGGTATCTCAATAACAACCTATTTTCATTCTTTAATATACAGGCTTTGTACCTAGCAATAGGTTTTTTACTATTTATTTCTATTTCACTGGTTGAGACAAAATACATAAAATTATTTAGCGTGATATTATTTACAGTATTTTTTACTTTGCTAGTTCTTACTTTATTATTTGGGGATGAAATCAAAGGTTCAAGAAGATGGATAAGTTTTGGATCTTTTTCTCTCATGCCAATAGAATTAGTAAAGCCAGTATTTTGCGTTGTACTGGCTATGATATTAAATAATCAATACCAAGGCACAAAAATATCATCTCACTCACTAAGTGCTTTAATCTATATTTTAGTTGCAAGCATACTTGTTTGGCAGCCTGATATTAGTCAATTTTTTTTATTATCAGCTATTTATTTTGGTTCAGTGCTAATGAGTGGTTTCAGTATAATAATACTTACTGTAATTGTGGTTTTTGGACTTCTAAGTTTTATAATGATTTATTTGCTCAATTTTAATGTTCAAAATAGGATAAATTCATTTCTATTTCCAAATGAATATGACGTAAGTCAAACTGAAATTTCTCTTCAAGCAATTAAACAAGGAGGTATTATTGGAGTGGGGCCCGGTAATGGTCTTTTAAAAAATAAAATTCCTGAAGCTAATTCAGATTATATTTTTTCTGTGGTTGCAGAAGAGTATGGCCTCATAGGTTGTACACTTATATTATTAATCTTCTTTATAATATCTTATCAAGGTTTCAAAAAAATTTATGGAAACAATGATCACTTTATTCAAATCTGTTTATTTACCCTTATTTTATACGTATGCTTACAGGCTTTAATTCACATAGGGGTAAATATAAGGTTGATACCAACAACTGGAATTACATTACCATTTATAAGCTATGGAGGTTCATCGGTCCTTGGCATGTCAATTGCAGCGGGATTAATTTTATTATTCTCAAAGAATCGACATATTCGTGAATAGACTAACTTTATGAAAAAACTTTTTTTAGTAGGTGGAGGTACCGGCGGCCACTGTATACCAATAAATGTAGTTTATTCGGAGGCACCTAAAAATTTTAAATGCTTTATTTTAACCGATAACAGAGGCCAGAAATATTTCGATAATATAGAATCAAATAATGTAATCATACTTAGAAATCTTATTTCTTCTCAATCAAGACTAGCAAATATTATAAATTCTCCGTTCTTATTTATTCAATCAATGTTATACAATTTTAAAATCAAACCCGATTACACTCTAGGTTTTGGTGGATTTTTCACAATACCTGTTCTTTTCGCTAGTTTAATAATGAGAAAAAAAATTTTTCTTCATGAGGGTAATGCATTTATTGGAAAAGCGAATAAATTATTATTTAAATATGTAGGTAATATCTTTACAACTTTCAACGAAACGCATGGTGTAAAGCTAATTCAAAATAAAAATTCATTCAGAGTTGGTTTGCCAACTAGGAGCAGTAAAAACTTAGATAACAAAGAAACTAATAAAAAAAATCAGCTTAAAATATGTATTCTTGGTGGCAGCCAAGGTGCAAAAAACCTTTCAGATAATATCGCTCATTCGATCATAAAATCTAAGAATGAATGTAAGAAAGAATTTATTGTTTACCATCAATGTAGGAAAGAAGATGTAAACTTAGTAGAAAAACTTTATAGAGAAAATAGTATTGAGTGCTATGTAAATGCATACTTCAGCAATGTCACAGATATTTTAGAGAATACAAATTTAATTATTTCACGAGCTGGCTCATCGACTATAAATGAAATTATTTGCTTTGGAATTCCCTCAATTTTGATTCCTTATCCATATGCTGCCGACAACCATCAATATTATAATGCATCAGTTCTTAAAAACCTTAATTGTGCCGAAATAATTGAGGACAAAGATATGAATACTCACATATTATCAAGCCTGATCAATAAAATAATCAAC
>CACGAG010000017.1 GCA_902571005.1 uncultured Pelagibacteraceae bacterium
CTATGATGTTGATGGTTCTACGTCAACTTCAACTCTAATTAATTATTTTAAACAAATTTCAATGAATCTAAAATTTCATATACCTGATAGATTTAGTGAGGGGTATGGTCCTAGTATTCAAACCTTTTCAAATTTTAAAAAAAGAGATGTAAAGATCATTTTTACCGTCGATTGCGGAACAATGGCCTTTTCTGAGATCGAATATGCGAGAGAGCAAGGTATGGATGTTGTTGTCTTAGATCATCATATTCCAGAAATAAAACTACCAAAAGCAACTGCAATTATAAATCCAAACAGAATGGATGATAATTCAGGATTAAACTATCTTTCAGCAGTAGGTGTAACGTATATGTTCATTATCGGTCTTAACCGGAAATTAAGAAGTGAAGATTGGTTCAAAAAAAATAACATAAAAGAACCAAACCTTATTGCCTTGTTAGACCTTGTTGCTTTAGGAACTGTTTGTGATGCTGTTCCACTAAAAGGATTAAATCGAATTTTAGTTTCAAAAGGAATCGACGTAATACAAAAACGATTAAATCCAGGTTTAAATTCATTGATTGAAAAATCAAATATAAAATCAAAAGTATCTGTTCATGATCTTGGTTTCAAGATAGGTCCAAGAATTAATGCTGGCGGAAGATTAGGTTTTTCAAACTTTGGTACTAACTTATTAACTGAAAGTGAAAAAAGTAAAATCGATAGTATTTCAAACGATTTAGATAAATTTAATTCTGAGAGACGCACAATAGAAAGTTATGTTTTAGATCAAGCCATCGCTCAAGTTGATGATAAAAAACTAAAAAATAAACTACTGATTGTATCTGGTGAAGGATGGCATGAGGGGGTAATTGGTATTATTGCAAGTCGACTTAAAGATAAATTTAATAAGCCTAGCATTGTTTTCTCGATAAACAATGGCGAAGCTAAAGGTTCCGGACGCTCAATAAGAGGCATCGATCTTGGACAGTTAGTTATTTCTGCTGTTCAAAGTAATTTGCTTAAAAAAGGTGGAGGACACTCTATGGCAGCTGGATTAACAATAGATTCTGAAAAGATCGAAGAATTGGAAAAATTTTTTGAAAAGCAATTGACCAACAAAGTAATAAATACTCAAGATAATAAAATTTTATTTGCTGATGACATTTTAAGTACATCAGCAATAAATTTAGATGTTCATAGGGAAATTGAAAAAATTGGTCCTTTTGGATCAGAGAATCCTGAACCATCTTTTATTTTTAAAAATGTGATACTCGCGACTGTTGATCAAATAGGTGATGAGCATTTTAAATGCCTTATTAAATCTGATGGAGGAAAATTTATTGAAGCGATGGCTTTTAGAAGTGCAAAAATACAGCTTGGAGAAGAATTAATAAAAAATAAAGGTTCATCAGTTTGCTTATTCGGCAAAATAAAGATTAATGAGTGGGGGGGTAAAAAAATACCTCAAATACATATTATTGATATTTCCGCATCACAAAATAGTTAATCAATTATTGATTTAGACCGATTATTAGATATATAAATAAGTTATAAGGTCCCTTCGTCTAGCGGTTAGGATATCTGGTTTTCATCCAGAAGATCACGGGTTCGAATCCCGTAGGGACCGCCATTTTTATGGCCTTATCTGTGACAAAATGTCAGTAAAACATCCGCTTTATAGTATTTAATTTCTATAAATAAATATTATCTATTTAGTATGACCGAAATGTTTAAGCACTATAAACCGGTAAACAATAGCGACCGTATAGCTCTATTATTTACAAAAGCCCTCCGTCTTTTCGCTGATCTTTTCTTTAAAAAACGTTACGGGCACAGAGCGGTTATATTAGAGACTGTAGCAGCTGTTCCTGGAATGGTCGCCGGTATGCTTAATCATTTAAAAAGCCTTAGAAATATGGAGCAAGATAGAGGCTGGATCAAAACACTTTTAGATGAAGCTGAGAACGAAAGAATGCATTTAATGACTTTTATTAATATTGCAAAGCCATCAGTTTTTGAGAGATTTTTAGTGATAATAGTTCAAGGAATATTTTTTAATCTTTATTTTGTAATGTATTTAGTTTCACCTCGTACCTGCCATAGGATTGTGGGTTATTTTGAGGAGCAAGCAATTATAAGTTATACAGAATATTTAGATGAAATTGAAAATGGTAATATTGAAAACGTTAAAGCGCCTCAGATAGCAATTGATTATTGGGGTTTATCACAGTTTGCAAAATTAAAAGATGTTATCATTGCTGTTAGAAACGACGAGATGGGTCACCGTGATGTTAACCATGAATTTGTAACACTTATTGATCAAAAAGACTATAAAGAGACTTATACAAATTCAAGGGAAATACTTTCAAAAGATAATACTAAATAAGTTTATAATGTTGGAATTTGGAATTTTTCTACATTCTTTAATTATTGGATTTATGATTTTTTTTATGTCTGTTGTAACCCCATCTGTATTTTCAATTTTAAATGAAGATGAGGCAGGTAAGTTATTACGAGTTATTTTCCCCAGAATGTTCATTTATGGGTTAATCATTACTATTTTATCGTGTGCTGTTTTTTTTGTTATTAGTAAGATTGATTTTCTGATCATATCGCTGGTTTCAGCCGCTTTCTTTTTAATCAATCTCATTTATCTAACTCCTAGAATTAATATTTATAGAGATAAATTTAAAGGTGGTATCGTTGAGGCTGAAAAAAAATTTAAAATGCTTCATTTTTTCTCAGTAGTTTTATTTATCTCACAGCTTTTTGGATCTATCTTTATTGTATTTGTATATTTTTATTAGGAGGACAATATGAAAATTTTAAAAACATTTGAAGATGCAAAGCTAATTATAGTTGATCTTGAAGTCAATCTTGGTAATCAGAAAAGAAGTGCTCCAACCTTGTGTGCGCAGCTTGATGGAAAAATTATTCCCCTAAGTACAGCTCATGATGGAAGGCCTATACTTATGAATATAGATAATGCGATTGAGTAAATAAATTCGCTTAGCTTGTATGTTCTCTGATAAAAATTTCTGCCTTCTGTAGTATTCTTTTCTTTCGATCCTGTTTCATTTTATCAAATACATTCACCATCATATTTAGTCTTGGGTTGCTACTGAAGAATTTTCTATTTTTATTTATAAATCTCCAATATAAGCCATCGACAGTCTCACACCACTCTCCTTTTTTGAAGTCCATCATTTTCAAATAATAGCTTGAACCACAAATATATGGTTTGGTTGCGAAGATACCTCCATCACTAAATAGTCCCATCCCATAGACATTTGGCACCATCACCCATTCAGCAGAGTCAGCAAACATTTCCATAAACCATTTATATACATATTTTGGGTGTATCTCACACAAGTTCATTAAACTAGACAGTATCATAAGCCGTTCAATATGATGCGTCCAACCAAAATTAAGGGCATTTTTAATTGAATGATCTAAAGGGGGTATGCCTGTTTCAGCGGTATACCAATCATTTTTGAGTTTTCTTTTATGATTAAAAAAATTAGATGATTCCATTTTAGGCGAGTAGTTATGATAAATACCTCTCATAAATTCTCGCCATCCAATAACTTGTCTAATGTATCCCTCAAGTGAATTTATACTTATCTTTCCTTTGTATTTTTTTAATCTATTAATTATTTCTTGGGGTGTAATCAATCCTGTATTAATAAGTGGGCTTAATGCGCTATGAAACAGGATATTATCTCTTTGACTTACTGCGTCTTCGTAGTCTCCAAATAAATTCAGTTTATTCTTAATGAAATCGTCCAGCCATTCTGAAGCATCTTTATGTGTTGTTGGTAGCCAAAAGTTATTTGTACTACCAGGGTGTTTTTTAAATTTTTCTTCTATGAAGTTTTTTAGATATTTTGTGTGTTTAGTTTCACTTGATTTTGGTTGTCTTGGAAGTTTTAGGTCTTGTGGGAGTTTTTTTCTATTATCTTTATCAAAGCTCCATTTGCCGCCAACAGGTTTTCCGTTTTTAATTAGTAAGTCAAATTTTAATCTACTTTCTTTATAATAAGTTGCCATGAAAGGCTTTTTTTGTTTTGACAGATATTTTTTAAAATCATCACGTGAATTAAGAAACATAGGTGTTTGTATTACGTTATGCTCAAGATTTTTTTGAATTATAAATTTTTTAATACGTTTTTCGAATGGCGTGTCTTCAATTTCAAAGTGGCTTACTTTATTTATTTTGTGTTTTTTTATAGATTTTTCTAATTTATCTTCATACTTTTTCTCAAAATTGTTTTGACAGTCATAATAGTCAACTGAAAAACCTTTCTTTATTAATAAATCTCGGTAACTTCTCATAGAGGAGAGAAAATGTAAAATTTTTAGCTTATGATGCTTTTCATATGAACACAGACCAAGATCCTCACACATGAATATCTTATTATTTTTATATTTACTTAGATGTTTTGGATCAAAAAGCTGATTTCCTAGGATAATAAAAAGATCGCTCATAAGTAACTATAAGAATTAAAGCCGAAGAGCTTTTTCTATTTCACTTATAAATTTTTTAGAGGACGGACGAGTTAATGCCGTATAGCCTGCAATTGCATTACCATCTTTACCTATTATAATTTTATGAAAATTCCACCTAGGAACTCCTCCGATAAAACCTAGCTCTTTTTTGGACCATTTGAAAAATGGATGAGCATCTTTACCTTTGACAACATTTTTTTCTGTAAGTGGAAACGTTATACTAAAAGTACTTTCACAAAATTCTTTTACTTCACTATTTGTACCTGACTCTTGATTTCCAAAATCATTTGATGGAACACCCAATACAACCAGACCTTGATCTTTATAGTCATCATAAAGTTTCTGTAGCCCATCGTATTGATAAGTAAAACCGCATAAACTTGCAGTGTTTACAACGACAAGCGTTTTACCTTTGTAGTCTGACAGGTTAATCATATCTTCTTCATTAATATCTTTAAAAGAATAACTATATGCATTTTCTGACATTAAGGCTCCTGTGTTTAAGAGAAATATAAGGCTAAAAGTTAAAAATACTCTCATCCTGAATTAAAAATTTATCAATATATGCACATAGACACTTGCGAAGTATCCAATTGCTATAATCGGTGTCCATTTTAAATGACCAAAGAAAGTATACATGCCTCTTGATTGACCCATTAAAGCTACGCCCGCTGCAGATCCTATAGACAACATGCTGCCACCCACGCCAGCAGTTAAAGTAACAAGCAGCCATTGTGAGTCTGGCATCGCAGGTTCCATTGTTAATACTGCAAACATCACTGGAATATTATCAACAATAGCTGAGAGTATTCCAACTAAAACATTAGCAGTAGTTGCACCCAAGTCTGTGTACATAAATTCTGATACGTATTCTAGATAGCCTATGAAGCCCAGGCCTCCAACAGACAGAATTACACCAAAGAAAAATAATAATGTATCCCACTCAACACGAGCAACATTCTCGAAGAAATCATATTTTTGCTCCTCAATATCTTTAACACTTATTTTAATATAAAAACTATAGAGCTGTAAGTAAGCCAGACCAGTCATCATTCCAAATACTGGAGGAAGGTGTAAAAAATTATGAAAACTTACAGCAGTCACAATTGTTAAAAGACCGAGTAGAATAATTGTCTTTCCGCCATATTTGATTGTTACGCTTGTCTCTGCAACATCGGGCTTATGATCTGAAACAAAAAAGTGCATAATGCTTGCAGGAATAATATAATTTACAACAGATGGAATAACCAAAGCAAAGAATTGTAAAAAGTCTAACTGACCAGCTTGCCATACCATTAAAGTTGTAATATCGCCAAAGGGACTAAATGCACCACCTGCATTTGCAGCGACAACAATATTTACACAGGCTAATCCAACAAACTTTGGACTTGATGAACCTACAGCTACTACAACCGCACATAACACTAAAGCAGTTGTTAGATTATCAGCTAATGGAGACAAGAAAAATGCTAATACGCCAGTAATCCAGAATAATTGTCTGTAACTAAATTGATTTTTAATTAACCATGACTTAAGAGAATTAAACACATTGCGTTCTTCAAGAGCATTTATATATGTCATTGCAACTAAGAGGAAAAAAGCAAGTTCTGTATATTCTAGAAAGCTGTGTCTAATTTCATGTTCAACCATTTCGTAATGAGGAGTATTGGAATATGCAATTGCAATCATTC
Organism: uncultured Pelagibacteraceae bacterium; assembly: GCA_902571005.1. Classification (GTDB taxonomy): domain Bacteria; phylum Pseudomonadota; class Alphaproteobacteria; order Pelagibacterales; family AG-422-B15; genus CACNXQ01. The sequence continues at coordinate 6,183 of CACGAG010000017.1, forward strand.
CCCATATTAAGCCAGCCGCAAGTACAACTGGCTTTGATTTTCTTAAATGAGTGAATTCTTCTGCCATCACAAATGCATAAGCGATGACAAAGACAACTAAAGCTGAGAAACCAGCCCAGTGATAGGTTAAATCTAATGAGTGTTCCATAACTTACCTTTCATAAATACGTATGAAGCTCCAAAGTAACAGATGCAAAACATTAGCAATATTAGAGAAACTGAATATGCTTCATCCATCCTATAACTTCCCATAAGTCTATATATTGTTTGAGTTAGAGTTGACAAGCTATTCGTACCAAAAAAGGAAATGATAACGAGATCACTTGCAGATAGTATTGAAGATACTGAGAAAGCGGTAATTATTGGTACTTTTAGTCTAGGAAAATCAATAATTAGAAATCTCTGTAATCCATACATGTTGATACTTTTTGAGATGTCTTCATTCTCATGCGTAATTTTAAAGTAAGACGGTGCTAGAAAGTTATATGTAAATGGCAGTGAAAAAATTGCGTTCAGTATGATAACAATAAGAATATTAGGTATATCAAACAAGCTGATTTTAAATAATAAAATATAATATCCAACAGCCATTACCACTGGCGAAAATATAATAAGTGAATAAATCAATATTTCTGTAAAATATTTTTTGCGATAGATCAAATTAAGGTAATTGAGAGCTACAAAAACTGAAATGGTTCCTGAAAAAAAACAAATCACAAATGTATTATTTATTGCATGCCACAAATATGATGATGAAAATATATTTATTAGTTCTTTATTGAATCCATTTATGATTATGAAGCATATTGGAGAAAAAATGAAAATAGAAATCAGTATTATGACTATAATTTCAAAATAGAAAGAAAATCCCCTTTTTTTATTTTCATAAAAATTTCTTTGTTCATCAATTATAAAGTTTGAACTTTTAAAATTTTTAAAGAAAGCAGCGTATATGAAAAGACATATTGATAATTGTATAAGCAATAAATTTAGAGCTGCATCAAAATCATTATTAAAAATTACAGAATAATAAATCGCTACTTCTAAAGTTGAATATTTTGGGCTTCCACCCAGAATTAAAACTGGGGTAAAGCTTACAAAGCATATAAAAAAGACAATAACAAAGAGACTGGGTATATTTTTTTTTATAATAGGCCATTCAATAGCAAAGAAAATTCCTAACTTGTCCAAAGACATTTGATTTGCAAGCATATATTCATTTGAACTGATATCGTTTAGACTTTGAAACATAATTCTTGTTATTAATGGAGTGTTTAAAATTGTATGACCAAGTAATATGCCAATTATTCCATAAATAAAAAAATATTGTCCGTAAAATGTTAGGATTCCAAATACTGACAGTATTGTTGGCAATACAAATAAAATTGACAAAAAATTTACGATAAGTTTTATGGTTTTATGATGCCTGTGTCTTATTAATAAAAGTGCAAATACGGAACCTATTACTATAGAAAAAAAGGCAGAGGTAAATGATTGAAAGATTGTAAAAAAAATAATGCTAAAATAATAATTTGAGAAATTAAGTATAAAACTAAAATTGTAATAATAAACTAAACCAAATACAGGCAACACAACTGCCGCTAAAACGAGAAAAAAAACTCCTATTGGAATTAGATCTTTTATATTAGCCTGCAATAGTCTCAAGCCAAGTTTCAATTAATGGTTCAGACTCTAGAAATACTTTATAATCAATTTCTTTTGGTTTTATTAAATTTTTCATTTTTTCTGGAACAAGCTCAGTTTTATCAATTGATGGATACATAATGTTCATTGAAGATATTATTTTTTGAATTTCATCCTCAATAATGAAATCTATAAATTTTTTTGCAAGTTTTTGATTCATTGACTCCTCTCGAACATAAACTATCTCCCTTGTGGCTAAGTGACCCTCAGTAAAATTAAGTGACTTGTATTTGTATTCATTTTCATATTCTTGGTGATAAAATGGTGAAGTGCTATAACTCAAAACAAGGTCTGCATTTCCTTCAAGAAAAATTCCATAAGCCTCAGACCATCCTGGTGAGTATGTTATTATATTCTGATCTAATTGTTTTAACTTAATAGAGAAGTCATCTTTAAATATTGATTTCATCCACCTTAACAAACCAATGCCAACTGGACTTGTACGAGGATCTTGCACAACGATTTTAAGATCTTCTCGATTTACCAACTCCTCAAAAGTTTTGGGTGGGTTAGTTAGTTTACTACTGTCATAAATAAACGAAAAGAAACCATGATCATACTCATGCCAATCTTCAATTGAATAATTAAATTCGTGCATTTCTACGCCAAGAATCACATCCTTACCATTCAGAAAAATTTCATTATTTAAAGTACCTGCTTGACTGGTTGAGATGAATTGAAGATCGCAATCGCAAATTTCTTCAAACTTTTCTTCTATAATAGGTCCTGGACCCCAATCAGCTGAGAAAGAGTCGTAGGTTCCAACAACCAATTTTTCTTGGGCAAAGGAGCTGTTTAAAAAAATAAAAAAAAATAAAATAATTGATATTCTCTGCATATTTCCTCCGCTAGCATTATCTAGATCAGGTTTTGGGTCGTTCCGTTATTTGGAACCTCTCAGCAATAGCTCCCCATAATCTTCGAACAATTATATATTTATCATTCATCATTAATCAAATATATTTTTTGTAATGCAAACTGACATATTAAAAAATATAAAAAACTATACCAAGGATACTGATCCTGGACCGTTCTCAAAAAATAATGGTTTTCTCTATAATTTAGAACTCGATGGAATTTTTTATAAAGGATTTACGGTTGAGGAAATTAATTGCAATAAAGCCGGTATAGCGCATGGAGGTACACTGATTGCATTTGCAGATGGAATTATGGGGTATACTGCTTGGAAAAAAGACTCATTCCCGTGCTTAACTGCTAAACTAAATGCTAATTATGTAGGTCCCGCTCCAAAAGGATCCTGGGTATATGGTTTTGCAGAAATTACGAGAGAAACAAAATCAATTTTATTTATGAAGTGCAACTTATTCATAGATGATAAGATTATTTTTACATCAGACGGGATTTTTAAGATTTTAAGAAATCACGGAAAAAAGGATCCATCTTAACAATGTTTAATAAGAAAAATTTTAAAATTATTAAAAATAAGAATATTGAAATCAATACATATATTGATGGAAAGGGTCCATTAGTAATAATGGCTCATGGGTGGCCAGAGTCGTGGTATTCGTGGAGACATCAGATTACTTCTTTAGTTAAAAACGGTTTCAAAGTAGCAGTGCCAGATATGAGAGGTTATGGAAAAACTTCAAAGCCAACTGAAATCGATGCTTACAATATTATGGAACTCACTTCAGATATTATTGCTATAGCAGATGAGATGAATGAAGATGATTTTTCTTTAATTGGACACGACTGGGGAGCACCAGTTGCTTGGAATACGTCATTGTATCATCCAGACCGAGTTAATAAAGTTTGTGGAATGAGTGTGCCATATGTAGTTTCAAAAATGCCACCGATTGAAACAATGAAATTTTTATTCAAAGACGTATTTTTTTATATGATTTATTTT
>CACGAG010000018.1 GCA_902571005.1 uncultured Pelagibacteraceae bacterium
AATTCAATATTATTCTTGTACCCCTCTATACTTATTGGTTTTTCAATCAGTGATTTTTTTGATTTATCAAGATATTTAACGAACTCACAAATACCTCCATCGTAATGAAATTTACTTTCTTTTTTATCTGCATTACGACTGTCATAAAAAATTATAGTTATCTTAGAGTTTAAGAAAGCCATTTCTCTAAATCTTTGTTTTAAAATTTTTGAGTCAAACTCAGTATCTGAAAAAATATTTTTATCTGGGTAAAATGTTAATTTTGTGCCTTTTTTCCCTATATTTTTATTTGTTATACTAAGAGGGCTTAAGGCTTCTCCATAATTAAATTCAATAAAATGCTCTTTTTGATCTCTGTATATACTTAAGTGCAGTTTAGAAGACAGTGCGTTAACCACTGAAACACCTACTCCATGTAAGCCTCCCGATACCTTATATGAATCTTGATCAAACTTTCCTCCTGCATGAAGTTGGGTCATAATCACCTCTGCTGCTGAGATTTTTTCTTCAGGATGAATTTCTGTGGGTATACCTCTGCCATTATCTTCCACAGTAACTGATCCATCACTGTTCAAAGTAATGCTTATTTGGTCACAATGACCCGCCAGAGCCTCGTCAATTGAGTTGTCAACAACTTCAAATATCATGTGATGTAAACCGCTTCCATCATCAGTATCGCCAATGTACATTCCTGGTCTTTTTCGAACCGCTTCGAGACCCTTTAGAACTTTAATGGACTCAGCACCGTAATTATTTGAAACTTCACTCACTTATATTTTTTGTTTTGCTATATTATACAATATTTTTCATATCAAAGAAAACAGTTTGGTTATTAATGTTTTCAAATAGATTTTTTGAAACACCAGAGAACCATACTTGTGATTTTAAAGTTTCTAGTTCACTAAATAGAAATTCTTTATGTTCCGTATCAAGATGTGCCATTGCCTCATCAATTAAAATGATAGGAGAACGACTGTTATTTCGGTCTTTCACCATATTTGCAACTGATAGAAATATTGAAAGTAATATTGATTTTTGTTCTCCAGTAGAGCAATTTTTTGCTTCAATAATCCTTTCAATATTATTAAATATTTTAATCTCTACCTTATTAACTGTTAAGGTAGTTTTGTTTAATGTAGAATCTATTTCTCTGTTCTTATTTAATACATTTAGATACTTTTCTGTAAAATCTTCAGAGTTACTTATATTACCTAATTTAGATAATTCATGGCAAATATCGATTTGGCATGCATTAAAAGGAACTCTAACCGACCTTAGGTTATCGTTTAGCTGGTCGATAAAAGTTATCCTATCAACAAGTAATCGAACTGAGAGGTTTGCAATATTTTTTTCAACAAGGATTAACCAATCTGTATCGTAATTTTTTTCTTTTAACAAAGCTAATCTCTCACTCAGTAATTTTTGTAGTTTTGCATAATTTTTTAAGTGACTTTTATTTATATTAAAAATAAGACGATCAAAAAAATTTCTTTTCTCTGAGTTACTTTGAATTATCACTTTTTCCATGATTGGCGTGATCCACAATATATTTATGAATTCTAGTAATTGAAAATTAGTAATTTTCTCATTATCTACTGTAATAAAATTTTTATTTTTTTCTACAGATGAAAAGCTTCGAAAAAGTTCAACTTCTCCAGTTTCATACTTTACATTTATTTTAATCTCAAAATTCTTTTGATTCTTATCCTTATTTGGTATCTCCATAAAGCGTGAATTTTTTATACCTCGACCAGGTGAAAAAAGTGATATCGCCTCTAATATATTTGTTTTACCTGATCCATTATTCCCATTAAGAACAACAAACGAACTAAGATCTTTTAGACTTGTATTTAAATGATTTTTAAAATTAATTAGTGAAATTTTGTCAATCCTAGTATTAGGATACATAATTAAATTCGCATTGGCATTAGAACAAAAAATAGATTTTCATCTGTCTTATCAAGAATAATGGCTGGTGAGACCGAGTCTAATAAACTTATGTCAACTTCCTCTCCATCAACTTCATTACAAATATCTATGATATATTTAGAATTAAAACCGATGTCAACTTTATCTCCGTCATAGCTAATATCTATTATCTCGTTTGCTGAACCTTTTGATTGACTTTCAACACTTAGATTAAGCTTATTATCCTCTAAAGACAGCCTGATTGCTTTAGATTTAGACTCTTCATTAGCTGCGACAGCTGAAACACGATCAATGGCATTTTTTAATTCATTATTATTCGTCTTAAAATTTTTGTTATTATTCTGAGGTATTACTTTTGTATAGTCGGGAAATGTGCCATCAATAACCTTTGAGATAATTTTTAAATCGTTAAAAGTAAATTTGATTTTATTTTCATTTAACGAAATACTCACATCGCCATTAGCATCATCAAGCACTTTTCTTAACTCAAAAATAGTCTTTTTTGGAATAATAATGCCAGTTATCTCTTCAGCGCCCTGTGGAAGAGGAATATCATATTGAGCTAAACGATGACCGTCTGTAGCAACAGCCCTTAAAAATTGTATAGAATTTCGATCAGCTTTATGCAGAAAAATGCCATTTAAATAATATCTCGTTTCCTCGTTTGACACTGCAAATTTAGTTTTGTCTATAATTCTAATCAACTCATCAGCGCTTAAGACAAAGTTTGTTGATAAATCATTATCAGAAATAATTGGAAAATCGTCAGTTTTAAGAGTTGATAAGTTGAATTTAGATCTGCCACATTTTAGTATAATTTCGCTTTCACCTTCTTCCATTGTCATCACAACTTCTGAACCTGATGGAAGTCGTTTAACAATTTCAAAAAATGTTACTGCCGAAACTGAGATTTCACCTGCTATAGAGACTTCTGCTTTAATTTTGTCTGCACAATATATGTCCAAATTCGTCGATGACAGATTTAATTCATTGTCTTTTGCTTTTAATATAATATTTGAGAGTATTGGCAAGGTATGTCTTACTTCAACTATTCCATGAATATGGGATAGTGCTTTCAGTAGATCTGTACTATTTATTTTAAATTCCATAAAATATTAAGCATCAGTAATTGATTAAGTAGAAGTTATCATTTGAGTAATCAAGTTAACATCCTCATCAAATTTAGAGTCATGTTTTTTTAATTCATCAATTTTTTTTACTGCATGAATAACAGTAGTATGGTCTCTTCCTCCAAATTTTCTACCAATCTCAGGTAGTGATCTGGTAGTAAGTTTTTTTGATAAATACATTGCTACTTGCCTTGGTCTTGCAAAAATTCTTATTCTTCTGCTTGATATAAGATCGTCAAGCTTGATGTTATAATAACTTGATACTTTCTTTTGAATTTCATCTATAGTAATTCTTCTATCATTAGATTTAAGTAAATCTTTCAAAACTGACTTTGTTAATTCAATGTCAATTTTCTTACCCAATATATTTGAAAATGTATAAACTTTATTTAGAGCGCCTTCAAGCTCTCTTACATTGGAGGTTACTGTTCTTGCTAAAAACGATAATACCTCCTCATCAAGACTTAATGAATTTTTATTTCTTTTAACAAGTTCTTCATATTTATTTTTAATAATCGAAAATCTCAAATTAAAATCTGCAGGCATGATATCTACTACCAATCCACCTGATAATCTTGACTTCATTCTTTCATTAAAGCTGCCTAATTCACTTGGGGATCTATCACCTGAAATTATGACTTTTTTATTCATATCCAATAGTGAATTAAACGTGTGAAAAAACTCCTCTTGTGTAGAAACTTTACCTATCATGAACTGAATATCATCGAGTATTAATACGTCTACGGATCTAAATTTTTGTTTGAATGACATAGTATCTTTTTGTCTTAGTGATTTTATAAATTGAAACATGAATCTTTCAGCAGAAAGATATGAAACACTATTAGCTATATTTTCTTCTTTTAATTTCCATCCAATTGCATGGAGTAAGTGAGTTTTACCCAAACCAACACCACCATAAATGTAAAGAGGGTTAAAATCATTTACGTCAATTGAACAAAATCTTTTTGCAGAAGCATAAGCAAGTTCATTAGATGGACCAACAACAAATTTATCAAACTTAAATCTATCGTCTAACGGCCATTCATCAATGTAATTAGAATTGTTTGAATTATTATTTATTTTTCTTTGGTCACTTGGATCATTGTCGATATTTAGCATATTAGCAGTAAGTGAATTATCAATATTTATTTTTACTCTTTTTATTTGCGAGTTTTCTTGATTGAGAAAAAAAATAATTTTATCTAAGTAATGTGAAGTAATCCAATCTCTAATAAATCTTGTAGGCACAGTAAAGTATAGTACATCTTCATCTAGGTTTCTTATTGAAATATTTTTAATCCAACTATTAAATATCTCATTTCCATATTCTGTATTGAGCTTTTTTAAGACTGAATTCCACTGATCTTTAAGATTTACTGACGAAGCTTGATTCTGATTAAGATCTTGATACATTTTTTGCAAGCCCCTCCAATAGCCCTAATAAAATCTTATCTAATTTACAAAAAAAACATATGTCTTTTTAAACTTTTTTTGATGTAATCAAAATTTGATCAAAAGAGCTCTGACTAAATTTCTAATAATTTTAGTCTTAAAAAATTATTTTTTTGAATAATTAAAAAAGATATTTTTTAATTTAAATTAAAGTAGCTTCTCTAAAAATGAATCGCAATAAGAAAAAGAATTAAGATACTTATAAAATTTAGAATTAAATTAATGCATTATGTTTGCATGTAACTTTCACTGCTTATCATAAGCTACGGAAAAGTTTAATGAATCTATTTGAGAGACTTTATTTGACTTGATAGACGAGAGATTTTTCTTGAAGCGGTATTCTTATGAACAATCTTTTTTGAAACAGCTGACATCATTTCTGACTCTGCGTGCTTTAGGGCCTCTCTAGCTTTAGTTTTATCACCTTTAACAATATTTAGTTCTACTTTTTTAATGTAGGTACGATATCTATTCCTTACAGATTTATTAATATCTGTTTTTTTAGAAATCTCTCTTACTTTACCTTTTGCAGATTTTGTATTAGCCATAATTATTTATATTTTTTATCTTTGACATTCAGAACAATAAAATGATGAACGTTGCGCTATTACTATTCGTATTATGGGCGACTGACAAGATTTTTTTACACATTTTGATCCTTCTCTACCATAAACATACAATTTATTTTGAAAATATCCCATCTTCCCAGAAACCATCGTATGATCGTTTATGCTTGAGCCGCCTAATTTTATAGATTTTTTTAGTACACTTTTAATAGCGCGTACCAATTTTTCACAATCCCGTTTTGTAATATCTTTACCTAACCTGGATGGATGAATACCTGACATAAATAATGCTTCAGACGCATAAATATTTCCAATCCCAACAATATATTTTTGATTCATAATAATATTTTTAATCGGTGATTTTTTATTTTTCGTTACATTTAAAAGGTATTGATCATTAAATTGTTCAGTAAGAGGTTCAGCTCCTAGGTTCACAAAGAACCTATTTGTTTCTAATGTGGCCGTTTCTGTAACGAAAATATATCCAAATCTTCTTGGGTCAATAAATTGAAAAACTAAGTTCTTATTAAAAAAGATAGAGAAATGTGTGTGTTTAAATTTTTTTTTATTATCTTTTACAATAATAATCCTTCCTGACATTCCTAAGTGTATTACTAAGGATCTGTTATTTGATAAATTTATAATTATATATTTTGCTCTTCGAAAAACAGTTGTAACTGTAGAGCTCTCAACTTTTGAAGATAAATTTTTTTGGATAGGATATCTTAATTTACTTATATATTTCTTGAATCGTAAAATTTTATGCTTATTAATTTTGCTTTTTATACCATTTACAACTGTTTGGACTTCTGGTAGCTCTGGCATATATTACATTTATACTTTTTTAGTTTATAAGATATTAAATAAATAAGCGTATTATGGAAACAAAAGAAGTTTTTGATAAAGTTGCGAGCAAATACGATATCATGAATGATATTATGTCACTTGGTGCACACAGGTATTGGAAAGAATTACTGATCGATTGGCTTTCCCCAGAAAAAGAGATGCACATAATTGATGTAGCCGGAGGGACTGGTGATGTTGCAAGACGATTTTTAAAAAGAGTTAAAGGTAAAGGAAAAGCTACTGTTTGTGATCCAAATGAATTTATGGTTAAAGAAGGAAAAAAAAATCACACCTTTAAAGATAAAATTGAATGGATTGTTGCATCTGCAGAAGATCTCCCTTTTAAAGAAAATACATTTGATGCATACCTCGTATCCTTTGGTGTTAGAAATTTTTCTAATATTGAAAAATCATTGGGTGAAGCCTATAGAGTGTTAAAGCCTGGAGGAAAATTTTATTGCTTAGAATTTTCCAAAGCCGAGAACGAAACAATTTCAAATGTGTATAATTTTTATTCTTCAATTATTCCAGTAATGGGTAAAATTATTGTTGGAGATGAAAAACCTTATGAGTACTTAACAAAAACAATTAGTAATTTTCCATCACAAGAAAATTTTAAAAAAATAATTGAGGGTACAAAATTTAAAGACGTAAACTATCGTAATATTTTTAATGGAATAGTAGCTATACACAATGCCACAAAAATTATAAATGCTTAGTAATTTACTTTTTTTGATTAAACTGATTAGAGTACTAAAAAAATACAATGTATTAATCTTAATAAATAAAAATATACGATTAAAATTTTTATTTATTTTTTTTACTAATTTAATTTCTATAGGTGTGTCTTATGATAAAAACCATAAAAATAAGTCTGACGGGTTAAGAATTGCGCAAGCATTGAACGAACTTGGCCCTTCATTTGTTAAACTAGGACAATTAATATCTACAAGGCCTGATATCGTAGGCAATACAATTGCAGAGGACCTTTCACTATTAAGAGATAATTTGCCACCCTTTTCGAGAAAAACAGCTATTGAAGTTATTGAAGATGAGTTTGGAACAAATATTGATAACGTTTTTTCACAATTTAGCGAACCTATTGCCGCAGCTTCAATTGCACAAGTGCATTTTGCAAAAATAAAATCTTCTAATACAGAAATTGATGTGGCGGTGAAAGTTTTAAGGCCAGAAATAGAAAAAATAATCAATCAGGAAATGGAAAGACTTGAGTGGCTTACCACTTTCATGGAAAATTTCTCTGAATTTCAAAGATTAAGACCTAATTCTATAATAAAAAAAGCAAAGGAAGTAATAAAGTTTGAGCTGGATTTAAGATATGAGGCTGCAGCCGCTTCAGAGTTATCTGAGAATACGAATATGGATAAGAGTTTTTATGTACCGACAATTTATTGGGATAAAGTTACTCAAAAAATACTCACGATGGAAAAAATTATTGGCGTTCCAGCAGATAAAATTGATGAGTTGAACGAAAAAAAAGTAAATAAAAAACAAGCAGCTGAAAATCTGATTATAAATTTTTTAAGACAGTCAATAAGAGATGGATATTTTCATGCCGACCTTCATCAGGGTAATTTGTTCCTTAATCCAAAGGGTAAACTTTTAGCGGTTGATTTTGGTATTATGGGTAGATTGGATAAAAAAAATAGATCTTATTTAGCAGAAATTATTTATGGATTTATAAAACAAGATTATTTACATATTGCAAAAATTCACCAAGAAGCAGGCTTGATAGACAAAAATCAATCTATAGAGGATTTTTCACAAGCTTTAAGATCGATCGGGGAACCAATCATAAATCAAAAAGCTAAAAATATTTCAATGGGAAATGTACTTCTCCAGTTATTCGACATAACTAAGCAATTTAATATGTTTTTACAACCACAGCTTTTGCTTTTACAGAAAACAATGATAACGGTTGAGGGCGTTGCCAGAAAATTGGATCCGGATATTAATTTTTGGGAAGTATCGAAACCTGAAATTGAAACATG
>CACGAG010000019.1 GCA_902571005.1 uncultured Pelagibacteraceae bacterium
AAAATAGAAACTGGAAAGGTAGCAAAACAAGCAACGGCTTCAACTATAGTTAGCTATGGAGATACAGTTGTTATGGCAAATGTCGTAGCAGCTAAAACCGCTAAGCCTGATATTGATTTTTTTCCACTTACTGTTAGTTATCAAGAAAAATTTTACGCTGCAGGAAAAATTCCAGGAGGCTTTTTTAAACGTGAAGGAAGACCTACTGAATTTGAAACCCTAACTTCAAGACTAATTGATAGGCCTATAAGGCCATTATTTCCTGAAGGTTTCAAGAACGAAACTCAAGTTATTTTAACTGTGTTATCTCACGATACAGAGACAAATCCTGACATAGTTGCAATGATAGCCGCTTCAAGTGCTTTGACATTATCTGGTATACCATTCATGGGACCAATTGGCGGATGTAGAGTCGGTTATAACGGTAAAGATTATATATTGAAAAATTAATGAAGAAACTCAATTAGACCTTGTAGTGTCTGGAACTCAAGACGCAGTCTTGATGGTAGAATCTGAAGCAAAAGAACTTTCTGAGAAAATTATGTTGGATGCAGTTAAATTCGGACACGAATCTATGCAAGAAGTTATAAAAATAATTATCAATCTTGCTGAGGAGTGCGCTAAAGATCCATGGGATTTTGAGTATAACGTTAATGATGAGTTGATGAATGAGCTTAAAAGTGAATTCGAAGATCAAATCAAAAAAAGTTATTCAATTGTTGACAAGATGGAAAGACAAAACTCTCTAAGCGAAATTAAGACTGTTTTAGAAGAAAAATACGCTGACATTGAAGATCAAAATATCAATGAAGTAATGTCATATTTCAAAAAAATTGAAAAAGATGTCGTTAGGTCTCAAATTTTAAATGATAAATCTAGAATTGATGGGCGTAAGCTTAATGAAGTAAGAGATATTTCTTCAGAAGTATCATGGTTGCCCAGAACACATGGATCATCTTTGTTTACTAGAGGCGAAACACAGGCAATAGTTGTTGCAACTCTTGGATTTGGGGAAGATGAGCAACGAATTGAGGCTCTTCAAGGCTCTTATAAAGAAAATTTCATGCTTCATTATAATTTTCCTCCATATTCAGTTGGTGAGGTTGGAAGAATGGGTTCAGCTGGTAGAAGAGAAATTGGGCATGGCAAATTAGCTTGGAGAGCTCTTAAAGCGGTATTGCCTAATAAAGAGGATTTTGATTATACAATCCGTTTAGTATCAGATATTACTGAATCAAATGGTTCATCATCTATGGCGACTGTTTGTGGATCTTCACTTGCCCTAATGGATGCTGGGGTTCCCATCAAAAATTCAGTTTCAGGTATTGCAATGGGATTAATTAAAGAGGGTGATGATTTTGCTGTGTTGTCTGATATTCTAGGTGATGAAGATCATTTAGGTGATATGGATTTTAAAGTTGCAGGCACCAAAGACGGTGTAACGTCATTACAGATGGATATTAAAATCACTGGAATCACATATGAGATTATGGAAAAAGCTCTCGACCAAGCAAAAGGAGGAAGAGAATATATCTTAAATGAAATGAATAAAGCTTTAGACTCTCCTAGAACTGAGCTTGGACCTTACACACCAAGAGTTGAAATGATGAAAGTCAAAAGAGATAATATCGGTGAAATTATTGGAAAAGGCGGTGCGACCATAAAAGATATAATTGAAAAATCTGGAGCAAGAATCGATATTAGTGATAGTGGCAATGTAAAAATAGCTGGAACCAATAATGAGTCAATTCAAGCCGCAATTGAATTAATAAACTCAATTATTGAAGAACCTGAAGTTGGTCAGGTTTATGAGGGTAAGGTTGTTAAAATTATGGAATTTGGCGCATTTGTTAATTTCTTTGGAAAAAGAGATGGGCTTGTTCATATTTCACAACTATCTGAACAGAGAGTTGAGAAAGTTACTGACGTTGTAAGTGAGGGTGATATAGTAAAAGTCAAAGTAATCGGTTTTGATAAAGGCAAGGTTAAATTATCAATAAAGGATGCTGAAATCTAAACAAAGGTTTCATTAATGGAATACATTAATACTTCAGAAGATAAGCTTCATGAAGAATGTGGTGTATTTGGTATATTTGGAAGCCCAGACGCTTCCACACTTACTGCCTTAGGATTACATGCTCTACAACATCGTGGTCAAGAAGGTGCAGGAATTGTTTCATTTGATGGAGAAAAGTTCCACGGCGTTAGAAGGCCAGGACTTGTCGGGGATCACTTTAATAAACAAGAGGTAATTGATAGGCTAAAGGGCAGCAATGCTATTGGTCATGTAAGATATTCAACAACTGGAGACTCAATTTTAAAAAATATTCAGCCATTGTATGCAGATTTAATGTCAGGCGGCTTTGCATGTGCGCATAATGGAAACCTCACAAATGCTTCAGCTTTAAGAGAAAAACTTGTTAGTCGTGGATCAATTTTTCAATCTACATCTGATACTGAAACAATTTTGCAATTAGTTGCGCAGTCTGAGAGAAAGCAAATAGTTGATAAACTTATAGATGCTTTATTTCAAATCCATGGAGCCTATTCACTTGTTATTCTTACAAACAAGAAACTTATTGGCGTAAGAGATCCTTATGGAATAAGACCTTTAGTTCTTGGTGACCTTAATGGGGCCCCAGTTCTAGCTTCAGAAACATGTGCTCTTGATATTATTGGTGCAAAATTTGTCAGAGAAATTGAAAATGGAGAAATAATAATAATTTCAGAAAAAGGGATGGAAAGCATTAGACCTTTCCCAAAAGTTGCAGAAAGACCATGTATTTTTGAGAGAATTTATTTTTCTCGACCTGACAGTATGTTAGGAGGTAACACAGTTTATTCTTATAGAAAAAATCTTGGAATAGAATTAGCGAAAGAACATCAAGTTGATGCAGATATAGTTGTACCTGTTCCTGACTCGGGGGTTCCAGCGGCTCTTGGCTATGCTCAGCAGTCAAGCATGCCATTTGAACTTGGTATAATTAGAAACCACTATGTTGGAAGAACATTTATTGAGCCATCCCAAAGTATTAGACAATTTGGCGTAAAACTAAAACATAATGCTAATGTTTCGTATATTAAAAATAAAAAAGTTATTTTAATTGATGACTCAATTGTGAGAGGAACTACAGCTAAAAAAATTATTAAAATGATTTATGACGCAGGTGCAAAAGAAGTACATTTGGGTATAGCATGTCCTCCGATAAAACATCCTGATTTCTATGGTATAGATACACCTGACTATAATGAACTTATTGCATCAAAAAATAGTATTGAAGAGATTAATAAAGCTATTGGATCAAAATCTTTATTTTTCTTATCATTAGAAGGCACTTATCAAGCTATGGGTTATGACTCTAGAAATCCCGATCAACCTCAATTTACTGATCATTGTTTTACAGGCGAGTACCCTACAAGTTTGATTGATCGTGAAAAGGGCAATATATCAAAACAGTTTTCTCTTTTAACAGAAAAAAACTAAATTTCTTTAGGAACACCTACAATATTATAGCCACAGTCAACGTAATGTGTTTCACCTGTTACGCCGGAAGACAAATCACTAAGTAAGTACAGGCCTGATTTTCCAACATCCTCTAAATCAATGTTTCTATTCATTAAAGAATTTTTCTCAGACCACTTCATCATGTCTTTGCCACCAGCAATACCAGCCATAGCAAGTGTTTTCATTGGTCCTGCTGATAATGCATTGACCCTAATGTTTGAAGGGCCGAGATCAGCGGCTAAATATCTTACACTGGACTCAAGAGCAGCTTTTGCAACACCCATTACGTTGTAATTTCGAATATATTTTTGAGATCCATCATAAGTAAGTGTTAGAAGTGAACCGCCATTTTTCATTAGTTTTTCAGCTTCGTGAGCTACCTCTGTGAAAGAAAAACATGAAATAAGCATAGTATTTGAAAAATTATTGCGTGATGTATTCAAATACTTTCCTTTTAATTCTTCTTTTTCAGAAAATGCTATTGAATGTAATACAAAGTCAATTTCGCCCCAATGATTTCCAATTTCATCAAATGATTTTTTTACTGACCCTTCTTTTAATACGTCACATTCAATCAAAAAGTTACTTTTAATTGAATTTGCCAAAGGCTTCACCCGTCGATGCAAGGACTCTCCTTGATAAGTAAAACAAAGCTCAGCGCCTTCATCAGATAATTTTTTTGAAATTCCCCAAGCAATAGAATGATCATTAGCAACACCCATAACCACCCCTTTTTTTCCATGCAGTAAACTCATCCTTCAAACCTCTTAAACACTAATGATGCATTTGTACCACCAAATCCAAAGCTATTACTCATTGCGGTATCAATTTTTTCATCATGACGTGAAGTTAGAATATTCATTCCAATTGCTTCATCATCCAACTCATCAATATTAGCAGACTCTGAAACAAAATTATTATTCATCATTAATAAAGTATAAATTGACTCATGAACACCAGCAGCGCCTAAAGAATGCCCACTTAAAGATTTTGTAGAACTGATAAGAGGTAAATCATCTTTAAATACTTTTTTTATTGCTTTTAATTCAGCAATATCACCTACAGGTGTTGATGTTCCGTGAGCATTAATGTAATCAATTTTTTCAATATCTTTTTTTGCCATCATCATGCATCTTTCAGCACCTTCACCTGATGGCTGAACCATGTCATGACCATCTGATGTAGCTCCATAACCGACTATCTCCGCATATATCTTGGCATTTCTTTTTACCGCTGTTTCTAAATCTTCCAAAACGACTACCCCACCTCCGCCAGCAATTACAAAACCATCACGATGTTTATCAAAAGCCCTGGAAGATTTTGAAGGTTGATCATTATATTTTGAAGATAAAGCGGGCATTGCATCAAAGAGTGCTGACAAAGTCCAATCTAATTCCTCACCACCCCCAGCAAATATACGATCCTGTTTTCCCATTTGTATAATTTCAAAAGCATTACCTATACAATGAGCGCTAGTAGAACACGCTGAACTTATTGAATAATTTATGCCTTTAATTTTAAAATACGTCGATAAAGTTGCAGAGTTGGTACTGCACATGACTTTTGGAACACTTGTAGGACCAATTTTTTTTGGACCTTTTTCTCGAGTGATGTCAAACGCTCTTAGTAGGCTTTTAGTAGATGGTCCGCCTGATCCCATAATTAAACCTGTCATATTATTCGATATTTCAACTTCATTAAGTCTGGAGTCCTCGATGGCCTCATTCATAGCAATATAATTATAGCTCGCTCCATCTCCCATAAACCTAAGAAACTTTCTTTCTATAGTCTCTTCTAAATTGAGATCTATTTGGCCACTCACCTGGCTTCTAAAACCCATTTCTTTTTGTGATTGGTCAAAAGAAATACCGGACGAAGCATTATATAATGATGAT
>CACGAG010000020.1 GCA_902571005.1 uncultured Pelagibacteraceae bacterium
TCACTTTGTATACAAGTCCATCAATATCATAGGGTATTTCTGCTCTTTTTTTGTTAACTTCATCATAAATCTTTAGTAAATCTTTTAGGTTATTGGCTTTTTTTAGGAATGGGCTGATTGGGATCCCCCACGATTTGAATTCAATTAATTGATCGTAATAACTACTCTTTTCTTCAGTAAATGATCCAAACCCATGAGCGATAAATTTGAGTGGACGCTTTGCGGTAACTTTTGAATCCAGCTGTCTTAGACTTCCTGCCGCGGCGTTTCTTGGATTTGCAAATTTGTTATCTGTATTCAGCTTCATAAAATCATTTTTAGTGATGAATATTTCACCTCTAATTTCAATAGAAACTGGTGGATATTTTGTTTTTAAGATTTTTGGTATATCTTTGATTGTAATTACATTGTCTGTAATATTTTCCCCAATTTGACCATCGCCTCTGGTAGCAGCTGTTACAAGTTTTCCATTTTTATAAATTAAATTAACTGATAGACCATCAATTTTAGGTTCAGATGAAAATTCAAAATCAATACCCTTTTTGTTTAAGAAATTAGATATTTTTTTTTGAAAATTTTGCAGGTCTTCTTCTGACATTGCATTATCAAGAGATAGCATTCTTGTGGGATGATCAAATTTTGAGAATAAATCAGAGGCCCTACCTCCAATTTTGTTCAAAATATCAGATTGCATAGTTTCTTCAGGAAAAAGTTTTTTGATATTTTTGTAATCGTTTATTAGAGAGTCGTACTCAGCATCACTTATTTCAGGACTATCATCATTGTAGTAAAGATTGTTATGGTACTGGATATTCTTTACAAGTTCCTGAAACTTTTTTTTTGGAAATTTTTCCACTACTTTTATTTAACTTAAATCTTTGACTAACTCGTAACTTTTTGTGTACCAATCACTATCAGGAAAATTAAAACCTAGAGTTGATGCATATCTTTTTGCTTCTTCAATTAAACCAAGGGAGTAATAGATTTCAACAAGTCTATGTAATGCCTCCTCTGTATATACAGAAGTATCATAATCCTCTAAAATTTTATTATACCTGTTAATTGCTGATATCCATTGCTGTTTAAATTGATAATATCTGGCAATTTCAATTTCTTTTGCTGCCAGCCTATCATTTATAATATCAATTTTTAAGTAAGCATCTTCAACAAACTCAGAATCAGGATATTTGTTTACAACCTCATAAAAGGCCTTTTTAGATTTTACCGTCATACTCTGATCTCTTTCTACATCTTTTATCTGCTCAAAGTAATTTAAAGCTCGTAGATAGTAAGCGTATGAAATTTTCTTGCTGCCAGGGTAAAGTGCAATAAATCTTTCTAGAGCATCTAGGCTTTCATCATGAAATTGTGTTTTATAATAACAGAACGCAGTCATTAATTGCGCCTGATTAGACCACTTTGAATACGGATATTGTCTTTCAATATCTTCAAATAGTATTGCTGCATCTACAAAATCTCTTTTTTTAACTAATTCCATGGCATTTGAGTAGAGTATTTGAAGTTTTTCACCCTCTGTTTCAGGCGTAACTAGCTTTGTATCTGAACAACCGCTAAGAATATAAGTAGCTAAAATTAGAAAAATAAAGATTTTTATTAATTTCATAACCATAATTTTAATGATTATTTAAGAAGATTAAAGATGAATTTCTAAATTATAATGATGCAGCTACGGATTTCGTATAATAGGTTTTTTGATAATTTTTATCATTTAAATTATCTTCGTTTATAAGGCGCCAGTTTGACTGATCAGACATTATTGAATTCATAGTTTCATGAGTTAATCTGTGACCACCTTTATATATTTCAAACGCTCCTTTCACTGAATATCCTAAGAGATAAATATCACCAATGAAATCAAGTATTTTATGTTTAACAAATTCATTTTCTTGACGCAATTTGTCATTATTCACAATTCCTTTTTTATCAAGAACAATTGCATTATCTAAAGAACCTCCTGCTATAAGACCTTTTTTTCTGAGAGAATCTACCTCATCTTTAAAGCCAAAAGTTCTGCAATTAGAAATAAGATTTTTAAACTGGTTTGAATCTTTAAACTCATAATTAAATCTTTGTTCCTTTATAAGATTGTGATCATAAGAAATTGTATAATCAATTTCTAAATTATCAGATGGGGAAACTTTCACAAAAGAATCATTCATACTAAACACAATTGGTCTAGATATGCTTAGATACTTTTTTTCTACATTTAAACTTTTAAGACCAACTTCCTCAAAGTTATGCACATATTCTAGGGAGCTACCATCAAGAATTGGCAATTCATCACAATCCACTTCAACAATAGCGTTATCAATTCCCATGCCATGTAAAGCTGACATCAAATGTTCAATTGTTGAAACTGATATTCCGTATTTATTAGTAATCTTTGTACATAGATCTGAGACGCTAACGTTATTAAACTTTGCTTCAATTAGTGATTCTTTATTAGAATTTTTAATATCAACTCTTCTAAATACGATGCCAGTGTTGGCAGTCGCTGGGTTAACAGACAAATTTGATTTTTCACCGCTGTGTAAAGTTACACCTTCAATATTGAATGATTTATTAATGGTATTTTGCATTCTGATGTTTATAAATTGTTTAAAACCACGGGAAAAAACAAAGATTATTTCTTTTTGTTACTACTTAAAGGTTTCTAAAAAAATTATAAACTACTGAAAATACTGATTTTTTTTCTGATTTAGACTCATCCTTATCTCCCTCCATGTTATGGTTTGCGGCATAATTTAAAAGACCAAATGCTGATGCAAGAGACGGATTATCTAAATAAGTTTTTGATCCGTTAATTTTTTTTGTCGATCCTAAACGAAAATTACTATCACTCATTTGATTTTTGATAAATTTTTGCATAGTTAACGACTTTGCTCCATATCCAGTAAGCACAATATTATTAGATACTAGAGAGCTGAATTTTGATTTATAAATTATATTTTTTATTAAATTTGATAATTCTTCTGCTCTTGATGAATATATTTCAAAATACTTTTCTAATTTTTTTTCATAAATTCTCTGACTATTCATTGTATCAATTTGCTTTCTAACTATTTCGGCCTCTTCTAGTGAAATTGATTTGACTTGTGATATATCATTTGAAAAATTATAAGTTCCAACTTTAACCGTATCATAGCCAATAAGTTGGTTGTCAAAGGTATAAGAAATAATTGTCTTGTTTTTTTGAATATCGATACTTACTGCTCCATTATCTGCTTCTTCATCTGATAATACTGCAAGACTGCTAGCATAGTGACTCGAAACTATCTGTTTGAGGCTTATGTCTTGATTGTTTAATAAATCTAATATTTTACTTAGATAGTCTTTTGAAGTTGATATAACATGCCATTTTGTATGAAGAGTTTCAGCTTTCACACCAATTGGATCTGATAAGCTTTTTTTATTATCTACTTTGTAGCTTATTGGAAAGGAATGAAGTGGTTCATCAGTTTCAGTATATAGTCTTTTAAATTTGGTATCTTCAAAAAAAGATTTGATATCATTTTCTGTTATGTTCCTACCTGAAATTTTATTTTCAAATTCAATATAATCTGATTTCATGTTTTCTGATATACTGACATAAACGTTACTAATCTTTATACCAGCATCTACTTCTGCTTTTGAAATAGCGGCATCAAGATGATTTTTAATTTCAACTGTTTCCAATGAAAAGGGCTTTAAACAATTGACTTTCAGTTTAGAAGTACCTATTCCAATAAGTTGAAGAATTTTCCCTTTGTCTAATATTTGTAATTCTTGAGCAATAAGGCAAATTACTTTGTCGGCTCTTATGTCAATCGCACTAATTATTTTTTGAACCATTAAATCTCATCAATACCATAATTTATTTTTCCATCTAAAACTTTGAGGGCTGCTCTTCCTTGAATTCTTAAATCTATTTCAATAATGTTACTCTCCATTACTTCTTGCTCCTCAAAAAGCTGTTTTAAATTTTTTAATGATTGTTGAATGTTTTCATCTGGTAATTTTACAAGCAATTTATTATTTAATTTTAGATTCCACCTTCTTTTTTCAATAAATTCAACTTCTTCCAGGGTTTGAGTTAAATTTGGAAACGCAATACTTATGTCCCTGATTAATTGCTCGAGTAATTCTGGCGAGTTCTCACCCCTTACTAATAAGAGGCCATCTTCATAATTGTCTAAGTTAATTTCAGTAATGATTGATCCATCAAGATCTATAAGAAAAGATTTTCCTTCTTGAAAGTATATTGCATATGGATCGTTCTCAGTTACATTTATTTTTAAAGTTGATGGTAAAACTTTTTTTATAGACGCCCGCTTTACCCATTCACTTGACTCTACAATTTCCTTGATGGAATTAAAATTTAAGCCAATAAGATTACCTTTAAATTC
>CACGAG010000021.1 GCA_902571005.1 uncultured Pelagibacteraceae bacterium
ATGTGTAACCCATGTCTTGTTTCCTGTGATTGTATAGTGCTCTCCATTTGCAACTGCCCTTGTTTTGAATGAGCCCATATCAGATCCTGAATGAGGTTCGGTTAAAACAGCACACGGAAGCATCTCACCAGATGCAATTTTCGGTAAATATTTATTTTTCTGTTCTTCGGTGCCACCTGTAATCAATAATTCGGCAGCTATATCGCCGCGTGTACCAAGTGAGCCAATGCCAATATAACCCCTTGCAAGTTCTTCAGTTACCACACAGTCAACAAATCTTGTCATTCCAAGTCCACCGTATTCTTCAGGTATCGTCAGACCAAACACACCAAGTTCAGACATTTTTTCAATTACAGACATCGGAATAAGGTTATCTTTAAGATGCCATTCATGAGCGTTTGGCGTCACATCATCTTCAACAAATTTTCTAAATTGTTCTTGAATTATTGATGTAGTTTCATCTAGGCCGCTATTACCAAAGTTTTTACTTGAAAATCCATCTTTTAATAATTGAGCAAGTTTCATGCGATCTGCAGGACTATTGCCATTCAAAATCAGATCATTAAATTCTTCAGTCCCTGTTTCTTGAAAGAGACCATTTTTTAATCCTAAATCTTGAGGGCGGACATACTCAAGTTGTGACATTGGTATCCCAGATTTAATTTGAGCGCAGTATTCCGAAAAAGTAATTTGCAAAATTAATTGCTCTGTTTCATTAAACGTCCCGGTCGAATCTAGGTTTGAGGCCCAATTAACCATTTCTTTCAAGGTAGCTCTATATGCAGCAACCCAAGATAAGCCATGTGCAGCATGTTGTTCCCTATCTAGATTATCACGAGATAATTTTCCATTAACTATTAACTCACCTCTTACATGTTGCAGGGCAGCATCGTAATACTTATCGACAGTAATAAGGGATTTTTGACATTTAGAAATTAGTTCGTGCATGATTAACTTTCTAGTTTAGAGATTTTTGTCCTTCTTTTGCAGCGCCAACAAGGACAGCCATATTTCCACCTTTATGTTCATTGTTAAGCATCTTTTCATGAGCATCAGGAATATTGTTCCATGCAAAAAGCTCTGACATACAAGGATCTAATGTGCCGTCAATGACAAGTTCATTTGCTGCATTCGCTTGCTTTGAATTTCCAAAGTGTGAACCCTGAAGTCTTTTACTTTGCATCCAAAGGTATCTAGCATCTAATGTGAGATTATATCCTGTAGTACCAGCACAAATAACAACCATTCCTCCTGGTTTTACTACAAAACATGAAACAGGAACGGTAGTTTCGCCCGGATGCTCAAATACCATGTCAACATTATTACCCTTACCTGTAAATTCCCATAAGGCCTTTCCAAATTTTCTAACTTCTTTCATATAGTTTGCATATGTTTCAGCATCATCAATGTCAGGATGTTCACCCCAACAATCAAAATCTTTTCTGTTTAGAACGCCTACAGCTCCTAGATCTTTTACATAATCAATTTTAGAGTTATCAGAAACAATACCAATTGGTTTAGCGCCAACAATTTTTGCAAGTTGCACTGCCATGCTTCCAAGGCCTCCTGATGCGCCCCATATTAAAACAAACTCACCCGGCTTTAATTCATTGGGAGCGTGGCCAAATAGCATTCTATATGCAGTTGCGAGGGTTAACATATAACAACCACTTTCTTCCCAAGATAAATTTGGTGGCTTACGTAAAACTTGGTGCGCTTGAACAGCTGTGAATTGAGCAAAGGTTCCATCAGCTGTTTCGTAACCAAAGACCTTATTTGTTTTTGATATCATCGGTTCACCACCATTAACCTCAGCATCCTCATGATCCCACTGCATACCATGAATGATTACCTCATCACCCACTTTCCATTTTTTCACGCCAGAACCAACTTTCCAAACAATTCCAGAACAATCAGAACCTGCGATGTGATAGTCTTTTTTAGTCATATCAAGCGTAGATACAGGTTTTCCAAGACCAGCCCAAACACCGTTGTAGTTTACACCCGCGGCCATCACAAATATCAAAACGTCATTGGATCCAACTTCAGGAACATCAAATTCTTCTTCTTTAAATGATTGCATTGGGTTTCCATGACGATCTCTTCTGATTACCCATGCGTGCATTTTCTTAGGGACAAAACCAAGAGGTGGAACTTCACCTATCGCATAAATGTCTTTTTCTTCAGTGGTCATAAATCTGCTCCTGTAGTGTAATTTATATAAAACTAATGTTTCTTTTTTCTAGGTTTATAGCCATTTTAGCTAGATTAGTATATACATTTTAA
>CACGAG010000022.1 GCA_902571005.1 uncultured Pelagibacteraceae bacterium
ATTTACCTGAGCCAGACAAACCAGTTATTATTGTCAGCTTCTCACGGGGTATTTTGACGTTAACATTTTTTAAATTGTGCTCACGAGCTCCTTGTACAGAAATTGTCTTACTCATAAGAATTAATTAATCTTAACACTCCTGATTTAAAGATAACCTGTGCATAAACAGCAAAATAGGGATTTTTGTATGTACAGTGTATCAATATCTGGATAAATTACAGTATATGGCTGCTAGTTTAAATAAAGTAATGCTAATAGGTAATCTTGGAGCAGATCCCGTAATTCGTCAGACTCAAGATGGAAAAAGGCTTGCCCAACTTAGCTTAGCTACATCCGAGTCATGGAAAGACAAGGCTACAGGCGAGAAAAAAGAAAAAACCAGTTGGCACAGAATAGTCATATTTAACGATGGTTTAGCAGGTGTTGTTGAGAGTTACCTTAAAAAAGGTTCAAAAATTTACATTGAAGGCCAATTACAAACAAGGAAATTTACAGATCAAAGCGGAGTTGAAAAATATACGACGGAAATAGTTCTTGGAAACTATAATGGCACACTTACCATGCTTGACTCAAGGAACTCAGGAGGCGGCGATTCAATTCCAGATATGGGTTCAGATATAAATCAAGACATGGGAGACAGCGCTCCACCTGACCTTGATATAGACGACGAAATACCCTTTTAAGTCTACTTTTTTCAATCGAAAACTGGGCAAATTTCTGATATAATCTTCTTAATTTTTATAACAAAATCGTGCTTATTTTTCTTATTTTTTAGGGATTTTTAGCGCTTCAATAGGTAATAGAATTGACTGATTCCAAGGATCAAAATGAAGATCTTAAAACAGGTAAAGAGCAATCTGTAATCCCCATATTAATCGATACAGAAATGCAAAATTCTTACCTCGATTACGCTATGAGCGTAATCGTTAGCAGGGCATTACCCGATGTTAGAGACGGACTAAAACCAGTTCACAGACGGATTTTATATGCAATGCATGAGTCAGGCTATGAGTGGAATAAGCAACATAGAAAGAGTGCTCGAGTTGTCGGTGATGTTATTGGTAAATACCATCCGCATGGAGATCAAGCTGTTTATGATGCGTTGGTCAGACTTGCCCAAGACTTCTCAATGAGCGTGCCACTATTAGATGGTCAAGGTAATTTTGGATCAATGGATGGTGATAGGGCTGCTGCAATGAGATACACGGAAGTTAGAATGGCAAAAATTGCTAGTTTCCTTCTAGAAGATATAGAAAAAGAAACGGTCGACTTCAGACCTAATTATGATGAAACTGAAAGTGAGCCGTCTGTTCTTCCTGCAAAATATCCAAACCTACTTGTCAACGGTGCAGGTGGTATAGCCGTTGGTATGGCGACTAACATTTTACCTCATAATTTAGGAGAGGTCATTGATGCTAGTATTGCTTACCTTAAAAATACCGATGTAACTTTTGAGGAAATAAATCAAATTATAAAAGGCCCAGACTTTCCTACGGGTGGAACAATTATTGGCATAAAAGGCATAAAAGACTCTCAGTCATCAGGAAGAGGCTCAATCATTGTTCAGGCAAAATCAAACATAGAGGAATTTAAAACAGATCGAGAGGCAATCGTATTTACCGAAGTACCTTACCAAGTTAACAAATCATCTTTGCTTGAGAAAATAGCTGAACTTGTCAGAGATAAAAAAATTGACGGTATAAGTGATTTAAGAGATGAATCTGACCGCCAAGGAGTGAGGGTTGTTGTTGAATTAAAAAAAGGGGTAATATCACAAGTTGTATTAAATAAATTATATAAATTTACTGCACTACAAAGTTCTTACGGCGTTAATTCATTGGCGTTGGTAAACGGAAAACCAAAATTAATGAATATAAAAGAATTCATTCACTATTTTATAGAATTCAGAAAAGAAATTATCAGAAACAGGACTCGTCATGATCTTGGAAAAGCAAGAGATAGGGCCCATGTATTGATTGGCCTAGCAGTTGCTGTTGCTAATGTTGATCAAATAATAGAAATAATTAAAAGCTCCAAAGATCCTAATGAGGCAAGAACCTCGCTTCTCAAAACCAAGTGGCTAAGCAAGGATATTGATGATTTGTTAAAGTTAGTTGATGACCCAAGGCAAATTAAAAATGAAAAAGAAATTTATTTAACTGACGAGCAGGCCAAAGCGATATTAGAGTTAAGATTGCAACGTTTGACCGCTC
>CACGAG010000023.1 GCA_902571005.1 uncultured Pelagibacteraceae bacterium
TAATCTTAAAGGAGAGTCTGGTTATGAAATTGTCTTACCAATGCAAATGATTAGCAAAAAATTTATTTATGTAATACTTGGCTGGATACCGTTTGACTCTAAAGATAATTTTGAATTAGATGAAGTTTTCAAAAATAGTGAGATAGAAATCAGAGGAGCTTTAATCTATTCGAAGGATCGAAAGCCGCTTATTCCAGAAAATGATACAATTGCAAATACCTGGTATTTGCTCAATACAAGTGAAATGGATAAATATCATAAATTAAATTCTAGTAAGTATATGATAAAATTATTAGACCAAAGCTATTCTGATAATGTTCTGATTGAATTTGAGCCTTCTAATATAACAAATAATCATCTCCAGTATGCTGTCACCTGGTTTTTGTTGTCTTTTGTAATTATGATAATGTATATCTACTATATTAGACAAAAGGTGCAAAAAAATGAGGTATAGAAGCACAAGGGGCAGCGATTACTTTGGGTTTAGAGAAGTTTTATTTGCCGGCTTAGCAAATGATGGAGGCCTATTTATTCCTGAAAATTGGCCAAATATAAACCATAAAGATATTAATCGAAATGTAAGTTATGAGGACTTAACAGAAATTATTTTATCTCCATTTATTGGTGACGAAATAGAATCCGATCAATTGAAGAGGATTATTAAAGAAGCGTATTCAAATAACTTTACAGAAAGTGGCTGTGTATCATTCAAGGAGCTTAATGCAAACGAAATAATCGTGGAGCTATTCAATGGCCCAACTTTAGCCTTCAAAGACTTCGCAATGCAATTACTTATCCCTCTTTTTGATCATTTTTTAGAAAAAGAAAATAAAAGAATAAATCTTATAGTAGCAACATCAGGCGATACAGGATCAGCCGCTATCAACGCTGTAAAAAGAAGTAAAAACATAAATATTTTCTGTTTATATCCTAAGGGTAGGATTTCAGAATTTCAGAGAAGGCAGATGTCTACTGTTAATCAGGAAAATATTTTTCTTTGTGAAGTAGAAGGAACTTTTGATGACTGTCAAAAAATTGTTAAAGATATTTTGAAAGATACAGATTATAGTATGCATAATAATATATCAGCAGTTAATTCAATTAATTGGGCAAGAATTATCATTCAATCAGTATATTACTTTTATACATTTATTAATTTTACTGAAAGAGCTTCCAATAAAGTTAATTTTTCTGTCCCAACTGGTAACTTCGGAGATATTTATGCTGGTTATGTTTCATATAAAATGGGATTACCTATCAATAAATTAATAGTGGCTACTAACGAAAACGATATTCTAAATAGGTTTATGAAGTCAGGAGTATATGAATCTAAAACAGTCATAAAAACATCAAGCCCAAGTATGGATATTCAGGTAGCAAGTAATTTTGAAAGATTGCTTTTTGATATACTTAATCAATCAAATACTGAAACAAAAGTATCAATGGAAAATTTTGAAGAAAGTGGAAAAATATCAATATCTGAGGAAAATTTAGAAAAAGTTCGAGAGGTATTTAGCTCGAATAGTTCTTCAATGGATATCGTTCAAAACACAATCAAATCCGTGAAAGATAATTTTTCATATGTTATTGACCCCCACACTGCTACAGGACTGGATGCATCAAGATTTGAAAAAGATATGGATAGGCTTAATTTTGTTTTGGCTACAGCTCACCCTGTAAAATTTTCTGAGGTTGTTGAAAAATCAATAGGTGAAGGTTTAAATTTAATGAGTAAATACAATTACTTATTTGATGCTGAAGAAAAAATGTATAAAATGGAAAATAACACAATTCGAATTAAAGAATTCATTAGGGAGCAGATAAGCTAGTGTCATTTTTAACAACTTATTATCCAAAAAAGATAACATTTGAGAGGAAAGGTGAAAACGTCACCCTAAGACCTCCTGATTATAAAGATTGGAAATCATGGTCTTCATTAAAAGAAAAAAATAAAAGATATTTAAAACCGTGGGAACCTACATGGTCACCAAATGAACTTGAAAGAAGTTCATTTGTAAAAAGAGTAAGATATTTTGAAAAACTTGCATTAGATGATAATGCATATTCCTTTCTGATATTTGAAAAAAATAATAATAATTTGATTGGCGAAATTAATAT